>NZ_NESK01000013.1 GCF_003063415.1 Limnohabitans sp. 2KL-17
CCATACTCCTGGGCGATTTGATTGATGGTCTTCATCCCGCCGAGCGCCTCCAGCCCCACCTTGGCCTTGAACTCCGGCGGATGAACTCTGCGTTTTTTTGATTCAGTCATTGGTAACCCGTTTTTTTTGGATAGTGTCCCACTTAAACACCTGTCCCAAATTCGGGGTCCACTTCAAACTGCCGGAACGGTCAGCGAATCGTAGTTAGGAATGTATCTGTGACTAGTCTTGTCAGTTCGCTTTGCTTCAAAGTATGCTTTCAGCGCTCGCTTAGGGTTAGGTGGCATAGGGATCTTGAATCTGTCGAACAACTGCCGGACTGTGTTGTCGATCCGGTAGAGCACAGCAGGATCGTTGATTTGCGAATAGTAGAAGACCCATCCAAAACGCGGTCCCTTGTAGATGCATCCCGTTAGCTTCAGATTTAGATTCCACCTAAAGCGGGCACGAGCAGCATTGCGCTCAGACGTAGTCACAGCGTTTCTGAACCGGTGCCGATATTCAACGAACGTCTCGACTAACGAGCTTTCGAACGAAATCACGTTGGTCGACTTAACCGAGATGCGATCAGGCAGTACAGAGTACCCCAGATATTTAAATCCATCAGCGGTCAATCCAGTATGGCTTTTTGACCCCGGCTCATTGATGGGATGTGGCTGAAGCTTGGACGCGCGCAAAATCCCCAATACTTCTTTGCATAGCGGACTTGGGTCAACGTCAGTGAGGATGATGATGTCATCCACATACCTGATGTAAAAAGGTGCGAGCGACCGGATCCGCGCGTCAACATCCAGCATGAAGATCTCAGCCAGTACGTTTGATATTGACAGGCCCTGGGGCACTCCCTTTGTTCTGGGCTGGGCGCTGCTCGCTGCGTTTTCGGCAACAGTTGGATTCCTGAGCGCGCAGGTAATGAGCTTACGAAACGCTGGCAATCGCGCTCGCCGCCCAGTGCGAGACATCACAATGGAATGGTTAAGGGACGGATAGAAGTCGCGAAGATCGATCCGTATGAAGTGCGGGTATATGCCCGAGTCAACTGCGGCTTTAAGCGCATCAATCTTCACCTGCGGAAGGTCAGGCCTCGCTTCTGGATAGACCTCAAACAGGTAATCGCAAAGAGCACGAAGCGTCACACGGTCGCGAATGGTAGGAATGGCGAGTTGCCTTGGAGCTTTGTCCGCGCCCCTCAAAACTAGTTTCTCTTTGTACTTTGTGTACTTGTAAGTCCCTGCCAGCGCTTTCTTCGAAATCAGGGCGATCTCAGAGGAAAGACGCGAGACAAAGTTTCGCGCATCAACACGGTCCAAGCCGACCGCCCGGCTGTCGGATAGTCGCTTCGAGTATGTGTTTGCTAACCCGGTAGGGGAAAACTTGTCTCGAAACGCTCTGGCCGCACTTATCTTTGCCATCCGAATGCGAGGCCGAGAGGAAGGAGGTACACAACACCAATGCCCGCAACACGAAGCGACAAATGCAGTCCGAAAAGGAAGTAGTCCGCCACTGACGGCTTTCTCGACGTAAGCCCAGTGCTGTTGAGAACGCGAAAATGGCGATAGTCATAGGAAGTGTGGTTTTCACATTCTTGGAGCAGCTTCGCGTATCGTGGCGGCTTTTCAGTTGCGGGGACGGTGCCAGCCTTCAGCTCATCGAACAGGGTCTTTAACGCGAGATGATTGGCGCGCATCATAAGCGCCCGACCTTTGAAATCGCGGCTCGCAACTAGCATCGATATTGCAAGTAGGCCGACGGATAGGACGGCCATCGAGATGTCCGTATCTGGACCGAGGAACTTCTCATGCCTGACCGCAACAATAGAGCCGGCTGTGCTCAGGACCGCATACCAGATAAGCAACACCTGCGTGTGCAGGTCGTTGTTGCGCAGACGCACTTCCGCGGCGATACGGGCTTTGTAGGTAAACCAGATGTCGTCAAATTGGGGCATGGCAAAGGTGGAGGGATGAGTATTGAGAAGTAAGTAATTCGCCCTTGTTCAGGACCAGGGACATCGTCCCAACAGGTTGCCCCGTTAGTCATTAGATTCGCCGTTTGCACAGCCTCGTGCCCGCCACTCCAGGGTGAATACTAACTTATTCTAAATGCGATCACCAAACACGAAAGCGTATGCAGATTTACACTTGAACTTACCCCGACCTCGCCGGCCCCCGAGAGCGTCCAAATAGAAATCCGCCGGCGAACTGCGGGCGTTGTTTCATAGCACGTCGGAGACGTTTCTCAAGCTCACGAACTAGGATGTCCTCCCGGCCCCTTCGCGTCGTTCGCCTTTCTGCAGGTCTTGGTGGCTCAATGACCGCATTGGAGCCGAGACCGTGAACTGCGCTTCCAGCGGCGAGCGACCGCTCCCGCTGCAAACCAGTCCATTTGACTGTCGCCTTGGGCGCGCAGAAAGACCAAAGCGGGATTTTTAGAAAAGTGGCAACTTCAGTGCCGCAAAATCGGAAAAGTAGCAACTTCAGAGACGCATTGATAGCAAGTGCTGTGACGTAAATTTCAGATCGCCTATAAAAATCAATAACTTAGAAAACTATGGGTAGCAACTTCAATGACGTTCCGCAAACGTGCAGAACTTCTGCTGAACGTCACTGAAGATGCTATTTTCAGCAACCATGTATTTGGTCTGCTTTAGGCTGGAAGCAGAGCTTGAAGAAATTCCGCCACTGGCAGCAACCGACCCATTGCGGACTTACGCCAACTGGAAAAGCAAACGCTCAACGTTGAAACTGAGCCTCGAGCAGAGAGTAGCCGACGCAAGTCAGCTAGAGCGACTGGTTAGCCACGTTTAAGGTGCGGCTTGAGCTCGACTTCTACGGCCTGAACTGCCGCCTGAAATTTTTTCGATAGCTCGTTGTCTTGGGCCTGCGGAGACGCAAACACTTCTGATTTAATCTTCACCCCGAACTCTCTGTCTGACTTGAAGTGCTCCCCGCCTGAATGTTCATTGTCAATATATGCCTCAGTTGCGGCCCAGAGCACTCGCAAAAGTCTTCTCAGCTCATCGGTCTTCGTACGAACTGATGTTCCCCAAAGCGCTTCGACCTCTAGTGTTTGGGTGTCGAACTCCTGCAAAGCGGCGTAGACCGGCTCCCAGCGCGCGGAGAAAACGTGACCGTACGCGTTTGCACGTGTTCTTGTGCGGTCCGTCGATCCGTCGTCACTCTGACCGTCTGGAAATTCACTGGGACGAATCAAAGGGCTGCGATAGATCTGAATCTCATCCCTCAGCTTGTACGTCGCCTTGGCAAGTTTCCTGGCGACCTCGAAGTCAGCAGTCCCGCGCAACTGTCGACTCCAAGTCTTCAGACCAAGCACAGCTACAACCGCAGTAACTATGCCTGCAGTAGCAAGGACAACGTCCTTGATAGCAGTAACGATTTCAAGAGTTGACATTTTTATTGGTAGTGGCCTAAGTAGCTATTTGGCTGATTCTAGGGGGGGGCGGTGAACCAAACGCATCCATCCCCCGAAAGTGGAATCAACCGTCATCTTTCAGGAGGGATGACGAGTACCCACTTATGGCCGAATCCAGTCATCGGATCGGCGGTTGGTCTGCCTGGCTGATCTGGCCCCTTTAGGAAACTGACACCAACTTCGAAAAGCCATTGACACCGGTTCCGGCCTTTTGACAGGAACTTCTGAACCCTATGTAGGGTTCCACAATTAGCGTCAGTGAACCTTCAGCGAAATCCAGAGGTTTGACACTAACTCTTGCGCAGGAGTCGAAGCGCACTCCGAATTAAGTGACAGATTCCTACTTTTCCCGCACAAATATTGTCAGTCAGCATCAGATCCAGAGCAGACATCAGCTCAGAGAGGTCTCAACGAAGGAAATCTCGTCAGTTATCAAGGCCAGGATTTCCGCGTCATACATCTGAAGCGGCTTACCCACCATACTTGAATCCAAAGTTCGGTGCCGCCAGGTAACCGACGATATTCCTTTCTTCTCAAGTTCGGGCGGCCAATTGATCAGCTCCCCGCGTTTATGTGACACAGTGTTCCTTAGAATCCGAGCAAACTGATACCAAGTTAAGCCGTGAAGTTTGTCCGTCTGGGCAGATTCACGGCAGTACAGGCCGAGCACCTCAAAGCTCTCAGCAACAACTGATCGTCGCAGCATCTTTTGGAATTCATCGACCATGGTTGGCTGATCTTTACGCAGCGATGTTGTACTGCCAAAAACAGGTCCAAGGTCCGCCGTGAACGCCACATTCGGCGACCGTACTTCATGAATCATGGTGCCGACAAGTTTCCAATCAATGGAATCTGAAAAACCAAGAAGAATGTTTCCCAGAAGCAGATTGCCGTAGAGGTGGTGTAGAGCGTTTAGAAGCTCGTTTTTGGTCATTGGCGTAAATGCAGGCGATAGGTCATTGAAAGTTATGGTAGCTGCTGTTTGCGCCCTTGAAATAAGTAAGTCACCGCGAAGGGCGGGTAATGGCCGATCGCTGTAATTCAGCTTACGACGAGCAATGACTGTAACCGCTGCAAAGGAGTCAATTGAACTGCCGTGTTCAATGCTCAGCATGACTGGCATTCACCCAACTCAGTAGACAAATAATGATGTCAAAACTGAAATGGAGCCATACAAATGCAAAGTTTGGGGTCGGTTGTTGCGGGCAGCTTCGGGTGACCGGAAGCATGTTTTTCTCTGGACATTCGCTAGATGCCATGGTTGAATCGTCCGCAATTTTCAAAGGAGTTGAAATGAACGGTGGTTGCCTTTGTGGGGCTGTTCGGTACAAGAGCGATGCAGAACCTGTGTATCAACTTTATTGTCATTGCCGCGATTGCCAAAGGGTGAGCGGTAGCGCCTCCGCGCCAATCATCTTCTTTCCTTCCCAAGGTCTTTCGATTGAAGGCGAAGTGACGTATTACGAGTCAAAGGGTTCGAGCGGCAAGAGCATCTATCGGGGGTTTTGCGCGAAGTGCGGCTCCCACCTGTTTGGGCGCCTGGAACGACTTCCCGATTTGCTCTCCATTCGCGCTGGAACGCTCGATGATCCAGCGGCCTTCCAACCTCAACTGCACATACATGCGAGCCAAGCGGCCCCATGGGAGTACATCGATCCGTCACTTCGATCCTTCCCGCACGATGTTCCTCAAAGGTGACAACGCCCAAAGTTATGTCGAACTAGCTTGTCGAGTGCAATGAACGGCAGTAGGCGCTAAGGCCGAGGACTCCCATCGCGGTTGCAAACAGCACCACTTCAACAGATGCATGCATTTCTGCAAGCCTATGCTGCACATGGGCTTCAACGCCCCTTAAAAGTCAATGCCCGTGCCTGTGGTGAATGTCAGGGTAATGGGGATGGCTGTGCTGGATGGGCAGGTGTGTATGCCGATGAGTGTGTTTGCTGGCGTCACTTGCATCCACCCCATGGGCGTGCTGGTGGTGCGCATCGTGCTCATGTTCGTGCTCGTGTTCCAGCCATTCGTGCAGGTGCTCATGGGCATGGTTTTCAGTGAGATGCAGCCACACGCCCAAGCCCATCAGCACGGTAGCAACCCAAAACGCCACAGACGTCGTTTCTGAAAAAACAAACAAGGCCACTGCGGCCCCCATGAAGGGGGCGGTTGAAAAGTAAGCCCCCGTTCTTGCCGCGCCCAAGCCCCGCAATGCCAAAACAAACAACAGAAGACTGATGCCGTAGCCCAGCAAGCCGACGGCCATCGTTGCAGACAAGAGGGCGAAGTTGGGCCAAGCAGCCCCCATGCTGACAGCCATCGCCGTGTTCACAGTCCCGGCAATCAGCCCCTTGTTGCTTGCAATAAAAAGCGCATCTGATGCCGACACTTTGCGGGTGAGGTTGTTGTCAATGGCCCAGCACAAGCAGGCGACGCTGACCAGTACAGGCCCCATGGCGCCGAACTTGAATGATGCTTCTGTCTGCCAACCCAGTGCGACACCCCCTGCCACGATGGCCAGCATGCCCCACACGATGCGCCGTCCGGAATTTTCCTTGAACACCAGCCAGGCGATCAACGCTGTCAGCACGGCTTCCAGGTTCAACACCAACGAAGCCGTAGCGCCGCTGGTGGCGGTCAAGCCAAACATCAGGGCCACAGGCCCCATCACGCCGCCAAAGAAAACAGCACCCAAAAGCCATGGCCATTCATGACGTGAAAGCCCCGAGGGTTTGAGCCCGCCGTCACGGACAAGCCGTGCCAGTGTCAATCCGATGCCACTGCCTAAATAGAGAAGCCCAGCCAGCAACACAGGCGGCATATCGCCGGCCAAGAGCTTCGCAAATGGGGTGCTCGCTCCAAACAGCGCAGCCGCACCCAACGCGTAAAGGACACTTTTGTTCATGCCAGGATTGTCTGCCTGAAAT
The DNA here is from genome assembly GCF_003063415.1 of Limnohabitans sp. 2KL-17. Classification (GTDB taxonomy): domain Bacteria; phylum Pseudomonadota; class Gammaproteobacteria; order Burkholderiales; family Burkholderiaceae_C; genus Limnohabitans_A. The sequence continues at coordinate 6,351 of NZ_NESK01000013.1, forward strand.
GTCCATACCCATGCGGATTTCGGCATTGGCGATCAGCACCCGCTGCGCAACCTGCATGTCACCGCCACCTTTGATATGAATCAATGGAAATAGTCCGACCGTGCCTCAGACTGGGCAGCAGTCATGGCGTGATGTTGAGAGGGCTTGTCCCATCAGTCAGATGCATGACTTCTGAGTCAAGACACGTACAGACCATGAACCCCGCAGCCTCTTTTTTTCACAACGCCATTTTCAAGTGGGTTGCCTCGGCCTTGGTCGTCGCTGCTGTGGTGGTGGGGTTCAACCAGTTGGGCATTTCAGCTTTGGGTTGGGCCAATGCCCAATTGCTGCGAATGGAATGGCTCTCGTCAGGGGTCGGGTGGTTTGTGCAAGGCATTTTGGGATTGAGCCTGAGCACGCCGGTGGGGGCGAGTGTCCATTTCTTTGTCTACGATGTCATCAAGATCTTCATCCTCCTGTCGGTGTTGATCTTTTCGATCTCGTACATCCAAAGCTACTTTCCGCCAGAACGGACACGCGCCATTCTTGGCAAGTTCTCGGGGTTCAAGGGCAGTCTGCTGGCTGCCTTGCTGGGGACGATCACGCCCTTTTGCTCTTGTTCCTCGATACCACTCTTCATTGGGTTTACGGGCGCCGGACTGCCTTTGGGTGTGACTTTTTCGTTCCTGATTTCTTCTCCTCTGGTGGACCTGGCTTCGGTGATTTTGCTGGCCAGCATCTTTGATTGGACCGTTGCGATCGTCTATGTGAGCTTGGGTGTGGCTTTGGCGGTCTTGGGGGGCATGGCCATTGGCCGCGCCAGGATGGAGCGCCACATTGAGGCCTTCGTTTTTGCCACACCCGTTCTGGAGGCCGAACAAGTCAGTATGAGCCGACTCGAAAGGGCTGTTTACGCCAAGGAACAGGTAGCTGACATCGTGCGGCGCGTCTGGCTGTATGTGTTGCTGGGTGTGGGCATTGGCGCAGGCATCCACAACTGGATTCCTCAGGAATGGGTTGAGGCCACTTTGGGGCAGAGCCATTGGTGGTCGGTTCCCTTGGCGGTCCTAGTGGGGGTCCCCATGTACGCCGACATCTTTGGTACTTTGCCCATTGCTGAAGCGATGGTGGCTCGCGGTGTTGGCTTGGGGACTGCGCTGGCTTTCATGATGTCTGTGACAGCACTGTCGCTGCCTTCGCTCATTTTGCTCAAGCAAGTCGTTCGCCCGCCACTGCTGGCCCTGTTTTTTGGGATTGTGACGCTTGGCATTGTGGTCATCGGCTATTTCTTCCAATTCATCGGCCCTTACATCCTCTCAACCCGTTAAACCTCAAATCAAGGATCTGTCATGGACATCAAAGTGCTTGGAACAGGCTGTGCCAAATGCAAAACCACGGTTGCGCTCATTGAAGAAATTGCCAAAGAAAAAGGGGTCAGCATCAGCTTGAGCAAAGTGGAGGAGTTGCGCCAGATTGCCGCTTTCGGCGTCATGAGCACCCCTGGGGTGGTTTTGGATGGCAAAGTGGTTCACGCAGGGGGCGTTCCGTCCCGCAGCAAAGTTGAACAATGGCTAACGGCTTGAGTGGAAGGACCTGCCCTAAAAACAGACCCTTTCCCCTTGGCGCACGCAGCACACACCCGTTTTGCCGAACACCCTGAATGTGGTTTTCGAAGAGTCAAAGTGCAGTTGCTTTAGGTGACTGGCGCGTCAATGGTGGGTGCTAGTATCTTTTGGATAACCCGTTCCATAAGCTCTTGAAGCCAACACCATGCAATTCAGCCAATTGATCAAAGCCCGAAAAAGCATCCGCGGCTTTTTGCCCAAAGCGGTGCCACGCAAGGTCATCGATGACATCATTGAAGTCGCCAAGTGGGCGCCATCTTCCATGAACACACAGCCCTGGCATGTGCATGTCGTGACCGGTGAACCGCTGGATCGGATTCGCAAAGGCAACTCAGACAACATGGTGGCGGGCGTGCCCCCCAAGCGTGATTTTCCGATGAGCGAGGCCTATGAAGGCTTGCACCGCAAGCGCCAAATTGACGTGGCCGTGCAACTCTTTGAAGCCATGGGCATTGCCCGAGACGACAAAGCGCGTCGAACGGATTGGGTGATGCGGGGCTTTCGACAATTTGATGCGCCGGTCTCGCTGGTGCTGACCTATGACAAATACCTGGAGCCGGCGGCCATCAGCCAGTTTGACTTGGGCGCTTTTTCTCATGCCATTGTGCTGGCAGCGTGGGAGCAAGGCCTGGGTTGTGTGATCAACGGGCAAGGCATCATGCAATCGCATGTGGTGCGTGAGCATGCCGGCATTCCGGATGAGCAAAACATCATGATCTGCATTGCCATGGGCTACCCGGACGAAGCCTTTGTGGCCAACAGCGTCAAATCTGTGCGTGAAGACAATGCCAGTTTTGTGCGCTATGTGGGGTTCAGCGAATCCGAGCCATCCGCATAAAAACACCAGACACGCAGCACATCGCCGCCTTTTCCAATTGACTCCCCAGCACATCAACACCGACAACTTCAACCGCGAATGCTTTTGCATCAGCCTGGATGACCAGGCGCTGGCGCAAACCATGGCGGACGACATCGGCAATCCGGCGCTTTTTGAACTGGTGCGTGACCGGCTGCCATCGCTTTTCTCGGCACGCCCGGTGGTGTTGTCACAAGCGCAAGTTCAACGCATGGCCCGTTTGATATCGGCGCTGGAATCGGTGGTCGCCTTGCCGGCTTATCGCGAAGAAGTGCTGTCCCGATCGGACCCGATTGCACGGCACCCGAGCCGCGCCAAAAGCGTGTTCATGGGTTATGACTTTCATGTCCACGGCAACGAACATGATCAAGGCTTTGGTCTGATCGAGGTGAACACCAATGCGGGCGGGGCACTGCTCAATGCTTTGCTGGCGCGGGCGCAGCGTGCATGCTGCCCGGAGATTGAAGCCATGGTGCCTACCGGCGCGCAAGTCGACGCTCTGGAATCCGCATTTGTGGCGATGTTTCAAAACGAGTGGCAACTGAGCCATCCGGGGCGATCCCTGCAAACGGTGGCCATTGTGGACGCTTCCCCTGAGCAGCAATACCTGTACCCTGAGTTTTTGCTGTTTCAGGGTTTGTTCAGGCGCCACGGCATCCAGGCATGGATTGCCGATCCTTCGCAGCTTGTCTGGCGCGACAACAAGCTTTGGTTTGACAACACTGCGATCGATCTGGTTTACAACCGTTTGACCGACTTTGCGCTCACTGAGCCCGCACACGCCGATCTGCGTGAAGCCTATTTGCAGGATGCCGTGGTGCTGACGCCTCACCCGCAAGCCCATGCCTTGATGGCAGACAAGCGCAACCTGGCCTTGCTGTGCAAGGCCGACACCTTGACGGCCATGGGCGTGCCGCTGGCCACGCAAGCCATTTTGCTGGAGGGTATTCCCAAGACCGAGGTGGTGACCCCGTCCAACGCGGAGCGCTTTTGGGCGCAGCGCAAACATTATTTCTTCAAGCCATTTGCCGGCTACGGCGGCAAGGCTGCTTACCGGGGCGACAAGTTGACTCACCGGGTCTGGGGCGAAATTCTGGCCGGTGGCTACATCGCCCAAGCTTTGGTGGCCCCGGGCGAGCGCACCATATCCGGCGGCGAATCGGCGCAGGTGCTCAAGTTCGATGTGCGCAATTACGCATACAACGGACAAGTGCAATCGCTGGCAGCGCGCTTGTACCAAGGACAAACCACCAACTTCAGAACGCCTGGCGGTGGCTTCGCACCGGTTTATATCGGTGCCTGACCGAAAGAAGACGGGGTCCTCCAAGGCTGCAGCTTGATGGCAGCCTCCGTGGAAACCCGCTAAAGACTTGTCTTAGAAAGAGCTAAAAAGGAAGGTTATTTACCTTTTGGTGATGACAAAAAGACATACAAGTCGACGAAAGGCAGAGATGAGCAACTTGGAATTTGACTACATCGTGGTCGGCGCAGGCTCTGCTGGTTGTGTGTTGGCGGCCCGTCTGAGTGAAGACCCTTCGGTGCAAGTGGCCCTGCTGGAGGCCGGGCCACCGGACACCAGCCCGCTCATCCATTGCCCGGCAGGCATTGCGGCCATGCCCTTGCTCAACAGTGTTTTGCAGTCGCTTGAAACCGTGCCGCAAGTTGGCCTGTTGGGGCGCAAAGGCTATCAGCCCCGAGGGCGCACCCTGGGCGGCTCCAGTTCGACCAACGCCATGATCTACGTGCGGGGTCAGCCAGCAGACTACGACCAATGGGCCGCCATGGGCAACCCGGGCTGGGCCTGGTCGGATGTATTGCCCTACTTTCGCAAGGCCGAGCACAACGAAAGCTTGTGTGATGACTGGCATGGCCAGAACGGCCCGCTCAATGTGGCCGATTTGCAAAGTCCTAATGTGTTTTCAAAACGTTTTGTGGAAGCCGGTGTGCAAGCGGGTTTTGCACACAACCCCGACTTCAACGGTGCCGGGCAAGAGGGCGTGGGGCTTTACCAGGTCACGCACAAAAACGGTGAGCGCTTCAGCGCCGCCAAGGCTTACCTCACGCCCAACATCAAGCGGCCCAATCTGCAGGTGATGACCGATGTGACTGCGCAACGCGTCCTGCTGCAAAGCGGCGTGGCCCGGCAGGTGCAAGTGCAACAAGCCGGAAAGACACTGAGCTTGACGGCACGGCGCGAGATCATTCTGAGCGCTGGGGCATTCCAGTCTCCCGCCTTGCTGATGCGATCGGGCATTGGCCCGGGCGCTCACCTGCAAGCCATGGGCATTGCCACGCAATGCGATTTGCCCGGCGTGGGTGAAAACCTGCACGACCACCCCGATGTGGTGCTGGTGGCCGATGTGCCCAGCACCGAGTTGTTTGGTGTGTCCGCCCTGGGCGGCTTGAAATTTTTGCAGGGCATGTGGCAGTGGCGGCAGCATCGCAAGGGCTTGCTGACCACCAACTTTGCGGAGGCTGGGGGTTTTTTGAAGAGCGTGCCCGACCTGACTCAAGCCGACATTCAGTTGCATTTTGTGGTGGCCAAACTGGTCAACCATGGGCGCACACCGTTCTGGGGCCATGGATATTCCCTGCATGTGTGCTTGCTCCAGCCGAAAAGCCGGGGCACGGTGCGCCTGGCCAGCACCGATGCCAACGCGTCGCCGTTGATTGACCCGAAGTTTTTAACCCATGCCAATGACATGGTGAACATGCTGGCGGGCGTTCGCCATGCCAGGCGCATCATGGCGTCGCCTGCCCTCAGTGCACACGGCCACGAAGTGGCCAGCTCTGCCGGAGCGCAGACCGATGCCCAGCTGACGCAATGGATTCGCCGGAACGCTGACACCATTTACCACCCGGTGGGCACCTGCCGCATGGGGCAAGACGCCATGGCGGTGGTGGATGCGCAGTTGCGCGTGCGCGGTGTGCAGGGCCTGCGCGTGGTGGATGCCTCGGTTATGCCTTGCATCGTCAGTGGCAACACCAACGCACCGACCATCATGCTGGCCGAAAAAGCGGCCGACTTGATCCGGGCATAAGTCTCGGACTGTTGACACAGAGCCTGGTTTGCAGAGCCTCGTGCGCGCGCATCGCTTTATTCGCACAAGGCTCGGCGGCTGGGTGCACTGCTCACCCATGGCTTGCAGCCAGGGCGGCGATCCACCTTGATCCGTGTTTTTTAATTCCATAACAGTAATTTGTATAGACAGCAAGATGGTGTAATTCCCCGTGCTTTTCGGGTTGCAAACGCTATCATCTCCAGGGTTTTTAAGGATTATGGGAGAGATGTTGTCTCTTGGGCTTGGCAGCTGTTTTCTCATTGTCCAATTTTGTATAGACAGCAAAACAGAATTTCGGCGATGCTTTTGCACCCGCCTTTGAGCGCCAGCTCTGGCTGCAGAAGGTGTGGGCTTGTTCAACACACAGGAGTTCATTCATGCGCAAGTCAAACGTCAAACTGGCATCGCTGATGCTGGCCGGTGCCCTCACGGCCACCGTTGCATTCCAGGCACAAGCCCAAGAGGTCAAGCTGGCCCTGGGCATGTCGGGCTGGACCGGTTTTGCCCCCCTGACCCTGGCCGACAAGGCCGGGCTGTTCAAGAAGCACGGGTTGCAGGTTGATCTGAAGATGATTCCCCAGAAAGACCGTCACCTGGCGCTGGCCTCCAATGCGATCCAGTGCGCAGCCACTACCGTAGAAACCCATGTCGCCTGGAACACCAATGGCGTGCCGATTGTGCAAATCTTCCAACTGGACAAATCCTTTGGTGCAGACGGCATCGCTGTGCGCGGAAACATCAACAACTTTGCCGATCTCAAGGGCAAGACCATTGGCGTCGACGCACCGGGCACCGCACCCTTCTTTGGCCTGGCCTGGATGCTGAGCAAAAACGGCATGAGCATGAAAGACGTCAAGCTCACCACGCTGTCACCGCAAGCTGCAGCCCAGTCGTTTGTGGCGGGTCAAATTGATGCGGCCATGACCTACGAGCCGTATTTGTCCACCGTGCGCAGCAACCCGCAAGCCGGCAAGATTTTGGCCACCACGCTCGACTACCCCATGGTCATGGACACTGTGGGCTGCTCGCCCGAATGGCTCAAGGCCAACCCCAAGGCCGCACAAGGTCTGGCCAATGCGTATTTCGATGCGCTGGAGTTGCTCAAGACCGATGCTGCCAAGTCCAACGAAATCATGGGTGCAGCGGTCAAGCAAACTGGTGAGGCTTTTGCCAAGTCGTCGGCTTTTTTGCGTTGGCAAGACAAAGCGGCCAACCAGAAGTTTTTTGCTGGTGAACTGCAAGCCTTCATGAAGGACGCTTCGGTCATCTTGCTGGAAGCCGGCGTGATCCGCAAAGCACCCACCGATTTCGTGGTGATGCTTGACACCAGCTTCATCAAGTAAGCCCATGACAAGCGCGCATCCGACTTCAGGCCCTGGCAAGGCCTTGCGGCCACGTCGTCGGGCACTGGCTCCACTGGAGCCGGTGCGCGCGCAGTCTCGGTGGCTGTTGGGCATCGGTTTTTTCATTTTGTTTTTTGGCGCCTGGGCGTTCTTCACGCTAGGGGGGTATGTCTCGCCCACCTTTTTGGCCAGCCCGGTGACCATGGTGCAAGAGGCACTGCTCTTGTTCACCGAGTTCAACTTCACCCACGACATCGCGATGACCATCTGGCGTGTGCTCGCGGGCTTCATTTTGGCAACCCTCGTCGCGGTGCCCCTGGGTATCGCCATGGGGGCGCACAAAGGGGTCGAAGCTTTTCTCGAACCCTTCGTGTCTTTTTGCCGCTATTTGCCTGCTTCGGCTTTTATTCCTCTGCTGATTCTGTGGGCCGGCATTGGCGAGTTGCAAAAGGTGCTGGTGATCTTCATCGGTTCGGTTTTCCAAATCCTGTTGATGGTGGCAGTCTGCGTGGGCGCAGCCCGACGTGATCTGGTCGAAGCGGCTTACACACTGGGCGCTAACCCTGCGGGCATCGTCAAGCGCGTGCTGATTCCAGGTGCGGCCCCGGAGATTGCCGAAATCTTGCGGCTGGTGTTGGGCTGGGCCTGGACCTATGTGATCGTGGCCGAGTTGATCGGCTCGTCGTCGGGCATTGGCCACATGATCACCGACAGCCAGGCCTTGTTGAACACCGGCCAGATCATCTTCGGCATCATCGTGATCGGCTTGATTGGCTTGGTCTCTGACCTGGCCTTCAAGGCCCTCAACCGCCGCCTGTTTGCCTGGAGTTCTCTGTGAGCAGCCAACTGTCCATTCAAGACGTTTCACGCGTCTTCACTTCACCCAAAGGGCAAGCAACACAAGCCCTGACGCCGGTGAATTTTGAAGTGCATGAAAACGATTTCGTCACCATTCTGGGCCCGTCGGGTTGCGGCAAGTCCACCTTGCTGCGCATCGTGGCGGGGCTGGACCAGCCCACCACTGGGCAGGTCTTGCTGGACGGCGCCAAAGTGCAGGGCCCGGGTGCCGATCGGGGCATGGTGTTTCAGAGTTACACCTTGTTTCCCTGGCTCACGATTGAGCAGAACATCCGCTTTGGTTTGCGCGAGCGTGGCCTGCCCGAGCAGGCGCAAAAAGAGCGCGCCGATTATTTCATTTCCAAAGTCGGGCTGCGCGGTTTTGAGCAGCACTTTCCCAAGCAGCTGTCTGGCGGCATGCAGCAACGCACGGCGATTGCCCGGGCGCTTGCCAACGATCCCAAAATCCTGTTGCTCGACGAACCCTTTGGAGCGCTCGACAACCAGACCCGGGTGTTGATGCAAGAGTTGCTTTTGGGTATCTGGGAGTCGGCGCAAAAAACAGTGTTGTTCGTCACGCACGACATCGATGAAGCCATCTTCATGGCGAACCGCGTGGCTGTTTTCAGCGCGCGCCCGGGTCGCATCAAAACCGAGCTGGCAGTGGACTTTCCACACCCCAGGCACTACACGATCAAGACCTCGCCCGAGTTCATGGCCCTGAAGGCGCAATTGACCGAAGAAATCCGCGCCGAAGCCATGGCGTCGGATCGCCATTGATTGTGATGACACGTTCTGCCTCGCCGGTCGCTGCCCTTAAAACCCGAGCTGACAAAGTGATGCGTGTGGCGGGGGGTGATGTGGCCTTGTTCCAGCAGGTCAAGGACCACATCGCCAGCAAGATCCAGGATGGATTTTGGCGGGCTGGCGAGCGCTTGCCCACTGAGCACGAACTGGTGGCCCAATTTGGCATCTCGCGCATGACGGTCAACCGGGCCTTGCGTGAACTGGTGGCGCAAGGGCGCATCGTGCGTGTGGCGGGCGTCGGCAGTTTTGTGGCCGAACAAAAACCACAGTCCACCTTGCTTCAGATCGTCAACTTGGCGGTTGAGATTCGCCAACGTGGCCACGATTACGCTTGCACCATGCTGGTGGTTGAGCGTGTTTCTGCCTCCCTTGAGGTGGCGGCCGCTCTGGCGGTGCGCACGGGCGAGTCGGTGTTCCATTCGGTTTGCGTGCACCTTGAAGACGGTTTGCCCATTCAACTCGAAGACCGCTATGTGAACCCGAATGTGGTGCCTGATTTTGCGCAGCAAGACTTCAGTCAACAGCAGCCCTCCGAGTTTTTGGTGCGCACCGTGCCTTTTGATGAAATTGAACACGTGGTCGATGCTGTCTTGCCCACGGCCGAGCAGGCCTTGCGCCTGCAGATGGACCCGGCCGAACCCTGCTTGCTGCTGACCCGCCGTACCTGGACAAAAGGTGTCCCGGTCACGCTGGTGCGTTGCTTGCACCCGGCCAGCCGCTACCGCCTGGGCAGCCGCTACAGCGCCAGTGGCAACCCGGTGGCCACTTGAAACCACAGCATTTTTCGCCCAGCCCTTTTTTGAACTGCAGACCCTTGATATGCCCAATTTGATTTTGAAACTTATTCCTGGTCAGGTGAGCCTGGCCGACTGGTGCGCCATTTACCGGGGGGCGACACCCAAGCTGGACTCGGCTTGCGCGGGTGCCGTGCAAGCTAGTGCCGATGCAGTGGCCCGCATTGTGGCCAAGGGCGAGCCTGTGTACGGCATCAACACCGGCTTTGGCAAATTGGCCAGTGTGCGCATTCCGGTACAAGACTTGGAAACCCTCCAGCGGAACATCGTGCTGTCTCATGCCGCAGGCGTGGGCGAGGCCACGCCAGTGCCCATTACACGCCTGATGATGGCCCTGAAAATCGCCAGCCTGGCACAAGGCGCATCAGGTATTCGCCCGGCCACCTTGGCCTTGCTTGAGGCGATGCTGGCGCGAAACATTATCCCGGTGGTGCCGGGCCAGGGCTCTGTGGGGGCTTCGGGTGACCTGGCACCGTTGGCCCACATGACGGCAGTGATGATTGGCGTGGGCGATGCCGACACCCCCCAGGGCCGATTGCCTGCCCTGCAGGCGCTGGCCAGCGCGGGTCTGGCGCCTGTGACCCTGGGCCCGAAAGAAGGCTTGGCCTTGCTCAATGGCACGCAGTTTTCCACCGCCAATGCCTTGGCCGGTTTGTTTGAAGCCGAGCGCCTGTTCCAGTCGGCGCTGCTCACCGGTGCTTTGGCCACCGATGCCGCCAAGGGGTCGGATGCGCCCTTTGACGCCCGCATCCACCGCTTGCGCAAGCACCGTGGCCAGATCGTCACCGCAGAGGCTTTGCGCCAGCTGCTGAGCGGCAGCGCCATTCGCGCCTCGCACCTGCAAGGCGATGAGCGGGTACAAGACCCCTATTGCCTGCGTTGCCAGCCACAAGTCATGGGCGCCTGCTTCGATGTGTTGCACAACGCGGCCCAGTTGCTGGAGACCGAGGCCAACGGTGTGTCGGACAACCCGTTGATTTTCAGTGACACCGACGAGGCCTTGTCGGGGGGTAACTTCCACGCCGAGCCTGTGGCCTTTGCTGCCGACATGATTGCCATGGCCATTTGCGAAATCGGCTCTTTGGCCGAACGCCGCATCGCCATGCTGGTTGACCCTGCACTGTCGGGTTTGCCCGCCTTTCTCACGCCCAAGCCGGGCCTGAATTCGGGCTTCATGATTCCGCAGGTCACGGCCGCTGCGCTGGTGTCTGAGAACAAGCAGCGCGCTTACCCCGCCAGTGTCGACTCGATTCCCACATCGGCCAACCAGGAAGACCATGTGTCGATGGCCGCGCACGGCGCTCGTCGCTTGCTGCCCATGGCTGACAACGCCATGGCCGTGATCGCCATCGAGTGGATGGCCGCGGCCCAGGGCTGCGACTTTCATGCGCCATTGCAGACCAGTTCGCCCCTGGCTGCAGCCGTGGCTTTGTTGCGAGCGCAGGTTGCCCACCTGGAAGACGACCGGCACATTCAGCCCGACATGCAAGCGGCCATTGGCATGGTGCAGAGCGGCGCTCTGCTGCAAACCTGCACCAGCATCGGCTTGCCGAGCCTACGCTGAATCTGCCTGACCCCACCCCATTTCATGTTCATTCCCAAGGACACCACCATGAGCACTCTCAACGACCCCCGCCTGGACCCGACCCGTGTGGTGCGCGCACCGCGCGGCACCCAACTCACCTGCAAGAACTGGGTCACCGAAGCGGCCTACCGCATGGTGCAAAACAACCTCGACCCCGAGGTCGCCGAGAACCCGACACATCTGGTGGTGTACGGCGGCATAGGCCGTGCAGCGCGTGATTGGGCGTGCTTTGACCAAATTCTGGCGTCGCTGAAAGATCTGAACGAAGACGAGTCTTTGTTGATCCAGTCGGGCAAGCCGGTGGGGGTTTTCAAAACGCATGCCAATGCACCGCGCGTGCTGATTGCCAACTCCAACCTGGTACCCAAATGGGCCAACTGGGAACACTTCAATGAACTCGACCGCAAGGGCTTGTTCATGTATGGGCAGATGACTGCTGGCTCTTGGATCTACATCGGTAGCCAGGGCATCGTGCAGGGCACATTCGAGACCTTTGTGGAGGCCGGCCGTCAGCACTACAACAACGACTGGGCAGGCCGCTGGATTTTGACGTCGGGCCTCGGTGGCATGGGCGGCGCACAACCCCTGGCCGCCACGCTGGCGGGCGCCTGCTCGCTCAACATCGAATGCCAGCAAAGCAGCATTGATTTCCGTTTGCGCACCCGCTACGTTGACAAGCAGGCCAAAGACATCGACGAAGCACTGGCCATGATCGCGCACCACACCGCAGCCAAAGAAGCGGTGTCGATTGCCTTGCTGGGCAACGCCGCTGATATCCTGCCTGAGCTGGTGCGGCGCGTCAAAGCCGGTAGCATTCGCCCTGACTTGGTGACCGATCAGACCTCGGCGCACGACCTGATCAATGGTTACCTGCCGTCCGGCTGGACGGTGGCGCAATGGAAAAACGCGCAACGCGACCCGGCGCAGCACGCGGCCCTGACCGCAGCCGCAGCACAGGGTTGCGCCACTCAGGTGCAGGCCATGCTGGACTTTCAGGCCATGGGCATCCCCACGGTCGACTATGGCAACAACATCCGGCAGGTGGCCTTCGACCATGGCGTGAAGAACGCGTTTGATTTTCCGGGTTTTGTACCCGCCTACATTCGCCCCATGTTCTGCGAAGGCAAGGGGCCGTTCCGCTGGGTGGCTTTGTCGGGTGATCCCGAGGACATTTACAAAACCGATGCCAAGATCAAGGAACTGTTTCCGGACAACAAGCACACCCATCGCTGGCTGGACATGGCGCGCGAGCGCATCAGCTTCCAGGGTTTGCCGGCGCGCATTTGCTGGCTGGGTCTGGGTGAGCGGCATCTGGCCGGTCTGGCTTTCAATGAAATGGTGCGCACGGGCGAATTGAAAGCGCCGATCGTCATCGGGCGTGACCACCTGGACACCGGTTCAGTGGCCAGTCCCAACCGCGAAACCGAGGCCATGAAAGACGGCACCGATGCGGTCAGCGATTGGCCGCTGCTCAATGCCTTGCTCAACACGGCCGGCGGTGCGAGCTGGGTCAGTCTGCACCACGGTGGCGGTGTGGGCATGGGCTATTCGCAACATGCGGGCATGGTCATCGTGGCCGACGGCAGCGATGACGCCGCCGAGCGCCTGGCGCGCGTGCTGGTCAACGACAGCGGCTCGGGCGTGATGCGCCACGCCGATGCCGGGTATGAGCTGGCCGTGGCCACCGCCAAAAAGCAGGGCTTGAAGCTGCCCATGGTCAAGTGATGGCGTGGATGCCCTGATAGGGGGGCTTTTTTGTGGACCGTTTGAAACCATGACACTGAACCGATTTTTTGTGCCGGACCTGCCAGCGACACCCTGGAAAAACGGGGGGGGTGTCACACGCGAGATCGCGTGTGTTCCGGTCGGCGCGGGCATGGCCGATTTCGACTGGCGCGTGAGTGTCGCGCAAATTGCCAGCGATGGTCCATTTTCAATTTTTCCTGGCGTCGACAGGGTCATCACTTTGCTGCAGGGTGGCGGGGTTCATTTGCAGACCGAAGACGGTCACATCGAGCACCGCCTTGACACCCCGTTGGCACCCTTTGCCTTTGCTGGAGAAGCCCCTGTTCATGCCCGCTTGCTGTCCGGTGATTGTTTCGATTTCAACACCATGACCCGGCGTGCCGTGTGCCGCGCCAGCGTGCAGATTGTTCGGACGCCAACCGATTGGCCCGCCAGTACCCAAGGCTTGTTCTTGTCGGTGCAAGGGCGTTGGCTGCTCGAAGGCCAAAGCCCTGAAAATCTGGTGACGCAACAAGGGCTATGGTGGTGCGATGCAGCGCTGGCCTGGCGCTTGGTTCCCCAAGATCCTGGCGCAGTGCTTTTGGCCTTGACCTTTCACGACCATTGACCATGACCCTTTCTTTTTCTGCCTCATCCTTGCCTGGTGCCGATGGCGTTTGGCGCCACTTGCATTTGGCCCCCGAAGCTTTGGGTGCAGGTGCTGACGCAGTCCCCCATGCGGCCATCGTGGTGGACCAGGGCGTGGTTGTCTGGGTGGGCGCTCACGCCGAACTGCCAGCGGTGTATCGGCCGCGCAAGCAGCACGATGCAAAGGGTGCGGTGGTGACGCCAGGCCTGGTTGATTGCCACACGCACCTGGTTTATGGCGGCCTGCGTGCCAACGAATTCGCCATGCGCCTGGCGGGCGCAAGTTACGAAGAGGTGGCCCGCGCCGGTGGGGGCATCGTGTCGACTGTCAAGGCCACACGCCAAGCCAGCGAAGACGAACTGTTTGAAGCCGCAGTTCCTCGCATGATGGCGCTGTTGTCTGAAGGTGTTTGCGCCATCGAGATCAAGTCCGGCTACGGACTGAGCTTGGCGCACGAACGCAAACAACTGCGCGTGGCCAGGCGACTGGGCGAGATTTTTGGGGTCACGGTGCGCACCAGTTTTTTGGGGGCACACGCCTTGCCACCCGATTACGCAGGGCGCAGCGGCGATTACATCGACTTGGTCTGCCACGAGATGATGCCCGCCCTGGCTGCCGAGGGCCTGGTGGATGCCGTGGATGTTTTTTGTGAAAGCATCGGTTTCACACTGGCTGAAACACAAAAAGTCTTTGAGGCCGCCAAAGCGCTGGGCTTGCCCGTGAAACTGCATGCCGAGCAGCTGTCCGACATGGGGGGTGCGGCCCTGGCCGCGCGTTATGGCGCCTTGTCGTGTGACCACATCGAGCATTTGAGTGCCCAGGGCATTGCCGCCATGCGGCAGTCCGGCACGGTTGCCGTGCTGTTGCCCGGTGCTTACTTCACCCTGCGCGACACCCATTTGCCACCGATTGCGGCGTTGCGTGAGGCCGGTGTGCCCATGGCGGTGTCCACCGACCACAACCCCGGCAGCTCGCCCGCCCTGAGCTTGTTGCTGATGATCAACATGGCCTGCACCTTGTTCCGCCTGACCGTGCCCGAGGCGCTGGCGGGCGTGACCCGCCATGCAGCGCAGGCGTTGGGTTTGCAGGCCACGCATGGGCAGATCCATGTGGGGGGGCCGGCCAACTTTGTGCTTTGGCCGGTGGGGGATGTGTCCGAACTGGCTTATTGGCTAGGCCAGCGCCCCGCATGCAGCGTGGTGCGCCAGGGGCGTTTGGCTGTTGACGGCATGGCGCTGTCGAGTCAGGTGGCGTGAACATTCCCTTGACGATATTGATGTTCGCCCGCACTTTTGCAAGTCATCCATCCTGGCAACACACACCATGAACTTTCAAACGACCGAGCCCCCTTTTCGCTTTCGCCAGGGCACACGTCCCTTGCTGATTTCCATGCCGCATGTGGGCACGCATGTGCCGCCCGCGCTGGCGTCACGCCTGACCGACGAAGCTCGGCGCGTGCCCGACACCGACTGGCACCTGGAGCGTCTGTACGACTTTGCCGATGCCCTGGGTGCCTCGGTGCTGGTGGCCACGCATTCGCGTTTTGTGATCGACCTGAACCGGCCACCCGATGGCGCCAGCCTTTACCCCGGCCAAAGCGTGACCGGCCTGTGCCCGGTGGATTTGTTTGACGACCAACCGCTGTACCGTGAGCCGGCTGAACAACCGGATGAAGCAGAGATTGCCCAGCGCCGCGAAGCCATCTGGCAGCCCTACCATGCGCAGCTGGCGCGAGAGCTCACACGCATTCGGTCAGCGCACGGCGCAGCGGCCTTGTGGGATGCGCATTCGATTCGCTCAGTAGTCCCCCGTTTTTTCGAGGGCACCCTGCCCGACCTGAATCTGGGCACGGCCAACGGGGCCAGTTGCAGCCCGGTTCTGGCCGAGCACTTGCTGGCCATTGGCAAACAAGCAGCCCCCTACACCGCCGTGCTGAATGGCCGATTCAAAGGCGGGCACATCACCCGCCAATACGGCAGGCCCGAGCAGGGCATCCATGCGGTGCAACTGGAAATGACCCAATGCACCTACATGCAGGAACAATGGCCGTTTGATTACCTGCCCGAAGTCGCCGCAGGCGTGCAACCCCATGTGCGGCGCATGCTCGAGGCGGTGTTGGCGTTTGTGGAAGCTGCAGCGGTCAAGGCTTGATGCGCGCAAGCGCAACCAAGGCCTGCTGTCACCAATCAAGAGGGCGTACCCGAAGCCGTTTTGTCCGTGGTCACCACGACTCAGATGCCGGCGCCCCGTCGGGGCGATGTGGCAAAGCGAAGCGCCTCTGAGCCCTGGCGGGGCGCCGGCAGCTGAGTCTGCCGCTGGCACCCGCTGCCCGTTCAGACGCAGGTCACTTCTTTTTAGAAACAACCCGCACCATCTCCAGGCACTGCTTGGCGTAACCCCATTCGTTGTCGTACCAGGCGACGATCTTGACGAAGGTTTTGTCCAGCGCAATGCCGGCGGTGGCATCGAACACGCTCGCGCAGGATTCGCCACGGAAATCGGTGGAGACGACTTTCTCGTCGGTGTAGCCCAGCACACCTTTCAAGGCACCTTCGCTTTGCGCCTTCATTTCGGCGCAGATCTCGGCGTAGCTGGCTTCGTTGTTCAGCTCCACGGTCAGGTCAATCACGGACACGTCCGAGGTGGGCACCCGAAAGGCCATGCCGGTGATCTTGCCCTTGATCTCGGGGATCACCACGCCCACAGCCTTGGCCGCGCCGGTGCTGCTGGGGATGATGTTTTCCAAAATCCCTCGGCCACCGCGCCAGTCTTTGCGGGACGACCCGTCCACGGTCATCTGACTGGCGGTGGCGGCGTGCACGGTGGTCATCAGGCCGCGCTTGATGCCCCATTTGTCGTTCAGCACCTTCACCACGGGGGCCAGGCAGTTGGTGGTGCAGCTGGCGTTCGACACGATGCTCTCGCCCGCGTATTTCTTGTGGTTCACGCCGTACACAAACATGGGGATGCTGTCTTTGGAAGGCGCCGAGATCACCACCTTTTTGGCGCCTGCAACGATGTGCATCTGGCTGGTGGGCTCGGTCAGGTAGTGGCCGGTGCACTCGAGCACGATGTCCACGCCCATCGGGCCCCACTGCAAGTTGTGTGCATCGCGTTCGTGCGAAAGCTTGATCTTTTTGCCGTTGACAATCAGGCTGTCTTCCGTGAAGTCCACTGTGCCGTCAAATCGGCCGTGCACGCTGTCGTACTTGAGCATGTAGGCCAGGTAATCAGCGGGCTTCGGGTCGTTGATGCCCATGATCTGGATGTCGGTGAAGCCGTGTTTCAGGGCTGCGCGCAGGGCCAGGCGGCCGATGCGACCGAATCCGTTGATGCCAAGCTTGATGGTCATGGTGAATGCCTTGGGGGAAAAGTTACAAAACGGTTACGTAACCGGTTTTTAAATCAAAACCCTTGCGTGAGCCTGATCCCTGAGCGTGGTTTCGGCACCCGCGGGCGCCGAAACCTTTCAGCCGGTTGTGCCTTGTCAGGCTTTCAGCAGTGCAGCGTGGACCGTGTCGGCCACGTTTTCGGCAGTGAAGCCGAAGTGCTTGAACAAAACAGGGGCGGGGGCCGACTCGCCGTAGGTGTCGATGCCGACCACGGCGGCGCAGCCGTATTTCCACCAGCCGTCGGTAGAACCCATTTCGACCGCCACGCGGGCAACGCCTGCGGGCAGCACACTTTGCTTGTACTCGGTGTCCTGACGGTCAAACACGTTGGTGCTGGGCATGGAGACCACGCGCACACCGATTTTGCGTTCGGCCAGCAGCTTTTGCGCGGCCAGGGCCAGTTGCACTTCAGAGCCGGTGGCGATGATCACGCCGTGGGTCTTCTTGATGCCGACGTGTGCTGGCTCGGACAGCACATAGGCGCCACGGCTGATGTCGCCGAGATCGCTCTTGGGCGAGTAGGCCAGGTTCTGGCGGCTGAGCAGCAAGGCCGAGGGGCGGTGCGCGTTTTGCAGGGCCACGGCCCATGCCACGGTGGTTTCGGCGGTGTCGGCGGGGCGCCAAACGTCCAGGCCGGGGATCAGGCGCAGGCTGGCGGCGTGCTCGATCGACTGGTGGGTCGGACCGTCTTCGCCCAGACCGATGGAGTCGTGGGTGAACACATGGATGATGCGTTGCTTCATCAGCGCGGCCATGCGGATGGCGTTGCGCGAATAGTCGCTGAAGGTCAGGAAGGTGCCGCCGTAAGGGATGTAGCCGCCGTGCAGGGCCAGGCCGTTCATGATCGCGGCCATGCCGAATTCGCGCACGCCGTAGTTGATGTGGCGGCCGATTTTTCCGCTTTCGGTTTTGACCACGTCACCGGCCAGGTCCACGCGGAAAGCCGGGGTGCTCTTGGTGTTGGTCAGGTTCGAGCCCGTCAGGTCGGCAGAGCCGCCCAGCATTTCGGGCAGGGCGGCCGTAAAGGCTTCCAGCGCCAGCTGGCTGGCCTTGCGGCTGGCCACGGTTTCGCCCTGGGTGTGGGCCGCAACGACAGCGTCAAACGCCACCTGGTTGAAGTTCTTGGGCAGATCGCCCTTCATGCGCCGCACGAACTCTTTGGCTTGTGCCGGGAAGGCGGCTTTGTAAGCGGCAAAAGTGGTGTTCCACTTGGCCTCGCGGGCCACGCCTGCAGCCTTGGCGTCCCAATCGGCATAAACCGCTTTGGGGATCTTGAAGGGCTCGGCTGTCCAGCCCAGGGCTTCGCGTGTCAACTTGATTTCTTCAGCGCCCAGAGGCTCGCCGTGGGCCTTGGAAGTGCCCGCGCGGTTGGGCGAGCCCTTGCCGATGGCGGTCTTACAGACGATCAGGGTGGGCTTGTCCGCGCTGTGTTTGGCAGCGGCTATCGCCTTGGACACGGCGCTGGCGTCGTGGCCGTCCACGGCATCGATCACGTTCCAGCCGTAAGCGGCAAAGCGCTGGGGCGTGTTGTCAATGAACCAGGGGGCCACCTGGCCGTCGATCGAGATGCAGTTGTCGTCGTACAGGGCGATCAGCTTGTTCAGCTTCCAGGCGCCGGCCAGCGCGCAGGCTTCGTGGCTGATGCCCTCCATCAGGCAGCCGTCACCCAGGAACACATAAGTGTGGTGGTTGACGATGGTGTGGCCTGCCTGGTTGAACTCGGCGGCCAGCATTTTTTCGGCCAGCGCCATGCCCACGGCATTGGTGACGCCTTGACCCAGCGGGCCGGTGGTGGTTTCCACGCCAGGCGTCACGCCCACTTCGGGGTGACCGGCGGTTTTGCTGTGCAGGGTGCGGAAGTTCTTGAGTTCTTCGATCGGCAGCTTGTAGCCCGTCAGGTGCAGCACCGAATAAATCAGCATCGAGCCGTGGCCGTTCGACAGCACAAAGCGGTCACGGTTGGCCCAGTGCGGGTTTTTCGGGTTGTGCTGCAGGTGGTCGCCCCACAAGGCAACCGCCATGTCGGCCATGCCCATGGGGGCGCCCGGGTGACCCGAGTTGGCTTGTTGAACAGCGTCCATTGCAAGGGCGCGGATGGCGTTTGCCATTTGTTGTTGATTGGCCATGGGGTCAGCTTTCGGGAAGGTATTCTGGAAAACCCGTGATTTTAGCGGTTGTCTGCCAGGCGGTAGCGACTGGCAGCCTGCCATGCAAGGCCTGCACAGGGAGAGTTAGAAGGCCCACCTCAAGGTGTTGGCGGCTTGTGTCCAGGGGAGCGTCTGCCCAAGCGGTGGGCGCATGGGGCGGGCCAGTCTTGGGCTTGAATGGGGCTTCTCAGGCCTTGGCTTCCTTTTGTTGCCGGGCCAGCACATGGCGACGCATGGCCACCGCAGGGGCGTCGGCAGCCACTGAAAACTCGTACAAATCTTCGGCAGGGGTGCTGGCGAGGGCTTGCTCTTGCAGGGCCAGGCCGTCCACATCTTCTTGAAAAGCCACGAACAACTGCTGGTGCATGAAGCGCGTGGTTTCCGCGTCAGCCTGCGCAAAATCGCGCCCATGCACGATGAAGTAGTGCGTGCGGGTGGCCGTCTCGGGGGTGGGCATGTGCGCGGTGCGGATGCGAAAGAGGGCCCGCTCGTTTTCGGGCAAATGACAATCGTAAAACGTCACCGACACCTCGTGCAGCCCCAAACTTCGAAATTCGGAGCGCACGATGCGGGCAGCTTGGCCTTGCCCCGTCAGCCCGGTGGGAATGCCCCACACGGGGGGCAAGGTGGTGGGCACCACGTTGCGCAGCAAGGCGAATTGACCGTCGCCGATTTCGCTTTCAAAAACGGCTTTGGCGTAATCCGGCGTGCCAAAGCTTTTGGCGTGCGAAAAACTCAAATGCGTCAGGTCCAGCAGGTTCTCGTGCAGGCGCACGTAATTGGCTTGCAAGCCCAGATAGCCTTGCGAGCGTTCCCACTCGGCGTCTTCCATCCAGTCTTGCGGTGGCAGTTTGCTCAGGTCGGCCTGCTCGGCATCGCCCATCCAAATCCAGACCACGGCACCGCGCTCATGGGTTCGGTAGGCTTTGATGCCCATGTTTTTGGGACAAGTGGCTTGCGAAGGCACTTCGATGCAGTCGCCCTCGGTGTTGAACCGCAGGCCGTGGTAAGCGCACACGATGGTGTCCTGGTCCAGCGAACCGGCCGAAAGAGGCATGGACCGGTGCGGGCAACGGTCTTCCAGGGCCACAACACGACCATCGGCCGAACGGAAAAAAACCAGGCGCCGGCCCAGCAGGGTGCGGGCCAGCAATTGTTGTTGGACCTCTTCGCCAAAAGCCGCCACATACCAATCGTTCATGACGAAGGGGGTGTGCCGGTCGGCCAGCCGAAGTGCAGCGTTTTGAGCGGCAACGATGACCGTTTGATCAGGGCGTGTCATGGGCGTGTCTCTTTTTTGAGCAGGTGTGACGGTTTCCGTGTGCGGGAGCGGCCAATGGAGTTTATGACCTCGTCTTGGGCTTTTTGTGTCTCGGGAGCGCCTCAAGGCGTGGCAACATCAGAGGATGACCGATCGTTTCCATCCCCCAGCCACGGCCCATGCCTTGAGTGCAGCCCCTCTGGCCCAGGCCATGGTGCTGGCCGCTGGCCGTGGCGAGCGCATGCGCCCCTTGACCGACGCCCTGCCCAAGCCCTTGCTGGCAGTGCGCGGTCAGCCCTTGATGCAGTGGCCCATGCAGGCGCTGGCCCGAGGGGGCTTCACCCGTCAGTTGATCAACACCGCCTGGCTGGGTGAAAAAATTTTGGCTCACTTCGGCGTGCAAGCCAACTGGCCAGGTTTGCCGGTGGTGGACCTGGCTTATTCGCACGAAGGCCAGGACTTTGGCCGAGCGCTGGAGACCGCTGGCGGCATTGTTCGCGCCTTGCCGCAATTGGCCGAAGTCTTCTGGGTGGTGGCGGGCGATGTGTTCGCACCCGACTTTGTCTTCGCACCCGAAGCCCTGCAGCGCTTTGCCGCCAGCCAGCACACCGCTCACTTGTGGCTGGTGCCCAACCCGGCGCACAACTTGGGTGGTGACTTCGGACTCTCGGCAACAGGCCAGGTGCTCAACCTGCCCAAAGGCTCGGTGGGCCGAAACCTGACCTTCAGCACCATTGCGTTGTATAAAAAAACCTTTTTTGCCAACGGCGGCCTTTCTGCCGGCAATCCCGAGGGCGTGGCGCTGGCGCTGGCTCCCCCGCTGCGGGCAGCGATGGACCAGGGCCAGGTTTCGGGCGAGGTGTACGCGGGCGAATGGACCGATGTGGGCACGCCCGAGCGGCTGGCGCAGTTGAACGGTTGACGGCCGCAGTACAGGTTATTGGCCCCCTTCTACAATGTTCAAATGACCTCTCCTACGATCTACGCACAACGCCGTGCCAGCGTCGCTGCCCAGCTGGGCACAGGCGGCATCGCCATCATTCCGACTGCACCTGAGCAGCAGCGCAACCGGGACAGCCATTACCTGTACCGGCACGACAGTTACTTTTATTACCTCACCGGCTTCACCGAGCCGCATGCCACGCTGGTGATCACGGCTGAGGGCGAAGTCACATTGTTTTGCCAGCCAAAGAATCTGGAGCGAGAAATCTGGGACGGCATTCGGCTGGGGCCGGATGCCGCACCCGCCACTTTGGGCCTGAGCCGGGCCTTCCCGATCGGCGAGATGGCCGCGCAAATGCCCAAGTTGCTGGAAAACCGCAGCACGGTCTGGTACCCGTTTGCCATCCATGCAGGTCTTGAAGGCCGTGTGGACGGCTGGCTGCAGTCGGTCCGTTCGCGCGTTCGCTATGGCGCTTTGTGCCCCGATCAGCAGCGTGATCTGTGCAGCATCCTTGACGAGATGCGCCTGGTGAAAGATGCGAACGAGCAGGGCACCATGCGCCGTGCCTCGGCCATCAGCGCCCGCGCCCACATCCGTGCCATGCAGCGCAGCGCCGCCATGCTGCGCGCCGGGCAAGAAGTGCGCGAGTTCCACCTGGATGCCGAGCTGTTGCACGAGTTTCGTCAACACGGCTCGCAGTACCCGGCCTATGGCTCCATCGTGGCCGGCGGGGCCAATGCCTGCGTGCTGCATTACCGTGCAGACACGGCCTTGATCAAAGATGGCGATCTGGTGTTGATTGACGCGGGTTGCGAGCTCGATGGCTATGCCAGCGACATCACCCGCACTTTCCCGGCCAATGGCTTGTTTTCTGGTCCGCAACGCGCCTTGTATGACCTGGTGCTTGCTTCACAAGATGCTGCTGTGGCCGTGACCAAGGCGGGTGCCCGGTTTGTCGATCCACACGAGGCCACGGTGGCGGTGCTGGCGCAGGGCCTGCTCGATGTGGGCTTGCTCGACAAGAACAAGGTGGGCAATGCGCAAGACGTGATTGCCAACCGCAGCTATTTCCAGTTTTACATGCACCGCACAGGCCACTGGTTGGGCATGGATGTGCACGATTGCGGGAGTTACGTGGAACCTTCACAGGTTGGCCAGATCAGTGAGCGCAAAGACCCTTTGAGCGGCGAGACCATCAAAGACCGCCCGAGCCGCATTCTTCAGCCAGGCATGGTGTTGACGATCGAACCAGGTCTGTATATTCGTCCTGCTGTGGGCGTGCCTGAAAAGTTCCACAACATCGGCATTCGCATCGAAGACGACGCCATCGTGACCGAGACCGGTTGCGAGCTGATCACGCGCGGGGTGCCGGTCAAGGCCGACGAGATCGAAGCCCTGATGAAAGCCTGATCGGGGCATGACCCAAGCCGATCCGCGAATGCCAAAAGCCGACCGCGGCACCCTCCTCTCGATCCAGACCGGCCGGGTTCGCCCTTTGATGGTCAGTGGGCGCAAGATGGCTTCGGCCATAGGCAAAACCCCTGTGAGTGGCCCAGTCGAAGTCGGGGTCATGGGCTTGCTTGGCGATGAGCAAGCCGACCCCACTGTGCACGGCGGCTTGAGCAAGGCGGTTTATGCCATGCCTTCAGAGCACTTGCCTTGGTGGCGGGCACAGCGCCAGACCCGGGGCGTGACCCTGTTCGAAGAAGACCTGGCCCCTGGGCTGCTGGGCGAAAATCTCAGCCTGCATGGTGTCCTCGAACAAGACCTGTTCATCGGTGACACCTTGCAGTTTGGCGAGGTGGCCTTGCGCGTGACACAGCCCCGTGAGCCTTGCGGCAAATTCAATGCCGTCATGGCTTATCCGCAGGCGGCCAAGGACATGGTGCTCAGCGGACGATGCGGGTTTTACTTGGCGGTCGACAGGCCGGGCTTCCTGCAAGTCGGCGCCACTTTTGAAGTCATTCCGGGGCCGCGCGCCATAAGCGTGCTGCAAGTCTTGCAGCACAAGGCCTGGAAGCATTTGCGCTGATTCGTGTGCAAAAGTCAAAAGCCAACTCACTTGCCTGGCGTATTGGTATCCTCAAAACCATTTAATCCGGGGTCTACAATGAATTATGACCCGGTTGTCACCCCGTACATCGACACCCTACATTCCATTCAGATTGGCTGCTGATCACTGGCACCCTTGACAGCACACCCCCCAAACGGAGCAAGAACAATGACCAACAAGGTCCAAGCCGAAGAAAAACGCGCACAGCTGCGCAAAGCCGCACTCGAATACCACGAGTTCCCCACCCCCGGCAAGATAGCCATCGCGCCGACCAAGCAGCTGGTCAACCAGCACGACCTGGCTTTGGCCTACTCCCCTGGCGTCGCGGCGCCGTGCGAAGAAATCGTCAAAGACCCGGCTGCGGCCTTCAAATACACCAGCCGGGGCAACTTGGTAGGTGTTGTCACCAACGGCACCGCCGTGTTGGGCCTGGGCGACATCGGGCCACTGGCCAGCAAGCCGGTCATGGAAGGCAAGGGCGTGCTGTTCAAGAAGTTCTCGGGCATCGATGTGTTCGACATCGAGATCAACGAAAAAGACCCGGACAAACTGGTTGAAATCATTGCCGCGCTGGAGCCCACCTTTGGCGGTATCAACCTTGAAGACATCAAAGCCCCCGATTGTTTTTACGTTGAGCGCAAGTTGCGTGAGCGCATGAAGATTCCGGTCTTCCACGACGACCAGCATGGCACGGCCATTGTGGTGGGCGCGGCCATCTTGAACGGCCTGAAAATCGTCAACAAAGACCCTAAAAAGATCAAGCTGGTCACCTCGGGTGCAGGCGCTGCGGCCCTGGCTTGCTTGGGTTTGCTGGTCAAGCTGGGCATCCCGCGTGAAAACATCTGGGTCACCGACCTGGCCGGCGTGGTTTACGAAGGCCGCACCGAGTTGATGGACGAAGACAAAATCCAGTTCGTGCAAAAAACCGACCAGCGCACGCTGGCGCAGGTGATTGAGGGCGCCGATGTGTTTCTGGGCTTGTCTGCCGGCGGTGTGCTCAAGCAAGACATGGTCAGGAGCATGGCCTCCAAGCCGCTGATTTTTGCGTTGGCCAACCCCAACCCCGAAATCGACCCCGAAGACGTCAAGGCCGTGCGCGACGACGCCATCATGGCCACCGGCCGCACCGACTACCCCAACCAGGTCAACAACGTCCTGTGCTTTCCCTACATTTTTCGGGGTGCTCTGGATTGCGGCGCAACCACCATCACTTTGGAGATGGAAATCGCTGCCGTGCACGCCATTGCCGAACTGGCCCAGGCCGAGCAAAGTGAAGTTGTGGCGGCCGCCTATGTGGGCGAACCTTTGGCGTTTGGCCCCGAGTACCTCATTCCCAAGCCGTTTGATCCGCGCTTGATGATGAAAATTGCACCTGCCGTGGCGCAAGCCGCCGCCGAAAGCGGTGTGGCCTCACGCCCCATTCAGGACATGGATGCATACCGCGAAAAGTTGCAAGGCTTTGTCTACGCCTCCGGCACCATGATGAAGCCCATTTTCACGGCTGCCAAGCGGGCCCTTAAAAAGCGCATCGCCTACAGCGAAGGCGAGGAAGAACGCGTCTTGCGTGCCTCCCAGATCGTGGTGGACGAAGGCCTTGCCCGCCCGACCCTGATTGGCCGCCCTGCCGTGATTGCAGAACGCATTGAAAAATTCGGCCTGCGCCTGAAAGAAGAACTCGATTACGACGTGGTCAACGTGGAGATGGACCACCGCTATCGTGATTTCTGGCAGACCTACCACCGCATGACCGAGCGCAAGGGCGTGACCGAGCAGATCGCCAAGATCGAAATGCGACGCCGTTTGTCGCTGATTGGCGCCATGTTGCTGCACAAAGGCGATGTGGACGGCATGATTTGCGGCACCTGGGGGACCAACCCCATGCACCTGAATTACATCGACCAGGTCATTGGCAAGCGGGCTGGCGTCCATACCTTTGCCTGCATGAACGGCTTGATGCTGCCGGGCCGTCAGGTCTTCATGGTCGACACCCATGTGAATTACGACCCCACAGCCGAGCAATTGGCCGAGTTCACCGTCATGGCGGCTGAGGAAATGCGACGTTTTGGTATTCAGCCCAAGGCGGCCTTGTTGTCCCATTCGAACTTCGGCTCCTCCAACCAGCCCAGCGCCATCAAAATGCGCGACGTCCTGGACTTGCTTCGCAAAAAAGCGCCTTGGCTCGAAGTGGATGGCGAAATGCACGGCGACGTGGCACTCGACACGGCCGCACGCCAAGCCATCATGCCCAACAGCAGCTTGCTGGGAGATGCGAATTTATTGGTTTTGCCGAACATTGATGCCGCCAATATTGCCTACAACCTGCTCAAGACCGCGGCGGGTGGCAACATCGCTGTGGGCCCTGTTTTGCTGGGTGCTGCCAAGCCGGTTCACATCCTGACGCCCAGCACCACGGTGCGACGGATTGTGAACATGACGGCCCTGACGGTGGCCGATGCCAACGCTGCGAGATAAGCCATAAAACATAAGCTCGTGCTCACTTAAAGAGCGAATGCCCGGACAAGCTTTGCCTATTTATTGGGCATCCTATTGCTTTTTTATGTCGCTTGCCTCACACTAGCGCCTTCGAGTGTTCGGGTTAACCCGGGGACTTCTGAAAGGTGTTTTCATGAAGGTGGCGCGACAAATCGCCTCTCTGCAGCGCTGGTTACCAGTGCTTTTGGGGTTGGCATTATCAATTTGCACTTTAACGGTGCAAGCCCGTCCAGCCACCGATGCCCAAGCTTCACCCGCTTTGCAGGTGACAGATTTGCCGCGAGAAGGCCAAGAAACGTACCAACTCATCCGCAAGGGCGGTCCTTTTCCTTATGAAAAGGACGGTACGGTTTTTGGCAACCGCGAGCGTCTTCTGCCTCGTCAAACGCGGGGGTTTTACCTTGAATACACCGTCAGAACACCTGGCCTAAAGCATCGCGGAGCGCGGCGCATCGTTTGCGGTGGCCCAGTGCCCCGCAATCCACAGACCTGTTACTACACACAAGACCATTACGCGAGTTTTCGCGTGATTGTCGACAAGCCTTGATTTTTTGACCTTAGAGAAAGACCACGGAGATGGACACGCCGATTCGTCACGACCTTGAAACGCCCCTGAAGGGTGTTCGGTCCAACATCGTGCAGTCGATCCGCGCTTACCGCGTGAGCGACTTGCAAGATGCCGCCCAAAACCTGGGCCACCACTTTTTGTATGCCAATCTGGCCGAAGCCCAGAGCAAACAGGATGTGCTGGACCTGATTGGTGCGCAATTCACGCTGCCTTCGCACTTTGGCAAGAACTTCGATGCCTTGTACGACTGCATGACCGATCCATTGCACAAGTCCGGCCCTCAGCCTGGCTTTATTGTGGTGCTGGAGCAAATACCCGCACACGCCAAGTTCGACAAGGAAGCCCGCGAGCAATTGCTGGACATCTTCCGGGATACGGCAGATTACTGGGGGGACAGGAAGATACCCTTCCGATGCTTCTATTCTTTTCTGTAGCCCGTTCTGCGCAAAATAGCCAAGCAGGACGGGCGAATGAGGCACAAACCGAGGACGCTGTGATGGGCGAATCGGTCGAAGAGGGCGAAAAAATGCCCACCGACAAATTGGTGGACGTGTCGCCCTTGGCGCTGCGCATGAGCAGCCCATTCAACGCAGGTTACTGGCTCGCAGCCGCCTGAAGTTCTTGAAGGCCCCTTGCTGCTGAGGCAGGGCCTGAATGTAAAAAAGCCCGTCCATGTGACGGGCTTTTTCATGGGCCAGTGGCTTTTTGAAATGGCTTAGCAGGTCTTGTGTGTCTGGCTCAGACCGCTTGTGCCAGCGCGACGAACTCGGCCACGGGTACTTCTTCAGCCCGGCGCTGCACGTCAAAGTTGCCGGCAAAGCCCTTTTCTTCGAGCCACCTGCCTAAAGTGTTGCGCAATATCTTGCGGCGCTGGCTGAAGGCCACCTGCACCAGGGTTTCAAGTGTTTTGACATTCAGTTGGGGCGGTGTGGCCAGTGGCACCATGCGCACCACGGCGCTGTCCACTCGCGGGGGCGGGTCAAAGCTTGCAGGCGGCACAAACAAAACATTGGCCATGTCGTAGCGCCACTGCAGCATGACCGAGAGTCGGCTGTAATCGGACGTACAGGGCTTTGCCACCATGCGGTCAATCACTTCTTTTTGCAGCATGAAGTGCTGGTCTTCGATCACATCGACCTGGGCCAGCAAATGGAACAGGATGGGGGTCGAGATGTTGTAGGGCAGGTTGCCGACAACCCGAATTTTTTCCTTTGAAGCCACAGCGCCTGCTGTGTTGGCCAGCATCTGTGCCGCAAGGGCTCTGAAGTCCACCTTCAGCACGTCCGACTCCACCACCGACAGGTGTGGGTGCTCGCGCAAGCGCACAGCCAGGTCGCGGTCCAGTTCGATCACCGTCAGGTGGCCCAGACGCTCCACCAGGGGCTGGGTCAAAGCGGCCAGACCAGGACCGATCTCGACCATGGCTTGACCCGCTTCCGGTTTGATGGCGTCCACAATAGCGCCAATGATGCCGCCATCGGTCAGGAAGTGCTGGCCAAATCGTTTGCGTGCAATGTGCTTCATTGCGGTGGCTCGCGCATCTCGACATAGGCGCGGCTTCGAATGTCTTCAACCCAAGTGGCATAAGCTTCATCCAGCTTCTTTTCGCGCAAGGCGCTGCGAGCCATGGCGCGTTGTTCCTGATCGCTCATGGGTGCGCTGCGTCGGTCGGTGACTTCGATCAGGTGGACGCCAAAGCGGGATACCAGCGGAGCTGCCACTTGGCCTGGGCGCAAGCCGTTCATGACTTGTTCGAACTCGGGCACAAACATGCCCGGGTTGGCCCAACCCAGGTCGCCGCCTTGTTGTGCGCTGCCGTCCTGTGACATCTCGCGGGCCATGGCGGCGAAATCCGCCTTGCCTGACAGCACAGCTTGGCGAACCTCGGTCAGGCGGTCTACGGCTTGGGCTTGCGACATTTGCGCTGAAGGGCGCAGCAAAATGTGGCGGGCCCGGGTTTGCGTCACGAGCAGGGTGTTGGCCTGGCGCCGCTCAATGACTTTGAGAATGTGAAAACCTGCAGCCGAGCGAACGGGCGCAGCGACTTCACCCGCATTCAGACTGCTTGTGGCTTCAATGAACAAATCGGGGTAGCGGTCGGCAGGGCGCAAGCCCATGTCACCGCCATTGGCACCCCGGTCGGCGGTTTGAGAAAAAGTTTTTGCCAGTTCGGCGAAGTTTTCGCCGCCGCGGGCGCGGCGTGCAATGTCGGTGGCGCGCGCGCTCAAGGCCTGGATGGCTTGTTCTGTGCTGTTTTCAGGCACGGCGATCAAGATCATGCCCAAGTTCAATTGGGCAGGCACCTGTGCCGCTTGTGCCTTCAGCTGTTCACGCAAAAATTGCTCGACTTCCAGGTCGCTGACACGCACACGGCCTTCAACCTCACGCTCACGCAAGCGGCTGAGCGTTAACTGGGTGCGCAGTTGCGCACGAAACGTACTCAGTGAGATGCCGTCTTGTGCCAGACGTTTGTACATTTCTTCACGCGTCAACTGGTTGCTGGCAGCCACGTTGAGTTCGGCTTGATCGATGGCCTCGTTTTCAATTTTGATACCGGCGTCCCTTGCTTGCTGCAACTGCGCTTTCTCGTTGATGAGTTGCTCTATGGCCAAGCGGGTGAGCTCATCCGGTTCGGATTTGTTGCCTCGGCTGGCCGATTCCTTGGCCAGGCGTTGGCGCAATGCCTGCACTTCCTGGTTGGTGATGGGCTCGGAGTTCACCACCGCCACAATGAAATCAGCCTGTCGAATGGCCGCAGTCGGGGTTTGTGCCAAGGCCCCTGAGGCGCCAAGCCAAGCGATGGTGCCCAGGACGGAGGCCAGCAAAGCTGAGCGGGCAGGAGAGATCAGGTTATTCATAGTGCTGGAACCGACTGGGTTGAACCGTGCTGTCGCGCAGGTATTGGTAGCGGGGAATGTTGTCACTCAGGCTCTTCAAGGGGCTGATGCCTACGCGTGCCAAACCGATGAACTCGAGTTGAAAAAGGATGCGGCTGGTGGCGTTCGAGGCGCTGGCGCTGGTGATGTTGGTTTGAAGGCGCTGGAAGGCGATTCGGCCAAGCCAGCAACCCGCATCGTATTCGAGACCCAGCAACGTGTCCACGAGACTGCGCTCTTTCAGGCTGTAATTGAGCCGGCCGACCGTGTACCAGCGATCCGGGCCAAGGCCCTGACCGGGCGCGCGCGACCAGGCGGTATCCGCTTGCTGGTCGGTGTTCCCCACCATGTCGCTCAAAGGCCACTGCCACCCCAGATCCAAAAACGCAGAGTTGGGGGTGACCTGGTTGTTGGATCGATAAGCCGCATTGATGACACGGTAGGGGCTTGGGCTGTAGCGTCCTTGCAGCGTGGTTCGGTTGATCTCGTGTGTCTGGTTTTTGGCCTGGATGGTGCCTTCTAATGCCCAGCGGTCATCCCACCGGATACCGGCGCCGAACAAAATGTCACTCAAGCCTGCAGAGACGATCGGTTGATTTTTTTCGAGCCCGACAAGCTGGTCTGTATATCGGATGCGTTGTGCCACACCCACCCTGAGCATTTCAGCGCCGTTGCCTGCATCAAAAAAGCGGCTGCTCACGCCCAGCGTCAGCGCATTATTGTCCACCAGTCTGTCATGACCAACGTAAGTGTTCTCGCTGAAAATCGTGGACAAGTTGAAGTCGGTGGCGCCAGTGTCATAAATAGGCAGCATGTCCTGATTTTTGAAAGGCGTGCGAGCGTAAAAGGCACGTGGTTCGAGTGTCTGCAACACATCACGGCCAAACCACCGGGTTTCGCGTTCAAACACCAAGCCGGAATCCAAACTGAAGGTGGGCAGGACACGGTTCACCGAGAGTGCGCCATTGTCCAAAGTGTTGTCCATTTGGTAGCGCGTAGCATGCAGCTGCAATTTGGGTGTCAAGAATCCCCAGGGGCGTATCCAGGGGCGGCTGACCTGGGCTTGCACAAAGCTGCGCTCGCCATTGCGCGGTTTGGCATTGACAAGACTGGGCACACGAGAAAAGTCGGCCTCAAAGCGCGTGGTGTCACCCACCACTGACCAATCGAGGCCTTCTGCGTTCGATTGGCTATAGCGCATGGTGATTTGGGGTGCCCTGTCATAGGGCGGTGCAAGGTCTTGCAGGTTTTGCCAGCGTTGCATTTGCGCGGTCATGCTGAAGTCGCCGCGCCCCCAGGACAAAACCCCCGTGGACGGCAGGACACGCTGCGTGAGCAGCAGGCCCGAGCGCGGAAAGTCCCGCCAATAATTTTTGTCACTGACCCGGTTCAAACGCAGGTCCAGACCCACGCTGCCCAGCCCGGTGTCAATGCTGCCATTGTGTTGAGTGGACAAGCCCCACCGGCGCTCATCTCGCAATTTGTCGAAGGGCATCAAGTTCAAACGCACTTGGCCCCTGTAGCCTTGTTCCAAATAACGCAATTCGGTGTCGGCAGCGATGCCGCGCTGGCTCATCACGTGGGTGACCATAGTGGCATCGCGGTTAGGAGCGATGTCAAAGTAATAAGGTTGTGCCACTTCCACGCCGTTGACCGTGTCGATGCTCAAGAGCGGCGGCAGGAAGCCTGATTTGCGCTCGTTGGTCAAAGGCAAGCTGATCGATGAAGCCGTCAAAACAGGGATGTCGTGAAAACGGAACTCCACCCCTTCAACGATGACGGTGGACTCTTCCTCGTCGATGCGCATCTGCGTGGCTTTCAGCAGCCACTCGGGCAACCATTCCGGGCCCGGTTTGCGGCGGCATGTTGTGTAGCTGGCCTGGCGAATGATGGCGCGCTTGTTGTCTACAAACTCGACTTCTGCCGCTTGTCCGTAACCCCCGCTGCTGTAAAGCTCAAAATCAGGTTTCTCAAAAATGCCCTGGAAGCTGTCCACCTTGAGCCTCAAGCGCGGACCGACGAAAACACTGCTTTCACGGCTGACGCGCACGTGCCCTGAGGCGTCCACCACATCCTGTGTCTGGTCGTAGTCCACCCGGTCCGCACGCACAGCCAGGCCGGGTCGCCGGATGCTGGCCTGCCCCTCCACCACCAGGTCCATGTCCGGACGGACGGTGATCTGTTGGCCGTTCACAAAAACAGCGCCTTCGGCTTGCTGACGGGTGGAGATATTTTCTTCAAGCAAAGGGCTGCTGCGCAGGGGCAAGCCAAGGGGCTGGGAGTGGGCCCAGCCCATGCCGACGGTCAGCACCGCCACCACGGCCAGCGCACGCGGGGCAAAGCCTGCAAGGGAAGGCGACAGCAAGGACGGCGAAGCGAAATGGGTGACCACAGGGGAAATGTAATAAAAGAGTCAGCCTGTCGTTGCCCGAAGAAGGCGGCATCAGGCTTTGTAAAATGGGATTATCCATGAGCCACCTTCCCCTATCCTCCCCCCTCCCTCCGGCGCCGGGTTCTGACGTCAGCTGGGCTGACCCCGCCCGTCAGGTTTTGTTCCATCAATGGCTGTCAGACAACTGTGAGGCGCAGGGGCTTTTGCCAGATACCTTGCGCATTGCATCGGCCGATGCCAGCTTCAGGCGGTACTTGCGCGTGGACACCAGGCAAGGTGAAAGCCGCATCGTCATGGACGCGCCCCCAGACAAGGAAAATTCGGAGCCCTTCGTCCGGATTGCGGCCCTGATGCACGCCGCAGGCCTGCATGCGCCCGAGGTGCTGGACTGGCAAGAAGCCTGCGGCTTCATGCTGCTGAGCGACTTGGGCGATGCCACCATGATGTCTGCCATCGACCCCGAGCGCCCCCAGGCCAACCATGGGCTGTACATGCAGGCTGTTGACACGCTGATTCAGTGGCAACTGGCCTCGCGCACGGGTGTTTTGCCGCCCTACGACGCAGCTTTGTTGAACCGCGAACTCGGCTTGTTCCCGGACTGGTATCTGGCCCGGCACAGGGGCGTCGTGCTGGAAGGCAAGAACCGGGAGGTTTTTGACAAGGCTTTTGCCCTGATCGTGCAGCGCAACCTGGCCGCCCCCAGCGTGTTTGTGCACCGTGACTTCATGCCGCGCAACCTGATGATGCCCCACGGAACGGGTCCTCGCAGCGGGCAGTTGGGGGTGCTGGATTTTCAGGACGCGGTCTATGGCCCGATCACTTACGACGTGGCCAGCCTGATGCGCGACGCCTTCCTGACCTGGGACGAAGACTTTGTGCTGGACATCACCATCCGGTATTGGGAAAAAGCCCGCAAGGCCGGTTTGATGGACTTTGAAGACTGGCACAGCGACTTCGGGGCTTTTTACCGGGCGGTCGAGTGGATGGGCTTGCAGCGCCACCTCAAAGTGGCGGGTATTTTTGCCCGCCTGACCTTGCGCGACGGCAAGCCCAAATACCTGGCCGATGCACCACGCTTTTTGCACTACATCCGCACCACCGCTGACCGCTACCGCGAGCTGGGTCCTTTGCTCAAGCTGATCGACGAGATCGAAGGCACGACCCCTCAGGTCGGCTTGGCTTACGGGCGCATGTGAGCATGCCGCGTTTTTACTGCCCCGAGCCATTGCGCACCGGTCTGGCCCTGAGCCTGCCGCCTGGCGCGGCCCGCCATGTGCAGGTGCTGCGCACACAGCCGGGCGATGTCATCACGCTGTTCAATGGCGAAGGCGGGGAGTTTGACGCCACCGTCACCCGCATGGGCCGCAGCGATGTCGATGTTGAAGTCGGCATGCACCACCCGGTGGAACGAGAGGCACAACGGCCAGTGCACCTGCTGGCGGGCATCACCGCCAATGAGCGCATGGACTGGCTGGTCGAAAAAGCCACCGAGTTGGGCGTGGCCAGCATCACCCCGATGGTGGCCGAGCGCAGCGTGCTCAAGCTCAAGGGAGAGCGTGCGGACAAAAAACTCGCCCATTGGCAAGGTGTGGCCGTGGCCGCAGCCGAGCAATGCGGGCGCAACCGGGTTCCCGTGGTGCATGCCGGGGTGACCCTGAACGAGTGGGTGAAGCAGGCTGCTGGCGGCGAGCGCTGGGTGCTGTCTTTGGCACAAGGCACACAGCCCCTCTCGCAGATGGCGGGCCAGGCCCCTGTGACCGTGCTCAGCGGGCCTGAGGGTGGGCTGAGCCCGGCCGAAGAAGCCGCCGCTTTGTCGGCAGGGTTCAAGCCCGTGACGCTGGGCCCGCGTGTTTTGCGTGCCGAAACGGCGCCCCTGGCCGTGCTGGCCGCGCTGTCGCTGGGCGCTTGAGCGGTTCACTGTCCAAGCCGGGCTATTTGCAGGCCCATGGCCAAGAGCCGGGGCGACACCGCTTCATAAGTATCAGGCGATACACTGGCCCGCATGAACGCCAACCTCATCCTCCTCACGCTCTGCCAGGGCCTTTTCTTCACCAACAACGTCACGTTCATTGCCATCAACGGCCTGGTGGGCTTGAGCATGGCGCCGTTGGGTTGGATGGCCACCTTGCCCGTCATGGGCTATGTGGTGGGTGGTGCGCTGTCGACCGGCCTGGTGGCCAAAAGCCAGTCGCGCTGGGGGCGCAAAGTGTCGTTTCAGCTGGGGCTGGTGGTCGCGATGTTTTCGGCATTGCTGGCCGCTTATGCCGCCTGGAGCCAGAACTTCTGGCTGCTGGTCGCGGCCACGGTGATTGCGGGGTATTACAGTGCCAACGGCCAGTTGTACCGATTTGCCGCGGCCGAGTTGGCCGCTGACGGTTTTCGCGAAAAAGCCGTCTCGCTGGTGCTGGCGGGGGGCTTGATCGGTGCCATCGTGGGGCCCAATTTGGCATCGCGGACCCGCACTGTGTACGAAACCCCTTTTTTGGGCGCCTACATGGCGCTGGGCATCGTTGCGGTGCTGGCCATGGTGTGCATGGCTTTCATCCGTTTCCCGGCCGTGCCCGCCAAAAAGCCTGGCGACAGCGCAGGGCGCCCTTTGTCCGAAATCATGCGCCAGCCGGTGTTCATCGTGGCCGCAGCGGCAGCTGCGCTCAGTTACGGCGTGATGAACCTGCTGATGGCCGCCACCCCACTGGCCATGCAGGTGTGTGGCTTCAGTTTTGACGATGCCGCGTTGGTGCTCGAATGGCATGTGATCGGCATGTTTGCGCCCGGTTTTTTCACGGGCCATCTGATTAAAAAATTCGGCACGCTGCCCATCATGGGTGTGGGCGTGGTCATCAACCTGGCCTGCATTGCCATTGCCCTGACGGGTGTCGAGTTGCACCAGTTCCTGATCGCCTTGTTCTTGCTGGGCCTGGGCTGGAACTTCCTGTTCACCGGCAGCACCACCTTGGCCATGAAAGCCTGGACCCCGGCCGAAAAAGACCGCGGTCAGGCCGCCATCAACTTCTTTGTGTTCAGCACCATGGCCGTGACCTCGTTTGCTTCGGGTGCACTCGTCACCACGCAAGGCTGGACTTGGCTGAACATCGGTTCACTCTTGCCCGTGGCCCTGACGGGCGTGGCGCTGGTGTGGATGGCGATCAAGCAGAAAAGCGTGCAAGCAGCCAGCGCTTGAGCGCGGTGAACACCTGGACGCGGTAGAGGTCATTGAAGATCTCGTGGTACATGGCGTCAAAGCACTCGGCTTGCACCACGCCAGCCGGTGCGGCTTCGGCAAATGCAGCGCTGGCCTGGGCGTTGACCAGCCGGTCCTGACCGGCATACAGCAGCAATGTGGGCACAGACCACTGCGGCGCATCGGCCAACGCCCGGGCGCCGTTGTCCAGAATCCAGGCGGCCAAACCCGTTGAAATGCGCCGGTGCACCAATGGGTCGGCCTCGTAGGCTTTGACAGCCTCGAGATCACGCGCCACAAACTCGGTCTTCAGCCCGTTGTCCACCCGCAGATGCGGCACCCAGCGGGGCAAGGTGGCCAGCAGCATTTTCTGCAGCAAATTGGGAAACGCCCCAAACGCCGGAGAAGACAGCACTGCCGCATCTGCCGAGTGCCTTTGTTCGGCCAGCGTTCGCGCCACCACCAGCCCCCCCATGCTGTGGCCCAGCAAAATGAGTGGCGCATCGGCCAAGGCCGGGCGGCTCCGTGTATCGTCCATCACACGGCACAAATCAGCTTGCAAACTGCCGGGCCGCAGCAGGTCGCCGCGTGCGCCTTCAGACAGGCCATGGCCTTGCTGGTCGTAAGCCCGAATGGCAAAACCCCAATCGTGCAAATGTGCGGCCAATTCGCCGTAGCGCCCGGCATGTTCGCCCAGGCCGTGCACCAAGAGCACCGTGCCCAAGGGGCGTGCAGCTGGCAAAGCCCAATCAAAAACCGCCAACTGGCCCGCTTCGCCTGGCAAGGCTGAAACCGTGGGCCGTGAAATCGACAGCCGCTGCATCGCCATCAAGGCATGCGGGCCATGACTTCGGCCACGGCGGCGGTGAGTTTCTTGGCGTAGGGGACATGCAAAAACTCGTTCGGTCCGTGCGCGTTGCTCTTGGGGCCAAGCACGCCGCACACCATCATCTGGGCCTTCGGGAACCCGGCACTCAGCATGTTCATGAGCGGGATCGTGCCGCCTTGGCCGATGTAACCCACGGGGGCGCCATAGTGCGCCTGGCTGGCGCTGTTCAGGGCTTGTTCGAACCAGGGCTGCGTGCCTGGGGCGTTCCAGCCGGTGGCACCGCCACCGCTTTCAAAGGTGACCTTGGCCTGGTAAGGCGCGTTGTCTTCCAGCAGGGCCTTCATCTCGGCCACGGCTTGTGTGGCATCCACCAGCGGGGGCAGGCGCAGGCTGAGCTTGAAGGCGGTGTAGGGCCGCAGCACGTTGCCGGCGTCTTTCAGGGCCGGAAAACCTTCTGCGCCGGTCACGCTCAAGGTGGGCGTCCAGGTGCGGTTGAGCAGGGCTTGTGTGGGGTCGGTGGTGGTGGGCAAGGCAAAGCTGGTCGAGCCGCCGCAATCGTAGTGCGCCCAGGGGAAGCGCTTGTAGACCTCATCGCCCAATATGGCGGCCGTGGCGCGCGCTTGTGCCAGGCGTTCGGCAGGCACCTCGCAATGGAAGCTGGCGGGCAACAAACGCCCGGTGGCACTGTCTTCCAGGCGATCGAGCACCTGGCGCATGATCCGAAAACTCGAGGGCACCAGCCCCGAAGCATCGCCGGAGTGGATGCCCTCGGTCAGCACCTCGACCTTGAGCGTGCCACTGGCCATGCCGCGCAGGCTGGTGGTCAGCCACAGCTGCTCGTAGTTGCCCGCGCCACTGTCCAGGCAAATCACCAGACCCACATCGCCCAAGCGGGTGCGCAGGGTGTCCACATAAGGCATCAGGTCGTACGAGCCTGATTCTTCGCAAGTCTCGATCAGGCCCACGATGCGCGGGTGCGGGGTCTTCTGGCTTTTGAGGGCCTGCAAAGCCGCAATGCTGGCGTACACCGCATAGCCATCGTCAGCGCCGCCACGGCCATACAGCTTGCCGTCTTCGTACACTGGGGTCCAGGGGCCCAGGTCGTTGCGCCAACCGTTGAACTCGGGCTGTTTGTCCATGTGGCCGTACATCAGGATGGTTTGGCCAGAGCCTTCGGTGGCAGCGCGGGTGGCGTCCACCTCAAAGAACATCACGGGTGTGCGGCCCGGCAGGCGAATGATTTCCAGCTTCAGGCCCTCGACCTTTTGCGCTTCGACCCATTGCGCGGCGTGGCGCAGCACCGTCTCGATGTGGCCATGGGCGGCCCACTCGGCATCAAATGCGGGCGACTTGGCCGGGATTTCGATGTACTTTTTCAGCTCGGGCAGGATGCTGCTGTCCCAAGCTTGGGAGACCTCATTCAAGGCTTGGGCGGTGTCCAGATGACCAGCGGGCATTTCACGGTGTAAAGGTGCATTCATGGGACAGGGCTCCTGAGGGCGACACAAAAGAAAATACTTTAGCGGTTTTGTGCAAAGGTCGCCATGGCCGGCATTCGCAGTGGGGACAGCGGAGCCCATTTTTTGAGCCCCATGGCAGCGGGCGGCGGCACAATGGCAGACAGACATTCGGCTTTGCCGGATGGGATGATCGCAGGTGTGCACAAGCCAAGGCCGATGGAGAAGTCAATTGAGTGTGTTTGAAACGGGAGGGCCAACGCCCAGCCGAGTGCCCGCAAAACGTGTGGGCGGCATCGTGCTGGCCGCAGGTGCCGGCGCCCGAATGGGCCATCGCCCCAAATGCTTGTTGCAACTGGACGGCATCAGCCTGCTGGCGCGTCAACTGCAAGCCTTGTCGAATGCGGGCATCGCTGAGGTGGTGTTGGTCTTGGGTCACCACGCCGAACGCATTCAGCAAGAGGCCTGCTTGGCCCAATTTGGGGCGCGCACAGTGATCAACCCCCAGACTGAATCAGGCCATGTGAGCTCCTTGCGCGTGGGCTTGCAGGCTTTGTCATCGGGCTTGGATGCGGTGATCGTGGCCCTGGCAGACCAGCCGCTCATCAACACGCAGGACGTGGCCGATCTGATGGGCGCCTTTGCCGATCGCCCTGAAGGCACACAAATGTTGCAACCTGCCGTGCAGGGCTTGCCCGGAAACCCCGTCATGTTCAGTTGGGCTGTTGGCCAGCAAATCTTGTCGGGTGATGCGCACATCGGTGTGCGGCAATGGCAAGCCGCACAGCCCGACAGTGTGTTCCGGTGGCCCACAGCCAACACCCACTACCGCACGGATGTGGACAGCGAAGAAGACCGCCTGGCCATTGAAACGCGCACAGGACAAAGCCTGCGCTGGCCTGCCGACGCCATTCCACCGACATCCACGCTGTAAAAATGCCAAGACCCTGTGCGGTTTGATCTGAAGGGCTTTCAAGCCTGCAATGCGTCAGCGATCAGCTTCAGGGAGATCGCCAGCAAGCCGATTTGCACCGCTTTAAAAAACCATTCATCGGCGATTTTGCGTGTCAGGTAGGCCCCCA
Organism: Limnohabitans sp. 2KL-17; assembly: GCF_003063415.1. Classification (GTDB taxonomy): domain Bacteria; phylum Pseudomonadota; class Gammaproteobacteria; order Burkholderiales; family Burkholderiaceae_C; genus Limnohabitans_A. Next base: position 44,287 of record NZ_NESK01000013.1, read on the forward strand.
CAACGGTGCCTATCAGGGCAAACGGGATCAACACCACGGCGCCCATCATTTGCTCTGTGTCATAGGGCCGTAACTGATGGTAAGGCGCCAGTTTGACCAGGTTGATGGCTGTAAAAAACAGCGTCGATGTGCCCGCAAACACGATTTTTGGCAGCTTTTGGGGCAGCAAATAAACCTGAAAAGGGGGGCCTCCGGCATGCGAGATGAAGCTGGCAAAACCTGCGATCACGCCCCACAGTGAACCCCGCCCCCAATTGGCCGGGCTTGCGGCTTGTTCGTTTTTGCGTTTGATCCAGGCATTGAGTACAAAACCCACACCCATCAGACCGACCATCAACTTGACAGCGGTGTCCGATACCAGCGATGCCGCCAGCCAGCCGACCAGCACACCTCCCAAACCGGCAGGGATGAGAATTTTCAAATTGATGGCGCTGAAGTTTTTTCGGTAAAGCCACAAACCCACCATGTCGGAGATGATGTAAATGGGCAGCAGCATCACCACCGCATTGATCGGCGACATGAACAGGGAAAGAATCGGCACCGACAGCATGCCGATGGTGGGCAAGCCCCCTTTGGACAAGCCGACCATGCCGGCAGCCAGCGCTGCCCACATCAGGTAGTGCGGGTCATTCACTGCAGATCCGTCGCAAGGCCGTCATTTGAAAATGACAGGGGATCGATGCGAATGGGGCGCAGCGCAAGCTGAGCCTCACAAATAGCCTTGTACCCAGCCCAAGCCACGCGACGTGCCACCGGCCGAAGCATCGGCCGGGTTGTATTCGCAGCCGATCCAGCCTTCCCAGCCGCATTCGGCGCTCACTTTGTCAATGGTCTGGAAGATGTGCGTCCAGTTCACCTCGCCCGTGCCGGGTTCGTGGCGGTTGGGCACCTCGGCGATCTGGAAGTGCCCGACCTGGCCTGTGGGCAGGTACTGCGCGATCTTGGCCGTCAGGTCGCCTTCGACGATCTGGCAGTGAAACAAATCCATCTGCACTTTCACATTGGTGGCCCCCACCGCCTGCACAATGCGGTGCGCGTGGTCTTGTCGGTTGAGTTGAAAGCCCGGCACGCTGCGGGTGTTGATGGGCTCGATCAGTACATCGCGCCCGGCTTTGGCAGCTTGAGCAGCGGCCCATTGCAGGTTGCCGATGAGTGTGACGTCTGCGGCAGCGGCTGCATCCGGGCTTGCGCCATTGGCGCGCAAACCCACCATGGCATGGATGCGCGGACAGTTCAAGGCCTCGGCATAAATCAGGGCTTGTTCAAAACCAGTGCGAAATTCGGTCTCGCGTCCTGGCGCGCAGGCGGTGCCTCGGCTGCCTGTTTCCCAAGCCTGGGTGAAGCTGGCGCTGTCCATGCCGCCAGAGGGCGTGTTGAACAACACCTGCTGCAAGCCGTTGCCACGCAATCGGGCGGACAACTCCTCGGCGGCAAATGCATATGGGAACAGGTATTCCACCGCTTTGAAACCGTCCTTTGCGGCCGCTTCAAAGCGCTCCAGAAACGGCAGGTCGGGGTACATCATGGACAGGTTGGCAGCAAAGCGGGGCATGGGTGTCTTTCAGGTCTTACCAGCGGGCGCCAAAGGTCTGGCGCAAATCGTCCAGGTCGTTGGCCAGAAGGGGTGGGGTGTCGGGTTGCAACAGCATGAGCCGTGCGGTTTCTTCCAGTTCCTCGAGCGTGGCCATGGCCGCTGCAGGCGAGTCGTGCCACACATTGGGCCCCAGGCGCGGCAACATCACGGCGCGGATCGGGGTGCCCTTTGCAGCATGCTGGCGGATCAGCGCGGCGACTTCTCTGGCGGCATCGGGACTGCCCGGGCGGTGGTAGCGCGCCAGGGGCACATGGCCCACTTTCATCACGAAATAAGGCGTGATGGGCGGCAGCAATTCGGGGCCGTGGGCGTTCAGGCTGAGGGCCACGCAATGCGTGCTGTGGGTGTGAATCACACAGCTTGTGTGGGGACTGTGTTCGCAAGCGGCATCGTAAATCTGACGGTGCAAGGCGATGGTCTTGCTGCCCTTGTCGCCGCTGACTTGCTGGCCTTGCAGGTCCAGCTTGGCCAGCCGCGCCGGGTCCAGAAAACCCAGACAGGCATCGGTGGGCGTGATCAAAAAGCCATCGTCCAAGCGCACGCTGACGTTGCCCGCCGTGGCGTGCACAAGGCCGCGCTCAAACAGGCTGCGGCCCACACGGCAAATTTCTTCGCGGGCCTGGTTCTCGAGGAGGTTCATGCCAACACTTTAAAGGCTTTGGTGAAGAAGTCCTCGGTGCCAAAGTTGCCCGACTTGAGCGTGATGTGCACACTGCCCGCGGCGGAAGGTGCATGGCACCATGGCACGCCTGGGTCGATTTGCGGGCCGATCTGCAGTTGTGCAATGCCCAGCGCCTGCACGCAGGCGCCCGAGGTTTCGCCGCCCGCGACCACCAGTTGTTTTACGCCCAAGTCCACCAGACCCCGTGCCACGGCGGCCAGCGCGTCTTCTACCAAGGCACCGGCTTCGGCCACGCCCAGTTGCGCTTGCACTTGCTTAACGGCTTCGGGCGTGGCGGTCGAATAAACCAGCACCGGGCCATCTTTCAGGTGAGGCGCAGCCCAGGCCAGAACCTGCTGTACCAGTGCATCACTTTGCCCGTTCATCAAACTTGCGGGGTTGATCGCCAACGCGGGTCGCCCTGTGGCTTTGAAGTGAGCGACTTGCGCGTTGGTCGCCAAAGAGCAGCTGCCCGACACCACCGCCTGCAAGCCTGTTGCAGCGGGCAATTGGCTGGCTTGCACCGATGGCTTTAAGCCAAAGTTGGCGGGCAGGCCGACGGCCACGCCTGAGCCGGCGGTGACCAAAGCCATGTCTTTCAAAGCTGGACCCAACAAGAGCAAGTCGGCGTTGCTGGTGGCGTCGACCACGGCCACGCCAACGCCTTCTGCACGCAAGGCCGCGATGCGTTCGCGGATGGCTGCTTCGCCCTGGGCCACGGTTTTGTAATCGATCAGGCCCACGGGACGCTTGGTTTGCGCCTGCATCACCCGCACCAAATTCGCGTCCTGCATGGGCGTCAGCGGGTGGTTTTGCATGCCGCTTTCGTTCAGCAACACGTTGCCAGCAAACAAGTAGCCCTTGAAGACGGTGCGTCCGTTGTCCGGAAAAGCCGGCGTGGCGATGGTGAAGTCGCAGCCCAGCGCGTCCATCAGCGCTTCGGTCACGGGGCCGATGTTGCCGTCTGGCGTGCTGTCGAAGGTCGAGCAGTATTTGAAATAGATTTGCTGTGCGCCTTGCGCCTGCAACCACTGCAAGGCCTCCAGCGATTGAGCGATGGCCTCCACTGCAGGGATGGTGCGCGATTTGAGCGCCACCACCACCGCATCCACATCGGCCGCCAGCGGCGCATCGGGCACACCAATGGTCTGCACCACCCGCATGCCTGCGCGCACCAGGTTGTTGGCCAGGTCGGTGGCACCGGTGAAGTCGTCGGCAATGCAGCCCAGTATCAAACCCTTGTTCATGGCATTCATAAACTGGCTCACTGCGCGGGCTTGGGCAGCTCAATGCCCGGGAAAATCTTGATCACTGCGCTGTCGTCTTCTTTGGCAAAACCTGCTGTGCTGGCCTGCATGAACATCTGGTGCGCGGTGCTCGACAACGGCAGTGGGAACTTGCTGGCCCTGGCCATGTCCAGCACCAGCCCCAAATCTTTCACAAAAATGTCCACAGCGGAGAGCGGCGTGTAGTCGGCTGCCAGCACATGCGCCATGCGGTTTTCAAACATCCAGCTGTTGCCAGCGCTGTGGGTGATCACCTCGTACAAGGCGGCGGCATCCACCCCCTCGCGCAGGCCCAGTGCCATGGCCTCGGCGGCAGCGGCAATGTGCACGCCCGCCAGCAACTGGTTGATGATCTTGACCTTGCTGCCCGCGCCCGCGCTGTCGCCCAGCTTGTAAACCTTGGCCGCCATGGCGTTCAAAAACGGTTCGGCCACGGCATAGGCCGCAGGTTTGGCCGCGGTCATCATGGTCATCTGGCCTGAGGCGGCCTTGGCAGCGCCACCCGAAATCGGTGCATCGACATACTGCAAGCCCATGGCTTCGAGCCGAGCTTCCAGCGCCACTGACCAATTCGGTTCGACGGTGGAGCACATCACGAACACGCTGCCGCGCTTCATGCTGGCGGCGCAACCTGGCGTGCTGCCATCGCCAAACAACACCGCTTCGGTTTGCGCGGCATTCACCACCACCGAAACCACCACATCACAGGCTGCGCCCAGCGAGGCCAACGAGTCGTGCGCTGTACCTCCGGCGTGGGTAAAAGCCTCGGCCACTTCAAGGCGCACATCAAACACCTGCACGCTGTGCCCGGCCCGCCTCAGCGATGCGGCCATGCCGGAGCCCATGGCGCCCAAACCAATCAGTCCAATCGTGGTCATGTCTGTTCTTTCTCAATCCAGGGTGATCTTGGCGAACGCCGCCACTTTTTTCCATTGCGCCATGTCGGCCTGCATGAAGCTGGCCAGGCCTTGGGCGTTGGCCCAGGCAGGCTCGGCGCCGGTTTTCAGCATGGCGGCTTTCACCTCGGGCTGGTTGGCCACACGCTCCAGCGCTTGCTCCAGTTTTTGCTGTACCGGGGCAGGCAAGCCTGCAGGCGCGGCCACGCCAAACCAGGCAAACACCTGGTAACCCTTCATGCCCGCCTCTTCCATGGTGGGCACGTTGGGCAAGGCGCTGCTGCGCTGGGGGGTGGTGACCGCTAGGGCCTTGAGCTTGCCGCCATTGATCAGGCCCAGGGCCGAGGGCAGGTTGTCAAACATCATGTTCACCTCGCCCGCCATCAGACCTGTCAGGCCCGCTGCTGCGCCCCTGTAAGGGATGTGCGTGACGAACGCACCCGACTGGCTTTTGTACAGTTCGGCGCTCAGGTGCAGCGAGGTGCCCTGCCCGTTGGACGCATAGTTGAGCTGGCCCGGCTTGGATTGGGCCAGCGCGGTGAGTTCGGCCACCGTGTTGATGCCCGAAGCCGGGTTGACCATCAGCACATTGGGCACACGGCCCAGCAGGGCCACCGGGGCAATTTGCTCGGGTTTGTAGGGCAGCTTGCTGTAAAGCGCGGGGCTGATGGTCAAAGGGGGCGACGCCATCAGCAGGGTGTAGCCATCGGCTGCAGCACGGGCCGCCTCGGCCGCGCCCAGGTTGCCACCGGCGCCGGGCTTGTTGTCGATCACGATGGGTTGCCCCAACTCCAGCGCCAGTTTGGGCGCGACCAAACGGGCCATGTTGTCAATCAGGCCACCGGGCGGAAACGGCACCACCAGCTTGATGGGGCGGGAGGGCCAGGCTTGGGCCAGAGCCGGCGAAGCCATAAAAGGTGTGGAGATGGCCAAGGCTGTAGCGGCCATGAGCCAATTTCTGCGTTGCATGGGGGTTCCCTGGTTTGAGTTGATCAGGTCATCATACAAATTTTGAGTGGGCTTGGCATCAGGGTGATCATGGGGGAGGTGGCATGTCCAGTCCTCAGTCAATCAACGTCTGCCTGCATGACTTGTTGCCCTAAAGTAATTACCTTCGAGAGAATTCGTGCGAAGGTGTCCGCGTAGGTCCTATCCGGTCACCTACTTACCTGCGCGAAAAGCCGCACCCACCAACCCCTGGAACACCTCCCCCAGCCATCCAGCCACGCCCAGTCACCCCAATGCTTGCCTGGTCCTGAAATCCGGTTACCCTCCAAAACTTATCAACATCCTTGCCCTGTCCGGTCCATTCCATGCCCAAGCTCACCCGCCTTTGGCCCCTTGTGGCCTTGTTGCTGTTGCAAGCCTGCAGCAGCCTGCCGCCCGAAAATTACGCCCCCAAGCTGGGGCAAATGGGCAAGGACGTGATGTGGTTGCCCACGCGCGACGAGTTGGTGACCCAACTGCTCACGGCGGCGCAGGTCTCACCCGAAGACGAGGTGGTGGACCTGGGTGCGGGCGACGGCAAGATTCCGATCGCGGCGGCGCGGCAGTTCGGGGCACGGGCCTGGGGCATTGAATACAACAAGGACCTGGCCGCGCTGGCCCAGCGCAACGGGCGGGAGTGGCAGACCGTGTGCGCATCGTGCATGGCGACATCTTCAAGGAAGACTTTTCTAAAGCCAGTGTGGTCACCCTGTACCTGCTGGAAGAGCTGAACGCGCAGCTGCGCCCCATAATTTTGAGAATGCGCCCCGGCACGCGGGTGGTGTCCAATTCATTTTCGATGGGCGACTGGGAGCCCGACCAAGTGATCCGCGTGGGCAGCCACACCGGCTATTTGTGGACCGTGCCCGCCGTGGCGGCTGGCCAGTGGGCGCTGCAAGGCCTGGATCGCCGAGGCCCCGCGCTGCTGCAGCTGACGCAGCGTCACCAACGCTTGGGCGGTAGCCTGGCCTGGGGCTCGCAAGTGCAGCCCTTGCTGGGTACTCGCATCGACGGCGCCCAGCTGCATTTCAGTTTCATCAATGCCGACGGCCAACTGCAGGCCGCCAAGCTGCAGGTGCAAGGCCAGAACCTGACCGGCGAGCTGGTCGGGCCTTACGGCATGGTCGAGATTCAGCCCGAGGTCGTGAAGGTCTCCGGGCAAAAAGTTGCGGATTGAAAGAATCTGACGAAGTGCAGCACCGAGACTTTTTATTCGGGTAAAAGCAGCGGCAGCACAACATCATTTTGTGCTGCTCACGCGCCAAGCATGCTGGGGGGGTGATCGCCCTCGATCTTTAAAAAGGAAAGCATTTCATGGACATGGTCAAGCAAGTTTTCATCACCGGCGGCACCAGCGGCATTGGTGCCGCGATTGCCCGGGCATTTGCCGCTACGGGGGCCCGTGTCACGGCCACCGGCGCTACGCCAGCCGAGGTCGAGGCGACGCAAGCTTGGCCTGCCAATCACCCGATCGCATTTCGTGTGCTGGATGTGCGCCAAGGGGTGGACGTGCGCGCAATGGTCGGTGAGTTTCCGGCGCTGGATGTGCTGGTCAATTGTGCCGGGGTGATCCGGCGCGAGGCTGAGCTCGACCCCGAGGTGTTCGCGCAGACGGTGGACATCAACTTGAACGGCACCATGCGCGTGTGCGCTGCTGCGCGCGAGGGGCTCAAGGCCCGCAAGGGGTGCATCATCAACACCGCCTCAATGCTCAGCTTTTTTGGCGGTGGTCTGGTGCCAGGCTACAGCGCCAGCAAGGGCGGCGTCGCGCAACTGACCAAGTCACTGGCCATTGCTTATGCGGCAGACGGTATTCGTGTGAACGCGGTGGCACCGGGCTGGATCGCAACACCCTTGACCCAGGCCTTGCAGGACGATGCAGCACGCACGGCCCAGATTTTGAGCCGCACGCCTTTGGGCCGCTGGGGCCAGCCTGAAGATGTGGCCGACCCGGTGCTGTTTTTGGCCAGCCCAGCGGCGCGTTTCATCACGGGCGTGATTTTGCCCATCGATGGCGGCTACCTGATCCAGTGAGCCGCCAAAACCAACGTTCTGGCTGGCGCAGCTTCAGGGTTGCGGTCCCCAGGGGGCGGACAGCATGAGCTTGTTGTTTTGCTCGCGCATGAGCGGGCGTATTTTGGCCGCAAACGCCATGAAGGCCGGGTCGGAAAAAACGCCTGCCCAAAAGGCCCGGCGATCGGCGTCGTCGTCAAATTTCCACACATGGATCAATTCGTTCAGCGCGCCCACATCGCCCGTGAAATAACCCACCAATTTTTGCGGGTGCTTGGCCAGCGCAGGCCAGCCTTCCTGGCCGTAAAGCGCGATGACTTCAGACATTTTTCCGACGATCACACTGTAAGTGCGCAGTTCATAAATGGCCATGAAAACTCCAGGTAATGAGGTGGACGACCCGCCCACTTTAGGGGGACATGCCCCGTGGGCATGTCGGCAAGGTGACGCCGTGCGCAGGCTTGCTCGGTGAGGCCCTGTAAGATCAAATACGGCTTCACCCGCTCGAGGCCATTTTTGACGGAGTTTCTTATGAACGCCCCTCTCTCAAGCGCTGCCTTGGCCAATGTGCAGGCAGCCGATCTGGCCGCCCTGCCCCTGATCGAAAAATGGATTGCTTTTGCCACTGTCTCGCGTGACAGCAACCTGGCTTTGCTGGACTGGACCGAGGCCTACCTGAACGGTCTGGGCATCAGCTGCAGCCGAACCTACGACGACAGCGGCCAAAAAGCCAACTTGTGGGCCACATTGCCCGCGCACGACGGTGAAACCAAAATCGGTGGACTGGTCTTGTCGGGCCACACCGATGTGGTGCCGGTGGATGGCCAGCCCTGGGACACCGACCCGTTCAAGGTCGAGATCGTGGGCGACAAGATGTTCGGCCGAGGCGTCACCGACATGAAGGGTTTTGGCGCCACCTGCCTGATGATGGTGCCCGAGTTGCTCAAACGCCAGCTCAAGCGGCCGATTCATTTGGCCTTCAGCTACGACGAAGAGGTGGGCTGCATCGGCGTGCGCCGCATGATTGCCGACATGCAGGCCCAAGGCTTCAAACCGGCCGGCTGCATCGTGGGCGAGCCCACCGGCATGCAGGTGGTGATCGCGCACAAAGGCAAGCACTCTTATAAAACCACTGTGCACGGTTTTGAGGCGCATTCCTCGCTCACGCCCCTGGGCGTGAACGCGGTCGAGATCGCTTGCGAGTTTGTGGCGAACCTCAAAGCCATGCACCGCGAATTGGTGCAAAACGGACCCTTTGACCCGATTTACGATGTGCCGCACACCACCATCCACACCGGCGTCATCGCGGGGGGCACTGCGCTCAACATCATCCCGCGCCAGTGCGAAGTGACCTGGGAAATCCGCCATCACCACATGAATTCGCCCGAGGCCTTGTTTGCCCAAGCCCAGGCGTTTGGCCAGAGCCTGGTGCCCGCCATGCAATCGGTGGCACCCGACACGGGCATCACGCACGAACTCAAATCGGTGCTGCCCGGCTTTGCCACCGAAGCCGACAGCGAGATTGCCCAGCTGTGTTTTGACTGTGCTGAGGTCGACCCGGCCCACGGCGCGGGCAAGGTCTCGTTTGGCACGGAAGCTGCATTGTTTCATCAGGCTGGCGTGCCCACCATCGTGTGCGGCCCAGGCCATATTGCGCAGGCGCACCAGCCCAACGAGTGGGTCACGCTTGAACAACTGGCCTGGTGTGAGCGCTTCATGCGTCGCCTGGCCGACCGGGTGTGCGTGGCCTGACGTTTAAATTTTTCGGTCGATTTTCAAGGAAATTCAAATGATTCAACGGCGTGAACTTTTGGCGTCCAGTTTGGGCGCCGCTTTGCTGACAGCGGTGGGCATGGCCCAGGCCCAATCCACCAAACCGGTGCGCATCGTGGTGCCTTTTGCGGCTGGGGGCGTGCAAGACACGCTGGCCCGCGCCATTTCACAAGAGATGAGCGCAGCCTTGGGCCAAACGGTCATTGTGGAAAACCGCGCAGGCGCGGGCGGCACCATTGGCACCGGGTATGTGGCACGTGCAGAAGCCGATGGCAGTGTGATGGTGGCGGCTGCGGCCAGCCACAACATTGCAGGCTCGCTTTACACCAAGCTGGCCTATGACCCGCAAAAAGACTTTGCACCCCTGGCGCACATCGGCAGCGCAAGCTACGTGCTGATGGTGCACCCCGATGTGCCGGCCAAAACAGCGGCCGAATTCATCCGTTACGCCAAGGCCAACCCCGGCAAGATGAACTATGCCAGCGCCGGCGTAGGCAGTGCCACCCACTTGGCCATGGCCTATTTCACGGGTCTGTCAGGCACGGACGTGGTGCATGTGCCCCTCAAGGCCACGGGCGAAGCCATCAATGAAGTGCTGTCGGGCCGTGCCCAGGCGGTGATCGCCGCCAGCATCGGCGCGCTGTCATTTGCCAAAGACAGCCGCATCCGCTTGCTGGGCGTGACCTCGCCTCAGCGCAGCAAATACCTGCCCGAATTGCCCACCATCGCCGAGAGCGGCTTGCCGGGTTATCAGTTTGATTCCTGGTTCGGCTTCCTTGGCCCTGCTGCCATTCCGGCCGCAGAGGCCACCCGCATCAATGCGGCGGTGAGCAAGTTGCTCAAAGACCCGGCCGTGTTGGCCCGCCTGGACAAGCAAGGCATTGAGCCCCGCGACATGAGCAACGCCGACTTCAGCAAGCTGTTGGCGGCGGACTACGTGCGCATGGCCCAGGTGGTCAAGGCCTCGGGCGCCAAAATCGATTGATCGGCAGCTCCAGGCCGCTCAGTCAGAACCCCGGACCATCAGTACGGGCACGGGGGCCATGCGCATGACTTGTTCTGCGCCACTGCCCAGCAAGACGCGGCCAATGCCGCGTCGGCCATGTGTTCCGAGCACGATCAAATCGGCACCCCAGTCGCCTGCGGCATTGGCCACTGATTCACCCAGGCGTTGTCCGGCCCGGTCTATCAGGTTTGTGTCGGCTTTGACGTTGGCCGCCTTGGCGAGCGCCATGCCGTCTTGCAAAATTTTGTGACCAGTGTCCCGAGCCAGCTGGATGATTTCGCCGGAATACTCAGGGTTGACCATCAGTGACAACTCGTCAATGCAATAGACGAAGCGAACTTCGGCTTTGTCGGCCTGTGCAATTTTGAGCGCATAGTCCAGCGCTTTGTTGGATGTGCTGCTGCCATCGATTGGCACCAGAATTTTCTTGAACAAGGACATCGTGGTCTCCACAATTGTTTGCGACCACATTCCCATAAAGGGGCGTGTTTCTGGGCGCATGGGTTGATACCGGCTTCTTGATGAAAGGAGCCCCCATGCTAAAAAAAAAATGGCAATTTGCCAGCTACCCAACGGTTAATTAACCTCTGTCTGAAGGCCTACACCTTGAGGTGTAGGCTGCCCACACCCATGAAAAAAGGCCACCCCGTTGTAGACGCGGGGTGGCCTTGCACCAAACAGCTGCAGCAGGGCTTAAGGCGCGATGGCTTCGATGGTGATGTCGATGCGCACTTCGTCACCCACGTAAGGCGCGTATTTACCGGCGTTGAACTCTGTGCGCTTGACGGTCGTGAAAGCGTTGGCGCCCAAGGCCGGCTTTTTTGCCATGGGGTGTGCGGTTGCCACGAAATGGGTCACCGTGAGGGTGACCGGCTTGGTCACGCCTTTGAGGGTCAGGAGCCCTTCGATGGCCTTGGGCTTGTCGCCTTCAAACACCACCTGGGTCGACTTGAAGGTGGCGGTGGGGAATTTGGCGGTGTCCAGAAAGTCTTCCCCCTGGATGTGGCTGTTGAAGTCGGCAAAGCCGGTGTTCACCGACTTCATGTCGATCACGATCTCTACCGAGCCGGTTTTCGCAGCAGCGTCAAAGACGACGTTGCCCGTGGTGTTGCTGAAACTGCTGAGTTGGTTGGACAGGCCAAAGTGAGAATAGGAAAACCGTGGAAAGGTGTGCGAGCCATCTACCTTGTAGGTCACGGGGGCGGCCAGAGCCGAGCCTGCGGCCACCGATGCAAAGGCCAGGGCGGTGGCGAGTTTTTTCAGAGATGTCATGCGAAAGTTCCTGTGTAAAAAAGAATGGTCGAGGGTGAAAAAGCGGCGGTGCAGAAATGGGTTTGGGCTTTGGCTTGAGCTTGGGGACTTATTTGCCTGGCGTGGTGGCCAGTGAGAAATTGACCTGGATGTCGTTGGCCACCACATCGAACTTGGCCCACATGCCTTCGCCGATGGTGTAGTCAGCGCGCTTCATGGTGAAGCCGCCGGTCAGCAGGCCGTCCTTGCCTTGTGCGGTGTGCTTCATGGGGAACTTCAGCTCGCGGGTCAGGCCCTTGATGCTGAGCGTGCCTTGCACTTCGTACTGGTTGGGGGCGGTTTGTTTGATTTGTTTGGCCACAAACTGGGCTTTGGGGAAGGCCGCAGCGTTGAACCACGATTTGGTCACCACCTCGTCGTCGGCCTCTCCCGAGCCAGTGTCCACGCTGGTCAGATCCACTTCAAAGCTGGCCTTGGCCTGCTCGGCTTTGGCCGGGTCAAAGCTCAGCTGCGCGGCAAACTTCTTGAAGCGGCCGTCCATGCCCACACCCATTTGCTTGTAGCTGAAGCTGACGCTGCTCTTGGCGGGCACGATGGATTGGTAAGGCACTGCCTGGGCTTGTAAAGCCAGTGCGCCGGCAGACAAGGCCAGCAGGGTTTTCAAAAGGGTGTTCATGAGGTTTCTTGTGGGTTGGAAGATGGACGGCCTGGCAGCATGCGGTGCAGCGTGTCGTCTTTGTGGAAAAAATGGTGAAAAAACGCGGCCGCCGCATGGCCTGCGATCAGCAGCAGCAAGCCGATGTTCAAGGCTTCGTGCAACTCGGCCAGCGTGGGGCCCAGTTCCTTGTCCCTGGCCAGCAGGTCGGGGATGGGCAGTACGCCGAACCAGACGGTTGGCACGCCTTTGGCCGAACTCATCAGCCAGCCGCTCAAGGGGATGGCGATCATCAGCACATACAACAGGGCGTGACCGGCGTGCGCGGCCCATTGCATGTGGCGGGGCATGCTGCCTGGCAGTGCCGGTGGACGGTGCGTGACGCGCCAAGCCAAGCGCAGCCAGACCAGTGCGAACACGCTCACGCCAGCCCATTTGTGCCATGCGTAGTACTGCAATTTATCGGGCGACAAGGGCAGGTCGCTCATGTAAAAGCCCAAAGCCAGCAGGCCGAAAATCATCAGGGCCATCAGCCAGTGCAGGCTTTTGGCGGTGCGGGTGTAATGCAGGGTGGTGGGGGTGCTCATGCGGTGTTCCTGGTGCAAAGTTCAGTGGAAGGTGTAGCCGTCCATGGCGATCACATGGTCACTGATGCCCCGAAAAAACGCCTCTGGCTGCGCGCCACCGCCCGCAGCGCCCAAGGCGGTGAACAGGGGCAGCAGGTGTTCGTCGGTCGGGTGAGCGCGCTGGCCTTCAGCGGTCTGGCGGTAGGCCAGCAGGCCGGGCACATCGCGTGCTGTCATGTGGGTGTGGATCCAGTCGGCAAATGCCTGCACATAAGTCGGGGTGCTGCCCCCTTGTGAGCTCACAAGCATGAAGTCGCGCAGGTTGTGCGTCACGTTGCCCGAGGCCACGATCAGGATGTTTTGCGCCGCCAGAGCTGCCAATGCCTGACCAACGCGGTAAGCGTGCTCTGGTCCCAGATGGCTTTGCACCGACAAAGGCACCACCGGCACGTCCGCATCGGGGAACATCTGGCGCAGCGGAATCCAGGCGCCGTGGTCCAGCCCGTGCCCGGCGTCTTGCGCCACCGGCAAGCCCGCATTTTGCAAAGCGTTCATGACTTGGGCGGCGACTTCGGGACAACCGGTCGCGGGGTATTGCATGTCGTACAGGCGGGGGTCAAAGCCGCCGAAGTCGTGGAGGGTCTCGGGCCGGGTGGCAAAGCCGACGGTGGGCACTGCGGTTTCCCAGTGCGGGCTGACCACCACGATGGCGCGGGGCGTGCCCAGCTTTACCGCGAGCTGGCTCAGGGCCGCACCTGCCGCGCCGGGGCGCAGGGCAAACATGGGGGAGCCGTGGGGCACAAACAGGACGGGGCGATGGCTGGACATGGTGTCTTCACTTTCAATGGGGGGACTTTAGGCGCCTGTGCTGTTCAGAAAAAGTAGCAAATGGACAAATGCTTGTTGCACAATTGGCAACAATGGACAAACTCGATGCAATGCAAATCTTTGTGCGTGTGGCCGAGGCGAGCACATTCACCACCGTGGCCGACCAGCTGCAGGTGGCCCGCTCGGTGGTCACGCGCCAGATCGCTGCACTTGAAAAGCACCTGCGCGTCAAGCTCATCACGCGCAGCACCCGCAGCCTGACCCTCACCCCGGCGGGCGCGGCTTATCTGGAAAAGTGCCGGGTGATTTTGAACCTGGTCGATGCCGCCGAGTCCAGCCTGGAGGAAGAAAAAGCCGTGCCGCGTGGGCGCATCCGACTGGGCTTGCCCTTGAGTTTTGGCTTGCAGCGCCTGATGCCCGCTTTGCTCGACTTTGCCAAGGCACAGCCGCACATTGAGCTGTTAATGGACTTTTCTGACCAACATGCCAACCTGATCGAGGAGGGCCTTGATCTGTCGATCCGCATCACGGCTGACTTGCAGCCTGGCGACATCGTGCGCATGCTGGGCCATTGCCGCCTTTTGACGCTGGCCTCGCCGGCTTACCTTTCTGAGCACGGCACACCCACCCACCCCGAGCAGTTGCGCAACCATGAGTGCCTGGTCTATTCGATGACTGCCAAGAGCGCAACCTGGCCCTTCCAGCTGGACGGACAGGTGCAGGCTTTTCCGGTGCGCGGTCGCATCCAGGCCAACAACGGGCTGGCGCTGGTGCAGGCCGCAGCCCAGGGCATGGGCATCGCTTTACAGCCCGACTTCATTGCCGAGCCTTTTTTGCAGCGCCACGAAGTGGTGGAAATACTGCAGCCTTTCGAGGCGCCACCTTTGGGTATTTACGCGGTTTTGCCCAGCAACCGCTACATCCCGCACCGGGTGAATGTGCTGATGGACCACCTCGCAGACTTCTTGGGCAAAAGCTGATCGGGACTTTGGGTGTCCCGTTGTTGACCTTGCACGGGGCATGGCAAACTGCAATTCAAGCCACAATGGCCCACCCTTTTTACCCACTGTTCATCAGCCAGGACCCTGTCATGACTTATCCCCACACCCAACTTTTCATCAACGGCCAGTGGTGCGACGCCGAAGGTGGCCGCACCATGCCCGTGTTCAATCCGGCCAACGGCATCGAAATCGGCCGACTCGCCCATGCGGGTGTGCCTGATCTTGAGCGTGCCGCACAAGCCGCGCAAAAAGGCTTTGAGTTGTGGCGCGATGTGCCTGCCAACGAGCGCAGCGCCATCATGCGCAAGGCGGCGGCCCTGATGCGCGAACGCGCTCCGCTGATTGCAGAGTTGCTGACGCTAGAGCAGGGCAAGCCTTTGGCCGAAGCCAAGGTTGAGGTCATGTCGTCGGCCGACATCATCGAGTGGTTTGCCGAAGAGGGCCGACGCGTTTATGGCCGCATCGTGCCGCCGCGCAACATCAACGTGCAGCAAAACGTGCTCAAGCAGCCCGTGGGCCCGGTCGCTGCGTTCACGCCCTGGAATTTCCCGATCAACCAGGCGGTGCGCAAGATGGCGGCGGCCCTGGCTACCGGCTGCTCGATCATCGTCAAGGCCCCTGAAGAAACCCCTGCATCGCCTGCCGAGTTGATCCGGGCCTTCCACGATGCGGGCGTGCCCGCAGGCGTGATTGGCTTGGTGTTTGGCACTCCCGCCGACATTTCCAGTTATTTGATCGCGCACCCGCTGATCCGCAAGATCACCTTCACCGGCTCCACGCCGGTGGGCAAAAAACTGGCCGCCATGGCCGGGCAGCACATGAAGCGCGTGACCATGGAGCTCGGTGGCCACGCCCCCGTGATCGTGGCCGAAGACGGCGACATTGCTTTGGCCGTCAAGACGGCAGGCGCCGCCAAGTTCCGCAATGCGGGCCAGGTCTGTATTTCGCCCACCCGCTTTTTGGTGCACCACAAGATTGCCGATGAATTTGCCAGCTTGTTGGCCGCGCACGCCGACTCGCTCAAAGTGGGCGATGGCCTGGTCGCAGGCACCAGCATGGGTCCGCTGGCCAACGAGCGTCGTTTGGTGGCCATGCAAGCCATCATGCAGGACGCCCGCGCCAAAGGCGCCAAGGTGTTGTCCGGTGGTGAACGCATCGGCACACAAGGTCACTTCTTTGCCCCCACGGTCTTGTCGCATGTGCCGCTCGATGCCGATGTGGTCAACCACGAGCCTTTTGGCCCCATTGCGGCGATTCGCAGCTTCGAGAAGATCGAAGACGCCATCGCCGAGGCCAACCGCCTGCCCTTTGGCCTGGCCGGCTACGCATTCACCCAATCGCTCAAGACCTCGCACCTGCTCAGCCAGCGCCTGGAAGTGGGCATGTTGTGGGTCAACCAGCCTGCGGCACCTTGGCCCGAGCTGCCTTTTGGCGGCATGAAGGATTCCGGCTACGGCTCTGAAGGTGGCCCTGAGGCGCTGGATGCTTACCTGAACACCAAGACGGTGTCGATCTTCAACGTCTGAAGCTTTCAAGCCGATGCGTATCCTGGTCACCGGGTTTGAGCCTTTTGACGGGCAAAGCCTCAACCCGTCGTGGGAGGTGGCGCGCGCACTGCACGGTGCGGTGATGGTCGGCGCGCAGGTCACGGCGGTGCAATTGCCCTGCGTTTTTGCGCTGGCGCTGCCCGCTTTACAACAGGCCTTGGCATCGCAACGCCCCGACATCGTGCTGGCGCTGGGTCAGGCCGAAGGGCGCTGCGATTTTTCAGTCGAACGCGTGGCCATCAATGTGCAAGACGCCCGCATCCCCGACAACGCCGGTGCGCAGCCCATTGACGTGCCGGTGGTGGCTGGCGGCCCGGCGGCTTATTTCAGCAGCTTGCCCATCAAGGCGCTGGTGGCGGGTTTGCGGGACGCGGGGTTTCCGGCGTCGGTGTCGCAAACGGCTGGCACCTTTGTCTGCAACCAGGTTTTTTACGGCTTGCAGCATGCACTGGCAGGACGGGGTGTGAACAGTGGGTTCATGCATTTGCCTTTGCTGCCCGAGCAGGCAGCCCACTGGGCAGGCCCGAACTTGCCCAGCTTGCCTGCCAGTCTGTTGGTGGCAGGGGTGCAGCAGGCCCTGGCTTTGCTGGTGCTGCACCGGCAACAGGGGCTGGGTGATGTGGTGCTGGCGGGCGGCACGCTGAACTGAAATACCCCTTAACCGGTAGGCTGTGGTGCGTTATGCGGTAGTGTTTTTGCGTGGTTTGGGCGCGCAAACGCACAGACCCAAGCGGCTTGTTTTTCGATGATATGGCTCTTGCAAATCAACAGGAGACCTTATGAAAAACAATCCCATCAGCCAGGCGGTTGTCGCCAGCATTCTCAGCATCACGGCCACCGCTTGGGCGCAAACTTCAGTGGGTCTGGGCCGTGTCGACTACAGGGACAACTGTGCCAGTTGCCACGGTGTGTCTGGCAAAGGCGATGGACCCGTGCATTCCTTTTTGGTCAAGCCTCCTTCTGACCTGACCACGATTGCCCGGCGCAATGGCGGCAAGTTCCCGCAGGAGTTGATGTGGGAGGTGATCGATGGCCGCTGGTCGGGTGATGCCGGGCCGCACGGGTCGCGCGAAATGCCGGTGTGGGGCAACGAATTCAAGGCCCGGGCCATGACCCAGCCCGGCGATTCGCCTCGCACCGCCGAGTGGTCGGCGCGCAACCGCATCGTGTCGTTGCTCATGTACTTGGAGACGGTTCAGCAGCCGTGACGCCTTGGACCGCGCGCATGCGCTGCCGTGCCCGTGCAGCCACACCGGTGTCTGCGAAAGCCCAGGCCAGCGAGGCCCCCATGCCTTGCAGGGCGGTGCGCACAGCCGCTTGTTCCAGCGCGCAACTGCGAGGGCGTTCCAGCATGTGAAGCGCCCAGTCGTGCAGCATCTGAAAGGCGGCCCGCACAATCAGGCTGACCAGGGGGCGGTCCAACGGGTCGCAGGCCCAGTCGTTCAATGCGGATGAAATGGGGGGTGGGGTGAACATGGCCTGAAAAATTAAAAAGAAGCCGCAGTTTGGTTCAGTGGCCTGTCCAGTGCATGTGGCCTGGCAAATGCTGTGAAATGCCTCGGTCTTTTTGCGTTGCAGTCCGGCGGCTCAGCCACCCTCAAGGGTCTGACCGATTTCACCGTCAATAACCCGGCAAACAGTAGGCCCATTCTCCGCCAGAAGGGGTTAAGGCCGGCGCCATGCACGAACATCGAAAGATTATTTGGAGACACCTATGGCTTGGCTGGACTTTTTGAAAAATGGCAATGAACTGAGCGAACTCTTGATTGAGGGTGCCAATCCCTACGGTTCCAGCTTGCTCAAGCAAGCCGATGTGGACCAGATGCGTGACCACATCCAGCCCCCAGAGCGTGTGCTGGCCTATGTGCTGGGCCGTGTGGTGTTGGCCGGTCGCGGTCTGTGGTTGCTGACCGATCAGCAGTTGCTGATTTCAGAGCATGACAGTGGCAGCCTGGTGCACCACTTCGACTTGAGCGACATCACCGAGGCCGAGTGTGTCAAGGGCAAATACGGTTACACCTTGCGCGTGACCGCAGCGGGTCAGCTGCGAAGCGTGTATGGCGCATCGGCCCACATGGCGGCAGTGTTTTACCGGGCGCTGGGCCAAAAAGTGCGTTGCACACCGGTCTACAAACCCACCGCCTTGAATGCCGATGATGTGGCCGAGGTGGTGCACCACTTTTGTGACGCCGCCCTGCGCTTGCAGCCCGTGGCCATGGTCAATGCCGATGCCCGCGCCTTGATCGATCAATTGGCGCAAGACGCCGCCAACCAGGGTTGGTTGATGGCCACTGAGGCCACTCAGGTGCGCCAGGCCGAAGCGGCACACTGAACCTCGCAAAGCCTCGGTTCAGGGGCGGCTGGGCTCGATCCGTTTCAGGTCAAAGCCCCAGCCTTCAAGCTTGCCCAGCAGGGCTTGGTAAGTGGCGGCTGGCATTTGCGGTGTGCGCGATAAAACCCAAAGGTATTCGCGTTGTGGTTCGCTGACCACCACCCACTGGTAGTCCGCATCGAGCGCGATGATCCAGTAATCGCCCCACACCAGCGGAATGAAAGACAGCCACTCGGGTGCAAAGCGCACCTTGAGCTGCGCTGAGGTCGGGCCACCGATCTGCCGGGCCGCGCCCAGCGCTTCGCTCCACTCGCCTTTGTCGGTTTTGCAACGGTTCAGCACTTGCACCCGGCCATCGGCTTGCAGGCTGTAAGTGGCCTGTGTGCTGCTGAAGCATTTCTTTTGAAACCAGTTGGGGTATTTGGCGATCTCATGCCAGGTGCCCATGTAACGCGGCACATCCACCGAGGGCACCGTGGCCAAGGGCGCCAGGCTGGTTTGGGCATGGCAGGTCGCACCCCACGTGCCCAGACAGACCAGTGCGGCCAGTCCAAGTTTGCGCAGGGTGCTCATGGGTGTAGCCCCAATCAAAATACGATGGGGTTGAGTGCCCCGTCCATGCTCATGCAAATGCCGGTGATGTAGCTGGCTTTGGACGAGGCCAAAAACAGCACGGCGTTGGCAATTTCTTCGGGCTCGGCCATGCGGCCCAAGGGGATTTTGGCCACCGATTGCGCCATGACTTCATCAGGGCTGAGGCCTTTGACGCGGGCATCGGCCGCAAAGCCTTCGTGCAGCCGGTCGGTCAGGGTCAAGCCGGGGTTGACCGCATTGACCCGGATGCCTTGCGGGCCGTAGGCTGCGGCCAGGCCGGCACTCACCAGCATCAGGGCCGCGTTGGCCGCGCCACCGGGCAGGTGGATAGGGCTGGCCACTTTGCCACCATTGCCCACCACGTTGACCACAGTACCCTGTCCGCGCTCGGCCATGCGGTGGATGGTCGGTGTGATCATGTGGATGTAGGTGAAGTACTTGGCCTGCATGGCGTCGGCAAATGCCGCTGGTGTCAACTCGGGGGCGGGTGTGCGTTTGGCGGCGCCGGCAGAGTTGACCAATACGTCCACCGGGCCGAGCGCCGCTTCGGATGAATCCAGCGCAGCCAGGGCCGCATCGGCATCCCGCAAGTCGGCGGCCACGGTGTGGATGCGTGCACCCGGACAGGCGGCCAGCAGTTGCTGCTGTGCACGCGCCAGGTTGGCGGTGTCGCGCGAGACCAGCGTCACGCGGGCGCCCTCGTCCAAAAAGCCCTGGGCGCACGCCAGGCCAATGCCTTTGCTGCCGCCGGTGATCAGGATGTGCTTGTCGCTCAGGTGAAGGTTCATGGGGGTCTCTTGTGCTGAAATGAAAAAATTCGAATCTTGCTGATTTAATCACTCTTGCCCAAAGTTTGCCCCATGAATACCAAAACCTCTGCCTTGCGTGCGCGTTTGAACCAGCCCGGACTGGTGGTGGCCCCCGGTGTGTTCGACATGGTGTCCCTGCGCCTGGCCGACAGCTTCGGTTTTGATGCGCTTTACATGACCGGTTATGGCACGGTGGCCTCGCACATGGGTTTGCCCGATGCGGGCTTGGCCACATACAGCGACATGGTGGGCCGCGTGACGGCCATGGCAGGCATGGCACGCACGCCCTTGATCGCCGATGCAGACACGGGTTATGGCGGTTTGCTCAATATGCGCCACACCATTCGCGGTTACGAAGCAGCAGGTGCGGCGGCCATTCAACTCGAAGACCAGGAGTTTCCCAAAAAATGCGGCCATACACCGGGCCGCCGGGTGATCCCGGTCGCCGACATGGTGCGCAAGATCCGTGTGGCCGTGGATTCGCGTGAGTCCAAAGACTTTTTGATCATTGCGCGCACCGATGCCCGGACCACGCTGGGCCTGGACGAAGCCTTGCGCCGCGCCGAGGCCTATGCCAAGGCGGGGGCCGACATCCTGTTTGTCGAATCGCCCGAGTCCGAAGAGGAAATGCGCCGCATCGGCCAAAGCTTTGACGTGCCTTTGGTGGCCAACATGGTTGAGAAAGGCCGCACCCCGGTATTGACGCGGCCCGAGTTGGAAGCCTTGGGCTACAAGATCGCCATTTTCCCGGTCACCGCCTTGCTGGCTGGGGTGCAGGCCATGACGCAGGTCTACCAGCAGTTCAAGGACACCGGCTCTTCGGCGCAGGGCAGCACGCCCTTGTACGACTTTGCCGACCTCACGCGCCTGATGGGGTTTGAGGATGTGTGGGCTTTTGAGAAGCGCTACGCTGAAACCGAATGACAACATCGCAGGCATGCCAGAAACGGCGCAATGCGACCCCCGTACATGACCAACACCACAAGGAGACAAGCATGAAAAACCTCACCACCACACCTCGCCGCCACTGGCTGCAAAACATGTTGACCACCAGCCTGACGGCGGGTGTGTGCGCTGCCCTAGCGCTTGGCGCCAGCACGGCCGCCGCGCAAACAGCCTACCCGGCCAAACCGATTCGCCTGGTGGTGCCCTTTGCGCCCGGCGGTGTGACGGACACCAGCGGCCGACTGATCGCTGAACAGCTGTCCAAGCGTCTGGGCCAGCAGGTGATTGTGGACAACAAACCCGGTGCCTCTGGCAACATCGGCACGCAAATGGTGAGCGCGGCCGAGCCCGATGGTTACACCTTGCTGCTGGGCTTTGACGGTACCCTGGTCATCAACCCGCACGTTTTCCCCAAAGTGGGTTTTGACACCGCCAAAGACTTTGCCCCGATTGGCAAGATCGGTGATGCCATCCTGATTCTGGTCTCGCACCCGGGCGTGCCGGCCAAGACACTCAAGGAAGTGATCGCCCTGTCCAAAACCCAGTCGGGTGGCCTGTCGTATGGCACGTCTGGCACGGGGGGGACGCCGCACATTGCGGGCGAATTGCTCAAGCAGCGCACGGGTGCCAACCTGACACACATCCCCTACAAAGGCGGTGGCCAGGCCATGATCGATGTGATGGGTGGCTCCATCCCGCTGGTGTACACCGCCGTGGCGGGAGCGATACAGCACGTCAAGTCGGGCAAGCTGCATGCCGTGGCTGTGTCCAGTGCGCAAAGAGCGCCATCCTTGCCCGATGTGCCCACCTTCATTGAAAACGGTGTGGCCGACTTCGACATCAACTCTTGGGTGGGCTTGCTGGCCCCTGCCAAAACGCCCCGGGCGATTGTGGACAAGCTCAACACCGAGCTGAACGCGGTGCTGAACGACCCGGCGGTGCGTGATCGCCTGAACACCCTGGGCATCACCGCCAGTCCTGGCGGCCCTGAGAAATTTGGCCGCGACATGGCGCGGGACCTCTCGCGCTACGCAGCGGTGGTCAAGGCGGCCAACATCAAGGCGGAGTGATTCAGACCCGCAGCCCTTTGACCAGGGGCTGCGCCAGACGCTCGCCTTCTTGCAACCAGAAGGCCGGGTCTGCGCTCTGGATGCGGGTGATGGCGTTGCCCATGTGTCTGGCCGCTGCTTGCCTGGCCCCTTCGGCGTCACCAGCTTCGACGGCCTTCAAAATGGCCTGGTGTTCGCCTTGCACTTCGGCGGCAAAGTCCACCCGGCGCGCTTCGTTGGCCCGGGTCACTTGCGTGGCCCCGTGCAAAAACTGGCCCAGGTATTCCAGGGTCTGAATCAGAAAGGGGTTGCGCGCAGCGTCCGCAATGGCCCGGTGAAACTTCACGTCTTCGGCCACGCCATTGCCGCCTGATTTCACAGCGGTATCCAGCGCCGTAACAGCTTGCCGAATGGCACCAATGTCACTGGCATTGCGCCGCATGGCCGCCAGCGCGGCCACCTCGGCTTCCAGCGCCCGACGCACCTCGACCATCTGGACCACAGCCTCTTGAGAGGCGGCATGGCGGGCTTCAAAGTTGAGAGGTGCGAACGGCAGCTGCTGGCTCACAAACACCCCGCTGCCCTGACGCGAGTCGACCAGACCCAGAGATTTGAGGCGGGACACCGCTTCACGCACCACCGTGCGGCTGACTTCAAATTGCTCGACCAGGCGGGCCTCGGTCGGCAGCTTGTCGCCGGGCATGAGCCTGCCCTGCTTGATTTCAGTCGCCAACTGCTCGGCGACCTGGTCTGAAAGTCGTGCGCCACTGGAGACGGGTGTGAAGTTTTGGGTCATGAAGTTGTCATACAAAAAACAAGGCTCGAGCATAGCGTGACTTCACGTTGTGCGCTGAAAATAACGGGGTTTGGTCTCGGGTGAAGCAAAACCCCTGCAACTTAGTCAATTACGGATAGGTAAATAAGTTTATCTATAGTAAATTACAGCCTGTCGCACCCAAGCGGTGCATTTCTCAGGCCGGAGAGCAAGCATGGGCGCTTATACCAACCCGATTTACCCCTACAAAGGGGCTGCCGACCTGATGTCGACACCGCCGCAGCGAAAGCCTCTGATCGTCATTGGGGCAGGACCTGTGGGTCTGGCAGCTGCCATCGATGCCCGTATGCAGGGGCTGGAGGTGCTGGTGCTGGACGATGACAAGACCGTGTCGGTTGGCTCGCGCGCTGTTTGCTATGCCAAGCGCTCGCTCGAAATCCTGGACCGGTTGGGCATTGCCGATCAAGCCTGCAACATGGGCGTGAGCTGGAACATTGGCCGAACCTTCCTGGAGCAAGAGGAGGTGTACCAGTTCAATCTGGTGCCCGATGCGGGCCACAAGCGCCCCGGCATGATCAATTTGCAGCAGTACCACATTGAGGAAATGCTGATCGCCCGAGCCTTGGAGCTGGGCGCAGACATTCGCTGGCAGCACAAGGTGACCGCCGTCACGCCCGCCGCCGACCATGCCACGCTGACCGTGGAAACGCCCGAAGGTATCTTCGACATCGAGGCCGACTGGCTCGTGGTGGCCGATGGCGCACGCAGCCCGATTCGTCGACATCTGGGGCTGGATATCGAAGGCCGAGTCTTCCAGGACCGGTTCCTGATTGCCGATGTGATCATGAAGGCCGACTACCCGGCAGAGCGCTGGTTCTGGTTCG
The DNA here is from genome assembly GCF_003063415.1 of Limnohabitans sp. 2KL-17. Classification (GTDB taxonomy): domain Bacteria; phylum Pseudomonadota; class Gammaproteobacteria; order Burkholderiales; family Burkholderiaceae_C; genus Limnohabitans_A. The sequence continues at coordinate 67,739 of NZ_NESK01000013.1, forward strand.
ACCCGCCCTTTCATCCCAACCAAAGCGTCCTGCTGCACAAGCAAAGCAACAACGTCTGGCGCATTGATTTTCAGTTGGGCTGGGACGCTGACCCCGAAGAGGAAAAGAAGCCTGAAAAAGTCATTCCGCGTTTGCAGGCCATGCTGGGCGATGAGCGCCCTTTCGAGCTGGAGTGGGTCAGCATCTACACCTTTCAGTGCCGCCGCATGACCGACTTTCGCCACGGCCGCGTGCTGTTCGCGGGCGATGCGGCGCACCAGGTCTCGCCCTTTGGTGCGCGTGGCGCCAACTCGGGCTTTCAGGATGCCGATGACCTGATGTGGAAGCTGGGCCTGGTGATCAAAGGCCAGGCGTCCGAGCGCTTGCTCGACACCTATGCGCACGACCGCCAGTTTGCCGCCGACGAGAACATCATGAACTCGACACGCTCGACGGACTTCATCACCCCCAAGAGCCGCACCAGCAAGACCTTTCGCAACCAGGTGCTGGCGCTGGCCAAGCATCACCCATTTGCACGCAAGCTGGTCAACTCAGGCCGCTTGTCGGTGCCCTCGTTCCTCACAGGCTCTGCGCTCAACACCCCCGATGCCGATGACTTTGAAGGCAATATGGTGCCGGGCGCGCCCATGGACGATGCGCCAGTGCAGGTGGAGGGGCAGGACGCCTGGCTGCTCGACCAGGTGGGCAAGGGCTTTCAGGCTTTGTACTTTTTGGATGCGGCGCCCCTTGGCAAAGACTTGGCCGCACTGCAGGCCCTCCAGCAAGGCGTGGTGCCTGTCGGGACCTTGATCGTGGCCAGCCAGGCGCTCGATGTGCCCGGTTTTCAGGTGCTGGTGGACCACCAGGGCTGGATGGCCAAGCGCTACGACGCCCGCCCCGGCACCCATTATTTGTTGCGCCCCGACCAGCATGTGGTGGCCCGCTGGCGCCAACTGGACATCGCCAAGGTGCAGGCTGCTTTGGCACGCGCCATCGGCCAGGCCTGAACGCCCCCGCATCCCTCTCAAACCCTGACACCCGCGAGGACCGACATGAACACCGTTTTGAAAACAGATCCGAATTTCCACGAAGCCGGCCGCCGGTTTTTCCGTGATTTTTCGCCCGGCGACGAGTTTTATGAAAAACTGATCGATGCCCACAACGGCCTGAGCGACGAACAAAGCGAAGCGCTGAATGCCCGCTTGATCTTGCTATTGGCCAACCACATTGGCGATTTGCAGGTGCTGCGTGAAGCCCTGCAAGCCGCTCAACAGAGCGCTTGAACGCCGGGCCATTTCGCGGATTGGCCACCGCGTCCACAGGGCAAGCTGCTGCCCTGCACCCACTTGTTACCTGGAGAAACCGCCATGAAGCTGAACAAAATCCACCACGTTGCTTACCGCTGCAAAGACGCCAAGCAAACGGTTGATTGGTACGTCAAAAACTTGAACATGGACTTTGTGCTGGCGATTGCCGAAGACCTGGTGCCTTCCACCAAGGCGCCCGATCCGTACATGCATGTCTTTCTGGACGCAGGGGGCGGCAACGTGCTGGCCTTTTTCGAATTGCCCAATGCGCCGGAAATGGGCCGTGACACCAACACGCCAGAGTGGGTGCAGCACATCGCCTTCAAGGTCGACAACCTGCAGGTGCTGGAAGAAGCCAAGGCCCGTTTGCAGGCAAATGGCGTGGAGGTGTTGGGGCCCACCAACCACACCATCTTCAAGAGCATTTACTTTTTTGATCCCAACGGTCACCGCCTGGAATTGGCCACCGATGTGGGCACCCCCGAGATGTACGCCAAGCTGGACGCCTGCAAGTGGGACATGCTCAATGAGTGGGCTCAGACCAAACGTGCGCCCAAGCATGCGGCCTGGATGCACGAGCAAGAACTGACGCACTGAGTTCTTGCTGGAGCGGCCCGAAACTACAAGGTCCGCAAGGCTTGCGCCAGCAAAGACGCCAACGCCACCACATTGCTTGGATGCACCACGCTGTCGGTGCTCCAGAATTCCCCTACCCCAGCATGGTGGATGCGTTGCAGCGCATCGCCTGCCAAGAGGGCATGCGTCACGGCCACGTCCACGCTGGCGGCACCTGCGGCCAGGGCCAATGCGGCGGCAGTAGCCAGGGTGTGGCCGCTGCTGGCCACATCGTCGAGCAGCACCACCGCTTGGCCACGCAGATCGCATGCGGGCAGCGTGATGCGCACAGCGCGGTCACCTTGGCGCACTTTGTTGCACACCGCGTGTGGCAGGTCGTGGGCCGCCGCCGCTTGCCTGACCCATTGCGCCGACTCGCTGTCGGGCCCCAGCAGGAAAGCGCCAGGGCGGTGTTGTGCAATCCACTCGCCCAGCAACGGTGCTGCGCTCAGCGAGGTGACCTGACGGGCGGGCACGGCCTCGGCCAAGCTGGTCACCCGGTGCAAATGCGGGTCCACAGTGATGACCGCATCGAACAGCGACGCCAACCAATTGCCCACGATGCGTTGGCTGACCGCCTCGCCGGGCGCAAACGCGGTGTCTTGGCGCATGTAGGCCAGGTACGGGGCCACCAGGCTCAGGTGCTTCGCACCCAGCGCACGCGCGGTGGGGGCCGCCAGCAAAAGCTCAGTCAGCTTGTCATTGGGTGTGTGCAGGCTGCGCAGCAACACCACGCGTGGCGGCAAGTGCGCTGGCAGCGTCAGCCGGATTTCACCGTCGGGAAAGCGGTGGCGCTGGATCTGTTGTGGCACCAGTCCTGTGGCTTCGGCCAAGCGAAACGCGGCGGTCGTCTCGTCTTCAAAGTACAACAGGGTGGCGGTATTTGGCATCGGTGCTTGATTCTCAGAACTCCACAAACACATGCGGCACTTCGTGGGCTTGGCCCAAGGTGTAGCCACTCGATTTGCGGCACAGCTGCGAGGCAAAATCCAGGTCGCTCGGGTAGGCCGCATGCACCCGGTACAGCGGCGCGCCTTGGGTCACGCTGTCGCCCAACTTGTGCAGCAGGTCGACGCCGGCGCTTTGCACCTTGGGGGCGCCGGCCAGGCGAGCTACGCGGGCGATCTGCAGGTTGTCGATGCCCGTCACCACCCCATCGGTGATGGCGCAAACCTCCAGGGTCAGCGCCCCCAGGGGCGGGTTGTTGTGGTCAAAGGGGCGTGCGCCTTGCGCCGCGATGATGGCTTGCATGCGGGTCAGGGCGCGCCCTGAATCGAGGATGTCACGCGCTACGGCGAAGCCATCGCCGCCGCGCACATCGGGGTCAGCCTCGATCAGCCGCCCAGCCAGCCGCAAGGCTTTTTGGCGCAAGTCCATGGGCGCACGCGGGTCGTTTTCGAGCACCCGCATCACATCGCGTGCTTCCAGCATCGGACCCACACCCTGGCCCACCGGCTGGCGGCCATCGGTGATGACCACTTCGAGTGACAAATGCATGCGCGCGGCCACGTACTCAAACAGACGCCGCAGGCGCTGTGCGTCCGGCATGGAGCGCACCTTGGCGGTGGGGCCGATCGGGATGTCCAGCACCAGATGGGTAGCGCCCGCCGCAATTTTTTTGGACAAGATGGACGCGACCATTTGCGCGGGCGAATCCAGCGACAGGGGCCGCTCCACCGCGATCAGCACATCATCGGCCGGAGACAAATCGGCCGAGCTGCCCCAGGCCAGACAGCCCCGGTGGGTGCGCACAATGTCGGACAATTTTTCAAACGGCAACTCCACGTTGGCAAGTACCTCCATCGTGTCGGCGGTGCCTGCGGGCGAGGTGATGGCGCGCGAAGAGGTTTTGGGGCACAAGATGCCGTAAGCCGCCAGGATGGGCACCACCAGCATCGAGGTGCGGTTGCCGGGAATGCCGCCAATGCAGTGCTTGTCCACCACCAAGGATTCGCGCCAGTCCAGCCGGCGGCCTGCTGCGACCATGGCTTCGGTGAGAAAGTAGACTTCTTCGCGGTCCATCTCGCCCCGGTTGGTGGCCACCACAAAAGCCGTGAGCTCGATTTTGGAATAGTGGTGCCCGGCAATGTCCTGCACGATGGCGTGAAAGTCGTCCTTGTCCAGCCGCTCGCCATGAATCTTGCGAAACAGCGCCTCCATGGAGGCTGGCGGCTCGGCTTGTGCAACCGAGGCGGCGTGACCATCGGGGATGCCCAAATGCCGAAAGGCGTCTTCGGACAAACCCACTTCACCACAGGCCACGATGCTGTCATCGTCCACCACATTGAGCGTGGCCAGCACATGTTGGCCGTTGGCCCGCACTTCGATTTTGGACAGTGCCTGAAAGCCTTCGGCGCGGTACACGGCGCAATTGCGGTTCAGGTAAGCCACGTTTTCACGGTAACTGTCGATGGCCACCCTGCGCAGCGACAGGGCAGATGGCCGGCCTGGCAAGTTGGAGGGTGGTGCTGTGGCGGGCGGTGCATCAGGGGTCAATGCATACGGGGTCGGTAGGGGTTCGGTGAGCATCGCATCAAGCCTACAGTGCCCTCATGGCTTGTGGTGCGCCTGCAGCGTGTCAGGCCTTGCTGTCGATCAACGTTTGTGCAAAAAAACTGGGCGCCTGCTGCGACCAGTGCAAAGGCCAGCATCATCCAGCCCAGGTTGACAGCGCCTTCGTGCGGCACCAAACCCACCAGGTAGCCCCCTGTGGCCCCGGTGAGTTGTTGCATCAGGCCTGCGACAGCAGCAGCCGACCCGGCCAGCGCGGGCAATACGCCCACAGTGCCCGCGAGCGCAGGCGGGTTGATCAAGCCATGGCCTAGGCCCAGCAGCATCAGCGGCAGCGCCACTGCCAGCGCGGTGTGGAACCCCGCCAAACCCAGGGCGAGCATCAGGACCAGACCGGTCAGGGTCAGGGCCTGGCCCCAGGCCATCACGCGGGCTTCGCCCATCTGCTGGATCAGGCGCGAGGTCATGAAGTTGCCCAGAATGTAAGACAGCGGCACGGCCATGATGAACCAGCCGATTCGGTCGGGTCCGATGCCGTAAGCCTTGAGCACGATCGGTGCGCCCCCCAGAAACACATAAAACGTGGCGGTGCTGCCCGCCAGAATCACCACATAAAGCACAAAGCGTGTCTCGCGTGCCAGGCGCGCGTAGGCGCTCAGCATGGCGTGCAGCCAGTGGCTGTCACTTTGCGCCGGTTGGGGTGAGCGGGGCAGGCCCCACCAAGCGGCCAGCAACAGCAGCAAGGCCAGCACCGCCAGCAATACAAAGTTGACTTGCCAGCCCCAACGCACATGGATCTGGCCGCCGATCAGTGTGGCCAGTGGTGGGCACATGCCAAGCGCCATGCCGATGTAGGCCATGACCCGGGTGCGTTTTGGCCCGATGAAGAGGTCTTGCACCATCGAGCGGCTGACCACCATGCTTGCAGCGCTACCGGCGCCTTGCAACACGCGCGCAACGGTCAGGGTGGTGATGTCGCTGGCCAGTGCGGCCATGAGGGAAGCCAGCCCGGCCACCGCCAGCCCCAGCATCAGGATCGGCTTGCGCCCATGCCGGTCTGACAAGGGGCCATAGACCAGCTGCAAGACCCCATAGGCGACCAAGTAGCCGCTGAAAGTCAGCTGCACATCAGCCTGGCTTGTGTCAAAGATGGTGCCCCATTCCTGCATGGACGGCAGACACAGTGTCATGGCCAGCAGGCCAAAGGAAATCTGGGCCAGCAAGTTGGCAATCAGCCAACGGCCATGTTCGGGGTGTGGATTCACCCCGGTGTGTTGTTGCGGCATGTCAGCCGCGCTGCAACTTGTAGACCGCAGTGCCCGCCATCAGGTTGGGCAGCAGGCGCACTTCCTGGCCGTTTTGCAGACCGAAAGCGTCTACCACCTGCAACTGGTTTTTGCGGGCCAGATCGCCAAAGTCGGCATAGGTGCCCACGCGGATGTTGGGGGTGTCGTACCACTGGTAGGGCAGGCGCCGGGTCACCGGCATGCGCCCTTGCAGCACGCTCAGGCGGTTGAACCAGTGCGCAAAATTGGGAAAGGCCAGGATGCCGACACGGCCCACGCGCACCGTCTCGCGCAACATGGTCTCGGCGTTGCGCAGGTGTTGCAGCGTGTCGATTTGCAGCACCACGTCAAACGACTGGTCGTCAAACAAGCTCAGGCCTTCGTCCAGGTTCAGCTGGATCACGTTCACGCCGCGTTGCACGCAGGCGTGCACATTGGCATCGTCGAGTTCGACGCCGTAGCCGGTACAGGCCTTGTGCTTTTGCAGGTAGGCCAGCAAGGCGCCATCGCCGCAGCCCAGGTCGAGCACGCGGGCACCTTGCGGCACCAAGCGGGCTATGGCTTGCATGGTCAGAGCGTCGCTCATGCTGAGCCTCCTTGGTCCAAGGCACTGGCCACGTTGTCAAAGTAAGAGCGCACCACGTTCATGTAGCGCGCATCGTCCAGCAAGAAGGCATCGTGACCATGCGGTGCATCGATCTCGGCATAGCTCACGTCACGGCGGTTGTCCAGCAGGGCCTTGACCATTTCCCGGCTGCGGGATGGCGAAAATCGCCAGTCGGTGGTGAAGCTGACCAGCAAAAACTTGCAGGTGGCTCGGGCCAGCGCAGCAGACAAGTCGCCACCGTGCTGGCGTGCCGGATCGAAGTAATCGAGCGCCCGGGTGATCAGCAAATAGGTGTTGGCGTCAAAGTATTCGCTGAACTTGTCGCCCTGGTAACGCAGGTAACTCTCGATCTGGAATTCGACTTCTTGTGTGGAGTATTTGTAGCCGGTGGCGTTGTCGGTCACGGCCTGGCGCAACTGGCGACCGAACTTTTCGTTCATCACATCGTCGCTCAGGTAAGTGATGTGGCCGATCATGCGGGCGATGCGCAGGCCGCGCTTGGGCACCACGCCGTGCTCGTAAAAGTGGCCGTCGTGAAAGTCCGGGTCGGTCACGATGGCGCGGCGCGCCACTTCGTTGAAGGCGATGTTCTCGGCGTTCAGGTTGGGAGCGCTGGCCACCACCACGGCGTGCTGGATGCGTTCGGGGTATTGCAGTGTCCACGAGAGCGCCTGCATGCCGCCGAGGCTGCCGCCCATGACAGCGGCCAATTTTTCGATGCCCAATGCATCGAGCAAGCGGGCCTGGGCATTGACCCAGTCTTCGACGGTGATGACCGGGAAGTCGGCGCCATAAACGCGACCGGTGTCGGGGTGGGTGTTCATGGGGCCGGTCGAGCCAAAGCACGACCCCAGGTTGTTCACGCCGATCACAAAGAATTTTTCGGTGTCCAGGGATTTGCCGGGGCCGATCATGTTGTCCCACCAACCCACGTTGCCGGCTTGGTCGGCATAGACGCCCGCGACGTGGTGCGAGGCATTCAGGGCGTGGCAGATCAGCACGGCATTCGACTTGTCGGCATTCAGCGTGCCGTAGGTTTCGTAGCTCAGTGAATAAGCGCGAATGGAGGCGCCGCTTTGCAAGGGCAAAGGGGCTTCAAACAACATGCTTTTGGACTCGGCGATCAGCATCGAAAGTGTTCAGGTGTCAAAAAAAAACCGGCTTCGCTGTCAGCTGGGCCGGGCTTCAGTGAGTTGAAACACACGCCATTTAGCTGAATTTCGGAACTCTTCAGGTCCCGGCGCCCGCAATCGGGTTCAAATCGGCGCTTCGGGTAAGTATAAGACGAAGAGATTGAACCCATTTCAGGAGTAACTATGTCAGACCTTTATGGCTCGGACGCCTACAGTCCCGTCGAAATCGCGCGCCGCATCGAGTCGGTGGGTGAGGTCAAGGCCCGCATGGCCACAGTGCCGCTGGTTTTGCTGGGTGTGCTGGCCGGGGCCTTCATTGGTTTGGGGGCCATGCTCTTTGTGCTCGTCAAGTCCGATCCGACGCTGGGTTTTGCCACCAGCGCACTGCTGGGCGGTTTGGTGTTCGCCATGGGTTTGTTCATGGTGGTGGTGGCCGGGGCCGAGCTGTTCACCGGCAACAACCTGATCGTCATGGCCTGGGCCGATGGGCGGGTCAGCACGCGGCAGGTGCTGCGCAACTGGGGCATCGTGTGCCTGGCCAATTTTGTGGGTGCCGCCGGGGTGGCGGTGCTGGTGTTTGCCAGTGGCCATGCGGGGCTGAATGGCGGTGCCATTGGCCAGCAGGTGGTCAAGATCGCCGTGGCCAAGCAAGAGCTGCCTTTTGTCACCGCCTTGCTGCGCGGGGTGTTGTGCAATGTGCTGGTCTGCATGGCCGTGTGGATGGCCATGGCCGGGCGCAGCGTGGTCGACAAGGCGGTGGCCGTGATGCTGCCGGTGATGGCATTTGTGGCGGCGGGCTTTGAGCACAGCATCGCCAACATGTACCTCATGCCTTTGGCCATGTTGTTGCAACACGGGGGCTTGACGGGCTTTCCCGCTGTCACCTGGAGCGGCATGCTGGGCAATTTGCTGCCCGTAATCCTGGGCAATATTTTGGGTGGGGCGGTGTTGGTGGCAGGGATTTACCACGTCATTTACCGCCGCACGCCTCAGGCTTGAAACTGCCGTGCAGGCGTGATCCCGGGGTGCAGTCGCAGGCGGGCTTTAACTGCCCCAACCTGACAGGGCGATCACGCCCAAAATGGCAAAAATCACGGCCGACACCATGTGTACCATGCGCAGCGGCACGCGCTTGGTGATGGCATCGCCCAGCCAGACCACCGGCGCGTTGGCCAGCATCATGCCCAGCGTGGTGCCCGCCACGACGGCAAACCAGGCGTTGTACTGGGCGGCCAGCATCACGGTGGCGATCTGGGTTTTGTCGCCCATTTCTGCCAAAAAGAAGGCCACCACGGTGGTCAGGAACACCCCCATGCGCGGGGCGCTGTCACCGTCTTCGTCGTCGAACTTGTCGGGGATCAGCATCCACACCGCCATGGCGATGAAAGAAGCGCCCAGCACCCAGCGCAACGCAATCGGCCCCATCACGGTGGTGACCCAGCTGCCGACCGCCCCTGCCAGCCCATGGTTGGCCAGTGTGGCCACCAAAATGCCCAGCACGATAGGCCAGGGCTTGCGAAAACGGGCTGCCAGCACCAAAGACAAAAGTTGGGTCTTGTCACCCATTTCGGCCAGCGCCACGATGCCTGTAGAGACGAGGAATGCTTCCATGTGAATGCGCTGTACCGTGGTTAAAACGAGGATCTTAAGTGACAGGTTGCAAGCCAAAACTTGGGCTTGCATCAATTTGGGCTTACTTCTTGCTTTGAATTGGTGCGCTAAAGGCTTTTGGCCTCTTTTTGCACCAATTCAATTCAAATAATCTCTTAAGACAATCATGGATGCACTAAAACAGGGCGCTGATGCGCTTTTTATCTTATTGGGCGGCATCATGGTTTTGGCCATGCACGCCGGGTTTGCTTTTTTGGAACTGGGCACGGTTCGCAAAAAGAACCAGGTCAATGCCTTGGTCAAGATCCTGGTCGACTTTTCCGTGTCCACGGTGGTGTATTTTGTGGTGGGTTACAGCGTGGCTTACGGCACCACTTTCTTTGTGGGCGCTGAGCAGTTGGCGGCAAAAAATGGCTATGACCTGGTCAAGTTTTTCTTCTTGCTGACTTTTGCAGCGGCCATTCCTGCCATCATTTCGGGGGGCATTGCAGAGCGGGCCAAGTTCTGGCCTCAACTCATCGCCACGGCCGTGATCGTGGGTTTTGTTTATCCCTTTTTTGAGGGCATCGCCTGGAACCAGCATTTTGGTGTGCAGGCCTGGATCAAGGCGGCCACGGGCGATGAATTTCATGATTTTGCAGGCTCGGTCGTGGTGCACGCCATGGGCGGCTGGATCGCATTGCCTGCGGTGGTGCTTTTGGGTGCCCGCTACAACCGCTATCGAAAAGACGGTGTGGTCTCGGCTCACCCGCCATCCAGCATTCCTTTTTTGGCACTGGGCTCCTGGATTTTGATTGTGGGCTGGTTCGGCTTCAACGTGATGAGTGCCCAGACGCTCGACAAAATCTCGGGCCTGGTCGCAGTCAACTCCCTGATGGCCATGGTGGGCGGCACATTGGTGGCCTTGTTGCTCGGCAAGAACGACCCGGGCTTTGTGCACAACGGCCCTTTGGCCGGCTTGGTCGCGGTGTGCGCAGGATCGGACTTGATGCACCCATTTGGCGCATTGGTGGTCGGCGCTGTGGCGGGTGGTTTGTTTGTGGTCATGTTCACTTTGACCCAGAACAAATGGAAGATTGACGATGTGCTCGGTGTTTGGCCACTGCATGGCATTTGCGGTGCGTGGGGTGGGATTGCAGCAGGCCTGTTTGGTACCCAGGCGCTGGGGGGATTGGGTGGGGTGAATTTGTCGGCGCAATTGATCGGCACCGCCCTGGGCGTGAGCTGGGCCCTGCTGAACGGGGTGGTTGTCTATGGCATCCTGAAATGGACTATGGGCTTGAAGCTGAGCCCTGAAGAAGAGTTCGATGGTGCCGATTTAAGCATTCATAAAATCAGTGCCACCCCGGACCGGGAAGTGAGTTGGTAAAACAACAGATGTGTGCTGCAGGCCACATTCAGAGGGGTTTTGGGGGAATCCCCCTTGAACTTTTTTTGACTTTTTCCCGCATAATTATTTAACTTCATTGTCAGAAGCAACGAAGTCATGTTTGCGGTGACCAGATCAGTTTCGCTTTCCTTCCGATGTTTTCAGGTTTGTCGAATGCGCTTTCGGAGCTCCATCGCTTTTATCTTTGTGTTTTGAGGAGTCCCCTTCATGGGCAACAAACTTTACGTCGGCAACCTGCCATATTCAGTTCGCGACGGCGATCTCGAGCAAGCTTTTGGCGAATTCGGTGTGGTCACCAGCGCCAAGGTCATGATGGAGCGAGACACGGGCCGCTCCAAAGGCTTCGGCTTTGTGGAAATGGGCAACGATGATCAAGCCCAAGCCGCCGTCCACGGCATGAATGGCCAGCCTTTGGGCGGCCGCAATGTGGTGGTCAATGAAGCGCGCCCCATGGAAGCCCGCCCACCCAGAACTGGCGGTGGCGGTTTCGGAGGCGGAGGTGGTGGCTATGGTGGCGAGCGTCGTGAAGGCGGCGGAGGAGGAGGTGGAGGAGGAGGTGGAGGTGGAGGCTATGGCGGTGGCGGTGGCGGTCGCCGTGAAGGCGGAGGCGGTGGCGGCGGAGGTGAAGGTGGCGGTTTCCGCAGCCCCTACGGTGCTGGACCCCGCGGCGGTGGCGGTCGCCGTGAAGGTGGTGGTGGTGGTGGTGGTGGTGGTGGTGGTGGTGGTGGTGGTGGTGGTGGTGGTGGTCGCCGTGAAGGCGGTGGCGGTGGTGGTGGCTACGGCGGCGGCTATTGATTCAAGCGCCAGGCTGATGATCCTTGGCCAACTCACCCAGACAAAGCCCTGCGTTGCGGGGCTTTTTCATGCGCTATTGACCGTCAAGCCTTGGGTCGTCATGGGTGCGCCGCTGCAAAAGTTGGCGCATCAGGGTTTGCGGGTCAGGGTCCCCTGCACACGGCCTTTCAGCAAATACTCGCCTGTGTTGGTATTGAAGTCCATGGTCTGTGCAGTAAACACATCGCGGCCACGGGTAATTTGAACCGGGTCTGAGGACACTAGCCGGTCTTCGTCAGGCAGCGCCACCAGGCGTTGACCCCGCAGTTCAAGCGTGGGGCTTGTGTCGAAGGCTTGCCGGATGGCGGAGGCATCGCCAATCAACGTGACCTGTTTGCCGTCATCCGTGGCAATGCCCTGCCTGGATCGCGCATTCAATGCTCTGCCGGTCTTGCTTTCGGCGTAAATGCGAATTTGGTCGATGTCCAGTGTTTCGCTGGCTGGGTAATGTTGGGCTTTGTCGCCTGAAACTTCGCGCGTCATGCGCCCGCTCATGTCAAACGATTTCACAGAGAAATTTGTCAAGCGGTAATCCGGGTCCTGACGCACAGCTTTGTTGGCCGAAGGCGTCAGCAGTTCGGGCACGCTTCTGACCAGCCACCAGCTGCCGGATGCCAGCAAGGCCATCACGATCAAAGGCAGGTAAACACTCAACTTGTCGAGCAACCGGCGTGCAAAGTTCATGCGGATGGGCCTGCGTTTGCCTCAATGCCGACCAGGGCGAGAAGTCGGGCGTAATGCCCACTGGCCACCAGCAGAACATCGCAAAAAGCCCGAGCTGCCCCCTCTCCACCGCGTTCCGATGTGATGTGGTGCGCCAATGCTTTGGCTTGGGCGTGCGCATTGGCGGGCGCGCAGACAAAAGCGGCCCTTTGCATGACGGGTAAGTCGGGCCAGTCATCACCCATAGCGGCACTTTGAGACCAGTTGAAACCCAGGGTTTGCAAGAACTCTTCGGCAGCGGGGCGCTTGTCCTCTGTGCCAAAACGCGCATGTGTGATGCCCAAAGCCTTCAGACGCAGACGCAGGGCTGGGGAGTCCCGCCCGGTGATGACCACGGGTGTGATGCCGGCTTGCTGCAGCAATTTGAGGCCTTGGCCATCCAGGGAGTTGAAACGCTTCAGGGTTTCGCCCGCTTCTGAAAAATGCAGCCCGCCGTCAGTGAGCACGCCATCCACGTCAAAAAAAGCAACGCGAATGCCCTGGGCTTGCAGCAGCAACTCGGGGGGGTAGTGCAAAGCAGGTGTCAGTGTTTGCATGTCAGATCACCTTGGCGCGCATCAGGTCGTTGGTGTTGATGGCGCCGCACAGGCACCCGTTGTCGTCGATGACCAGAATGCTGGTGATGCGGCATTGCTCCATCATTTCAGCGGCTTCGGCCGCCAGTGCTTCCATGTGGATGGTGCGAGGGTTGGTTCGCATCACATCGCACGCTTTGAGGCCGCGCAACTCGACGCCTTGCTCAATCAGGCGGCGCAGGTCACCGTCGGTGAATACCCCCAGCACGTGGCCCTTGGCATCGGTCACCGACGTGGCGCCCAGTCCTTTGTTGCTCATCTCGCGCATGAGGGTTGTGAATTCGGCATCGGGGCCGACTTGCGGCACATCAACGCCCTTGCGCATGACATCGGCCACATGGGTCAGCAGTCTGCGGCCCAAAGAGCCGCCTGGGTGAGAGCGGGCAAAGTCTTCGGGTTTGAACCCCCTGGCATCGAGCAAAGCCACGGCCAGGGCATCGCCCATGGCCAGTTGGGCCGTGGTGCTAGCGGTTGGGGCCAGGTTCATGGGGCAGGCTTCTTTGGCCACGGAGCAGTCCAGCAACACATCCGCGTGGCGGGCCAGTGAAGATGTCAAACCGCCGGTCAAGGCAATCAGAGGCACGCCCTGGCGTTTGAGCACCGGCAGGATGGCCAGCAATTCATCGCTTTCACCGCTGTTGGAGATGGCCAGCACAACATCAATGGCCTGGATCATGCCCAGGTCGCCATGGCTGGCTTCGCCGGGGTGCACAAACATGGCCGGGGTGCCGGTGGAGGCCAAAGTGGCCGCAATTTTTCGCCCAATGTGCCCGCTTTTGCCCATGCCCATGACTACCACGCGGCCTTGCGCGCCCAGCACCATGTTGACCGCGTCGACAAAACGCGCATCCAGGCGGCTTTTGAGTTGAAGCAAGGCGTCCGCCTCGATGTCCAAGGTCTCGCGGGCGAGTTGCAAAGTGTGTTCGGAAGTGGCGAGCATGGCGGACATTTTATCGGGCAGCCGTTCAATGGCCATGGTGTGGGTGTTCAAGCCCACATCAGCGTTGGTTTGGGTGGGCCGAAAAGTCAGCTTGTCACAAGCACTTGTTACCATGATGGCATGAGTGCTTTAGAGCTGACCTTGCTGTATCTTTTGGCCGCCGTATTGGGTGTGGTCGGTTGCCGCATGCTCAAACTGCCACCCATACTGGGTTACTTGGCGGTGGGTGTGGTCATTGGCCCCAATGCGCTGGCGCTGGCGCAAAACTCCGATGGGGTGAATCACCTGGCCGAGTTCGGCGTGGTTTTTCTGATGTTCGTGATTGGTCTGGAGTTCAACCTGCCCAAATTGCGCTCCATGCGCAAACACGTTTTTGGTCTGGGCTTGCTGCAGGTGCTGCTGACTCTGGTGATCGTGACAGTATTTTCCTTGTTCGTGGCCACCTTGGCGCCTACGCTTTGGCGCATGGAGTGGCAAACCGCCTTGGCATTGTCCAGCGCCATGGCCATGAGCAGCACCGCCATCGTCATCAAGCTGGTGGCAGACCGCCTGGAGCTGGAGTCCGAGCACGGCAAGCGGGTGGTTGGTGTGTTGCTGTTCCAGGATTTGGCGGTTGTGCCCTTGATTGTGATGATCCCCGCCTTGGGTGCGCCCGCCGACGAAATGTTTTCGGCCTTGTTGCTGGCCGCAGCCAAGGCCACTGTGTTGATCACTTTGTTGATGACCGGCGGCCAGCGCGTCATGCGTTGGTGGTTGACCTTGGTGGCGCGTCGCAAAAGCGAAGAGTTGTTTGTGCTGAACCTGCTCTTGGTCACGCTGGGACTGGCCTGGATCACCGAAATGGCGGGTCTGAGTCTGGCCTTGGGCGCGTTCATCGCGGGCATGCTGATTTCCGAGACCGAATACAAGCACCAGGTGGAGTTGGACATCCGGCCTTTCCACGATGTGCTGCTGGGTTTGTTCTTCATCACGATTGGCATGATGCTGGACTGGCACATCGTGGTCGAGCGCTGGCCTCTGGTGCTCTTGCTCACCACCTTGCCGGTCCTGTTCAAGTTGGTTCTGGTGGCCGCGCTGGCCAAAATGACAGGTGCGCCGAACGGGGTGGCACTGCGCACAGGTTTGTACCTGGCCCAGGCGGGCGAGTTTGGTTTTGTGTTGCTCACGCTGGGTTCACAGAGCAACCTGATTCCGCCCACCTTGTTGAACCCGGTACTGGCAAGCATGGTGTTGTCGATGATGGCGACACCCTTCATCATCATGCACAGCAACAGCCTGGTGATGAAAGTCGTGGCCAGCGAGTGGTTGCAACAGTCCTTGCAAATGACGACCATCGCGCGCAAGTCGATCAACACCAGCAAGCACGTGATCATTTGCGGTTATGGCCGCTGCGGCCAGAACCTGGCGCGCATGCTGGACAAAGAAAACATCCCTTACATGGCACTTGACCTTGACCCTGATCGGGTGCGCCAGGCTGCCGCTGCCGGGGATTCGGTGGTGTTTGGCGATGCCGGGCGCCTGCAGTCATTGATGGCGGCAGGCTTGGCCCGCGCCAGTGCGGTCGTCATCACTTATTTGGACACACCTGCCGCCCTGAAAGTGCTTGACCACACGCACGGCCATGCGCCACAGGTGCCGGTGATTGTGCGAACGCGGGACGATCTGAACCTGGAAAAGCTGCAGTTGGCCGGGGCCACCGAGGTGGTGCCGGAGGCGCTGGAAGGATCGCTCATGCTGGCCAGTCATGCGCTGGCGCTGGTGGGCGTGCCGATGCGGCGCGTGATCCGCCTGGTTCAGGACCAGCGCGATGCCCGCTACAACTTGTTGAGAGGGTATTTCCATGGTGCGGACGACGATACGCTGGACGAAATTGACCACGAGCGTCTGACCACAGTGGGCCTGCCCCTGGCATCGCCCTGGCTGGGCAAGCAGGTGCAAGATCTGGCCTTTCATGCCATGGGGGTGCGGGTGGTCAATTTGCGCAGGGCCAACGGCCAGCCGGAAAAAGTGAACGACGAAACCGAGCTGCATTCGGGTGACACCCTGGTGCTGTCCGGCAAATCACAGACATTGGCGTTGGCCGAAGAAAAATTGTTGCGGGGTTGAAAGCGCCAAAGATGACGCCGTGATTTGGCGCGCTGCGGCTTGGATTGCAGAGGGCGGCTGTCGCGTTTGGCGCTGACAGCTGTTGCGCGCCGTTTTAGACTGGTATTTTTCCAAGCCTGTGCAAAACACGATGTCCCAATCCAATACCCCGCCTGCGGCTGCTGATGACCGCGTTCCTTACGCCAAACCCCAACCCTGGGGCATGGCGCCCGACATGGTGGTACATGACGTACAAACCGAAGATGAGCGCCTTTGGGCACCAGTGGCGCCGGGCATTTGGTCAAGGCCGTTGCACCTGAATGTGACGGGTGGTTTTTACGTGCACTTGCTCAAGGTCAAGCGCTCTGGCTTGCTGCAGCGCCACCGCCACTCGGGGCAGGTGCATGCCCATGTGCTGCGCGGCAAGTGGCTTTATCTTGAGCATGACTGGGTGGCCGAAGAGGGCAGCTATGTGTTTGAGCCGCCTGGTGAGACGCACACCCTGGTGGTGCCCGATGATTGTCAGGACATGGTCACGATGTTCACCGTGCATGGCGCGTTGATGTACGTGGACACGCAAGGCAACTCGACCGGGTATGACGATGTTTTTACCCGCATTGACAAATACCGGGCGCACTTTGAAGCGGTGGGTCTGGGCGCCGATTATGTGAAAACATTCATGCGTTGAGCAAGGCCTGCTCGGCAACAAAAAGGCCTGCTCAAGAGCAGGCCTTTTGCTTGGAGGCGCTGCGCGCCTGACCACGTGTCAAAGAGGTTTTTTGATCCAGTTGGCGATCTCGCCAATGATGCCGCGTCGGAAAGCCAGCACACAGACCACAAAGATGGCGCCCTGGATGATGGTGACCCACGCGCCCAGTTGCGACAAGTAGTTTTGCATGCTCACGATCACGGCAGCGCCCACCACCGGGCCGAACAAAGTGCCCAAGCCACCGACCAGTGTCATCAATACCACCTCACCCGACATGGACCAGTGCACATCGGTCAGCGAGGCGAGTTGGAACACCAGGGATTTGGTGGCGCCTGCCGTGCCCGCCAAGGCGCCTGAGATGACAAACGCGATCAGCTTGTACTGGTCGGTGTCGTAGCCCAAGGAGATCGCACGGTCTTGGTTTTCGCGGATGGCCTTGAGGATCTGGCCGAAAGGCGAGTGCACGATTCGCCAGATCAAGGCAAAGCCCATGAGGAAAATGGCCAGTACAAACATGTACATGGCACTGTTTTGTTCCAGATCGAACATGCCGAACAGCTTGCCTCTGGGCACACTTTGAATGCCGTCTTCGCCACCTGTGAACGGGGTCTGCAGGTAAAAGAAGAAAACCATCTGGGAGAAAGCCAGGGTGATCATTGCAAAGTAAATGCCCTGTCTGCGAATGGCCAGCATGCCAGTGAGCAAGGCCAACAAGGCTGAGCAGCCCGTGGCAAAAAGCACCGCCAGTTCAGGGTTCCAGCCCCACACTTTGGCGGCATGCGATGCCGCATAACCGGCTGTGCCTAAAAACATGGCGTGCCCAAATGACAGCAGGCCGCCAAAACCGATCAAAAGGTTGAAGGCACAAGCAAACAAGGCAAAGCACATGACCTTCATCAGGAAGATCGGGTAGACCCAGATGGGGGCGATGACCAGCACCATCACCATGATGGCAAATGCCACCCATTGGTGCGTGAAAGACTGGGTCTTGAAGGAGGGGGTCGTGACAGTGGTCATGGTCTTACTTCTGGGTACCGAACAACCCGGCAGGCTTGATCAGGAGAACGATGGTCATGATGATGAAAATCACCGTGCTGGAAGCCTCGGGGTAGAAGACCTTGGTCAGGCCTTCGATCAAGCCCAGACCAAAACCAGTCAGGATGGCGCCCATGATGGAGCCCATGCCACCAATCACCACCACGGCGAACACCACGATGATGATGTCGGCGCCCATGGTGGGGTTGACCTGGTAAATCGGGGCGGCCATGACGCCTGCAAATGCAGCCAGGCCGACGCCAAAGCCATAGGTCAGGGTGATCATGCGGGGGACGTTGATGCCGAACGCCTGCACCAGACTGGGGTTTTCAGTGGCAGCGCGCAAATAAGCGCCAAGCTTGGTTCGTTCGATCACATACCAGGTGGACAGGCACACCACCAGCGAGGCCACGATGACCCAGGCACGGTATTTCGGCAGGAACATGAAGCCGGTGTTGTAGGCGCCCTGGAAAACCTCTGGCACCGGATAAGGCATGCCCGAAGAACCGAATTCGTGTCGGAACAAGCCCTGAATGATCAGTGCCAAACCAAAGGTCAGCAGCAGGCCATACAGGTGGTCCAATTTATAGAGCCGTTTGAGCATGGTGCGCTCAATCAGCATGCCGGTCGCTCCCACCAGGATCGGTGTGATGACGAGCGAGGCCCAGTAATTGATCCCCAATTTGGTCAGGGACAGGTACGCCACAAAAGCGCCCAGCATGTACTGGGCGCCGTGGGTGAAGTTGATGATGTTCAGCAAGCCGAAAATCACGGCCAGACCCAGCGAAAGCAGTGCGTAAAAAGAGCCGTTGATCAGCCCGATCAGCAATTGCCCGAACAGGGCTTGGGAGGGAATGCCAAAGATTTCCATTGTGATTTTTCGACTTGCTTGAACAGAGGGTTGAAATTACTTCTTGACCAGTGGGCAATCGCTCTCAGCCAGGGGGCGGAAAGCTTCGTTGGCCGGGATGGTCGCCACCAGCTTGTAGTAGTCGTAAGGGCCTTTGGACTCAGAAGGCTTCTTGACCTGGAACAGGTAGGCGGGGTGGAGTTTGCGGCCGTCAGCGCGCACAGAGCCTTTGCCGAACAAGGGGTCATCGGTTGGCAGCTCTTTCATCTTGGCGGCGACCTTGGTGCCGTCATCTGTCTTGGCAGCGTCCACGGCCTTCAGGTAATGAATCACGCTGGAGTAAACACCGGCTTGCACCATGGACGGGTATTTGCCGCTGTTGGCTGCCGCAAAACGCTTGGTGAAGGCGCGCGTGTTGTCGTTCAGGTCCCAATAGAAGGTTTCGGTCAGCATCAGGCCTTGGGCTGTGTTCAGACCCAAGGAATGCACGTCGGGCAAGAAGACCAGCATGCCGGCCAGGTTTTGGCCGCCTTTGGTGATGCCGAACTCGGCGGCTTGCTTGATCGAGTTGGTGGTGTCACCACCGGCGTTCGCCAGGCCAATGATCTTGGCTTTGGAAGCCTGTGCCTGCAGCAAGAAGGAGGAGAAGTCTTGCGTCGGGAATGGGGTGCGCACTTTGCCCACCACTTTGCCACCGTTTTTGAGCACCACAGCTTCGGTGTCGCGCTCCAGCGCGTGGCCGAAAGCATAGTCAGCGGTCAGGAAGAACCAAGTGTCACCACCGCTTTTGACAATCGCTTTGCCTGTGCCGTTGGCCAGCATCCAGGTGTCATAAGCCCAGTGGATGGTGTTGGCGTTGCAGGCCTTGCCGCTCAGGTCGGCAGTGGCCGAGCCGGAGTTGACGTGCAGTTTGCCCTTGTCGCTGGAAAGCTTGGCAATGGCCAGACCGACCGACGATGTCGGCACGTCAGCGATCATGTCGACCTTGTCGGTGTCGTACCACTGGCGGGCAATGTTGGAGCCCACATCAGGTTTATTCTGGTGGTCGGCGCCGACAACTTCCACCTTGAGCGTGCTCTTGGTGGCTTTGATGTAGTCCTCCACAGCCATTTTGGCCGCGCTCAAAGAGCCAGGGCCAGTGATGTCGGAGTACAGACCCGACATGTCGTTGAGCACGCCAATCTTGACGATGCCGTCAGAGATCTGTGCTTGTGCTTGGCCCGCGAAAGCGCAGGCGGCCATGGCGGCCAATGAGAGAAGTTTGCGTTTCATCGTTGTATCTCCAGTTAAAAAATAGGTATCAGACGCCCAGGTACTCATGCAACATGCCCATCTTGCTGGACAGCTCTTGCGATGAAAAGCCCTCCACAATCTGGCCGTGCTCCATCACGTAAAACCGGTCTGCCAGGGGGGCGGCAAACCTGAAGTTCTGTTCAACCATGATGATCGTGAAGCCTTTGGCCTTGAGGGCTTTGATCATGCGGGCAAGGGCTTGCACAATGACCGGCGCCAGGCCTTCGGAAATTTCGTCCAACAACAAAAAGCGCGCCCCGGTACGCAAGATGCGGCCAACCGCGAGCATTTGCTGTTCACCACCAGAAAGTCGGGTGCCAGGGCTGTCGCGGCGCTCCAGCAAGTTGGGGAACATGTCGTAAATCTCTTTGACGGACATGCCATTGGGGCCGATGACGGGCGGCAGCAACAGGTTTTCTTCGCAAGTGAGTGCAGAAAAAATACCCCGCTCTTCAGGGCAATAACCCAAGCCCAGTTTGGCGATCTGGTGCGGTGCCCAGTTCACGGTTTCATGGCCTTTGATGGTGATGGAGCCGGTGCGACGCCCCACCAGACCAAGGATGGATTTGACGGTGGTGGTGCGGCCTGCGCCATTGCGCCCCAGCAGCGTGACCACTTCGCCTTCGTTGACGGTCAGGTCAACGCCATGCAGGATGTGCGACTCGCCGTACCAGGAGTGCAGATTGCTGATGCGAAGAAATTCGTTGGCTTCAGCCATGAGCCCCCTCCAGTTCGTTGTCGGTGGTGCCCATGTAGGCTTCGAGCACTTGGGGATTTTGCGAAACCACTGCGTAAGGCCCTTCGGCAATCACTTGCCCTCGTTGCAACACGCTGATGGTGTCGGCAATGCTGGAGACCACATTCATGTTGTGCTCCACCATCAGGATGGTGCGGTTGGCACTGACTTTTTTGATCAGTTGGGTGACGCGGTCTACGTCCTCGTGGCCCATGCCCTGCGTCGGCTCGTCGAGCAGCATCAGCTCGGGCTCCATGGCCAGTGTGGTGGCGATTTCCAGTGCGCGCTTGCGGCCATAAGGCAACTCGACAGCGGTCAGGCCCGCCATGGGGCCCAGATCAACTTGCTCCAGCAAGGCCATGGCTTTGTCGTTGAGTTGGTTCAGGCTGCGTTCGGAGCGCCAAAAGTGCATCGATGTCCCCGTGGCCCGTTGTAAACCAATGCGGACGTTTTCGAGCACCGTCAAATTGGGGAAAGTGGCCGAAATCTGAAAGGACCGAACGATGCCGCGCCGCGCCACCTGGGAGGGTTTTTCGTCGGTGATGTCGTGGCCATTGAACAGGATCTGACCTTGGGTGGGGATCAGGAATTTGGTGAGCAGGTTGAACACCGTGGTCTTGCCCGCGCCGTTGGGACCGATCAGCGCGTGGATCTGACCACGTTGGACACGCAAGTCCACGCCATTGACAGCGACAAAACCCTTGAACTCCTTAATAAGTCCGCGGGTTTCGAGAATGATTTCGTCAGCCATTGAATTTTGTACCGGGGCAAAAAATGAAAAATTGCAGGGCCATTCTGTAGCGAGAAATTTTTTGCGGGTACATGGTTATCCCGTGGTCCTGTCTCTTGCGTGACGAATTTCCGAGGCTGTGCCCGCTTCTTACAGCTCGCCTTGTGCGTTGCGCTTGTGAAGCGTCGGCATGCGCCTGGTTTTTGCGGCGTCAAATCAGCGTTGCACCCTTGCGTCGGTTTGTGGGCTGGCCACCTGGTTGTCCACTTTTCGGGCCATCGTCGGGTCTGGCCGTGGCTTTGCGCAGCACTTCCAGATAACCCTTGGCCAACTCCATCCGCGGGCCAAAGCCTTGTTCGATCAGCATGCGGTGGGCGACAGGCAGTTTCCAGCAGGGAGTGAATACAAAAAGATGGTGTTCCAGGTGGTAATTGACCCAGTAAGGTGCAAGCACCATGCGCATGCCCCAGTGGGTCAGCGTGGTGCGGGTGTTGCGCAAACGGTCATCGTCGTTGCCCACCACCGCATGCTCGGCGATGTTGCGGATGCGGGTGATCACCTGGTACCAAGTCAGCAAGGGCAGCAGCCAAAGCGCAAAGTAAGCCCACCACACACCAGCCGCCGCCGTGATGGCCAGAATGAGCGCATTGCTCAGAAAAAAATACTTCTCTGCTGCGATCAGATTTTTCAGGCGTTGCAGGTGGCTTGGGCTTTGCCCCATTTCGGTGCGAAAAAATTCAAGGCGGCGCTGGTAGCCGGTGATGCCCAGAATATCGCGCCGCATCTTGCGCCAGAAACTTTGTCGACTGATGGGAAAAGGCGCCGACAAAATCAGGTCGGGGTCTTCTTTTTGTTGTGTGTGGCGGTGGTGGCTCAGGTGGTAAGGGCGGTACAACGTGAGACTCGCACCCACAGGCCAGCCGCACAAAAAAGCGCCCAGCGTGTCGTTGAGCCGGGTGTTTTTGAACAAAGCGCGGTGCGCCGCATCGTGCATCAAAATCGCCAGGCCCAGTTGCCTGCCGCCGATGACCACGATGGCCACGATAAAACTCAAAGGGTTGGGCCAGGCCACAAAAAATGCCATGGCCAGCGCGATCACGCCCCAGGCATGCAGTACCAGATACGCGCCCATCCAGTCCGAGCGCTCGCGCAGGTAGGCGTCTTGCTCGGGGCTGAGGTTGGGCTGATGGGTTGGTTGGCGGGTGGGCATGGCAAAGTCAATCGACATGCGCATTATCTTGTGCCCAATGAACAAGCACAACAGTCCCTGATGTGACCTTTTGTAGTCTGTTACGCAAGAGCCAGGGTGCTTGCGGCAGGTGTTGGCCATGAGCCGATCCAAGCCATTGAGGGGCTCATTTGCCGATGCAAAAGCTCGAAAAAATCACGCCCAACAGATCATCGGCGCTGAATTCGCCCGTGATCTCGTTCAGGGCGTTTTGTCCGAGTCGCAGCTCCTCGGCCAGCAAGTCCAGGTTTTGTGCCTTTGCAGCCAGATGGGCATCGGCCACTTCCAGGTGCTCGCGCACCCTTTGCAGTGCCTGCACATGGCGTTCTCGGGCAATGAACAGGCCTTCACTGGCGTGCTGCCAACCCGCTTGTTGCAGCAATTGCAGGCGCAAGGCTTGCAGCCCTTCGCCTGTCAGGGCCGACAAGGTCAGGCCGGCGCGTTCAACGGCATGGCTGGCCGCGTCGGATTTGTTCCACACGTCGAGCACCGCCACACGCGCAGGCAAGCGAGCTTTGAGGGCGGCGGCAATGTCGGCGTCGGTGCTGTCGTAGCCCGCCTGACCCAAGCGCGTCAGGTCGTGCAAAAAAAGAACGGCGTCGGCATTTGCAATCTGTTCCCAAGCACGTGCGATACCGATTTGTTCGACCTCGCCGACACCTTCGCCTTCGCGCAGCCCGGCAGTGTCAATGACGTGCAGGGGCACGCCCTCTATCTGAATGGTTTGCTGCACCACATCCCGGGTTGTTCCTGCAATTGGGGTGACGATGGCCAATTCGGCCCCGGCCAGGGCGTTGAGCAAAGAGCTTTTGCCCGCATTGGGCTGACCGGCAATTACCACCTTGATGCCCTCGCGAAGCAGCGCACCTTGGCGGGTGCGCTGCAGCACCGAGAGCAGGCTGGCTTGCAGGCGAGCGAGTTGCCCTTGGGCATCGGCTTTTTGCAAGAAGTCGATTTCTTCTTCGGGGAAATCCAGGGTGGCTTCGACCAGCATGCGCAGATGGATCAGGGCATCGCGCAGAAAGTGGATTTCTTTGGAAAAATCACCTGCCAAAGACCGGCTGGCACTGCGTGCGGCGGCTTCGGTGCTGGCGTCGATCAGGTCGGCAATGGCCTCGGCTTGCGCCAGGTCGATCTTGTCGTTCAAAAAGGCGCGTTCAGAAAACTCGCCCGGTTGTGCCACGCGCAAGCCGGCCAGTCGGGGCAGTTTTGTGGCGGGATCGATTTCGGCAGCCGCTTGCAGGCAGCGCGCCACCAGCAGTTGCAGCACCACCGGCCCGCCGTGAGCTTGCAACTCAAGCACATCTTCGCCAGTGAACGAGTGCGGCGCCACAAAGTGCAGCGCCAGCCCGTGGTCTATCGCGCTGCCATCGGCATCGGCAAAGGGCAGGTAAGTGGCCTCGCGTGGTTTGAGGCTTCGCCCGCACAGCGCCAAAATCAAAGGGGACAGCTGTTTGCCCGATACCCGCACGATGCCGACAGCGCCGCGACCGGGTGCGGTGGCGATGGCGACGATGGGTTCCTGATGTCTGGCGAGCATGGGGTTAATGCGCGTTGCTAAGCAAAAAAAGGCCGCTTGCGCGGCCCTTTAGGCGTTACTTGAACGAGGGCAGATTGAACTGTGGCGGCACGCCCATGCGGGTGTTGATCATCCACTGCTGCGCGATTGACAAGATATTGTTCGTGATCCAGTACAGCACCAGGCCGGATGGGAAGAAGAAGAACATCACCGAGAACACCAGTGGCATGGTCCACATCAGTTTGGCTTGCATCGGATCGGGTGGTGCGGGGTTAAGCGCAGTCTGCAGCATGGTGGTCAGTGTCATCACCACAGGCAAAATAAAGTACGGGTCTGGCGCGGACAAATCGTGAATCCAGCCCACCCACGGGGCATTGCGCATCTCGACGCTGGACAGCAGCACCCAATACAACGCGATGAAGACGGGGATCTGGACCATGATCGGGAAGCAGCCGCCCATCGGGTTGACTTTTTCCTCACGGTAGATCTTCATCATCTCCTGTTGCATCTTTTGTGGATCGCTCTTCAGGCGCTCACGCATTTCCATGATTTTGGGGTTGATGGCTTTCATCTTGGCCATGCTCGAATAGGCCTTGGCATTGAGCCAGTAAAAAGCGATCTTGAGCAGCAGCACCAGCGCCACGATCGACCAGCCCCAGTTCTGGATGAAGCTGAACAGCTTGTCCAGCAACCAGTACAAAGGCTTAGACAGCATGGCCAGCCAACCGTAGTCTTTGACCAAGTCCAGGCCAGGGGCCAGTGCTTCGAGGACTTTTTCTTCTTGCGGGCCGCTGAACAGTTGTGTGTTCACGGTCTTCGACTGGCCGGGCGCCAGGTCCGACAAGGGCGTGATCATGCCCACCGCATAGAGGTTGGCGTCCACTTTGCGCACGAAGTTTTCACGCTGAATGCCATCGGCCAGCAACCAGGCCGTTGCAAAATAATGCTGCACCATGGCCACATAGCCATTGGGGGAGGATTTGTCGATTTCGGCCTTGTTCTTTTCGATGTCGCTGAACTCGACTTTTTGGTATTTCTTGGCTTCTGTGTAAACGGCAGGACCCGTGAAAGTGGAGTAAAACGCCGACTCACCGTCGGGTTTGTTGCCATCGCGCACCAATTGCAGATACAGCTGCGGCGACACGGGGGTTGTGCCTGTGTTGACCGCTTCGTGCTTCACGCCAATGGCATAGCTGCCGCGTTGCAGGGTATAGGTCTTGATCAGTTTGACCCCGTTTGTGCCTTCCGACTCGAAGCGCAAGCTCAGCTCGTTTTGACCTTCTTTGAGGCTGCGTTCGCCACTGAATTTCATGGACGTTTTGTGGGTCGGAAAATCCCCCCCAATCAGGCCGGTCTGGGCCATGTAAACACGGCTGGCACTTTGGTCCAAAAAGACAAAAGGCTTGCTGCTGTCCACAAAGTCGGCATGTCGGGTGAACTCGGAACGCACCAGGGAACCCCCCTCGGTGTCAAAACTGAGCTTGAGCACATCGGTGACCACTTCGATCTTTTCACGTGGCGTGGCTGAAGCCGTGGGTGCTGCAGAAGGCACCTGGCCTGGCGAGGCGGGCGTGCTGACCGTCGCGGTAGGTACACCATTCGCACTGACCACAGCGGCGGGCGCGGCGGGGGACGCCGGTGCAACTGCTTCGGGCTTGGGGAAAAAGGTGGCTTTGTGGCCGTTATTAAGTTGCCACTGGTCCCACAACAGGACCATGGAGAAACCAAAAATCACCCAAAGGATGGTGCGGCGGATATCGTTCATGGGGTCTTCTTTGACGAAGTAGGGGAAAACAAATCAGAAAACAAGCGAGGCGCTTGTGGGGGAACGAGGTCGTGGCCGCCTTTGCACCAAGGGCCACAACGCACCAAGCGGTGAACCGTCAGGTAACTGCCGATGGCGGCACCGTGTTGCTCGAGGGCTTGCAAGGCATAAGCCGAACATGTCGGCTCGAAGCGGCACGACGATCCCAGCCAAGGGCTGAGCAGCAAGCGGTAGCCGCGCACCATGCCCATGAGCAGGCGCTGGACGATCATGGGCGAACCTCAGACCGGGATGCGCGCTCGAACAATTGTTCCAGTTCTTGCCGCACTGCGAGCTTCAGGGGCTCGGAGGTGGCGCTGATGAATTGCTGGCGGTCAAAAGTGGCGCGAAGCCGCACCACATGGGCTGCCATAGGCAGGCGATCGCAAAAGCGTTCACTCACGTTGTAAATTTGTCGCTTGATGGCATTGCGTGTCACGGCCCGTCGCGCCCAGCGTTTGGGCACCATGGCACCCAACCAGACGTCAAATAGGCCAAACAATGCTTGCTCCGGTGAAGATGCAGGCACACAGGGTTCAGCTGTAGCCGAAGGCTTGTCTGTTGGGTTGGTCAAGTTCAGTCTATGTAACGCAAAATGGGATGTGCGTGAGACCGTTCCACCCGCCAGGGCGGCCTGAAATTGTGGGCGTGTTTTCAGACGCTGCACGATGGCCAAACCCTGGAATCAACCGCCTGCAGTGGCGTCGGGCCACAGCAAGACGGTCGAAAAGGCATTAGACAGCCAGACGCTTGCGGCCTTTGGCGCGGCGTGCATTGATCACAGCGCGGCCACCACGGGTTTTCATGCGAACCAGAAAGCCGTGGGTACGGGCGCGACGTGTCTTGGATGGTTGGTAGGTGCGTTTCATAACTCTTCCTTTGTGCCCAATGCCATGAATCAGCGTTGGGCGAAACCCAAGATTATCGCAAACTTTCGGACGACCGGCAAATTCGGCAACTTTTATGACATCGGGTGTTCCCGGACTCTAACCGGAACCGATGTGGTTTATGATGACTCGAAGATTGCATTGCGGCATGTGGATAAGCTCTTGATAAGCTCAATTCCAATCCCGTTTTTTCCTTAACTGTCCACAAAAAAACAAATACAAAATGTCAGAGGGATTCACCCCGGAATTTCAGATGGACGCCAGCCAAAGTCTGTGGCATGCCTGCTTGGAAGAGCTGTCCCGCGAGCTGCCCGAGCAGCAGTTCAACACCTGGATCAAACCCTTGACTGCGCAGATCTCGGATGACCAGCAGCGCCTCACTTTGTTTGTGGCCAACCGCTTCAAACTGGACTGGATCCGGGCCCAATATGTCGGTCGCCTCGCCGCCATGCTCGAAAGTCTGCAAGGGCATCCAGTTCAAATCGAGTTAGTGCTCACTCCTCGGGATGGGGTCGTCAGACCTACACGCCAGTCCACGCCATCGTCGATGGAAAACGGCCCTGAACCCATCGATCTGCCGGAAGAACCGGCCACCAACAGCTTTCGCAGTCGCCTCAACACAGCCCTCACCTTTGACACCCTGGTGGAGGGTACTGCCAACCGCATGGCACGCGCTGCGGCCATGCATGTGTCCGGTTCGCCCGGGCACTTGTACAACCCCTTGTTCATCTATGGCGGGGTGGGTTTGGGCAAGACCCACCTGATGCACGCCATCGGCAACAAACTGCTGGCCGATCGCCCCGAATCCAAGGTTCTTTACATCCACGCTGAACAATTTGTGTCGGATGTGGTTAAAGCCTACCAGCGCAAGACATTTGACGAGTTCAAGCACCACTACCATTCGCTTGATTTGCTGCTGATCGATGATGTCCAGTTCTTTGCCAACAAAGACCGGACCCAGGAAGAATTCTTCAATGCGTTTGAAGCCTTGCTGGCCAAAAAGTCGCACATCGTGATGACCAGCGACACGTACCCCAAGGGGCTGGCAGACATCCACGAGCGTTTGGTTTCCCGCTTCGATTCCGGTTTGACAGTGGCCATGGAGCCGCCCGAACTCGAAATGCGCGTGGCGATCCTGATCAACAAGGCCATCAGCGAAGGTAGCGAAATGCCCGAAGAAGTGGCGTTTTTTGTGGCCAAAAACGTGCGTTCCAACGTGCGCGAGCTGGAAGGCGCACTGCGCAAAATCCTGGCTTATTCACGCTTCAACCAAAAAGAAATTTCCATTCAGCTGGCCCGCGATGCCCTGCGCGACCTGCTGTCGATCCAGAACCGCCAGATCAGCGTGGAAAACATCCAGAAGACGGTGGCCGACTATTACAAAATCAAAGTCGCCGACATGTACAGCAAAAAGCGCCCTGCCAGCATCGCCCGGCCGCGTCAGATTGCGATGTACCTGGCCAAGGAAATGACGCAAAAAAGCCTGCCCGAAATCGGCGAATTGTTTGGCGGGCGTGACCACACCACCGTGCTGCACGCCGTGCGCAAGATCAACGCTGAACGGCTGCAACTGACAGAACTCAACCAGCAGCTGCATGTGCTGGAGCAGACCCTGAAGGGCTGAAACGGCATGCGCTTGTGCTTGGGCCCAGTTTTAAGTGTTTTGACCCGTCTGGCGGCCGTTTTGAGGCTAAAAAACGGTGAAAATGCGTGTTGTTGTCAAATTTATGCACGGTCCCGGGCTGTTGCGTGAGAAATCATCAAAGGTAGACAAATGATCGTCCTGAAGGCCACCCAAGACAAATTGCTGTCAGTCCTGCAATCCGTGTCCGGCATTGTTGAGCGCCGCCACACATTGCCCGTGCTGGCCAATGTGCTGATCCGTAAAACGGGCCACGCCGTGCAACTGACCACCAGCGATCTGGAAATCCAGATCCGCACCACAGCCGAAATGGAAGGTGATCCTGGTGATTTCACCACCACCGTGGGTGCCCGCAAACTCATCGACATCTTGCGCACCATGCCTGCTGACCAAACAGTGAGCCTAGAGTCTTCGCAAGCCAAGCTGATCCTGAAAGGCGGCAAGTCCAAGTTCACCTTGCAGACTTTGCCGGCAGAAGACTTTCCGCTGGTTCAAGAAGCCGCCAGCTTCGGCCCCGTGTTCAGCGTGCCGCAAAAAACCCTCAAGCAATTGCTGGGTCAGGTGTCGTTTGCGATGGCCGTGCACGACATCCGTTATTACCTGAATGGCATTTTGTTTGTGGCCGAAGGCAACCGGCTGAGCCTGGTCTCCACCGATGGCCACCGCCTGGCGTTCACCGCAGCCACACTCGATGTGGAAGTGCCCACCAAACAAGAAGTCATCCTGCCCCGCAAGACCGTGCTCGAATTGCAGCGCTTGCTCAGCGATGCCGATGGCGCGATTGAGATGCAGTTTGCCAACAACCAAGCCAAGTTCAGTTTTGACGGCATGGAGTTCGTGACCAAGTTGGTCGAAGGCAAGTTCCCCGACTACAACCGCGTGATCCCCAAGGGTCACAGCAACAACCTGACCTTGGGCCGACAGGCCCTGCTCTCTTGCTTGCAGCGCACGGCCATCCTGACCAGCGATAAATTCAAGGGCGTTCGCCTGAACCTCGAACCCGGCACCCTTCGCGTGGCATCCACCAACGCCGAGCAGGAAGAGGCCGTGGACGAACTCGACATCGACTACGGTGGCGACAGCATCGAGATCGGCTTCAATGTGACCTACATCATCGATGTGCTCAGCAACATGGGCCAGGACATGGTCCGCATTGATCTGGCCGATGCCAACAGCTCGGCACTGATCACCATCCCGGAAAACGACAACTTCAAATATGTGGTGATGCCCATGCGCATTTAAGGCGAAAGCCTGCCAGGCCCACCTTATCGAAACCCGCGACCTCTCGCGGGTTTCGGCCATTCAAGCGACAGAGAAATTTGACCATGACCGACGAAATTAACCCCAGCGAAGAAGCATTCACCACCGCTCAACCCAAGATTGATGCCCACCAGGTGGGCGCATCCGAAGGCTACGGTGAAGGCTCCATCCAGATTCTGGAAGGCCTGGAAGCCGTGCGCAAACGCCCCGGCATGTACATCGGCGACACATCCGACGGCACGGGCTTGCACCATCTGGTGTTCGAGGTGGTCGACAACTCCATCGATGAAGCACTGGCCGGCCACTGCGATGACATCGTTGTCACCATCCACAGCGACAACTCGATCTCGGTGACCGACAACGGCCGTGGCATTCCCACCGGCGTGAAGATGGACGACAAGCACGAGCCCAAGCGCAGTGCCTCTGAGATCGCGCTGACCGAACTGCATGCGGGCGGCAAGTTCAACCAGAACAGCTACAAGGTCTCGGGTGGCCTGCACGGCGTGGGCGTTTCTTGCGTGAACGCTTTGAGCAAATGGCTGCGCCTCACAGTCCGCCGCGAAGGCAAGGTCCACCAGATCGACTTTGCCAGAGGCTTTGTGCAAAACCGATTGCTCGAAACCGTGGGCGGCGTCGAGATTTCGCCCATGCGCGTGTCTGGTGCCACCGACAAGCGCGGCACCGAAGTGCATTTTTTGCCCGACACCGAAATCTTCACCCAGAACACCGATTTTCATTACGAAATTCTGGCCAAACGTCTGCGTGAACTGTCCTTCCTGAACAATGGCGTGCGCATTCGCCTGATCGACGAGCGCAGCGGCAAGTCAGATGACTTTTCCGGCGCTGGCGGTGTCAAGGGTTTCGTGGACTTCATCAACGCCAACAAGAAAGTGTTGCACCCCAACGCCTTCCATGCCAATGGCGAGCGCCCTGCCGACAGCTATGGCGGCATTCCCGGCACCAGCATCGGGGTCGAAGTGGCCATGCAGTGGAACGACGGTTACAACGAAAACGTGCTGTGTTTCACCAACAACATTCCACAGCGTGACGGCGGCACCCACCTGACGGGCCTGCGCGCTGCGATGACACGTGTCATCAGCAAGTACATCGAGAAAAACGAGATCGCCAAAAAACAAAAAGTTGAAGTCAGTGGCGACGACATGCGCGAAGGCCTGTGCTGCGTCTTGAGCGTGAAAGTGCCCGAGCCCAAGTTTTCAAGCCAGACCAAAGACAAACTGGTGTCCAGCGAAGTGCGCGCCCCTGTGGAAGACATCGTGGCCAAGGCCCTGACCGAATACCTGGAAGAGCGCCCCAACGACGCCAAGATCATTTGCGGCAAGATCGTTGAGGCCGCCCGTGCCCGCGAAGCCGCTCGCAAGGCCCGCGAAATGACGCGCCGCAAAGGTGTGCTCGACGGCATGGGCCTGCCCGGCAAACTGGCCGACTGCCAAGAAAAAGACCCGGCGCTGTGCGAAATCTACATCGTCGAGGGAGACTCCGCTGGCGGCTCCGCCAAGCAAGGCCGGGACCGTAAATTCCAGGCCATCCTGCCACTGCGCGGCAAGATCCTGAACGTCGAAAAAGCCCGCTACGAAAAACTGCTGACCAGCAACGAAATCGTCACGCTCATCACGGCCTTGGGCACCGGCATTGGCAAAGCCACCGCCGAATCCGGCAAGAGCGGCACCGACGACTTCAACGTCGACAAACTGCGCTACCACCGCATCATCATCATGACCGATGCCGACGTTGACGGCGCCCACATCCGCACTTTGTTGCTCACCTTCTTTTACCGCCAGATGCCCGACCTGGTTGAGCGCGGCCACATCTACATTGCCCAGCCACCGTTGTACAAAGTCAAGGCCGGCAAAGAAGAGCTGTACCTCAAAGACGGCCCGGCTCTCGACGGCTTCCTGCTGCGCATCGCTTTGAAGGACGCCAGCATCACCACCGGTGGTGATGCGCCGCAAGTTCTGGCCGGCGAGACCCTCGAGGCCTTGGCCCGCAAACACCAAGTGGCCGAATCGGTCATCTCCCGCCTGTCCAATTTCATGGATGCCGAAGCCTTGCGCGCCATGGCCGATGGCGTGTCGCTGAACCTGGACACGCTGGAGCTGGCCGCTGAATGCGCCCCTGCGCTGCAAGCCAAACTGCGCGAACTCAACACCACCGGCATCCCCGCCGAAGTGGCCGCCGAGTTCGATGTGCGCACCGACAAGCCCATCTTGCGCATCAGCCGTCGTCACCACGGCAACATCAAGAGCAGCATCATCACGCAAGACTTTGTGCACGGTGCCGACTACGGCGCACTGGCCGAAGCCGCCGAAACTTTCCGTGGCTTGCTGAGCGAAGGGGCCAAAGCCCTGCGCGGCGAAGGCGAGCGCCAAAAAGAAGAAAAAGTGGGCGACTTCCGACAGGCCATGCATTGGCTCATCAGTGAAGCCGAACGCACCACCAGCCGCCAGCGCTACAAGGGCTTGGGCGAAATGAACCCCGCGCAGCTCTGGGAAACCACCATGGACCCGACCGTGCGCCGCCTGCTGCGCGTGCAGATCGACGACGCCATCGAAGCCGACCGCGTGTTCACCATGCTGATGGGCGACGAGGTTGAACCACGCCGCCACTTCATTGAGAGCAACGCGCTGCGGGCGGGGAATATTGATATTTGATGGGGTGAGCTGCTGAAGTCACGCCCGCAACGGCCACAGAGCCGGGTGGGCTTCAGTCTTTTGGCCGAGCCTCATGTGCACTGAACGCAGAGGCCGTGAGTTCGATATCTGCCCGAGAAATGCGGACTTGGCTGGCTACGTCGCGCCAAGTGTCCACGACACTCATCACCTCGTCCACGATGTGCCGCCCTTGCGCTGCCGTCAGGCCGTAAAACGCGGACGTGTTCAACGCGGTGCGCAAGTCAGGACGGTTGTCCATATCGTCAATGTTCAGCACATGCTCGGCTTTGTCGATGTTCGGGTTCACATCAAACGCGGGTGCCAAACGCCAGCCCGTTGAGCTCAACACAAAGCCGTGATTGCGCAAATGGTCGTCCCGATTGCCTACCGCCACATTGAACACCACGCGCCTGAACAGCTGAGACAGATCTGATTGAACAGTCGATGCATCGCCACTGGCCCGCAGAAACTGCGCCAATTCCAGATAACTGCAGCCCTCGCTTTGCTCCTTGCGCAGCAGCGTCATGGCCGATGCATAAAACCGCCGCTGACCACCGACACGGTCGAAGCGCTGCACACAAAAAGTATGAAACTCACCACCCAGGCGCAACAGCTTTGCAGCAGGGACATCGATGCCTGCACGTTGAGCCATTTGATGTGTGGCGAACTCCCAAGCCCCGACATCACGGTCATCATCACGCGCCGGAAATTTGCCAATCCAAAGAGAGCCGTCCAGCTCTGTGAAGTTGGCCTTGGGACGGGCACCCCCCAGCGAAGAACCCGGTGCCACAAGCACTGTTAACCACTTGCGCAAAGCATCGAGATCGTCAATGCGCTTGTGAGTGAGTTGCCAAGCTACCTGCTCCAGTTCGCGCAACGTGGTCACGGGTGGCGCTGCAAAAGCATCGTTCCCCAAAAACGCTTGCGTGCCAGATGGGCGAAACCGCAACGCCCCCTGCCGGGTAATGTCCTGCACGCCGATCAGGAAATCCCACGCATAAAGTGTTCTGGCCTGACGCTTTTGGTCCTTGGCCAGCAAGGCCTCGCGCCGTTTCATCAGCGTTTGTCCCCAGCGGTCGGGTGATGAGTCGAGAAACACGCCAAAGTTGCCCAGCTCCGGCTTGGGGAAAAACGGGTGCGCGTCCAAAGACAAATCAGGGTCCAGTGCAAAAGCTCTCGGATCGTTCAGCCAATCTTTGTCGTAATGAAAGCGAATCTGCCCTCGGTCATGCGCCAAGTGGCCCACCAGACAAGCGGGCCCCAAATCGCAATCCAACCAGACCTCTAGCCCATCGAATTGCCCCGTCATGGCTGCCCCTCAGAAGTGCTGTTGGCAGCGTCGGTGGACAGCACGCTGGCGCGGCGCTGGCGTCGCGCTGCGGGCGATGGGGCCAAAGCCAAATCCTGCAGCTTGCGCCCCACTTTGTCGTCGGCGGCCAAGGCATTGAAATCTGCCTGCAGCCCAAGCACCGCCAGCACGCGCAGATAAGTGCCCAAAGTGGCACCCGCATCGCCGGCCTCGACCTTGTAGACCGAAGTGCGCGACATGCCTGCCCGCTGCGCCACCACGGCCGTGCTCAGTTTGCGGCGCAAACGCGCCAGCCGCAGGCGCTCGCCCAGGGCGGTGAGCAGCGTTTGCTCTTGGGGAAAAATAACGGGGGGTTTGCTAGACATTTCTCCATTATGGACAAAAAATAAAATAATTGTCTATTTTGAAGAAATTTTAAAAGACCATTGGGACGATAGGGCCGCAGACTTGGCAAATCGAGCCCTGCAAAATACCCCACCGCAGCATCAAGCCCAAACACGATGCTCATGGGCCTGCTGCCCTGGTGCGACTGGTAGCGCACCCGGCCGTGGTACATGAAGGGTGCGGCTTTGCCGACAGCCAGCTTGGTGTCGCGCACAAAGAGGTGGATGTCGATGCCTAAAGCGGCGTGGCGGATGATGTTGTCGCCGCGTTTGCTGGTCGGGTCGGTGGCGTTCTGGCTTTGCCAGTGAAAGTGCGTGTCGTCGATCCAGTGGTCCATGTACTTGTGCTCATCAGCCCGGCCTTGTTTGTTGAGCGTGACCAGCAGGATGTGCGCCTTTTTGTGGGCCAGCACCACATGGCCAACTGAGAACATTGCGTTGCTAAATCAGGTGGTTGAGCATCAAGATTGTTGCCGCCGATCTAATATTGACCACCTGTGCCGATTGAATTTTGACCAGGGGCTTGAGCCAGCTTTGATGTCCGCTGGCTGTGGATAACTATAAGTTCAATTGTCGTCCTGCAGCTCCTTTCTCTCCGTTTTTCTTGTCTGCTCTCGCGCTTTGATTCGACCCCTCGCCTCATTGGAGCTGTGCCTGAA
>NZ_NESK01000014.1 GCF_003063415.1 Limnohabitans sp. 2KL-17
CCCTAACCAGGTCTGGACGGGAGACATCACCTATATCGCCACCGACGAGGGCTGGTTTGTACTTGGCAGCAGTGATAGACCTGTTCAGCCGACAGGTGGTGGGCTGGAGCATGCAGCCTCACATGCAGAGCAGCCTGGTGACAGACGCGTTAAAGATGGCATGGTTCCGGCGTCAGCCAGCGCCAGGCCTGATCTTCCATTCGGACCGAGGCAGCCAATACTGCGGGCATGAGTTCCAGGGCACGCTGGCGGGTTACAAAATGAGAAGTTCCATGAGCCGCAAGGGAAACTGCTGGGACAACGCACCTACGGAGAGTCTGTGGGGTCGCTTGAAGGTGGGCAGGCTGTACGGACAGAGGTTTGCAACCCGCAGGCAGGCAATGGATGAGGTGATTGACTGGCTGACGTTCTACAACCACCGGCGGTTGCACTCCACGTTGGGCTACGTCAGTCCGATGCAGTTTGAAAAACGCTGGGACGCGGCACAGCAATTGAAGGCCGCATAATGAAGTGGCTAAGCAGTACGTCAAACAGGGGCAGGTTCAGGGTACAGGTGGCCCCACCCTCTGCGCGTGTTTGTTGCAGTGCGGTAATATTCACATCCAGCCGGTTTGACGCCTTTGTCCAGGGCTGGATGACCGCGTTTTTGAACGCATTTGACCGCGCCACCCCCATGAATGCACCCACCACGCTCCAACATTTGATGCAAGCCGACGCCGATGCGCCGCGCCTGCGCGAGATTCCTTACAATTACACGAGCTTCTCTGACCGTGAAATCGTGGTGCGTTTGCTGGGCGAGCCAGCCTGGGACTTGTTGAACCAGTTGCGCCAGGAGCGCGGAACAGGCCGTTCGGCCCGCATGCTCTACGAAGTGTTGGGTGACATCTGGGTGGTCGAGCGCAACCCTTATTTGCAAGACGACCTGCTGGACAACCCGGCCCGTCGCAAGCTGCTGGTGGACGCGATGCAGCACCGTCTGGGCGAGGTGCAAAAGCGCCGCACCCCCGGCGCTGACGAGGCCCGTGACGCGCTGGTGGGCCAATTGTTGGCAATGGCAAGCCATGCCGTGGCGCAATTCGGCCAGCGATTTATCCGCATGGCCAAGCTGCGCAGCCAGGTGCAAAAGACCCTGGGGCGCCTGACGGCAAAGGACAACATCAAGTTTGACGGGCTCTCACGCGTGAGCCATGTGACCGATGCGACCGACTGGCGTGTGGAATACCCCTTTGTGGTGCTGACCCCTGACACCGAGACCGAAATGGCCGGGCTGGTCAAGGGCTGCATCGATCTGGGCCTGACCATCGTGCCTCGGGGCGGCGGCACGGGTTACACCGGTGGCGCGATTCCCCTGACCTGGAAGAGTGCGGTGATGAACACCGAAAAACTCGAGGCCATGACCGAGGTCGAGATGGTCGACCTGCCCGGTATTGGCCACAAGATCCCGACCATCTGGACCGAAGCCGGTGTGGTCACCCAGCGCGTGGCCGATGCGGCCGAGCGCGGTGGTTTTGTCTTTGCGGTGGACCCGACCTCAGCTGAAGCCAGCTGCATTGGCGGCAACATCGCCATGAACGCAGGTGGCAAAAAAGCTGTGCTGTGGGGCACCGCACTCGATAACCTGGCCAGCTGGCGCATGGTCACGCCCGATGCCGAATGGCTGGACGTGGTGCGCATGGACCACAACATGGGCAAGATCCACGACGCCGAAGTCGTCACCTTCGAGCTGCGCTATTTCAAGGCCGATGGCAAGACCCCGATCCGCACCGAAACTTTGGTCATTCCGGGCAAGACTTTCCGCAAGGAAGGGCTGGGCAAGGACGTCACCGACAAGTTCTTGTCAGGCCTGCCAGGTATCCAAAAAGAAGGCTGTGACGGCCTGATCACCAGCGCCCGCTGGGTGATGCACCGCATGCCCACGCACACCCGCACCGTTTGCATGGAGTTTTTTGGCCATGCCCGCGAAGCGGTGCCCAGCATCGTCGAGATCAAGGATTTCATGTTTGCCGAGCAAAAACGCACCGGCACCGTGATGGCGGGCCTGGAGCATCTGGACGACCGCTATTTGCGTGCCGTGGGTTATTCCACCAAGAGCAAGCGCGGCGGTTTCCCCAAGATGGTGTTGATCGGTGACATTGCCGGGGACAATGCCGACGACGTGGCCAAGGCGACCAGCGAGATCGTGCGCATTGCCAACTCGCGCAGTGGCGAAGGCTTCATCGCCATCAGCCCCGAAGCCCGCAAAAAGTTCTGGTTGGACCGCAAAAAAACCGCCGCCATTTCGCGCCA
Organism: Limnohabitans sp. 2KL-17; assembly: GCF_003063415.1. Taxonomy (GTDB): domain Bacteria; phylum Pseudomonadota; class Gammaproteobacteria; order Burkholderiales; family Burkholderiaceae_C; genus Limnohabitans_A. The sequence goes on from NZ_NESK01000014.1 coordinate 2,287, forward strand.
CACCAACGCCTTCAAAGTCAACGAAGACGTGGTGATTCCGCTGCCTCGCATGGCCGAGTACACCGACGGCATCGAGCGCATCAACATCGAGCTGAGCCTGCGCAACAAGCTCAAGCTGTGCCGCGAAATCGAAGCTTTCTTAGAGCGGGGCAACCTGCCGCTGGGCAAACAAGACGACGCCAGTGACATCCCATCGGCCGAGTTGCTGGAAGACCGCGTGGCGCAAGCCTTGGCGGTGGTGCGCGAGGTGCGTGCACAGTGGCAAGGCTGGTTGAACGATGTCGACGCGCTGTTTCCTCAACTGCAAGAGCACAGCCTGCGGGCCAGCTGGAAGACACAAATTCGCCCGGCGTTCCAGAACATCTTCTCCGGCTCGGCGTTTTTGCCGATCCTCAACGAGGTCAATGCCATTCACCAGCGCGTGCTCAAAGGCCGCGTGTGGGTGGCGCTGCACATGCACGCGGGTGACGGCAATGTGCACACCAACATCCCGGTCAACTCCGACAACTACGAAATGCTGCAAACCGCGCACGAGGCGGTGGCCCGCATCATGGTGCTGGCCCGCAGTCTGGACGGCGTGATCTCGGGCGAGCACGGCATTGGCATCACCAAGCTGGAGTTTTTGACCGACGCCGAGTTGGCCAACTTCACCGCCTACAAAGCCAAAGTGGACCCCGAAGGTCGCTTCAACAAAGGCAAGCTGCTGCGCGGCGCGGCCCTCACGGGCCTGGGCGACGATGTGCATGCGGCCGATTTGACGCACGCCTACACCCCCAGCTTTGGCCTGATGGGCCACGAGTCGCTGATCATGCAGCAGTCCGACATTGGCGCGATTGCCGCCAGCGTGAAGGATTGCTTGCGCTGCGGCAAGTGCAAGCCCGTGTGCGCCACGCATGTGCCGCGTGCCAATTTGCTTTACAGCCCACGCAACAAGATTTTGGCGACCTCCTTGCTGGTCGAGGCTTTCCTCTATGAAGAGCAAACACGCCGTGGGATCTCGATCAAGCATTGGCAAGAGTTTGAAGACGTGGCCGACCATTGCACCGTGTGCCACAAGTGCCTGACGCCTTGCCCGGTGAATATTGACTTTGGTGATGTGTCGATGAACATGCGTAACTTGCTGCGCAAGATGGGGAAAAAGAGCTTCCGTCCAGCGGCTGAGTTCCAGTCTTGGTTCATTGGCACGGCCAGTCCGAATGCGATTGCATTGGGTCAAGCTTTGACCAAAATCAGCTTCAAGGCTCAGCGCTTGGGTAACCGCGTATTGAATGTTTTTGCGCGGCAACAAACCAAAACCCCCCCCGCAACGGTGGGTCAGCCGCCCATCAAAGAGCAGGTGATTCACTTCATCAACAAAAAGATGCCTGGAGGCTTGCCCAAAAAGGGCGCTCGCGCTTTGCTCGACATTGAAGACAAAGATTACGTGCCCATCATCCGTGATCCCAAAACCACGAGTGCTGAGACCGAAGCGGTGTTTTATTTCCCGGGTTGTGGTTCGGAGCGCCTGTTCAGTCAGGTGGGTTTGGCCACCCAGGCCATGCTCTGGCATGCCGGAGTGCAGACCGTGCTGCCACCCGGTTATTTGTGCTGCGGTTACCCGCAAAAAGGATCTGGCCAGTTCGACAAGGCCGAGAAGATCATCACCGACAACCGCGTGCTTTTCCACCGCGTTGCCAACACACTCAACTACTTGGACATTAAGACGGTGGTGGTGAGCTGCGGCACCTGTTATGACCAGCTTCAGGGTTACGAGTTCGACAAGATCTTCCCCGGTTGCCGCATTGTGGACATCCACGAGTACTTGCTCGAAAAAGGCATCAAGCTTGAATCGCAAGGTGCTTACCTTTACCACGACCCTTGCCACAGTCCGATGAAGCTGCAAGCACCCATGAAAACCGTCACCGCACTGTTGGGCGATGGTGTCTTGGAAAGCACGCGTTGCTGCGGTGAAAGTGGAGGCTTGGCCACATCGCGCCCTGATATTTCGACACAGATTCGTTTCCGAAAAGAAGAGGAAATTCGAAAAGGCGAAGTTGCTTTGCGTCAGTCCGGTGCGGTCAAGGCCGACGAGAACGTCAAAATTCTCACATCCTGCCCGAGCTGTTTGATGGGGTTGAACCGTTACCAAGACGACCTGCAAAACGGCCTGCTCGAAGCCGATTACATCGTGGTCGAAATGGCCAAACATATCTTGGGCGAAGAATGGATGCCCGAGTACGTGAATGCGGCCAATGCAGGCGGCATCGAGCGCGTGTTGGTCTAAGCCCAAAGCGCAAACCGACAGGAACATTTCGAAAGCACAACATGGCCGGATTGAAAAAAGACATGCCCCACCCCGAGTCGCTGACCCTGCACGGTCAAACCCGGGTGCTGGAGATCGGATTTTCTGACGGTGCGCAATTTCGCATCCCGTTTGAGTTGATGCGCGTGTACTCGCCCTCGGCCGAGGTGCAGGGCCATGGCCCCGGCCAGGAAGTGCTGCAAACCGGTAAGCGCGAGGTGGGTATCGTCGAAATCGAACCCGTGGGCAATTACGCCGTGAAACCGACCTTCACCGACGGGCACGAGTCGGGCCTGTTCACCTGGGAATACCTGTACTTTCTGGGCGACCAGCAAGATGCCTTGTGGAAACAGTACGAAGACCGTTTGCAAGCCGCAGGCATGAGCCGTGACGCGCCCATGATCGAAGCCTCGGCGGGCGGCAGTTGTGGGCACAAGCATTGAAGGCCAAGCCATGAGCAGCACGCATTTCGGTTTCAAGACCGTCGATGAAAAAGAAAAAGCCCGGCACGTTCGTGGCGTGTTTGATTCGGTGGCGTCCAAATACGATGTCATGAACGACCTGATGTCCATGGGTCTGCACCGCGTCTGGAAGGCTTACACCGTGCAGGTGGCCAACCTGAAAGAGGGCGACCAGGTGCTGGACATCGCTGGCGGCACGGGCGACCTGGCGATGGCCTTTGCGAAAAAAGTTGGGGCCACGGGCCGCGTGGTGCACACCGACATCAACGAGGCCATGCTGTCCACCGGACGCGATCGCCTGGTGGACCACGGCCTGGCCTTGCCCACACTGGTGTGTGACGCCGAGAAGCTGCCTTTCCCCGACAAGCATTTCGATTTGGTCAGCGTGGCCTTTGGCCTGCGCAACATGACCCACAAGGAGATAGCGCTTAAAGAAATGTGCCGTGTGCTCAAGCCTGGCGGTAAATTGCTGGTGCTGGAATTTTCCAAAGTGGCCAAGCCACTGGAAAAAATGTACGACTGGTACAGCTTCAACATCCTGCCTCAATTGGGCAAGCTGGTCGCAGGGGACGCGGACAGTTACCGTTACTTGGCTGAATCCATCCGGATGCACCCTGGTCAGGAGGAGTTGAAAAGCCTTATGAAAAATAGCGGATTCGGGCATGTGGATTTTCACAACTTGTCGGCAGGGGTGGTAGCCTTGCACGCAGGCATCAAATGTTGATGCCCACAAACTGAATTACGGACCTGAGTTGGAGACACCATGAACAAATTGATGACACTGATGCTCGCAGGCGTATTGGCCTTGGGCAGCCTCAATGCAGAAGCCGCTCGGCGCATGGGCGGTGGCAAATCCGTTGGGCAGCAATCGAACCAGGTCACCAAGCGTGATGCAGCGCCTCAGACACCTGCTGCACCGGCCCAAAATGCTGCTCCTGCCAATGCCGCCAAGCCTGGTGCAGCAGCGCCTGCCGCTGCCGCACCCAAGAAGCCTTGGGGTGCCATGTTGGGCGGTCTTGCCGCTGGTTTGGGCTTGGCCTGGTTGGCCCATTCGCTGGGTATGGGTGAGGCCTTCGGCAACATTCTGATGTTCCTTTTGATCGGTGTGGCTGTGATGGCTGCGATTGGGCTGTTCATGCGCTCACGCCGCAATGCGGCCGCCGGAAACCAGGGCGGTTTTGCTTACCAGGGCGCTGGCTCGTCGGCAGATCAACCTGCCTCGATGAAGCAATACAACCCTGAGAAAGTCGGTAACGACGCTTCAGCCCGGCCTTGGGAGTCGCAAAACACCCGTTTTGACAGTTCGGCTGTCGACGCCAGCAACGGCTCCATGATCGGCGCGGCCTTGGGGGGCAGCCAAACCTGGGGGATCCCAGCCGGTTTCGATGTGGAGAGCTTCATCACAGCAGCCAAACGCAATTTTGTGACTTTGCAAGATGCTTGGGACCGTTCAGACATTGCTGCTTTGCGTTCCATGATGACCGACACCATGGTCATGGAAATCCGCAACCAACTCAGCGAGCGCGAAAGCCAGTTCCCTGGGCAACCCAACAAGACCGAAGTGGTCATGCTCGAAGCCCAACTCCTGGGCATTGAAGAGCAGGCCGATACCTATCTGGCCAGTGTCGAGTTCAACGGCATGATCCGTGAAGACGCAGCTGCAGGTCCGAGTGCTTTCCGCGAAGTCTGGAACATGACCAAATCCAAACAAGGTGGCGGCTGGCTCGTTGCCGGCGTGCAAGCGCTGGCATAAAGACCGGCTCCACTGGGGGGCCTGTACTTTCGGGAATAATCGGGGACTATGGCAACACAGTCCCCTTTTTCTTGGGCCGCTCAGGCGCTGCCCCAAATGGCCACTCGCTTGGCCACCGATTTTCAACCCCCTGCCTGGGTGGTTGACGAGTCCGTCAACCGCCTTGTCTCGTTTCTCAACCATGTGTTGATGAGTGAACCCGAGGCCCTGGCCCGTCTGGCCAGGCAAAAAGGCCAACGCATTGAACTGGTCTGGGAACGAGTTCATCTTCAGCTGTCGCCCACCCCGGCAGGCCTGCTGGAGCGCGGCCATTTCGATGGCTTCGACCTGCGCCTGACCGTGACTGAACAGTCGCCCATCTCCCTCGCCTCGTCCTTGGCCCGTGGCGACAAACCCAAGGTCCGCATCGAAGGCGATGTGCAACTGGCCGCTGAAGTCAACTGGTTGATCGACCATGTTCGCTGGGATGCCGAAGAAGACCTGGCACGTTTGATTGGCGATGCTGCAGCCCACACCTTGGCTCAGACAGCGCACAAAGCCTTGGAGGCCTTGCGTGGCTTTGTGGCACGCCGCCCGGGTGCTGACCTTCGCCGCGGTAGCGCAGCATGATGCGCTGGGGTCGCTTCGGACGGGGTACATTCATTGTCTTCATCGTCTTGCGCTACGGCCTTGACGAGTTGGTGCTGTCAAGCTTTCAAAAACCCTGGATTCGCATGCTTGCCCGAGTGCTATCGGTGGGCCGCGACCTGCGCTCACCGCGCGCTGTGCGCCTGAGGGAAGCCTTGGAGCGTCTGGGTCCGATTTTTGTGAAGTTTGGCCAGGTGCTGTCTACCCGGCGTGATCTTCTGCCTTGGGACATTGCCGAAGAGCTTGCCAAGTTGCAAGACCGCGTGCCCCCCTTCAGTTCCGACATTGCCGTGGCGACCATCGAGCGTGCTTTTGGCAAACCGGTGGACGAAATATTCGAAACCTTTGAGCGCCAGCCTGTGGCCAGCGCTTCCATTGCGCAGGTGCACTTTGCCACCTTGCGGGGTAAAACAGGCCATGTCCGTGAAGTGGCTATAAAGGTGTTGCGCCCGGACATGCTGCCAGTGATTCAGAAAGACCTCAGCCTGATGCGCATGATGGCCGGTTGGGTCGAGAGCCTGAGCGCCGATGGCAAACGCCTCAAACCGCGTGAGGTGGTGGCCGAATTCGACAAATACCTGAACGATGAGCTCGACCTGGTGCGTGAAGCGGCCAATGCCGCACAGTTGCGCCGCAATATGCAGGGCCTGGAGTTGGTGCTGATTCCTGAAATGATCTGGGACTTCTGCCAGCCCGAGGTCATTGTGATGGAGCGCATGAATGGCTTGCCGATCAGCCAAGTGGACCGCCTGCGTGAAGCCGGTGTGGACATTCCCAAGCTGGCCCGTGACGGCGTGACGCTGTTTTTTACCCAGGTGTTTCGCGATGGTTTTTTCCACGCCGACATGCACCCGGGCAATATCCAGGTCAGCCTGACACCAGAAACCTTCGGACGCTACATTTCCCTCGACTTCGGCATTGTGGGCACACTGACTGAATACGACAAAGAATACCTGGCGCAAAATTTCACAGCCTTTTTCCGGCGCGACTACAAGCGCGTGGCCGAGCTTCACATCGAATCGGGCTGGGTGCCTGCCGACACCCGCGTGGACGAACTCGAATCGGCCATTCGCGCGGTGTGCGAACCTTACTTTGACCGGCCCTTGAAAGAGATCTCGCTGGGCATGGTGCTGATGCGTTTGTTCCAGACCTCACGCCGATTCCAGGTGGAGATTCAGCCCCAATTGGTGTTGTTGCAAAAAACCCTGCTCAACATCGAAGGTCTGGGCCGCCAGCTGGACCCCGAACTGGATTTGTGGAGCACCGCCAAGCCATTCCTGGAAAAGTGGATGCTGGATCAAATTGGCCCCAAAAAATTGCTCGAGCAATTGAAAGACCAGGCCCCGCATTACGCCAAACTGCTGCCGCAATTGCCACGCTTGCTGCACGACTACCTCAAGCAGCCGCGCCAAAACGATGCACGGCAGATCGAGCAGCTGCTGGCCGAGCAGCGGCGCACCAACAAGTTGCTGCAAACCCTGATTTACACCGGGCTTGGCTTTGTGGTCTCCTTGCTCGTTTTGCAGGTGGGCTTGCACCTGCAACTCTTCGCCTGAACTTGATATCTGAAGGAGCCGCAGGTGCTGCTGACTTTTGTGATCGCTTACTTGGCCGTGACCATCGGCATTGGTTTGTTGGCTGCACGCCGGGTCCATGGGGCCAAGGATTACCTGGTAGCGGGTCGAAGTTTGCCGCTGTACATGAACGTGGCCACCGTGTTTGCCACCTGGTTCGGGGCCGAAACCGTCCTGTCGGTGTCGGCCACCTTTGCCAAGGATGGCCTGAACGGTATCCCCGGTGACCCGTTTGGTGCCACCGTCTGCCTGGTGCTGGCCGCCTTGCTCTTTGCCAAACTTTTTTACCGCCTGAATCTGCTAACCATTGGCGACTTTTACAAGGTGCGCTACGGCAAGTCGGTGGAAGTGCTCACCAGTGTGGCGATTGTGTTGTCTTACCTGGGCTGGACCTCGGCGCAATTGACAGCGCTGGGCCTGGTCATCCATGTGCTGTCGTCAGGGGCCATTGACCTGAACTACGCCATCATGATGGGCGCGGCCGTAGTGCTGGTCTACACCGTGTTTGGCGGCATGTGGTCGGTGGCCTTCACCGACTTGTTCCAGACGGTGATCATTGTGGTCGGCCTGGTTCTCGTGGCCACCCTGGTGGGTGGCAATGCCGGAGGTTTTGACAAGGTGGTGGCGCAAGCGGCGGCCGATGGCAAGTTCGACATGTTCCCGGCCGACATGGATGCCGCCGCCTGGTGGGCCATGGCCGGTGCTTTCTTTGCGTTTGCTTTTGGCTCGATCCCGCAGCAGGACGTGTTTCAGCGCATGACCAGTGCCAAGGACGAAAAAACCGCGGTGCGCGGCACCGTCATCGGGGCCTTGATGTACTTTGTGATCGCTTTCATTCCGCTGTACATTGCTTATGCGGCGCTGATCGCCCACCCCGAGCTCAAGGCCTTGTTCGAGTCGGAAGACGCCCGCGCCATCCAGCGCATCCTGCCCGATCTGGTGCTGGGCAAGATGCCCATTTGGGCGCAGATTTTGTTTTTTGGCGCTTTGCTCTCGGCCATCTTGTCTACCGCCAGTGGGGCCTTGCTGGCCCCCACGGCCACCTTCACCGAGAACGTTCCCAAGCCATTTGTGCCCCACATGAGCGACCGTCAGTTCCTGTTGCTGCTGCGTGTCATCTTGGTCACCTTCACCTCGTTTGCCTTGCTGTTTGCCCTCAACAGCACCAGCACCATGTACGAGATGGTGCAAAACGCCTACAACGTCACCTTGACCGGGGCCTTTGTGCCGCTGGTGGCCGGTGCTTTCTGGCGGCGGGCCAACACGCAGGGGGCCTTGTTCTCCGTGGTATTGGGTGTGGGCACCTGGCTGGTGTTCAACTTCCTGGCACCCGGAACCTTGGTGCCGGCCAACTTGCTGGGCTTGATGGCGTCCATCGTGGGCATGCTGCTAGGTTCTCTGGCCCCGACCGTGATTGCCAACCGCGGTCAGTCCCTGGCCAGCGCCTTGGGGCATGCCGCCCAAGACAGCGCCAGTCGTTGATCCACCGCAGTCACTGCCCTGGCTCACGCGGGCCCATGAAGGGGTTCAGCAATGGGCTCTGGGACCTGAAGGGCACTGCCGAGCCTATAATTGAAGGTTTTCTTGCATCACCTTCAAAGGCTCTTGACATGCCCATTTATGCTTACAAATGCAACGCCTGCGGCCATGCCAAGGATGTGCTGCAAAAAATGAGCGATGAACCCCTGACCGACTGCCCGGCTTGCGGTGCCCCCAAATTCAGCAAACAACTCACAGCCCCTGGTTTTCAGCTCAAGGGCACAGGCTGGTACGCCACGGACTTCAAGGGTGGTGGCGCCGCGCCAGCGGCCGCAGCAGTGGCCACAGATGCCGCTGCACCGGCCAGCTCTGACGCTGCCAGTGCCGGCTCTGCCGCTCCCGGTGCCAGCACGGGCACAACCGAATCCTCTGCTTCAGCCCCGGCGGCTGGCTGCGCGCCATCTTGCGCCTGCCATTGACCTTTCCACATTGATCGCCACCCCATGAAACACCGCAGCTTCAAACAGTATTTCGTCACCGGCTTGCTGGTTTGGCTGCCCATGGGCATCACCGTCTGGGTGATCATGTGGTTGGTCGGCATGCTCGACGCCATCTTTCTGGCGGTGCTGCATGCGGCCGACACCTTGATTCCTGGGATTCATGCCAGCGCCGAGTACCTGCGGGGCATCCCCGGTTTAGGCGTCGCCATTGTGGCCGTGTTCATTTTTGCAACGGGTGTTTTTGTGGCCAATATGTTTGGCCAATGGTGGTTGCGCAAATGGCACGGCATCATGAACCGCATTCCGGTGGTGCGCAGCATTTACACCAGCGTCAAGCAAGTGGCGGATACCTTGTTTTCGGGCAGTGGCAATGCATTTTCCAAAGCCTTGCTGGTGCAATACCCGCGCCAGGGTTCATGGACCATCGCCTTTCTGACCGGCACGCCCGGCGGTGAAGTGGCCAAGCACCTGGACCAGCCCATGGTGAGTGTTTATGTGCCCACCACGCCCAACCCGACTTCGGGCTTTTTCTTGATGATGCCCACAGCCGATGTGATCGAGCTCGACATGAGCGTCGACGACGCCCTCAAGTACATCATTTCCATGGGGGTGGTGGTGCCAGGCACACCTGTTCCCAAACCCCCGAAAACGGCCTTGGTTCCACCGCCATCTGCGTGATCCTGGCGCCTTTTTGCCCCCCTGTTTCTGCGAATCTAGAAAGTAAAACAACATGTCCATGCGTTCCCACTATTGCGGTCTGGTGACCGAAGCCCTGACCGGTCAAAACGTGAGCCTGTGCGGCTGGGTCAACCGTCGCCGTGACCATGGCGGGGTGATCTTCATCGACCTGCGCGACCGTGAAGGCTATGTGCAGGTGGTGTGCGACCCTGATCGTCCAGAGATGTTCAAAGTGGCAGAAGACGTGCGCAACGAGTTTTGTGTGCAGATCAAAGGCGTGGTGCGTACCCGCCCTGACGGCACAAGCAACGACAACATGAAAAGCGGCAAGATCGAGGTGTTGTGCCACGAGTTGATCGTGCTCAACCCATCCGTCACGCCACCCTTCCAGATCGACGAAGAAAACCTGTCCGAGACCACCCGCCTCACGCACCGCGTGTTGGACCTGCGCCGTCCGTACATGCAAAACAACCTGATGCTGCGTTACAAAGTGTCGATGGAAGTGCGCAAGTACCTCGATGAAAACGGCTTTGTCGACATTGAAACACCCATGCTCACCAAGAGCACGCCCGAAGGTGCCCGCGATTACCTGGTGCCCAGCCGTGTGCACGATGGCCATTTCTTCGCCTTGCCCCAGTCGCCTCAGTTGTTCAAGCAGTTGCTGATGGTGGCAGGCTACGACCGCTATTACCAGATCACCAAGTGCTTCCGCGACGAAGACTTGCGCGCTGACCGGCAGCCCGAATTCACCCAGATCGATATTGAAACCTCGTTCCTGACCGAAGAAGAAATCCGCGAGATGTTCCAGGGCATGATCAAAAGGGTTTTTCAGAAAACCATTGGCGTAGACTTGGGCGAGTTTCCGGTCATGACCTACCAAGACGCCATGCACATCTACGGTTCGGACAAGCCCGACCTGCGCGTGAAACTGCAGTTCACCGAAGTGACCGATGTCATGGGCGATGTGGACTTCAAAGTGTTCTCGGGCGCTGCCAACATGAAAGGCGGCCGCGTGGTCGCCCTGCGCGTGCCCAATGGCTCGGTCGAAGGCGGTGGTATCAGCCGTGGCGAGATCGACGCTTACACCGAGTTCGTCAAGATCTACGGCGCCAAGGGGCTGGCCTACATCCGCGTGAACGACCTGTCCAAAGGCCGTGAGGGCTTGCAGTCGCCCATCGTGAAGAACATTCACGACACCGCCCTGAACGCGGTGCTGGAGCGCAGTGGCGCCCAAAATGGCGACCTGATCTTCTTTGGCGCCGACAAGGAAAAGATCGTCAACGATGCCATAGGCGCCCTGCGAATCAAGATCGGTCACAGCGAGTTTGGCAAGAAAAATGGCCTGTTTGAGGACCGTTGGGCACCGATGTGGGTGGTGGACTTCCCGATGTTCGAATACGACGAAGATAACCAGCGCTACACCGCCGTGCACCACCCCTTCACCGCCCCCAAAGACGGCCACGAAGACTGGATGGTCACCGCCCCCGAAAAATGCATTTCCAAGGGCTACGACATGGTCTTGAACGGCTGGGAAATGGGCGGCGGTTCGGTGCGTATACACCGCGCGGACGTTCAGCAAAAAGTGTTTGACGCTTTAAAGATCAGCCCAGAAGAGGCCCAGCTCAAGTTCGGCTTTTTGCTCGACGCCCTGCAATACGGTGCACCACCCCACGGTGGTTTGGCCTTTGGTCTGGACCGCATCGTGACCCTGATGACCGGTGCCGAATCCATCCGTGATGTGATCGCTTTCCCCAAGACACAGCGTGCCCAGTGTCTGTTGACCCAGGCACCCAGCCCAGTGGATGAAAAGCAGTTGCGCGAATTGCACATTCGCTTGCGCACACCGGACGCTGTCAAAGCAGCCTGACCGGCGCGACACCACCCAGCCTAACGCCACCTTCGGGTGGCGTTGGTTTTTGTGCTGCCTGAACGCCTGAAACCTGAACACGGGTTTCGGGCGCAGCAACAGGGGCGATTCTGAAACGGTGCCGCAACCGCAACCGATGCAGGGGGTGCCGCGCAACGAGCGCGCACAAAAAAAGGCCTCGAGACCGAAGTCTGGAAGCCTTTGATGCTTGTACCCGGCATGAAGCTGGGCCAAAAATTGTGCAACGGCATCTCTGCCGTTGACGGGGTTTGCAGGGCTTAGTAGCCGCCGCGTCCGCCGCCACCACCGCCGTAGCCGCCACCGCCGGAGCGATCGCCACCACCACCGTAGCCGCCGCCACCGGAGCGACCACCGCCGCCGCCGCCGCCGTAGCCGCCACCGCCGGAGCGATCACCGCCACCGCCGTAACCGCCGCCACCACCACCACCGAAACCGCCGGTACGTGGAGGACGAGCTTCCATCGGACGGGCTTCGTTCACAGTGATGCTACGGCCGCCCAAGGACTGACCATTCATGCCGGCAATTGCGGCTTGCGCTTCGGCATCGCTGCCCATTTCAACAAAGCCAAAGCCTTTTGAGCGACCTGTGTCGCGTTCCATCATGACTTTTGCGCTGGTGATTGCGCCGAATTCGCCGAAAGCCTGTTGCAGGTCTTCATCGCGAACGGTGTACGGCAGGTTGCCGACGTAAAGTTTATTGCCCATGCGGGACTCCTGAAAAACACAAAAAACAAAGCGATGGGGTCCCGAAAGCACAACAAACCTGAAAAGTGCCGCCGTAGCGCGCGAAACTGACCGATCACCTGACTTGTGACGTATTTAAACGTGCACACGTGAGATTATGGGGCATAGACAGAAAAAAGGTTTTTTTTTGGATATCTGGCCACCCATCTGTTGTGTTTTGTGACAAAACTTGGGGTTTACCGGGGGAACTTGTCGTTTTTACACCTTGTTGCCCCGGTGGTGAATTTTGGTGGGGTTCTGTTGCTTGCGGGCTGTTGCAGCAATATGGCTTGTCGGTGCCGCTTAATTTGTCAGCAGTTAATGCGCTGCGCTCAGAGCTCCAGCAAGCTGGCCAGTACCAAGCCTTCAGGCGCTTCGTAGTCGGCCACGATCCAGGCACGGTCTGGCTGGCTGGCCGTATTTGTCAAAAAGTCCTTGATGAGGCGAATGGACACCTGGTCAAGCGAGACAAAGGGTTGGTCAAGCAAAGTAACGGCTGCGCCTGAGGCCAAGGCCGCGACCAGCATCACTTTGCGGCGACTGCCCGTGGACAGCATGTTCAGCCGTTTGTGGCGGTGTGACGTCATGTTGAGGGCTTCTGACAAGTCTTGTAGCAAGGCGTTGTTCCAGTGGGGGTAATGCGCTTGAAGCTTGTCCCAGCAGGCTTGCACCGTGGTTTCGTCATGTGCGGCGCCCTGTAGATCAAGCCAAAAGACGCCGCCGGGCGGTGTTTCTATGCTGCCGTTCAGTGGCAGCAAATCACCTGCCAACAGCCGCAGCAGGGTGGTTTTGCCGCAGCCTTCATCGCCACACACCCAATTCAGGCCCGCAGGCCAGGAAAAGCTCAAAGGTTCAAAGACCGCTTGACCACATGGACCGCCACTCAGATTGTGGGCTTGCAGCAAAAAAGACAAAGTGGGTGTGGATGGGGACGACATGGCTCAATCCTAACAAGGCCGGGGGTGCCTAAAATGTCCATGTGACTTCAATAATTTACAAAATTCCCCAATCCGTTTTGGTTGTGATCTACACACTCAGTGGCCAGGTCTTGCTGATTCGGCGCACCGACGTTGGCACCTGGCAATCCGTTACGGGCAGCAAGGACCACCTGGACGAAAGCTGGACCACCACCGCCGTGCGCGAGGTTCAAGAAGAAACCGGCATCAACGCCCTGCACCCTCAATGTCGGCTGGAAGACTGGCAGCTCGAAAACGTGTACGAGATTTACCCGGCCTGGCGCTGGCGCTACGATCCCCAGGTGAGTCACAACACCGAGCGTGTGTTCGGACTGAGCGTGCCTGAAGACACGCCTGTCACCCTCAGTCCCGCCGAGCACACTGACTGGCAATGGCTGCATTGGCAGGAGGCAGCAGACCATTGTTTTTCACCGTCCAATGCCGAGGCCATTTTGATGTTGCCCCGTTTTGAAAACCAGATTGGTCGCTGATGCCCCTGCGACAAGAGCATCCCATCCTGCGCGTGGCGACCTACAACATCCACAAAGGTGTGCAGGGGATGTGGCCCGCGCGGCGTCTGGAAATTCACAACCTGGCCCATGCGGTTGAGCAGCTCGATGCCGACATCGTGTGCTTGCAAGAGGTGCGCCTCATGCACCGCCTGGAAGAAAAATATTTCTCTCATTGGCCCAGCCAGCCGCAGGCCGATTACCTGGCCCCTGAAGGCTATGCGTCGGTCTATCGCACCAACGCCGTCACACGCCATGGTGAGCATGGCAATGCCTTGTTGTCGCGCTGGCCCGTGCTGTCGCACCAGCATCAGGATATTTCTGACCACCGATTCGAGCAACGCGGCATGTTGCACACCGAAGTCCAGGTGGTCGACCGTATGGTGCATGTGATCGTGGTGCACCTGGGGCTGGTGCCAGCCAGTCGGGTGCGCCAGCTGGCGCAGTTGCTGGCCTTTGTTGACCGGGTCATCCCTCCCCATTCGCCGGTTTTGGTGGCGGGCGATTTCAATGACTGGGGCACGGGCCTGGGGCGGCGCATGGCAGGGGCCGGTTTTCGCGAATGGCGAGAGCAGCCCACACCCACTTTCCCTTCGCGACTGCCCTTGAATCAGCTTGACCATGTCTATGCACGCGGCCTGACGCCGGTCCATGCGATGGCCCCGTCAGGGCGCATTTGGCAGCGCATGTCGGATCACTTGCCCCTGGTGGCCGAGTTTGCCTGGCCGGACTGAGCATGCGGCACAGCCCAGCCTTGCGCGACGGTCACCAGATCCGCTTGATCGAAGGTGGGCAAGCCTATTTTGAATCGTTGGTGGCGGCGCTGGAGCAGGCGCGCTCGCAAGTGCAGATCGAAACCTATATTTTTGACTTTCATGGCGCAGCCGCCATGGTGGCCGAGGCCTTGGAGCGGGCCGCTTTGCGGGGCCTGCGTGTTTGGGTGGTGGTGGACGGCGTGGGCACCCCTGGTCTGCCGCCCGAATGGCGTGAGCGTTTTGAACGTGCCGGCGTCGACTGGCGCGTGTACTCTCCCCTTGGCACTTGGGGCTTGTTGATCCCCAGCCGCTGGCGACGCCTGCACCGCAAACTGTGCGTGATCGATGGCCACCTGGCTTTTTGTGGCGGCATCAATATTCTGGACGACTGGTACGACCCGCACCATGGCGCCTTGCATCAGCCCCGGCTTGATTTTGCGGTTTGTGCACGTGGCGCTTTGGTGCAGCAAATGCAGGAAACGATGTCGCAGCTTTGGTGGCGCATTCAGGGCGTGCGCCATGCGAGGGAGCAACAGTTTCCCAAGGCTTTCAGCTCTTTCAGGGCGGCGGGTCTGCATTTGCCTTGGACGCGGCAAGATGCCCATGCCTTCGAAGCCCACTTGGTGGCCAAGGCCGGTTTGCTGCTGCGGGACAACGTCTTGAACCGCAGCCAAATCGAGCGTGCGTACCTGAAAGCGATTGGCCTTGCCCGGCATGAAATCGTCATTGCCAACGCTTATTTTTTGCCAGGCCGCCGTCTTCGAAAAGCCTTGATCCATGCCGCGCAAAGGGGCGTGCGGGTGCGCTTGCTGTTGCAGGGGCGCTATGAATACTTCATGCAATACCACGCAGCCCGCCCGGTTTATGGCGTGCTGCTGGCGGCGGGCATTGAAATCCATGAGTACAAGGCCAGTTTTTTGCATGCCAAAGTGGCCGTGATCGACCCGCACAATGAGCGGCCCTGGGCCACAGTGGGCTCATCCAATCTGGACCCGCTCAGCTTGCTGCTGGCGCGTGAGGCCAATGTGGTGGTGGCTGACAAAGCTTTTGCGCAACAGTTGTACCAGCGTTTGAGCATGGCCATTGAGCAACAAAGCACCCCGGTGGTGGCTGCGGTTTACACCCAAAGGCCCTGGCACCAAAGGCTGCGTGACCGGGTGGCGTTTGGTTTGATGCGTTTGGCCTTGTTTTTGACCGGTAACCGCTATTGACCCGTGAGCAACCCCCGCCCGACATGGGACTTATGTCGCAGGTGGCGCAGGGTCTTTAATCGCTGTTACGATTCCGACTATGTTTATAAATGCCCCAGACGCCATGACTGCATCTGCTGCCTCGCTTGAAGACGAAGGCGTTCCTGTTTCCGTGAAGATCCGCGAACGCATCCATGCATCCCGCAAACGCTTCCATGCCAACGACAAC
Source organism: Limnohabitans sp. 2KL-17 (assembly GCF_003063415.1). Lineage (GTDB taxonomy): Bacteria > Pseudomonadota > Gammaproteobacteria > Burkholderiales > Burkholderiaceae_C > Limnohabitans_A. The sequence continues at coordinate 17,889 of NZ_NESK01000014.1, forward strand.
ATTGCCGAGTTCATCCAGCCCGGCGAATTAGATAAGCTGCTGGATGAAGTCACGGCCAAGATGGCCGGTGTCCTCGACAGCTTGGTGATCGACACGGTGAACGACCACAACACCGGCGATACCGCCCGGCGTGTGGCCAAGATGTACCTGAAGGAAGTGTTCAAGGGCCGCTACACAGAAGGCCCCGAGATCACTGAATTCCCCAACGCCGAGCACCTCAATGAGTTGATGATCGTTGGCCCCATCACCGTGCGCAGTGCCTGCAGCCACCATTTTTGCCCAGTGATCGGCAAGATCTGGATCGGGATCATGCCCAACGAGCACACCAACGTGATTGGATTGTCCAAGTACGCCCGTCTGGCCGAATGGATCATGGGTCGGCCTCAGATCCAGGAAGAAGCCGTGGTGCAACTGGCTGACCTGATCCAGCGTAAAACCCAGCCCGATGGCCTAGCCATCGTCATGGAAGCCAGCCACTACTGCATGGGCTGGCGCGGCGTGAAAGACATGGATAGCAAGATGATCAATTCGGTCATGCGCGGTGCATTCCTCAAAGACGTCAATTTGCGTCGTGAATTTTTGGCCTTGATTCCCGGAAGGAGCTGATCCATGTTGGTACGCCTGCTTTACGCCAGCCGCACGGTTGATCCCCGGGTCGAAACCATCGATTCGATTTTGGCTCATTCCCGCCAGTTCAACCCCAGCACGGGCATCACCGGCATCCTGTGCTACGGTGGTGGTATCTTCTTGCAAGCCATCGAAGGCGGGCGCCAGGCGGTCAGCGATCTTTACGGTCATATCCAAAAAGACCCGCGCCACAAAGAAGTGGTCTTGCTGCATTACGAAGAAATTTCAGAGCGCCGCTTTGGTGGTTGGACCATGGGCCAGGTGGACACCTCTCGGGTCAATACCAACATCTTGCTCAAATATTCTGAGCGGGCCGAGCTAGACCCGTACAACGTGTCAGGCAAAGTCTCTCTGGCCTTGCTCGAAGAGTTGATGGCCACCGCTTCCATCATCGGGCGCGCTTAAAAACCCTCTCACCGCAAGCCCCGCAAGGGGCTTTTTCACGCCCATGCCCCTGAGTGCGCTTGCGTTGGTCGTTCTGGCAGGCTTGATCCATGCCTGCTGGAACATCGCCGCCAAAAAGGCCGGGGGCGATGTGCGCTTTGTCGGGTTCACTTCGGTGGTGATGATGGTGTTCTGGGCGCCCGTGGGTTTGTGGGCGGCCTGGCAACAGGCGCCGGCCTGGGGCCTGGTGGAGTGGGCGCTTGTGCTGGCCAGCGCCTTGTTGCACGTGGGTTACTTCATTGTTTTGTTGCGTGGCTACCGACAGGCCGATCTGACGGTGGTTTACCCGCTGGCGCGGGGCTCGGGGCCGTTGCTGTCATCGATGGTGGCCATTGTTTTTCTGGGTGAGGAAATTTCCTCGCTCGGCCTGGTGGGCATTTTGGGCGTGGTGGGCGGCGTGTTTTTGATTGCGGGCGGACCTGACCTTTGGAAAGCGGCGCACGAGCCGCATCGGAGGGCGAGGGTGCGCACTGGCATTTTTTATGGCGCCTTCACGGGTCTTTTCATTGCCAGCTACACCGTGGTCGATGGTTATGCCGTAAAGGTGGCGCTGATGTCGCCCATCCTGGTTGACTATTTGGGCAACCTGGTGCGCTTTGTGTTGTTGCTGCCGACGTTGCTGCGCGATCGCCCGGCGGTCTGGGCCCTGTGGCAGCAGCAGCGCCCCTACGCGCTGGTGGTTGGTATTTTCAGTCCGGTTTCTTATGTGCTGGTGCTTTATGCCATGCAGGTGGCACCACTGTCCCATGTGGCGCCGGCACGAGAAGTTTCCATGCTGTTTGCGGCCCTGCTGGGGGGGCACTTGCTGGGCGAAAAAGACCGGGGACTGCGGGTCGCTGGGGCCGCACTGATCGCATTGGGCGTGATGGCCCTGGGGGTGGGTTGACATGAACGCATCGCCATTGATCGGTTGCGATTTTTCCAGCAGCCCCTCCAAACGAAAACCCATCGTGCTGGCGCTGGGTCAGTCCCGCCAGGGCAGAGTCCAGTTGCAAGCGCTGCAAAGCTTTGAAACACTTGCAGCCTTTGGTAACTGGTTAACGCAGCCCGCCGATTGGGTGGGAGGTTTTGATTTGCCATTCGGCTTGCCGCGCGAGTTGGTCGAGACACTGGGCTGGCCCACCAATTGGGCTGCTTGCATGGACCATTACTGCGCGCTGGACCGCGCACACGTTCGTGACCAGTTTGCCGCCTTTTGCAACGCCCGCCCGGTGGGTGGAAAATTTGCGCACCGCGCTGCCGACAAACCCGCAGGTTCCAGCCCCTCCATGAAATGGGTAAACCCGCCCGTGGCCTACATGCTGCATGCCGGGGTGCCGTTGCTTAGGCAAGCGGGGGTGCATTTACCGGCTTTGCAAAATGGCGATCAGCGCCGCGTGGCGCTGGAAGCCTACCCTGGTTTATTGGCGCGCGAGGTGCTGGGCAACCGCAGCTACAAAAGCGATGACAAAGCCAAGCAAACCCCAGAGCGCCTGCTGGCCCGGCGTGAGTTGCTCGGTGCCCTTGAGCGAGGCGAGACCCGCTTAGGCCTGCGGCTGGTCGCCAGCAACGCGCTGCTGGGCCGCCTAGCTGATGACGCCAGCGGCGACGCACTCGATGCCACCTTGTGCCTGATGCAGGCGGCCTGGGCGCAACAACAGCACGCAGCCGGTCACCCGCAATACGGCTTGCCAGCGTGCGACCCTTTGGAAGGGTGGATTGTCACGGCTTGATCTGTGGGAGTCGCGTCCTCGCGACTCATAAATGGTGTCAGGTAAGTATGAGTGAGGGTGTTTGCCGTTCTGCCAAGCCCGAGGAGTCTTGTAATGTAATTGGTTGTGCAAAATTTTTAAGAAAGTGGCTGTGCTGATCACGGTTAACCTGACATTTGCCCAATGTTCAAGCATATTTGGCAATGCCACTTGCATTTGAGACAAAGAGCATTTGCTTCTGGATCGGGCAAAGCTCACTTGAAGATCATGATCCCGCTCGAACTCACGATACCAGCCAATTGGGGAATTTTCTCCCAGGTAACCTGACTGTCAGAAAGTCACACCAAGAGGCTTACCAAGCTTGGTACAGAGCAAGACCGCTTGGGTTCCGTCTTCGTTCAAATATACGAACCACCACAAATTCGACCAAGTGATTGTTTACACCCCGCCTTGGTTGTTTATTCGGCCGTGAGGCTTTTACGCCATCCGTAGCCCATGACCGGGTTGATCTTTGATGCGCTTCGTACTTGGAGACAATGAACACATATAGTTACAAAATTTTTTATTAAATAAATTTAATACATTAATATTGCCCCTGGAGGTTTCTTTCATCAGATAGCCTGACCCGGCAGTCGAAACTAAATTCGCTAAAGCGGGCGTCCCACTTATCACGTTAGCCGTCAACAATTGAACTTCGGTTCATCTCAAGTAGGAATTACATGAAGAAAATCTTGTCCGCATTGGCATTCATTGCTGTTGGTGCATCGGCAATAGGCGCAGAGATTACGGTTTTCATGAGCGTGGCGCAAAAGGAAGGGGTAGGTGCCCCTGTAGGCACCGTTCGCATTGTTGAAACTGCCTATGGGCTGGCCTTCTACCCAACGCTCAAGGCGCTGCCATCTGGGTTGCATGGATTCCATATCCACGAAAATCCGTCTTGCGCAGCAGCTGAAAAGGATGGTTTGATGGTTCCCGCATTGGCGGCGGGAGGTCATCTTGATCCCAAGGGAACGAAAAAGCACGGCGAGCCGTGGGCGGACGGGCATCTTGGCGATTTGCCATCTCTGTATGTGGCAGCTGACGGTACCGCAGTGAGTCCGGTGCATGGGCCGAGGTTGAGAATTGGCGACGTGAGAAATCGATCGCTGATGATTCACGCCGGTGGCGATAACCACGCCGATCACCCAATGCCCCTTGGAGGTGGCGGTGCCCGTGTAGCGTGCGGAGTGATCGACGGCTGACCCAGCAATCCAACGAACTTGCGCGAAAAGCCGAGCAGACTGGTCTGTTCGCTCATACCCAAGAGTTGCACCAATGAAGTCCCTCGAAACACTTTTCGCTCAAAAGTCATGTGCTAACAATGAACTGTTCAATGCATTGGCAGCCATCCCCGACGATGCGCACGCTGAAGCCATCACTAAAGCATCCGGACGCTTAATCACATCTTCGTGGTTGATCACATCTTTCGGGCGCACCTGTGTTGACAGCAGCACCATGACACGGCAACCAATACCAAAGAAAAGCCTGAACTCAGCCAGCTGCATTTCTCGGTGAGTGAAACAGATGCTTGGTACTTGCAATACGTCAAGCAATTACCGGCAAGCGAGATCGATCAGGTGATTCGATTCAGTTTCACCGATGGCGATACCGGAGAAATGACAAGAGAAAAAATGCTCCTCCATGTCATCACGCATGGCGCTTATCACTGGGGCAATGTGGAGCAAATACTCAAGTCCATTTCTGTGGCACCCCTGCGTGACCACCTCACCAAATATCTTCATATTTCTGAGCCAGAGAGAGGGTGGTAGACATGATGCACACTGCTGTTTTAGTCATTGACGTACAACAAGGTCTGTGCTAAGGCCCTGACGCCGCGCACGACTGCCCCGGCACGATTGCGCGCATCAACTCAGTCACGCACCGGGCACGCGCTGCGGGCACTCCGGTATTCTTCATTCAGCACGAGTCGAGCGCAGGCTATCTGGTGCACGGCAGCCGAGAGTGGCAATTGGCGACAGGCTTGCAGGTGCAGGCGGGCGATCGGCGCATTCGCAAGACGACACCAGACGCTTTCTCGCGCACAGAGCTGCACGAGGCTTTGCAAGCTCTGGGTGTCCAGAATTTGGTGGTTTGCGGCAGGCATACCGAGTTTTGTGTGGATACCACCACGCGCAAGGCTTTGGCGCTGGGCTATCCGGTGATGTTGGTGTCTGATGCGCACACCTCGGCAGGCAATGCGGCCATCGGCCCGCAACAGGTCATTGCGCACCACAACGCCACGCTGACCAACATCTCCAGCTTTGGCCCTAGGGCCAAGGCTATTGCGCACGATGCAGTTCGTTTTTTGGCAGATTGACCAGCGTCATGAGAATCTTGTCTTGAATGGTTGCACACCAGCATGCAAATAACCCAGCTCACCGTCGCACATGCAATGGCCTACAAGGCCTTGATGTTGTATGCCTACGAGCATGCGGCCGATGCATTCACGTCCACGCCTCAAGAGCGCGCATTGGAGCCGCACAGTTGGTGGCGCAGCCGCGTCGATGAGCCTTCAGGGCTGATATGGGTGTGGGGTGCTTTTGCAGGGGCTGAACTGGTGGGCACGGTGTCCGTCGAGTACACCGTAAGAACCAAAACACGCCACAAAGGTTTGATCGTTGCCATGTTTGTGCATGAAAATTTTCGTGGCCAAGGCCTGGCCCGAAAACTGATGTGTGCAGCTGTTGAGCATGGCATGGCACGCCAAGGCCTTCGCGTGCTACAGCTCGTAGTGACACAAGGCAATGCCCCCGCAGAGCATCTCTACCAAAGTCTGGGTTTTGAGTCTTTCGGGGTGGAGCCCATGGCTGTTTGTACGCCTGACGGATACCGATCCAAAGTTCACATGTGGTTGGATTTGACGTCAATGGGCGCTCGCATGAGTCAACCTTCTTGAACAGATCGCCATGAAGACCAAGAATCCCATCTTGTCCACGGCAGTCCGAGAAGCCGCTCGCCGCAGTGTCTTGTGCTGGCTGGCCACGGTGGACGCCGACGGTCAGCCCAATGTCTCACCCAAAGAAGTCTGGGCCATCGCGGACGAGCAGCATGTGGTGGTGGCTCATATCGCATCGCCTGTGACGGCACGCAACATCCGTCAGCAGCCGCAAGTGTGCCTGAGCTTTGTCGATGTGTGGGTGCAAAAGGGCTTCAAGCTGATCGGCACAGCCCATGAGGTCTGTGCCGATGACCAGGCCTTTGCAGCATGCGCCTCGCCCCTGTTGGCCATGGCGGGGCAGCGCTTTGTCATCCGCGTCACTTCCGTGGCCGCCATCTTGGCACCCGGCTATCAGTTTTTCCCGAATGAGACCAGCGAGACTTCGCAAATCGAAGGGGCCATGCGCACTTATGGTGTGCTGCCCATGGCCTGAGGCCGCAAGCGGACACGTCGCCACTGCACAAGCCGTTACGATAGCCCACACCCATTCAGGAAATACAAATGACGACACAAGTTTTTGTGGTGACCCACGCCAAGGACGCACGGTTCGAGAAAGGGCTGCGTTCCTTTTTTGAGTACCGCGATCTGGGCATGAAGGCAGCGACCGGTGGGCGTGTGACGGCCAGCGTGATCCGCGCTGCAGGCAGCCATGAATTTTCCAGTCAGCCGCACCTTCACAAAATGCAGTTTCAGTTGGTCTATGTGCTCAAGGGCTGGATCGAGTTTGAGTACGAAGGGCAGGGTGTTGTTCGGCTTGAGGCTGGCTCGTGCGTGCACCAACCGCCCGAAATCCGCCACCGTGAGTTGGGGCACAGCCATGATGTTGAGTTGTTGGAGGTGGTGCTGCCTGCCGACTTCGATACCGTGACGGTGAATGACGTCAATCCGAAAGAGGCTTGAGCCGATGTTTCGCAGTTTTTTTCTTTCGCGTCGTTGGGCTTTGTGGGCTTGGGGTGGTTTGCTGGTGTTGGTGGCAATGGTCTTCATCACGGTGCAGCAGACCGTGAAGCTCAACTCCTGGTATGGCGAGTTCTATGACTTGTTGCAAAAGCCCGAGCAGGCGGGCGGGGTCGAGAAGTTCTGGGGCTTCATGCTGCAATTTGCGTGGATCGCTTTTCCTTACATGTTGCTGCGCAGCCTGGAAACTTATCTGGCCTCGCACTACGCATTTCGTTGGCGTCAGGCCCTGACCGAGGTGTACCTGCCGCGCTGGCAGCGCACCGACGCAACGGTGGAGGGCGCTTCGCAGCGCATTCAGGAAGACTGCATACGTTTTGCCCGTCAGACCGAAAACCTGGGGCTGGGGTTGGTGCGGGCGGTGCTCACCTTGGTGTCTTTCATCCCGATTTTGTGGTTGTTGTCCAAAGGCATGGCCATTACGGATAAGCATTTCAACCACATGAGGCCAAGTATCGCCCCTTGGAAGAGCCCTCAACCCACGTAGAAACCCGCGCCGCGCCCGCAGCAAGGCCGTGCCTGGCCGATCCACCGCAAAATTCACTGTTCACAAGAGGAATTAGCGGTGCGCCGGGTATGCCAGGCGCAGGCCTAGCCGGCAGCAAGTCAAAATCGCCGCCTCAACCCCTCACCAACTGATGCGCTGATCAACCTCAAAGTCCGGTGCCGCTTGCTCCGCCAGATCCCAATCGGGCTCCATGTGCACCCCGTCATCCGTCTGCGCATCGCAGTCATCCCACAGCGGTGGCCCGCGCGCCGGTGCTATGTGTGGTGGCTCGGAGTCCACCCCGATGTGATCGAGGATCTTCCTGATCTGCGTGCCCTCGGTAATGAATGCGATCAGGCGCATCTGCCCACCGCACATTGGGCACAGCAGCGGGAACACTTCGTAGATGCGGGCGATCAACACCGCCCACAGGTAGTGCGCCGGTGAACGCTTGGGCGGCGCAGGCTCGGGCGTGGGTGGGACCGCGTTGCCCGGCACCACCCCCCCCGGCGCGCCCTCGCTCATGTTGGCTGGCTCGGTTTGCCTCGTAAGCGGTTGTGCCAGCGCCGTCACCGCAGCCCTGTGCGGCGAACTCGGGGCCAATACACCAAAATAGCGATGCCGGTGGGTGCGCGGCGGTGGCACCAGCGCCGCAATGCGGGCTATCAGTTCCAGCGGTGTGAGGTGCAACTCGTCGACCTTGGCACCACGCTTGTCGGAGCCAGGCTCGCTGTGCTGTTTGGCGCAGCGGTACACCTGGCCAGAGCCCTCTTTGCGCAGGCGTTCACAAGCAAAGGGTGGGCGGGCGCAGTAGCGCAGCAAGCGCTCCAGCGCGGCGCGGTCGTGCGCTTCGATGCACACACCCGCATCGACTGAGAAACCGCTGTGTTTGTAGGCCAGCATTTCTTTGGCCTCGAAACTCTCCAGCAGACCTCGGCCCACGAAGGCGCGCAGAATGCGTCGGTGCAAATCAGTCTGTACCTGGGCCACAGCGGTCTCGTCGATCGCACTGGCCGGGTGAAAAGCGATGCCCGGCACTTCCTCAAACACCCCATCGACCGCGCACACATGGAAGTGCACATGCTCATTGAGGCTGGAGCCAAACCTGTGGATGAAGGCGACTGCGCCGATGTGCAGCGTCGCCTTGTCCACATTTACCGCACCTGGGCTGTGGGTCTGCAGGCTTTGCGCGATGACCCGCAATAAGATGCGCAGCACCATGTTGAGCACTGCCCCGTCACGCTGCATGAAGTAGCGCAGCCGCTTTGGCACCGGCAACACCCACTGGCGCACCGGCAGACGCGGAAAGACGTGATCCGTCAGGTGCGCCGCCGTCTCCACCATGCGTCGCGTGTTGCACGAGGGACAGACGCCACGGCCTTTGCAGGAATAGGCGACAAAGTAGTCGTGCCCGCAATCGTCACACCACGCCCTGGCAAAGCCGTGGGCAAAGATGCCGCATTCGAGGTACTTGCGAAACGCTTGACGGACGTAGGGCTTGGGGGTGCGATGGTCGCCCTGCCCGTCAAACTGGCCTGCGCTGGCAAGTTCATGCCAAGTCTCGAAGTGCTCGGCTATGGTTTGGTATAGCAGCGTGCGCTCGGGGTGGCGCGGGTTGTAGAGTTTGGGCTTTGCACCCGCTTGTCCGCCCGCGTGTGAATGCGAGTGCGTTGGGCGGGCAGTGGCGGGCATGGGGCAGTGCCAGCGTGGGCTGGGTGCCCGATCATACTGGGGTTATATCCAGCTTCATCGCGGGCAAAGCCAACCACTGGGCGCGCCAAATACTCCTGATTTGATAGTTGCTTGCGCACATTCCACGAGGGCTTTAAGAAGTGGTCTTGCTGCATTACGAAGAAATTTCAGAGCGACGCTTTGGTGGCTGGACCATGGGCCAGGTGGACACCTCGCGGGTCAATACCAACATCTTGCTCAAATATTCCGAGCGCGCCGAGCTGGACCCTTACAACGTGTCGGGCAAAGTCTCGCTGGCCTTGCTCGAAGAGTTGATGGCCACCGCGTCGACCATCGGGCGCGCCTGAGCCGATGCAGCTCATCGGCTGCGACTTTTCCAGCAGCCCCAGCAAACGCAAACCCATCGTTCTGGCGCTGGGCCAGGCCCGCCCGGTGGGTGGCAAATTTGCGCACCGCGCTGCCGACCGGCCCGCAGGTTCCAGCCCCTCCATGAAATGGGTCAACCCGCCCGTGGCCTACATGCTGCACGCCGGGGTGCCTTTGCTCCGGCAAGCGGGTGTGCATTTGCCGGGTTTGCAAAACGGCGATCAGCGTCGCGTGGCCCTGGAAGCCTACCCTGGCTTGCTGGCCCGTGAGGTGCTGGGCAACCGCAGCTACAAAAGCGATGACAAAGCCAAGCAAACTCCCGATCGCCTGCTGGCACGGCGCGAGTTGCTCGGTGCGCTGGAGCGCGGCGAGACCCGCCTGGGCCTGCGCCTGGTGGCCAGCAACGCCCTGCTGGGCCGCCTGGCTGACGATGCCAGCGGCGATGCGCTCGATGCCACCCTGTGCCTGATGCAAGCGGCCTGGGCGCAGCAGCAGCACGCAGCCGGTCACCCGCAATACGGCTTGCCGCCGTGCGACCCGTTGGAGGGGTGGATCGTGACGGCCTAGGCTTTGATTTCAGCCGCCCCCATGTCTTTGGTGTGACTCATCGGGCCATTCGAATAGGTTGACCGTCGAGCAAAAAACGAATTTATTAGGGGTAATTTTTATAATTTTTGAGGCTATAGTGCATATGCCGTACCCGCTCGTTTACATGATCGAGTCAGCGGGTGGACTGCAAAAAAGGGGCACTGGGTTTCATGACAAATTTATACCTGTATGGAATCGCAAAGGATGAGCCTGTAGGCAAATACGCAAGCGGCTTGCGGGCATTTCATCCAAAAAATGTATCTACTGTGCCCGGATGTATCCACCGGGTTATGCGGTCTACATTACGTTAGGCAAAGCCATGGACACCCCCGAAGAAAAATATCAGCGCATGGCAATGGCCATGCAGAAGGTTGCGAGTGAACTCAAAGGTGAAAGCGAGCGCGGGTGCGTAGTTTTGGCGTTCGCGTGGATGGACGACCAACTGACCAACAACCTCAGAAAGTTCCTTCTACCGTCAGCGCAACAATCCGCAAAAGCAGATGAGCTTCTCGGCGTCGGTCGCCCTGTAGGCGACGCCGCCGCCAAGATTGATCTCTGCTTACGTCTCGGGCTTTTGCATCAACACACGCACAAGAGCCTCCACATGTTCAGGCGTTTGCGCAACGATTTCGCTCACATGGCCTCCGATATTTCTTTCTCCACGCCGAGCATCCACGATAGGGTACTAGCCATTTTCGACAACGAAGAGCCCGTAATACGATCCTTGTGGGAGTCGATTGTTCAAGACCCAGAGGTACGGGCTGCCACGGAGCATAACCGCAACAAAAGCGGCCCTCACATACTTCGCACCGCCCTTGGCACTCGCAGCCTGTTCGAGCAGACGGCAGCATCACTTGTCGCCGGGCTCATATCAATCGAATATGCCCTCACTCCAATCAAACCACCAGGGCGCGTAAATGCCTAACTGTGCGGTCAAGCGGACGCCAACACTGGCCATGGCTTCGCCATTTTCATGGCCAGCATCGGCGCCCTGTGCCCTGTCGGGCTTCGGCGCCGCTTACCTTGGGCGTTGGGCGTCACTTGGAAGCAGCTGAGCGAACAAACATGATTTGTCTCCCTGAATGGCTCACATGGTCAAACGCAGCCAGCTTTTTCAACTCCGCTTTCACCACTTCGCTTATTGGAGCTCTCGCGGGAGCGTATGCAGGTGCTCGGGCTGCGCAGAAGATCACTGAGCGCGCGAAGGAGCGCGAACAGCTGATTTCTCAAATACGTGCAACGAACGCTGCAACGATGGTCGCCTTTTCGGCTTTCAACGCAGGAGCCGCCCTGAAAAAGCAGCACGTTCAGCGAATGTATGACGAGTTCGAGAATGCCAAGGCCAAGCTGAATGCATACAAGGCTGAGCGAGCTACCGGACAGCGTCAGGGAAATGCGGAGTACGTTTTCACGGCTGACATGCGCACCTTCTCCGCACCGCTGGCGCCAATCGAGACACTCAAGGATCTCGCTTTCAACAAACTTTCTGCGTATGGCCGACCGCTTGCGCTTGTCTCTGTGCTTGAGCAGTCTTTTATTGGGCTACGAGAAGTCATCTCGAAGCGTGATGCACTCATTCATCGGTTTGCCAGCGGCCATATCTCCAAGGAGCTAGTTCACAACTACTACTTCGGCCAGAAGTTGCCGAGTGGCGATACAAACCAAGAATTTCCTGATTTGGTTTTTGCCATTCACAGCTACGTGGACGACATAATTTTCTTCGGCTCACTGCTATGCGGCGACCTAGTGGCTCACGGCAACAGCGTCCATGAGGAATATACCAAGCGGTTCCGCAAAGGGGCACCGAATGTCAGCACCGTGGATTTCAGTGGGCTTCGAGAGAAGGGAATCATTCCCTCAGACAGTCAATACACCGATTGGCTAAACGCATTTGTGAAGCAGGATTTCAATTCCAAGAATGCAGGTAGCCAACAGTGATGCCCAACCCTTCAATCGAGAGGACTTGCCCCGGCAAGCCGGGTCAAGCCTCTCATCTCAAACGTCAGACCTACTTAAACCCACGATTCGCAACCATGAACTACCTCGAAACACTCTTCGCTCAAAAGTCATGGGCCAACCATGAGCTGTTCAATGCACTGGCAACCATCTCCGAGGATGCGCACGCAGAAGCCATTACAACTGCTATTCGCACGCTGAATCACATCTATGTGGTGGATGAAATTTTTCGGGCACATCTGTGCGGACAGCAACACCGGTACACGGCAACCAATACCCCGGAAACGCCGGAACTTGGTCAATTGCATTTCTCGGTTGCAGAAACGGACGCTTGGTACTTGCAATACGTCAAGCAATCACCGGAAAGCGAGTTCGGTCAGTCCATTCGGTTCCGCTTTACCGATGGCGATGCCGGTGAAATGACAAAAGAAGAAATGCTCCTCCATGTCATCACGCATGGCGCCTATCACCGGGGCAATTTGGGTCAAATTCTCAAGTCCATTTCTGTGGCACCCCCGCGTGACCTTCTCACCAAATTTCTTCATGTCACCGAGCCAGAGAGAAGGAGGTAAGCATCATGCATTCTGCTGTTTTGGTCATCGACGTACAACAAGGCCTGTGCGAAGGCCCCGATGCCGCGCACGACTGCCCTGGCACGATCGCACGCATCAATGCGGTCACGCAACGGGCACGCGCTGTTGGCATTCCTGTGTTTTTCATCCAACACGAATCTAGCGCGGACTATCTGGTGCACGGCAGCCGCGAATGGCAATTGGCGACAGGTTTGCAAGTGCAAGCCAGTGATCGGCGCATTCGCAAGACCACACCCGATGCATTTTTGCGAACAGAGTTGCACGGTGCATTACAGACCTTGGGCGTTGAGGACTTGGTGGTTTGCGGCATGCACACAGAATTTTGTGTGGACACCACCACGCGCAAGGCACTGGCGTTGGGCTATCCGGTGTTACTGGTGTCCGATGCGCACACCTCGGCAGGCAATTCGGCCATCAGCCCGCAACAGGTGATTGCGCATCACAACGCAACATTGACCAACATCTCCAGCTTTGGCCCCAGTGTCACGGCGATTGCGCACGATGCTGTTCGATTTTTGACTGATTTGCCAGCGCCATGAAAATCTTGTTTTGATGGATCGCACACCAACATGCACATATCCCAACTCACCGCCGTACATGCCATGGCTTACAAGGCCTTGATGTTGCATGCCTACGAGCATGCTGCCGATTCATTCACCTCGACGCCTCAAGAGCGCGCTTTGGAGCCGGACAGTTGGTGGCAAGGCCGCATCGACGACCCGTCAGGGCTTACATGGGCGTGGGGCGCTTTTGCAGAGGTTGAGCTGGTGGGCACGGTGTCCGTCGAGTACGCCGCAAGAACCAAAACACGCCACAAGGGTTTGATCGTGGCCATGTTCGTGCATGAAAATTTTCGCGGCCAAGGCCTGGCTCGCAAACTGATGCGTGCAGCTATTGAACATGGCATGGCACGCCAAGGCCTTCGCGTGCTACAGCTCGTAGTGACACAAGGCAATGCCCCCGCAGAGCATCTCTACCAAAGTCTGGGTTTTGAGTCTTTCGGGGTGGAGCCCATGGCTGTTTGTACGCCTGACGGATACCGATCCAAAGTTCACATGTGGTTGGATTTGACGTCAATGGGCGCTCGCATGAGTCAACCTTCTTGAACAGATCGCCATGAAGACCAAGAATCCCATCTTGTCCACGGCAGTCCGAGAAGCCGCTCGCCGCAGTGTCTTGTGCTGGCTGGCCACGGTGGACGCCGACGGTCAGCCCAATGTCTCACCCAAAGAAGTCTGGGCCATCGCGGACGAGCAGCATGTGGTGGTGGCTCATATCGCATCGCCTGTGACGGCACGCAACATCCGTCAGCAGCCGCAAGTGTGCCTGAGCTTTGTCGATGTGTGGGTGCAAAAGGGCTTCAAGCTGATCGGCACAGCCCATGAGGTCTGTGCCGATGACCAGGCCTTTGCAGCATGCGCCTCGCCCCTGTTGGCCATGGCGGGGCAGCGCTTTGTCATCCGCGTCACTTCCGTGGCCGCCATCTTGGCACCCGGCTATCAGTTTTTCCCGAATGAGACCAGCGAGACTTCGCAAATCGAAGGGGCCATGCGCACTTATGGTGTGCTGCCCATGGCCTGAGGCCGCAAGCGGACACGTCGCCACTGCACAAGCCGTTACGATAGCCCACACCCATTCAGGAAATACAAATGACGACACAAGTTTTTGTGGTGACCCACGCCAAGGACGCCCGGTTCGAGAAAGGGCTGCGTTCCTTTTTTGAATACCGTGACCTGGGCATGAAGGCGGCGACCGGTGGGCGTGTGACGGCCAGCGTGATCCGCGCTGCAGGCAGCCATGAATTTTCCAGTCAGCCTCACCTTCACAAAACGCAGTTCCAGCTGGTTTATGTACTCAAGGGCTGGATCGAGTTTGAGTATGAAGGCCAGGGCGTTGTTCGGCTGGAGGCCGGTTCGTGCGTGCACCAACCGCCCGGCATCCGTCACCGTGAGATGGGGCACAGCGACGATCTGGAATTGCTGGAGGTGGTCTTGCCCGCAGATTTCGAGACGGAAACTGTGGCCAGCGTCAACCCTGAAACGAGGTAAGACAGGTGTTCCGAAGTTTCTTTCTTTCCCGCGGTTGGGCTTTGTGGGCCTGGGGCGGCTTGCTGGTGCTGGTGGCGCTGGTGTTCATCACGGTGCAGCAGACGGTCAAGCTGAACACCTGGTACGGCGAGTTTTACGATTTGCTGCAAAAGCCCGAGCAGCCGGGTGGCTTGGAGAAGTTCTGGGGCTTCATGCAGCAGTTTGCCTGGATCGCTTTTCCCTACATGTTGCTGCGTAGCCTGGAGACGTATCTTGCCTCGCACTACGCCTTTCGCTGGCGTCAGGCCATGACCGAGGTTTACCTGCCGCGCTGGCAAGGCACGCTGGAGACGGTCGAGGGCGCTTCGCAGCGCCTTCAGGAAGACTGCATGCGATTTGCGCGCCAGACCGAGAACCTGGGCTTGGGCCTGGTGCGTGCGGTGTTGACACTGGTGTCCTTCATTCCTATTTTGTGGCTGTTGTCCAAGGGCATGGCGATCGCCTGGCTGCAATTTGAGGGCTCGCTGTTTTGGGTGGCGCTGGTCACGGCTGTGGGTGGCACCGTGTTGTCGTGGTACGTGGGCATTCGCCTGCCAGGGCTGGAGTACAACAACCAGAAGACCGAGGCGGCGCTGCGCAAGGATCTGGTTTATGCCGAAGACGATCGCAGTCGCATGGATTTGCCCACGGTGCTCAGCCTGTTCGCAGGCGTGCGCTTGAACAACTTTCGCTTGTTCAACCACTACGCTTACTTTCACCTGTGGAGCAATTTTTACAGCCAGACGATGGTTATTTTTCCGTACTTGCTGATGGGACCTTCGCTCTTTACAGGCTTGATCACCCTGGGCGTGATCCAGCAAGTGAGCAATGCGTTTGGCAAGGTCAATGAAGCGTTTTCATACCTCATCGAGCGCTGGACCGACATCACCGAGTTGCGATCCATTTACAAGCGCCTGACCGAATTTGAAAAGGCCTTGGCCTGATCCAGCCAAGGATTCGCGACGACCATTCAGATGGCCGCTGCCGCAATGTCTGCGGGCAAGGGGTCCAGCGAATTGAGCGCTTGCAGGGCTTCGGCGTCCGTGCGGTAGAGCTTGAGACAAGGGCCATCGTGCAGTTCACCCGCACGGCGCAGCGCCTTCTCGATGGGCAGTTTGATGCCACTGATGTGCAGGCAGATCCCACGGCTGGCCAGTTGGCGGTGCAATTGGCCAAAAGTCTCCACGCCGGTGACATCGACCCGGTTGATCGGTTGCGCAAACAAGCAGACATGGCGCACATCGGGGTGCTGCATGAGGTGGTCTGTGATGGCCCGTTCAAAGTCGCTGGCAGCGGCAAAGTCCAGCTCGGCGTCCATGCGCAAGGCGTAAAGGTGCTGGGCCAGCGGCGGCAGTTTCCACAAGTGACGATCGCGCAGGCTGCCATCGGGGTGCAGCCCCACTTCGATGATGCGGGGGTGCAATCGGGTGTGTAAAAAGTGGCTCAGGCCCACCAGTACCCCGGTCATCACGCCCCAGTAAATGCGCGGTGCCGTGGCCAGGGTGATCGCAAAGGACACCCCCGCTGTGACGGTTTCCACGCGGTCAATTCGCCAGAGTTTCAAAAATTGCCTGGGCTGAAACAAGTTGAGCACGGCCACGATGACGGCCGCCGCCATGACCGAGCGAGGCACATATTGCAGCGCAGGCATGAGGATGAGCAAGGCCAGCAGCACAAAGCCCACCGAGGCCACCACGGCCCAACCCGAACGCGCACCCGAGTAAAGCATGAGGGCCGAGCGCGAAAACGAGGTGCTGGTCGGGAAACTGCCTGAAAAAGCAGAGGCCAGTTTGGCCAGCCCTTGGCTGAAAAGTTCGGTGCTGTCGTTCCAGCGCTTGCCATCGCGCTGGCACTCGATGCGGGCGCTGGAGGCGGTTTCCAGAAAGCTCACCAGGGCGATCACTATGGCAGGCACCCACAGTTGGTTGAGCACATCAAGGCCAGGCCAGACAGGCCAATAAAAATCGGGCAGGCCTGATGGCAGCAGCCCGACCACGCTGCCATGGTCCTGGTAGTTGGTGGCATAACCTATGACCGAAGCGATGCCCATCACCAGCATGATGCCGGGCCAACGGGGTTTGAATTTGCGCAGCAACAACAGCACCACCAGACTGGACAGGCCAAACAGGGCAGGCCACCCGGTCAGCCATGAGGACCAAGTCGACAGATTCCAGCTCCAGGCTTTGATGCCCAGCAAACCAGGCACTTGCGAGCCCATGATGAGCAAGGAAGCGGCCTGGGTGAAGCCCATCATCACCGGGGCGCTGACCAGGTTGATGAGCCAGCCATAGTTGCCCAGACCCAGCATCAACTGCATGACGCCCGACAGCAGCGACAACCACACGGCCAGTGACACCCACTCGGGTGAGCCGGGTTCGGCCATGCCCGTGAGGGAGGCACCAATCAGCACGCAGGTCAGCGCGGCAGGGCCCACGGACAAGCGGTTGGCGCTGCCAAACAGCACCGCCAGCAGGGCTGGAATCAGGCAGGTGTAAAGACCGGTGACCAAGGGCATTCCGGCCAGGCCCGCATAAGCCACGGCTTGCGGAATCATGACCAGTGCCACCGTCAAGCCCGCCAGCACTTCGGTGCGGGCCAGCGGGGCGGTCAGGCGAGGCCACTCACGGGAGGTGAGGAATCGGTTTGTAGAAGCCATGTGCGATCTTAGCCGCCATCCTTTTAGCGCTGGGGCATGTCACGGACCGAGTAGCCCAGGCTGACGGTGGCGTCTTCAGGAATGGCGGGCACCGTGGCGTCCCAGGCTTCCCAGGCTGCGCGCAGACTTTGCAGCTTTTCGGGTTGGTGCTTGGCCAGGTTGGCGCGCTCGCGCTCGTCGGTCGGGATGTTGAACAGGTAGTCGTTGCCATCCACCCGCAGGTATTTGTAGTCGCCCATGCGCAGGGCGCGCTGGCCCCGGTGGTTCATGCGCCAGTAAAGGGGCCGCTCAAATTGATGCAAGGGGTCGCGCAGCACCGGGGCCAGCGACACGCCGTCAAAAGGAAGCTTGGCATCGGCTTGTGCGCCTGCCAGCTCCAACATGGTGGCGGACCAGTCCATGGTCATGCAGTGCTGCGTCGATGACCCGCCGGCTGCGATCACTGCGGGCCAATGTGCGATCCATGGCACGCGGATACCGCCTTCGGTCAGGTCCATCTTGCCGCCCACCAGTGGCCAGTTGTCTGAAAAGCGCTCGCCGCCGTTGTCGCTGGTGAAGACGATCAGGGTGTTGTCGAGTTGACCGGTTTTTTTCAGCGCTTCGACCACCCAGCCAATGCCTTCGTCCATGTGGTGGATCATGCGGTGGTAGGTGTGGATGTTGCCGCCGTGCAGGTGGAACAGGTTGTCCTTGACCTCTTGCGCCAGCGCGTGGTCGTCGCGGGTTTCCCAAGGCCAGTGCGGCGCGGTGTAGTGCAAGCTCAAAAAGAAAGGTGTGCCCTGCGCAGCGCCGGGGGCCATGCGTTCGACGAAATCGACCGCCTTGTGCGAGATCAGGTCGGTCAGGTAGCCGTCTTCGTGTTTTTCTTCTTCGTTGGTGTAGAGATCGTGTGTGCCGTTGTTGCTGGCGTGCGTGAAGTAGTCCACGCCGCCCGACATGGGGCCGAAGAATTCTTCGTAACCCGACTTGATGGGGCTGAAGTGGGGTGGGTAGCCCAGGTGCCATTTGCCGATCAGCGCCGTGCGGTAGCCGCTGGCTTTGAGCAGTGAGGGCAGCGTGGGGTGCTCGGGCGGCAGGCCAAGTACCTGGCTGCCTTTGCTCTTGCTGTTGATGGGTTCGTCAGCGCCTCCGCGCAGGCGGTATTGGTAGCGTGCTGTCATCAGCGCAAAGCGGGTTGGCGAGCAAACCGGCGAGTTGGCGTAACCCTGGGTGAATTTGAGACCCGCAGCGGCGAGCTGGTCGAGGACGGGCGAGACCTTGCCGAACTTCGCATCGCGGCCGCCGTAACAGCCCAGGTCGGCAAAGCCGAGGTCGTCGGCCACGATGAAGATGATGTTGGGGCGTTGGGTGGAGGGCGCTGTCATGGATGTTGTTCAGAGGGGGTCAATCGACCTTCATGCCGGTGGCACGAATCACGCGGCCGTATTGGTCAGAGAGCTTCTTGAGTCGTGCGTTGGCGGCTGTCCCGGTCAGGCCTTCATAGGCCATGTCGAGGTCGTTCAGGCGGGCTTGCAGCTCGGGGCGGAGCAGGGCATCGGTGATGGCTTTCGCCATGGTTTGCATCAGGGGCTCAGGCGTGTTGCCCGGGGCCATGACCACGTAGAGCACTTCGCTTTCCAGGTCCTTGAAGCCGGCTTCGGCCACAGTGGGTATTTCGGGGGCCAGGCGTGAGCGTTTGCGGCTGGTCACCGCCAATGCCGTCACCTTGCCGCCCTTGACCTGCGGCAGCATGCCCGGTGTGGCCAGCGTGCCACCCTCCACTTCGCCCGAAACCACCGCCATCACCGCAGGTGAATTGCCCCGGTAGGGCACATGCACCAGTCGAGTTGCAGCCGACACATTGCTCATGTTGACCCACAGGTGGCCTGGCGAGCCGTTGCCGCCAGAGCTGAAGTTCAGGCTGCGCTCGCGTGCAGCCTGCATGAAATCCTTCACTGTTTTGTAGCCCGTGCTGGGATGAACGCCCAGCAGCAAGCCGGAATTGGAGATCACCACCAGTGGCTTGAGGTCGGCTTCCTTGAAGGGCATCGACTTGTAGATGTGCGGATTGATGGTGTGGGTGGTGTCAATGCCCCACAGCAGGCTGTAGCCATCGGGCATGGACTTGGCCACCAGATCGGCCCCGACGCTGCCTGCCGCACCAGGTTTGTTGTCGACCACAAAGGCTTGCCCGAATTGCTTTTGCAGCACATCCCCCACGGCACGGGCCAGGACGTCAGAGGGGCCGCCGGCTGGCCAGCTGTTGACGAATTTGACAGGCTTGCTCGGCCAAGTTGCGTTTTGGGCCATGGTGGCGCTGTTGACCAGCAGGCTCAGGCTGCCCACTAGCAAGGCGCGAAGAAAAGACGTGTGCATGTGCATCTCCAAACGGGGGTGATAGTTCTCAGTCGAGCTGAACGCCCGTGGCCTTGATGGGCTTTTCCCAGCGGGTCAGATCGGTTTTTTGTGCTGCTGCCAAGTCGTTCGAGTTGGAGCCGATCGGTTCGTAACCGAGCTTGAGCATCTTGTCTTTCATGGCCGGGTCGCGGGCGATTTTCATCATGGCTTTTTCCAGGCGGGTGAGGGCGTCACCCTTCAAGCCTGCGGGGCCGTACATGGCAAACCAGGCGCTGGCATCCATGTTGATGCCCGATTCCTTGAGGGTGGGCACCTCGGGCACTTGTGGGTCGCGCTGGCTGCCGGTCACGGCAATGATGCGCACTTTGCCCGCACGGTGCATTTCGGCGGTTTCGGACACCACATCAAACTTGTAGCCGATGTGGCCACCCAGCAAGGCATTGTTGGCTGGGGCGCCGCCCTGGAAGGGCACGTGGTTGAGGCTGATGCCGGCAGACTGCTCCATCAACACACCCATGAAGTGGGGCAAGGTGCCTGCGCCGGGTGTGCCATAGCTGGCACTGCCGGGGTCACTTTTGGCTTTGGCCACCATCTCGGCCACGCTTTTCACATTGGTGGCAGGGCCGGAGACCACACCAAACTGGAAGCGTGCGATTTGCGAGACCGGCGTGAAGTCCTTGACGGCGTCGTAGTCGAGCTTCTTATAAACATGGGGGAAAAGCACCATCGGGCCGCTGGGCAAGACGATCACGGTCTGGCCATCGGGCTTGGCGGCCTTCACGGCGTTCAGGGCAATGCGTCCGCCCGCGCCGGGTTTGTTGTCCACAATGATCGTGCCAAAGTCATCACGCAGTGCATCGGCCACCATGCGGGCCAGAATGTCGGCCGAGCCACCTGGTGGAAAACCCACCACAATCTTCAACGGGGGTTTGTCTTGTGCCTGCAGGCCGGGCGACAGCACGGCCAATGACAGGGCGAGCAGGCCCAAGGCTCTGCGTGTGATGCGTTGGGCTGTTCGGTGGGATGTGGTCATGGGGAAAGTCTCCGATAAGTTGGACCAGGGCGGCCTCTGGTTGAAAACGCTGATCAGCTACAGAATGTAGCGCCTTGACAGACAATTGATCTAAACAACCATCCCCCCGGAAAACCCTGATGTCGCCTTCTCCCTTTCAACGTCTGGCTTCGATCGACGATCTGCTGCTGTACCGGTTGGGTCGTTTGTCGAGCGTGGCGGGGGCGATGGTGGTGCGGTTGTGCGAGGGGGGTTATGGCATCACCCGGCGTGAGTGGGCGGTGGTGGCGCAGTTGTATGAAAACGGCGGCTTGCCGCCTTCTGCATTGGCCGAGCGCATGCACCGCGACCGCGCGCGCACATCGCGCACCCTGACCGCCTTGGGGCGCAAGCAATTGGTGCTGCGAACGATTCCCGCCAACGACCGGCGCAGTGCGCTGGTGTCCCTCACGCCGGCAGGGCGGCAACTCTATGAGGCCTTGATGCCTCAAGTGCAGGTCATCAACAGCCAGATTTTGAGTGCGCTGCAAACGGATGAAACCATGCGTTTTGACCAAGCGCTTGCACGTTTGCAAGTGCGCGCGCAGTCTTTGCTCGCCGAGTTGAGCCCCGACTTGCCCAAAGCCAACCGCCGCCAGGGCCGACGTGGCAAGGGTGTTGCATGAAATGCTGGGCCCACTGTTGGCTTGTGCTGGCTTTGTCAGGCCATTGGGGTGCTCAGG
This sequence comes from Limnohabitans sp. 2KL-17, assembly GCF_003063415.1. Taxonomy (GTDB): domain Bacteria; phylum Pseudomonadota; class Gammaproteobacteria; order Burkholderiales; family Burkholderiaceae_C; genus Limnohabitans_A. The sequence continues at coordinate 39,060 of NZ_NESK01000014.1, forward strand.
CTTCTGAGGTCTGGACAGGCTGGGTCAGCTGGGTGATGGATGGTGACACGGTTTTGCTGGTCCGGCATGGCCAATTGGAGCCAGTCAAGTTGCGCATCGATGGCATTGATGCGCCTGAAATCTGCCAGCCTGGTGGCGTGCAAGCCCGGGACGCCATGACCCGACTGGCGCTGCGCAAGTCGGTTGAGGTCGACGACCGCGGGCAGGACGTCTATGGCAGGCAAGTTGGGCGGCTGTCGGTCGATGGGGTGGATCTGGGGGCCGAGATGGTGCGTTCCGGCATGGCCTGGGCGTACCGGTTTGAAACGGGCAAAGGCCCTTATGCGGGCTTGCAGCGACAGGCCCAGACGCAAAAGACGGGTTTATTTGCGGCACCTGAGGTTGCCATGTCGCCGCATGTGTTCAGAAAATTCCATGGCACTTGCCATGGCAACTGACGGTTTGTGGCGATCAGGAACGGTGCGCCGCGCACACAGGGCAAGCCGGGTTGCGTTGCATGCGGATGTCGGTCCATGACAGTTCGCGGCCATCCAGCATCAGCAAACGCCCGGCCATGTGGCTGCCCATGCCGCTCAATATCTTGAGGGCCTCTGCTGCTTGCACTGTGCCGATGATGCCGACCAGGGGTGCAAACACCCCCATGGTGGCGCAGCGGGTTTCTTCTGGCATGTGTTCCGGCGGGAAGATGCAGGCGTAGCAAGGTGCATCGGCCTGCGTGGTGTCAAACACCGAGACCTGCCCGTCCATGCGGATGGCTGCACCGGAAATCAGCGGCTTGCGGTGTTGCACGCAGGCCAGGTTCACGGCCTGGCGGGTTTCGAAGTTGTCACTGCAGTCGAGCACCACATCGGCGCAGGCGACCAGGGCGTCGAGTGTGGCCGCATCGGCGCGTTGCGTGATGGGCGTCACGGTCGCATCGGGGTTGATTTGAGCAATGGCTGTGCGAACCGATTCGGCTTTGAATTGACCCACGCGGTCAAGGGTGTGGGCAATCTGGCGCTGCAAGTTGGTGGCGTCCACGTGGTCGTGGTCGACCACCGTAATGTGACCCACCCCAGCGCTGCCCAAATACAGACTCACGGGTGAGCCAAGGCCCCCTGCACCAATGATCAGGGCATGCGAAGCAAGCAGTTTCTCCTGGCCATCGATGCCCAGCTCGTTGAGCAAAATATGCCGCGAATAGCGCAGTAACTGTGCGTCATCCATGCGCGTCACCCATGGCGCTCAGTCTTCTTTCTTCTCGGCCTTGCGCACGGCCAGCGTGGTGCTGACCTTGACGGGCAGGCCTTTGAGTTGGTTCAAGGCCTGGATCAACTGGAAGTCCTTGTCCGAGCCGAACTCGGGTAAACGCCGTTCAGCCACGGGCTTTTTGGATTCTTCTTCCAGCTTCTTGATCGCGTCTTCACGGGCTTTTTCGCGGGCTGGGTCTTTCTTCTCTTCGGCTTCTTTGCCGTTGGAGAGGTGTTTTTCCAGATCGGCTTCGCGAGTGCGCAAAGCAGAGAACACGTTGCCGTTTTCGGTTTCGTCCAGCATCACCTCGGGCACGATGCCTTTGGCCTGGATGGCTCGGCCGTTGGGTGTGTAGTAGCGGGCGGTGGTGATCTTGAGTGCCGTGTCAGGCCCCAGTTGGCGCACGGTCTGCACCGAGCCTTTGCCAAAGGTCTGGCTGCCCATCAGGGTGCCGCGCTTGTAGTCTTGCAAGGCACCAGCGACGATCTCGCTGGCTGAGGCCGAGCCTTCGTTCACCAGCACCACCAAAGGCACTTTTTTCAGCGCACCGCCCGTGGCCGCGGTCATGCGGGCAATGGGGTCGTTGCTGCTGTTGCGACGCCAGAACTGGGGCGTGGCTTTGTAGGTGAATTTGCTTTCTTCGAGCTGGCCATTGGTGGTGACCACGGTGACGTTTTCAGGCAGGAAGGCTGCAGACAAAGCCACGGCTGCGTCCAGCAGACCTCCGGGGTCATTGCGCAGGTCAAGCACCAGGCCTTTGAGCTGGGGCTCTTGTTTGTACATTTCCTCGATCTTGCGGGCGAAGTCGTCCACTGTGCGTTCTTGGAACTGGGACACGCGAATCCAGCCGTAACCCGGCTCCACGATCTTGGACTTGACCGATTGGGTCTTGATCTCTTCGCGCAAGATGGTCACCGGGAAGCTGCGGTTTTCGGATTTGCGGAAGATCGTCAGCAGCACCTTGGTTTTGGGCTCACCGCGCATGCGCTTGACGGCTTCGTTCAAAGTCAGGCCCTTGACAGGGGTGTCATCGATCTTGGTGATCAGGTCGTTGGGTTTCAGGCCCGCCCGGTCGGCCGGAGAGCCTTCAATCGGAGAGACGATCTTGACCAGTCCATCTTCCTGGCTGATCTCGATGCCCACACCGACAAACTTGCCAGAAGTGCCTTCAGAGAATTCCTTGAAGCTTTTTTTATCGAAATACTGGGAGTGGGGGTCCAGGCTGGCGACCATGCCAGAGATGGCTTCGGTGATCAACTTTTTTTCGTCGACGGGCTCCACATAGTCGCTCTTGACCATGCCAAAGACCGCGGCCAATTGCTGCAGCTCTTCGAGTGGCAAGGGGGCCATGTTGCCGCGTGCCACGGTTTGCAGGGATACAGTGGTCAATGCCCCTGCCAAGGCCCCCACGCTGATCCAGCCCGCGATCTTGAGTTTTTGTCCCATATGCTTGTATTTCCCCAATCAGAAGCGAGTCAATATACACCCGTGAGCAGCGTGTTTTGTGAGATCGCAGGCAATAGTCCTGTCATGGCAGGGCCCTTCAGGCATCAGGCTTTGCCCTGGCTGGCCACAGCCGCTGCGGCTTGGGCCACCGCCTCGGCATCGCCCAGGTAATAGTGACGGATCGGTTTCAGATTTATATCCAGTTCGTAGACCAGTGGAATCCCGTTGGGGATGTTCAGGCCGACAATGTCTGCGTCAGAAATGCCGTCCAGGTACTTGATCAGGGCGCGGATGGAGTTGCCGTGGGCGGCGATCAGCAAGCGTTTGCCCGCTTGGATGTTGGGGGCAATGCTGTCGTTCCAGGCGGGCAACACACGCGCCACGGTGTCTTTCAGGCATTCGGTCAGCGGCACGGCTTGCGGGTCAATCTGAGCATAACGGCGGTCGCCACGTTCGCAGCGCGGGTCGGTGACTTCCAGCGCAGGCGGCGGGGTGTCGTAGCTGCGGCGCCAGGCCATGACCTGCTCTTCGCCAAATTTTTTGGCCATATCGGCTTTGTTGAGGCCTTGCAGGGCGCCGTAGTGGCGCTCATTCAGGCGGTAGTCCTTGAGCACCGGCAGCCAGGCTCGGTCCATTTCGTCCAGCGCGTACCAGAGGGTGTGAATGGCGCGCTTGAGCACCGAGGTGTAGCAAAGGTCAAAGTCCCAGCCTTCGGCCTTGAGCAGTTTGCCAGCCGACATGGCCTGGCTCACGCCGGTGGGGGTCAGGTCCACATCGGTCCAGCCGGTGAATCTGTTTTCAAGGTTCCAGATGGATTCGCCGTGGCGGATCAGGACAATTTTGTACATGGTGAAAAAGCAGCAGAGGCTGTGAAAAACAAAAGGACAAGACCATCATTTTAGAATCGGGGCTTGGCGGTCCGCTGACGGGCCGGTATTTTGTGGCTTAAAAAGGTCTGATTCGTGAAATTTCTCCTCGACAACTGGATGCTCATCACTGTGGCTTTGGCTTCAGGTGTGGCTTTGCTCTTTCCTGCCCTGAACAAAGGCAGTGGTCTTAGCCCGCAGGACATGGTGCAGCTGATGAACCGCGAAAAAGCCATCGTCATCGATGTGTGCGAGCCCGACGAGTTCGCCAAAGGGCATGTGATTGGCGCCAAAAACCTGCCGTTGGGCCAACTGGAAGACAAATTGGCTCAGCTCGTCAAAAGCAAAACGTCCCAGGTGGTGATGGTTTGCCAGGTGGGTGCCCGGTCGGCACGTGCGGCGGCAACCGCTCGCAAACTCGGTTTTGAAAATGTGCAGTCTCTTGCTGGGGGCCTGAAGGCCTGGCAGGCGGCCAGCATGCCCGTCGAAAAAGCTTGAACCAAGGAGTCGCCATGCAAGCCGTCAAAATATACACCACCGCTGTTTGCCCTTATTGCGTGAGAGCCAAGCAGTTGCTCAAATCCAAGGGTGTTGAGCAAATTGAAGAAGTCCGCATTGACCTAGACCCTGTCCAGCGCGATCACATGATGCAAATCACCGGGCGCCGCACCGTGCCGCAAATTTATGTGGGCGACACCCATGTGGGGGGCTGCGATGACCTGATGGCGCTCGACGCCAAAGGCGGTTTGGTGCCTTTGCTGCAAGCGGCCTGAACAATCTTGGGGTTTTCGCAGGCCGGCTTCGACCCGAAGCTTGGAGCCGATACCCGATAATCCATCTTTTTAAATCCTTTGGTGGTTCCCCCGGACTGCCTGTGTTCCTATCTGAAGAGAAATTCATGACCGATACCGCTGCCAACGCCGTCAACACTGAAAATCTGGCCCCTGTTTTCCAGATTCAGCGCGTTTACCTCAAAGAGACATCGCTCGAGCAACCCAACTCACCTGCCATTCTTATCGAGCAGCAGCAGCCCAGCGTGGACATCCAACTGGGCGTAGAAGCCACGCCCGTTGCAGAAGGTGTGTTTGAAGTGTGCGTGACCGCCACGGTGCATACCAAGATCGAGGACAAAACCGTTTTCCTGGTGGAGTGCAAGCAAGGCGGCATTTTTGAAATCCGCAACCTGCCCGAAGACCAGATGGGCCCGGTCATGGGCATTGCTTGCCCGCAAATCGTCTACCCCTACCTGCGTGCCAGTGTGGCCGACCTGATCACCCGTGCCGGCTTTCCGCCTGTGCACTTGGCTGAAATCAACTTCCAGGCCATGTACGAGCAGCAACAAGCGCAACAAGCCGCTGCAACTGCACAATAAAGCCTTGGCTTTGCTGGGCGGTTTCTGATGCACATCACGGTCATTGGGGCAGGAGCCTGGGGCACGGCCATCGCGATGGCGGCTTGCCGCCATCCCGCCTCTCACACGGTTCGCCTGCATGCCCGCGACCCGGATCAGGCCGATGCCATGGTGCAGCAACGCCAAAACAGCCGCTATTTGCCGGGTATCGAGTTGCCATCGGGTTTGATGGTCGTGAACGGTTCGCTGGGCCCTTGGGTTCAGCAGCAGGCCGGGCCCACTGATTTGTGGGTGGTGGCCACCCCGATGTCGGGTTTGCGCCTCAGCTTACAGCTGCTGCAGCATGTGAGTGCTCCGGTGGCTTGGCTGTGCAAGGGGTTCGAGTCGGGGACCGGTTTGATGCCCCATGAAGTGCAAGCCGAAACTGCCCCCGATTTGCAGGCGGGGGCCTTCAGCGGACCCAGCTTTGCCCTCGAGGTAGCCCGTAACCAACCCACCGCTTTGGTCGCCGTCAGCCAACATGCCGCTGTGCGCGAAGCCTTGGTCCAGGCCTTTCACGGCCCGGCATTGCGTGTGTACGCCAACGACGACATCGTCGGGGTGGAGGTGGGCGGGGCCGTGAAAAACGTGCTGGCCATCGCCACTGGTTTGTGTGATGGCCTGGGTTTGGGCCTGAACGCCCGTGCGGCACTCATCACACGTGGCTTGGCAGAAATGACCCGCCTGGGCTTGGCACTGGGCGCCCGCGCCGAAACTTTCATGGGACTCTCCGGACTGGGCGATCTGGTGTTGACCGCTACGGGTGACTTGAGCCGCAACCGCAAAGTCGGCCTGCTGCTGGCGCAAGGCCTCAGCCTTGAACAAGCTGTGGCCTCACTTGGACATGTGGCCGAAGGGGTCTACAGTGCGCGTACCGTCTGGCAGCGCGCCCAAAGTCTGGGTGTGGAAATGCCCATCACCGAAGCGGTGGTGGCCTTACTGGACGGGCGTTTGCAGGCCCGTGAGGCTGTTCAGGTTTTGATGGACCGAGGCCCTCGCGGCGAGTCGGTCTAAATTTCGAAGTTGTCGATCAGGCGCGTGTTTCCCAAGCGTGCCGCACCCAACACCACCAAGGCGTCCTTTGCCTGCGGCGCTTGCAGATCTTGGCGTCGGCGCACCGTCAGGTAATCCGGCTGCCAGCCACGCTGGCGCAGGCCTGCCATGGCTTGGGCCTCCAGTGCCGGCAAATGGGTGTTCAGTGCATCGGCAGCAGCCACAGCACCCCTTCCCAATTCGCGCAAAGCCAGTTGCAGTTGCACCGCCTCGGTGCGTTCGGTCTCCGACAAGTAGCCGTTGCGCGAACTCAGTGCCAGGCCATCTTCAGCGCGGCAGGTGTCCACGCCCATGACTTCAATGGGAAGTGCAAATTGGCGCACCATCTGGCGAATCACCATGAGTTGCTGGTAGTCCTTCTTGCCGAAAATGGCAACCCCCTGCGCCTTGCCCGCGAAAACACTGTTGAGCAGCTTCATGACAACGGTGGACACGCCTATGAAAAAGCTGGGACGGAACTCGCCCTCAAGGATGTCACCCAGCGCCGGGTCAGCATGGACTTTTACCGTTTGTGCTTCGGGGTAGAGGTCTGTTTCGCGCGGTGCAAACACCACGTCGCAACCTGCCGCTTCGAGCTTGGCGCAGTCGGCTTCCCAGGTGCGGGGGTAGCTGTCAAAGTCTTCATGTGGCAGAAACTGCAGGCGGTTGACGAAGATGCTGACAACGGTGCTGTCGCCCTTGGGCTTGGCCAGCTGTACCAGTTTGATGTGGCCTGCGTGCAGGTTGCCCATGGTGGGTACAAAAGCGGGGCTTTGGCGGCCAGCCAGGTGTTGGCGCAGTTCGTCGATGGAGCGGGCGATGAGCATGGTGGAGGTTGGGTGAGTCTGTTACCAAGAGTGCAATGTGTTGTCGGGGAAGCTGCCGTTTTTGACAGCACACACATAAGCCTTCATGACGTCCAGCACACTGCTTTGTCCAGTCATGAAGTTGCGAACGAACCTAGGGTTCTTGCCCAAGTTGATGCCCAGCATGTCGTGCATCACAAGTACCTGGCCGACAGTGCCATCGCCCGCCCCGATGCCGATGGTGTGGCAGCGCGGCAGGTGTTGGGTTAAGCTGGCCGCCAGGGCAGCGGGCACCATCTCCAGTACCAGCATGGTCGCGCCTGCATCCTGCAGAGCCAGAGCTTCCTTTCGCAGTTGGTCGGCAGAGTCCCCTTTGCCTTGCACCCGGTAGCCACCCAGGGCATGCACGGTTTGCGGGGTCATGCCCAAGTGGGCGCAGACCGGAATGCCACGCTCGGTTAAAAATCGAACGGTCTCGGTGGTCCAGCCACCGCCTTCGAGTTTGACCATGTGAGCGCCCGCCTGCATCAGCACGGTAGCGCTGCGCAGGGCTTGTTCTCGAGATTCCTGGTATGAGCCAAATGGCAGGTCGCCAATGATCCAGGAAGCTCCCGTCACGCGTTGCACACCCTGGGCCACGCATGCGGTGTGGTAACGCATGGCGTCCAGGCTTACGCCCACAGTACTGGGCAGGCCCTGGCAAACCATGCCAAGCGAGTCACCCACCAAAATGCATTCGACGCCAGCAGCGTCAGCCACTGCGGCAAAGGTGGCGTCGTAGGCCGTGAGCATGGTTATTTTTTCGTTGTGCGCCCGCATTTCCTGCAGGCGTGGCAGGCTAATGGGTTTGCGACCACTCACGAGTGATACAGGGGGAAGCGTGCTGTAGGTGTTGATCAAAGCATTTTCCATGGCTGGGTTCAGAGGTGAATATTTTTAATAATAATTAATTATTTTTATTATTATAGTAATTCCAAAAAATATTGAAATGTAGTTTTTAATTTGTTGTGTAGGCCAGCCGCACGTAGATGGGGGCAAAGGCCTCGGCCTGGGTGATCTCGATCAGGGTTTCCTTGGCCAACTCCAGTAAGGCGATGAAAGTCACCACCAGCACGGGTGTGCCCAAGGTGGGATCGAACAGGTTTTCGAACTCCACAAATTTTCGGCCTTGCAGGCGCTTGAGCAAAATGGTCATGTGCTCGCGTACGCTGAGTTCTTCGCGGCTGATTTTGTGGTGCTGGACCAAGTTGGCACGTTTCAGGATGTCGCGCCAGGCCGATTGGAGTTCGTCCATGTTGACATCGGGAAAGCGTGGCTGCAGGCTTTGTTCGATGTGGACCTCCGTTTGTAAAAAATCTCGGCCGTATTGTGGAATCTGGTTCAGTTGCATCGACGCGAGCTTCATTTGCTCATATTCGAGCAGTCGGCGCACCAACTCGGCGCGAGGGTCTTCGGCTTCCTGGCCCTCACTGAGCTTTTTGGGGGGCAATAACATGCGCGATTTGATTTCGATCAGCATGGCCGCCATCAGCAAATATTCAGCTGCAAGTTCCAGGTTGCGCTGCCGTATCTCATCGACATAAGTCAGGTATTGGCGAGTCACCCCCGCCATGGGGATATCAAGAATGTTGAAGTTTTGCTTGCGTATCAGGTAAAGCAACAGATCCAGCGGGCCTTCGAACGCCTCCAAAAAAACCTCCAGGGCATCCGGTGGGATGTACAGGTCGGTAGGCATTGAGAATAGGGGCTCGCCATACAGCCGCGCCACGGCCACATGGTCGACCACTTGCGGCATGGACACAGGTGTGTCGTTCAGCGGCACTGGCAGCTCGGTGGGGGGGGCAAAGGTGGTCATGGGCGGCGCTGTGGGTGCACGACACAACGGGATATCTGCCCGAAGTGTCGTTCAACGGCAATTTCAGGAGGACTGGTTCTGGTAAACGTATGGCTTTTGGGCCACGCGCGCATCCTTGAAGGCCTGCTGCTCGTCGCGGCTCAGTGACTTGTCCCACAGCAATGCACGGCCTTGGCGCTGCTCGGCCTCCAGCTCGGGGCGCTGCGCCTTGAGCTGGGCGATGAACTGGGTGGTGTCTGAGGTGTAGTCAGGGCGACGGAAAATGGACATGTTGGGCTTTCTGGGGGACAAGGTGACATGGGCTGAGGGGGCATGAAGCACACAGCTTGCATCGAATGAAGACATTTTACGGGCCCGGGCGCGTCATCAGGCTGACAGCGCGCTGAATGCCTGCCGGCAGGTCGGGCTCGAGTCGCCCTTCCAGATGGTCAAGCAAGCCTGTGCGTTTGGCGATGTCCAAGGGCTGGTGCAATAATCCGCAAATGATCAACTGCACCTCTTTTTTGCGGCAGGTATCGATCAAATTCATCAAGGCATCGGCGCCCGAAGAATCCACGTAAATCACGTTTTTCAGGTCAATCACCAAAGCCGGCGTGGCGATTTTGTCTTCGATGTCCTCAACCAGCTGGACGGCACCAAAAAACAAGGCGCCGTACAACCGCCAAGCCTGGACATGGGTTTCATGCCCTGCCAATCCAGGAAGGTCCAGACGGCTGACAGTTTCGCTCCGACTCAAACTGGAGATGCGATAGATGAAGGTCAGGCAGGCCGCAATCAGGCCGACCTCGACCGCCACGGTGAGGTCAAACACCACCGTGAGGAAAAACACCGCCAACAAAGTGATTCGGTAGGGCAGCCGGTACTGGCGCAGCAATAAAAACTCGCGCCACTCGCCCATGTTCCAGGCCACAAACATCAAAAGTGCCGCCAGCGCTGCCAGGGGCACATGCCCAGCCAGTGGGGCGGCCAGCAGCACCACGGCCAGCAGCGTCAGTGCATGCACCATGCCCGCGATGGGGCTGGTGCCTCCGCTTTTGATGTTGGTGACGGTTCGGGCAATCGTGCCAGTGGCGGGCATGCCCCCAAAAAATGGGGTCACAAAATTGGCCAAGCCTTGGGCCATCAACTCCTGGTTGGGGTTGTGACGGTCGCCAATCATGCCGTCGGCAATGCGCGCGCACAGCAGTGACTCAATCGCGCCCAACAGGGTCAAAGTCAGGGTGGGCATGAGCAAAAACCGGGCGCTGTCCCAACTGAACTCGGGCCACTGAAAACTGGGCAAGACGGCGGGGATACCGCCAAATTTGCTGCCAATGGTTTCTACCGGCAAGGACAGCCCCATGCAGGCCAGCGTCGCAAATACCAGCGCCACGATGGATCCGGGCACCAAGCTGACCCAGCGGTATGGGGTGTCGTTCAGGCGGCGACCCAGACGCATCCAGCCGACCAGCAGCGACAAGGAGCCCAGGGCCACCAGCAAGGCGGCCAAATTGGCAGAGTGCAGGTTTTGCCCCAGCGTACGCAGCATGCCGAAAAAATCTGCGGGCATGGACTCGATTTTCAGCCCCAGAAAATCCCTGATTTGCGAGAGCATGATCAAAACTGCAATGCCATTCGTGAAACCGATCACGACCGACACCGGTATGAATCGAATCAAGGTGCCCAGCCGAAACAAGCCCAGCAGAAACAGCAAAATGCCCGACATGGCGGTGGCCAATATCAGGTTGGCCAGGCCATAGCGCTCGACGATGCCGTAAACAATCACGATGAAGGCGCCTGCAGGCCCGCCAATTTGCACGCGACTCCCGCCCAAAGCCGAGATCAGGAAGCCCGCAATGATGGCCGTGAACAAGCCTGCTTCGGGTTTGAGCCCCGAGGCAATCGCAAAAGCCATCGCCAGGGGCAAGGCCACCACCCCGACGGTGATGCCGGCCCCAATGTCCTGAGCGAGGCGCTTGCGGTTGTAGCCTTGCAGGCTGTCGAGCAATCGGGGCCTGAAGAAATGGGTTGCGTGCAGCCAATTCATGGGGTTTGGGTGTTGTGCGTTCAGGCCAGGGCAGAAAAATCAGGCGGCACGCTGGCGCAAATCGTCGAGCAAGGGGCGAAGACTCAGCAGCCAAAGCAGGCCCGCCAAGGGCACCGTGGTCACATAGCCCACATAGTTGAAGCCAAGCGCTCCGAACAGTCCCCCCAGCAGGAAGCCTAGGACCAAGCCCGAATGGACCCGCAGGCGTTGGCGGTTTGCCCGGACTGAAGGCGTCTCGCTTGAACGGTTGATGTAAACCCATTTGCCCAGTTCTATGCCGATGTCGGTCACCAGGCCGGTGATGTGGGTGGTGCGGATATCTGCTTTGGAGATCTTGGTGATGACCGCGTTTTGCAGACCCATGATGAAACAAAGCAAGACCACCGTGATGGGCAGGAACACCTGTGACCAGGCCCCTATGGCTGCACCAAAAAGGCCAAACACCAGCAAGGCAAAAGATTCGAGCAAAAGCGGCAGGCTGTAGCTGCTGCGCAATTGCTGGCGCAGGCCCCAGTTGACCATGATGGCCGTGCACATGGCACCCATTAAAAAGGCGATCAGGCAAGTCACTCCGGCCAAGGCCATACCAAAATGGCCGAGCACCATGTCGTCAGCCACCGAGGAGACGATGCCCGTCATGTGCGAGGTGTAGCGGCCCACCGCCAGGAAGCCCCCGGCATTGGTGGCGCCTGCGATAAAACTCAACACCAGACCGAGGCGCAAATTGGCCTCAGGGCTTCGCTGCACATCGGTCCATCCGCGGATCAGGGGAAACATGTGCAGCGTTCTCGGTGTGTGGGTGGCTCAGTGGATCCGCATGCCCGGCTTGGCGCCGGGCCAGGGGTGCAGGACGTAAATGCCGGGCTCGGCACTTTCGTCGGCATGGCTGGCCGCCAGCACCATGCCTTCACTCACGCCAAACTTCATCTTGCGCGGGGCCAGGTTGGCCACCATCACCGTGAGTTTGCCGATCAGGTCTTCGGGTTTGTACAGGCTGGCAATGCCTGAAAAGACATTGCGTGTGCGTCCCTCGCCCACATCCAGCGTCAGGCGCAGTAGCTTGACCGAGCCTTCCACGGCTTCGCAGTGAACGATCTCGGCAATGCGCAAATCGATCTTGGCGAAATCGTCGATGGAAATGGTGGGGGCGATATCTTCACCGCCGGGAATGAGTGCCTGCGTGACGGGTTCGGGCGCTTCAAACAGGGCTTCGAGTTGCTTTGCGTCGACGCGCTGCAGCAGGTGCTGGTAGGCCTGGATGCTGTGACCCGCACCCAGCAGGCTTTGCGCCTGCGCAAAGGTGAAGGGCGACACATTCAGAAAGGCCTCGACCTGTGTGGCGAGGGCAGGCAGCACAGGCTTGAGTTGCAGGGTCAGCAGGCGAAAGGCTTCGATGCAGGCGGTGCACACATCGTGCAGCCGGGCATCCATGCCGGCTTGTTTGGCCAACTCCCAAGGCTTGTTCTGGTCCACATAGGCGTTGACCTTGTCGGCCAGCAGCATAATTTCGCGCAAAGCCTTGCCGTATTCGCGTTCTTCGTAAAAGGCTGCCACTGAGGGGGCCATGCCTTGTAATGCGGCCAGTAATGCCTGGCCATCGGCGCTCACGGCGCCCAGTTTCCCGTCAAACCGTTTGGCGATGAAACCGGCCGAGCGCGAAGCGATGTTGATGAATTTACCCACCAGATCGCTGTTCACCCGCGCCATGAAATCTTCGGCGTTGAAGTCGATGTCTTCGTTGCGGGCCGACAGTTTGGCGGCCAGGTAGTAACGCAGCCATTCGGGGTTCATGCCCAGACTCAGGTACTTGAGTGGGTCCAGGCCTGTGCCCCGACTTTTGCTCATTTTTTCGCCGTTGTTCACCGTCAGAAACCCGTGCACGTTGACTTTGTCGGGCGTCTTGCGGCCACTGAAGTGCAGCATGGCGGGCCAGAACAGGGTGTGGAAGGTCACGATGTCCTTGCCGATGAAGTGGATCTGCTCCAGATTCGGCTGGGCCATGTAGGCGGCGTAGTCTTCACCGCGTTGGTCCAGCAGGTTCTTCAGGGACGCCAGGTAACCCACCGGGGCATCGAGCCAGACATAAAAATACTTGCCCGGCGCATCCGGAATCTCGATGCCAAAGTAGGGCGCGTCTCTGGAAATATCCCAGTCGCCCAGACCTTCGCTGGTGGAGCCGTCGGGGTTGGTGCGCACGCTGAACCACTCTTTGACCTTGTTGGCCACCTCGGGCTGCAGCTTGCCGTCTTGCGTCCATTGGGTCAAAAATTCGACGCACCGAGGGTCGGACAGCTTGAAGAAAAAGTGTTCCGAGCTTTTCAGCTCGGGCTTGGCGCCCGACAAGGCCGAGAACGGGTTGATCAGGTCGGTTGGGGCGTATACGGCACCGCACACCTCGCAGTTGTCGCCGTACTGGTCTTTGGCGTGGCACTTGGGGCACTCGCCCTTGATAAAGCGGTCGGGCAGAAACATGTTCTTTTCGGGGTCGAAGAACTGCTCCACGGTGCGCACTTCAACGAGTGAGCCGCCTGCAGACATGGGAATGTCACGCAGGTCGCGGTAAATCTGGCGGGCCAGTTCGTGGTTCTCGGGCGCATCGGTGCTGTGCCAGTTGTCAAAGGCGATGTGAAAGCCGTCCAGATAGGGTTTGCGGCCAGCAGCGATGTCTGCCACGAACTGCTGGGGCGTCTTGCCCGCTTTTTCGGCGGCGATCATGATGGGCGCGCCGTGCGTGTCGTCGGCTCCCACGAAGTTGACCTGACTGCCCTGCATGCGCTGGAACCGCACCCAGATATCGGCCTGGATGTATTCCATGATGTGACCGATGTGAAAGTTGCCATTGGCGTAAGGCAAGGCGGTGGTGACAAAAAGCTGGCGCGGGGCGTTGGGGGCAGACATGGTGGGGCAACTTGTAGGGGAATCGCTGATTTTAGGGTCTACCGGTGCGCTTGTCGGTAAACTCCTGCCCAACCTCTGAAAGCAACGACAAGCACCTATGGCGACCACCGAACAACTCCTGCAAGCCCTGCAAACCGTGATCGATCCGAACACGGGCAAAGATTTCGTTTCCACCAAATGCCTCAAAAACCTGCAAGTCGCGGGCGCTGACGTGTCTTTTGACGTGGAATTGGGCTATCCCGCCAAAAGTCAGATCCCGACGCTGCGCCAATCGCTGATTGCTGCAGCCAAGGGCGTGGCCGGCGTGGCCAATGTGTCGGCCAACGTCACCAGCAAGATCACGGCCCACTCAGCCCAGCGTGGCGTGGCGCTGTTGCCGCAGGTGAAAAACATCGTGGCTGTGGCCTCGGGCAAAGGCGGTGTGGGCAAAAGCACCACTGCCGTCAATCTGGCGCTGGCGCTGGCTGCCGAGGGTGCCAAGGTCGGTTTGCTCGATGCCGACATCTACGGCCCCAGCCAGCCCATGATGATGGGCATCGAAGGTCGCCCAGAAAGCGAAGATGGCCAGACCATGGAGCCGATGGAAAACTACGGCGTGCAGGTCATGTCGATCGGCTTTCTGGTCAACCAGGACGAGGCCATGATCTGGCGCGGCCCGATGGCCACCCAGGCGCTGGAGCAGCTCTTGCGCCAAACCAACTGGAAAGAACTCGACTACTTGATCGTCGACATGCCGCCGGGCACCGGTGACATCCAGCTCACCTTGAGCCAGCGCGTGCCCATGACGGGTGCCGTGATTGTGACCACGCCGCAAGACATCGCCCTGCTGGATGCCAAAAAGGGCGTCAAGATGTTTGAAAAAGTGGGCGTGCCGATCTTGGGCCTGGTGGAAAACATGGCCGTGCATGTGTGCACCAACTGTGGTCATGTGGAGCATATTTTTGGCGCCGATGGTGGCAAGAAGATGGCAGCTGAATACGGCATGGATTACCTGGGTGCCTTGCCCTTGGACATGCAAATTCGCCTGCAGGCGGACAGCGGCAAACCCACGGTGGTGTTCGACCCCGATGGCGAAGTGGCCCAAATCTACAAGGCGGTGGCGCGTCAAGTGGCCGTCAAGATTGCGGCCAAGGCCAAGGACTTCTCGGCCAAGTTCCCTACCATCAAGGTCAGCAAGGACACCTGATCGGCCAGTCGGCAGGATTTTCCGGTCGCCATGACCGGACTGAGGCTGACATTTCAGCAACTTGGCGTCTTGAGAGGGAGGCTGTGGTGCAGCAACACGCCACCAAAAGCGCCCAAACTCATGCCGATTCTGTGGCGCAGTTTCGCAACTTCTACATCCAGGAACTGGTGACTCTGGCCGTGAAGGGTTGCCTGGAAATCTCGCATGACTACAAGTCGCTTGACAGTGCTTTACCCCTGCCTGCCACTCTGACCATCGACCTTGAGCATTTCCTGTCCAAGGTCGATGGGAGCGTCCCGAGGCGATTGTTGTCACCGATTCAATGGGAATAATCGCTCAATGCAACGATGCCATGTGTGACATCTTTGGATACACCATGGACGAGTTGATAGGGGAGCGCATCAGCCTGCTGATGCCCCCAGAAGAAGGCAGTCCACACAACAGTGAAACGAAAGTCAATCTGATGAAGTGGCGGGAAAAACTGGGCAACCAGCCAAGCGTCATGCCCGGCCAAAGGCGTGATGGCAGCGTTTTTCCTGTGCGCCTGACCGTCAGTGAAACCCATCGGGACAATGAGCATTTTTTGTGGGCGTGATGCAGGATTTCAGCGCCATCCAGAGCGCTCAAGACCTGTTGGTTGAAGCCAAGGAAAAGGCCGAGCAAGCCAATCGCATGCGCGGTGAGTTTCTGGCCAACATGAGCCATGAAATTCGCACGCCCATGAACGGCATTGTGGGCATGACCGAGTTGGCGCTTGACACTTCATCTCCTGAGCTTCAAAAGGAGTATCTGACGCTGGCGCGAGACTCGGCCAACCATTTGCTGCAAATCATCAATGAGATTCTGGATTTTTCCAAAATCGAGGCCAAGGCGCTGGAACTGGAGCTGCGCGAGGTCAGTCCGGCCCAGTTGATTCGGCACACAGTCAAGTCTCTGGAGCAGTTGGCCCGGGTCAAAGGTGTGGATCTTCAGTTGAAGATGGCAGACAACATGCCGGACTTGGTCTGGATGGACCCTGTGCGCATGCGGCAGGCCTTGACCAATCTGCTCGGCAATGCCATCAAGTTCACAGACCAAGGCTCGGTCGTTGTCAAAACCGAATTGCTGTGCGAGATGGACGACCAGACGGTGCTGCTGCGCATCAGCGTCATTGACACAGGCATCGGTTTTGATCCTGAGCGCACCGAAGCCTTGTTCAGTCCCTTCACGCAGGCAGATGGCTCTGTGACGCGCTCTTTTGGTGGCACAGGACTTGGCCTGGCCATCACGCGCAGTTTGCTGCAGTTGATGGGCGGCTACATTGCAGCTGAAGGGCAACCTGGCAAAGGCGCAAGTTTTGTTGCCACTTTGCCGGTCAAAAAAGTCATCCGGCCGAGCATGCCTGCTTCCGACCTTGTGCTCTTAGAAAAGCAAGATGGTGGTTTACCCCTTGTTGCCAAGCCAGTGGATTGTTCTGTGCTCCTGGTCGAAGACCATGAGATCAACCGCAAGTTGGCGGAAATCATGCTGCAACGCATGGGTTACCGCTATGCCACTGCCGCTGATGGGCAGCAGGCACTTGACCGTTCGGCCGAGGAGCGCTTCGATGTGGTGTTGATGGACGTGATGGATGGCATCACCGCCTTGCGCGAGTTGCGAGCCAGAGAGGCTGGCGGCGGCCGCCGAACGCCGGTGTTGATGGTCACGGCGCATGCCATGACGGGCGACAAAGAACGTTTCATCGCGGCCGGTGCGGACGGCTATGTGTCCAAACCCATGTCATTGGCTGAACTGCAAACTGAAATCAGTCGGGTGATTTCATCCACAGAGGCAGAGCACAAAAATTCATGAGCGCTGATTGGGTGATGCATTCGCTACACCACACCGATGCACTCCATAAAGCTCTGCCGAAAAAGGCTTGGTGAACCGGAGAAGCTGACTTGTCATTAGGACGTTTTTTCCAGATCCCGCAATCTAAATCGCTGAATTTTTCCGGTCGCCGTCTTGGGCAGTTCGGCCACAAAGTCGATAAAGCGCGGGTATTTGTAAGGGGCCAGGCGTTCCTTCACAAAGGCTTTGACTTCGGCCTCGGTCAGGCTTTGGCCTTGTTTGAGCACGATGAAGGCCTTGGTTTTGGTCAGCCCGTCGACGTCTTCTTTGCCGATCACGGCTGCTTCCAGAATGGCGGGGTGCTGCACCAACGTGGCTTCCACCTCAAAGGGTGAAACATAGATGCCGCTGACCTTCAGCATGTCGTCGTTGCGCCCTGCATAGGTGTAGTAACCATCGGGATCACGCGTGTACTTGTCGCCGCTCTTGGTCCAGATACCCTGAAAGGTGTCTCGGGTTTTGTCGCGGTTGTTCCAATACATGAGCGCGCTGCTCGGGCCCTGGATGTAGAGGTCTCCGATCTCGTTGTCGCCGGTGACCACACTGCCGTCTTCGTTGCGCAGTTGGACCTCGTAACCGGGCACAGCCTTGCCGGTGGTGCCGTAGCGCACATCGCCGGGTCGGTTGGATAAAAAGACGTGCAGCATCTCGGTCGAGCCGATGCCGTCGATGATCTCGCAGCCAAAATGGGCCGACCAGCGCTCGGCAATGTCACGCGGCAAAGCCTCACCAGCAGACGAGCAAAGTCGCAAGGCCACAGCACTTTTTGGGGGCAAATCCGGGCTCGCAAGCATGCCGCCGTAGCCGGTAGGCGCACCATAAAACACGGTGGGCTGGTGGTCCACCAGGCGCTTGAAAGTGGCTTGTGGGGTGGGGCGTTCGGCCATCAGCACCACCGTGGCACCCACGCTCAAGGGGAAGGTGAGGGCGTTGCCCAAGCCGTAAGCAAAGAACAGCTTGGCGGCCGAAAAGACGGTGTCACTCTCGCGCAAATCCAGCACGCCTTTGCCATACAACTCGGCCGTCCAGTACAGGTTGCCTTGGCTGTGCACGGTGCCCTTGGGCTTGCCTGTTGAGCCGGATGAGTAAAGCCAGAAAGCGGGTTCGTCAGCCAGCGTGATGGCCGGCAGCGCAGGGTTGTTTTGCGCCACCAAGTCGGCCATGTTGAGCTGGCCTGGCGTCAAGGCTGCGGCGGGGCGGGACACCAGCAGATGGCGCACTTCGGTTTTGCCGATATCCAGCGCACTTTGCAGCGTTGGCAGCAGGCTGCCCGACACCAGTGCGGCTTGCGCCCGGCTGTTGCTCAGCATGAAGGCATAGTCTTCAGCAGTCAGCAGGGTGTTCACCGCCACAGGCACCACACCGGCATAAAGTGAGCCCAAAAAGGCCACCACCCAGTCGCTGCTGTCTTGCATGAGCAGCAGCACGCGTTCTTCGCGCTTGAGCCCCATGGCCTGCAGGCCGCCGGCAAAACGGCGTATCTGCTCGGTCAACTCGCCGTAGGTGGTGGTGCCCATGTCGTTAATCAGCGCGGTTTTGCCGGCGCGATGGGCGTTGGTGGCGATCAGGTGCTGGGAAAAATTGAAGTCGGCTGGGGGTGGGGTCACAGGGCGCATGTTTTGTCTCCTTGGGGTCTTTGTATTTGCCGTATCGAAAGTGTTGTTCAAAAGGTGGGCTCAGGCAATCCGGGGCTTTCCTCTGGGGGTCACAGAAGCAAGGTGATGCCCTGCGCTGGGCGTTCGGTTCTTTGTCAACAGGGGGCCTGGTTCTGGGTGAATATGCAAGGTAATGCCATAAAAAACTGTTCCAGGTGTCCAGTTGGCGGTATAAACAGGGGTTGATGCACTATTGTGCGTGCCTGGCAGTATGCACTAAAGTGCATGTTTCGGGTTGGTTGAAATAAAAGGGTTTTCCCTAGTAATGATCAAAGGTCGAGCATGACATCCCCTGAACCCACACGGATGGAAACGTCTGAACCAGAAGCAAAGCGCAGTCCTTTTCTGGAAGCCCTGGGTGAGTGTGTGCGCACCCTCCGCTCCCGCAAAGGCATGACACGCCGTGCTGTGGCCGTTGCTGCCGATGTGTCAGAGCGTCACCTGGCGAATCTGGAATACGGCACCGGCAACGTGTCGGTGCTGGTCTTGCTGCAAGTCGCCAATGCGCTGCAGTGCTCACTGGCCGAGTTGTTGGGTGACGTGACCACCACTTCGCCCGAGTGGCTGTTGATTCGCGAATTGCTGTCCAAGCGCAGTGAAGCTGATTTGCGCCGCGCAAGGGTGCAACTGAGTGACATGTTTGGCGAAGGTGGCAACGCACAAGAGCGCAAGAACCGCATTGCCTTGATTGGCTTGCGTGGTGCGGGCAAAACCTCACTGGGCCAGCGCCTGGCGGACGATCTGGGTTTTCCCTTCATCGAGTTGAGTCGCGAAATCGAGAAATTTGCCGGTTGCCAGATCAGCGAAATCCACAACCTCTATGGGGCCAACGCCTACCGCCGTTACGAACGCCGCGCCCTCGAGGAAGCCATCCAGATTTACCCCGAAGTCGTGGTCGCCACGCCTGGCGGTCTGGTGTCCGAGTCGGCCAACTTCAACGTGTTGCTCTCGCATTGCACCACTGTGTGGCTGCAGGCCGATGCGGCCGATCACATGGGCCGTGTCGCTGCACAAGGCGACATGCGCCCCATGGCCGCAAGCCGAGAAGCCATGGAAGACCTCAAGCGCATTCTGGAAGGGCGCGCGGCCTTTTATTCAAAAGCCGATCTGGCCATCAACACCAGTGGACGCAGCGAAGACGAAGCTTTCAAGGCTTTGCGTACTTCCGTTCGCCAGCACTTGCAAATGGCTGGTTAGGGCCTGGTGGGTTTTTTTTGAGGATTAGGGAAAACACTTAGTAAATGCATTAAAGTGCATATTTATGACGAATAAGACATGCACTAAACTTCAATGCAGCATGCACTGAAATGCATTTTTGACTGAAATCAAATTCCCCTTACCGACGGAGACAGCCATGACAACTTCCCTTCAGGTCAACTACCAGACCACGCCCGCAGAATACAAACACATCAGCCTGGCCTTTGATGGCGAGATCGCCACCCTGTCGATCAACATCAACGAAGACGCCGGCATCCGCCCAGGTTACAAACTCAAGCTCAACAGCTATGACCTGGGTGTGGACATTGAATTGCACGACGCCCTGCAGCGCATCCGCTTTGAGCACCCTGAGGTTCGCTCGGTGGTGGTGACCAGTTTGAAGGACCGCGTGTTCTGCTCGGGGGCCAACATCTTCATGCTGGGGGTCTCGACCCACGGCTGGAAAGTCAACTTCTGCAAGTTCACCAACGAAACCCGCAACGGCATCGAAGACTCCAGCAAGCACGATGGCCTCAAATTCGTCGCCGCCTTGAACGGCGCTTGCGCTGGCGGTGGCTATGAGTTGGCCCTGGCTTGCGATGAAATCGTGCTGGTGGACGACCGCTCGTCAGCGGTGTCTTTGCCTGAAGTGCCTTTGCTGGGGGTGTTGCCCGGCACCGGTGGCCTGACCCGCGTGACCGACAAACGCCATGTGCGCCACGACTTGGCCGACATTTTCTGCACCAGCGTGGAAGGTGTGCGCGGTCAAAAAGCCGTGGACTGGCGCCTGGTGGATGCCATCGCCAAGCCAGCCGTGTTCAAGGAAGCCGTTCAAGCCCGCGCCACGAAATTGGCCGCTGGCAGCAACCGCCCTGTCGGTGTCAAGGGTGTGATACTGACCCCATTGAACCGCACCTTTACTGCCGACGCCCTGACTTACACCAACGTCACTGTTGAAATCGACCGTGCCAAGCGCATCGCCACCTTCACCGTCAAGGCCCCGGCCACCGCCCAGCCCACCGACATCGCCGGCATTAAAGCCGCAGGCATGAACTGGTGGCCACTGCAAATGGTGCGTGAACTGGACGACGCCATCCTGCACATGCGAACCAACGAACTCGACATTGGCACCTGGGTCATCAAGACCGCAGGTGACGCCGCCGCCGTGCTGGCCTCGGACGCCACCATGCTGGCCCACAAGGACCACTGGTTTGTGCGTGAAACCATTGGGCACCTGCGCCGCACCCTGGCCCGCATGGACGTGACCTCACGCAGCCTGTTCGCCTTGGTCGAAGAGGGGACATGTTTTGTCGGCACACTCGCCGAATTGGCTTTTTGCGCCGACCGTGCCTACATGCTGGCTCTGCCTGATGACCTGGCCAAAGCCCCCAAGATCCAGTTGAATGAAATGAACTTTGGTTTCTTCCCCATGGTCAATGACCAGACCCGCCTACAGCGCCGCTTTTATGAAGAAGTGCCCGCCATGGAGGCTGCTCGCGGTGCCATTGGCAAAGCACTGGACGCTGACGCTGCTTTGGCCTTGGGCTTGGTGACTGCGGCGCCAGATGATATTGACTGGACAGATGAAATACGAATGGCTCTGGAAGAGCGCACCTCTATGTCGCCTGATGCATTGACCGGCCTTGAGGCCAACTTGCGATTTGCACAAAAGGAAAACATGGCCACGCGTATTTTTGGCCGCTTGACTGCCTGGCAGAACTGGATCTTCCAGCGCCCCAACGCCGTCGGCGAAAAAGGCGCTCTGAAGGTCTACGGCAAAGGCGAAAAAGTCCAGTTCGACATGAACCGGGTTTGATTTTTAACGTTGTGTAGCGTGGTTCCCGGTGGTCCGCGCTGCAACCGAAATTTGACCCCACCGTTGCTTTAATTTCTGGAGACTCTCATGTCCGGTATCAACTACAGCGAAAAAATCCCCAACAACGTCAACTTGAGCGAAGACCGCACCCTGCAACGTGCGCTCGAGCAGTGGCAGCCCAACTTCATCAACTGGTGGGACGACATGGGCCCCGAAGGCTCCACCGATATGGATGTCTACTTGCGTACCGCTGTGAGCGTGGACCCGCAAGGCTGGGCACAGTTTGGCCACGTGAAGATGCGCGACTACCGCTGGGGCGTGTTCATGAACCCTGGTGAGCAAGACCGCAAGATCCACTTTGGCGACAACATCGGCGAAAAAGTCTGGCAAGACGTGCCTGGCGAGCACCGCGCCAACCTGCGCCGCATCATCGTGACCCAAGGCGACACCGAGCCAGCATCCGTTGAGCAGCAGCGCCACCTGGGCCTGACGGCCCCTAGCATGTACGACCTGCGCAACCTGTTCCAGATCAACGTTGAAGAAGGCCGCCACCTGTGGGCCATGGTGTACCTGCTGCACAAATACTTCGGCAAAGATGGGCGTGAAGAAGCCGATGCTTTGCTGCAGCGCAACAGCGGTAACGAAGACAATCCGCGCATCTTGCAGGCCTTCAACGAGAAGACCCCTGACTGGCTGTCGTTCTTCATGTTCACGTACTTCACCGACCGTGATGGCAAGTTCCAACTGTGCGCTCTGGCCGAATCCGCCTTCGACCCGCTGGCCCGCACCACCAAGTTCATGCTGACCGAAGAAGCGCACCACATGTTTGTGGGTGAGTCCGGCGTGAGCCGCACCATCCAGCGCACCGTGGATGTGATGAACCAGCTCAAGACCGACGACGTGGGCAAGTTGCGTGCAGCTGGCGTGATCGATTTGCCCACCATCCAGCGCTACATCAACTTCCACTTCTCGGTGACCATCGACTTGTTCGGTGCCGACGAGTCATCCAACGCCGCCACTTTCTACAGCTCCGGCCTGAAAGGCCGCTACGAAGAAGGCAAGCGCGGTGATGACCACGTGCTCAAGGGCAACAGCTACAAGATCCTGTCGGTCGTAGAAGGCAAGCTGGTCGAAAAAGAAGTGCCGATGCTCAACGCTTTGAACGAAGTGCTGCGCGACGACTACATCACCGACTCCAAAGGCGGCATCGACCGTTGGAACCGTGTGATCACCAAAGCCGGCATTCCTTTCACACTGACCGCGCCCCACAAAGCGTTCCACCGCAACATTGGTGCCCTGTCCGGCAGCAAGATCACGCCCGATGGCCGTGTCGTGACCGATGCCGAGTGGATGTCCAAGGTGGGCGAGTGGCTGCCCACCAACGAAGACCGCGCTTATGTGGCCAGCCTGATGGGCCGTGTCGTCGAGCCAGGCAAATTTGCCAACTGGATTGCGCCACCCGTCATGGGCATCAACCGTCAGCCAGTGGACTTCGATTACGTTCGTTTTAACTGATGCGTTGAACGTTTGATCGACTGCTGCTTCCTTGTTGGGGGCAGCAGTTGACAGAGGAAGGGGCGGGTTCCTCATGCGGTTACCGGAAAATCGTCACCCGCCCCTTCCTCTGTCAACTGCATGGTTCAAGGCGGTCCAAAGCGCCTGTAGACTGTGCCCCTCAAAGCCGTCACAGAGCGACGCAATGGGTGAGTGCCGGGCGCCGATTTTCCGGTGCCCCGTATGTGGTGCACGGCACTCACCCATTGCGTTGCGGAACGCGCAGACCACTCGTTCTGGCAAGCCAATTCGAGCGCAGACAAAAAGCACAAAACCGAAAGCCTGAGGAGATCTTCCATGACCACAGCATCGACCCTGATCAAACAGCACGTCATCGACCCGGAAATCTGTATCCGCTGCAACACCTGCGAAGCGATTTGCCCGGTGGGGGCAATTACCCATGACTCGCTCAATTACGTGGTCAAGGCGGACATCTGCAACCTGTGCATGGACTGCATCTCACCATGCCCCACAGGCTCGATTGACAACTGGCGCATGATGCCCAAGGCCAAGGCCTACAGCATCGAAGAACAACTCAAGTGGGATGAATTGCCTGCCGAACTCAGCCCAGATGAATTGGGCGATGCAGGGGGTGCTGAAGCTGATGCCCTTCAAGAAGCGCAAAGTGCCGTTCAAGCGGTTGCCGCATCGTCTGCATCGGCCGTGAGCACAGCCATCACCTCGGGCTTCAACTCAGCGGCTTTTGGTGCCATCACCCCGCCTTGGTCTGCTGCACACGCATACACCAACTTGTATGGCCCCAAGGCTGCAGAAAAAACCATCACCGCCACGGTCACCGGCAACGTGCGAGTGACCGAAGTGGGTAAAACAGCAGGGAACGACTACGACACACACCACATCGTGCTCGACTTCGGCAGCATGCCCTTTCCGGTGCTTGAAGGCCAGTCGATCGGCATCATCCCGCCAGGTTCGGATGCCAAAGGCAAGCCGCACCATGCTCGCCAGTACTCGATCGCCAGCCCCCGCAACGGCGAGCGCCCCGGCTACAACAACCTGTCGCTGACCATCAAGCGGGTGCTGGAAGACCACAGCGGCCAGCCCGTGCGTGGCGTGGGTTCCAACTACATGTGCGACTTGCAGGTGGGTGACAAGGTTCAGGTGATCGGTCCGTTTGGAGCCAGCTTCCTGATGCCCAACCATCCCAAGAGCAACATCGTCATGATCTGTACCGGCACGGGCAGTGCGCCCATGCGTGCCATGACCGAGTGGCGTCGTCGGCTGCGGGCCAGTGGCAAGTTTGAAGGCGGCAAACTGATGTTGTTCTTCGGCGCCCGCACACCGCAAGAGTTGCCTTACTTCGGACCACTCAACAACTTGCCGAAAGACTTCATTGACATCGAGTTTGCCTTTTCGCGCGAGACGGGAAAATCCAAACGCTACGTGCAAGACGCCATGCGTGACCGATCTGCCGACCTGGCGGCGCAACTCATAGATGGCAACACAAGCTTTTACGTGTGCGGCCTCAAAAGCATGGAAGAGGGTGTGGTGATGGCCTTGCGTGACATCGCACAGAATGCTGGACTCGATTGGGATACCGTGGGTGCTGCGCTCAAAAAAGAAGGTCGGCTGCACCTTGAGACCTATTGAGCTTGGCGCATATTTTTGCAGGAGCGGCCTCTGGCCGCGAACTGTAGCGATGTGCGAGTTTTGATGTGGATCCGGGCCTGAGGCCATTCCAACTATCATCCGGACAACAGACCCGAGGCGCTTTTTCATGCAGGCCATCACGCCATCCCCAACCCACATTGCGCTGAGCCAGGTTCGTGAACAGTTGCGACTGCCTCGTGCCCAGCTCAAAGGGCGTCAGCCTTCTGAGGCAGCCTTGGCCGAGGTGCGTGCCCTCATCGGTGCCGCGCCTGGCAACGGCCACCGCCGCGATCTGCTGATCGAGCACTTGCATGTGCTCAATGATCATTTTCAGGGGCTGTTTGAGCGCCACATCGTGGCCTTAGCTGCCGAGATGCGCCTGCCCGTGGTCGAGGTGTTCGAGGTCGCTTCTTTCTACCACCACTTTGAATTGCTCAAGGACCACGACACGGCACCGGGTGTGACATTGCGTGTGTGCGACAGCCTCAGTTGCAGCCTGGCCGGCGCCCAAAGCTTGCTGGACAAACTGCCGGCCCTGCTGGGACCGGATGTCAAGCTTCAGTCCGTGCCTTGCCTGGGCCGTTGCGAGCAAGCACCTGCGGCGCAAGTCGGCCAGCAAGCCGTTGCTTTTGCCACCCCCGAGAAATTGACCTCGCTGCTGGCCCGGCAACAAACACAGCCCCTGCCTTTGCCTTATGCGCTGCGTTATGACGCCTACAAAAAAGCGGGGGGCTATCAACTCGCCCTGCAAGTGGCGACGGGACTGAAAGACCATGAGTCGGTGATCGAGTGCCTGGCCTCTGCTGGCTTGCGCGGTCTGGGTGGCGCAGGTTTCCCGGCGGGCCGCAAGTGGCGCATCGTGCGCGACCAGCCCGGGCCTCGCCTGATGGCGGTCAACATCGACGAAGGCGAGCCCGGCACCTTCAAAGACCGAACTTGCCTGGAAGCCGACCCGCACCGTTTTCTGGAAGGTGTGCTGATCGCCGCCAGCGTGGTGGGCTGCGATGCGGTCTACATATACCTGCGCGACGAGTACCACGAAGCCAGGATCATGCTGACCGAAGAACTGGCCGCGTTGAAATTGAACCCGCCTTGTGCCTTGCCGCGCATCGAGTTGCGTCGCGGCGCTGGCGCCTATATTTGCGGCGAAGAATCCGCCATGATCGAAAGCATCGAAGGCAAGCGTGGCGAGCCACGCCTGCGGCCCCCTTACATCGCTGAAGTCGGCCTTTTTGGTCGCCCCACCCTGGAGCACAACTTCGAGACGCTTTACTGGGTTCGTGAATTGGTAGAGCAGGGCGCTGAAAGTTTTGCCGCGCAGGGCCGGCATGGGCGCAAGGGCCTGCGCCGCTTCAGCGTGAGTGGGCGTGTCAAGCTGCCGGGCGTCAAGCTCGCCCCGGCGGGCATCACGCTGCGCGAACTGGTCGATGAATACTGCGGCGGCATGGCCGATGGTCACACCCTTTATGCCTACCTGCCTGGCGGTGCCAGTGGTGGCATCTTGCCCGCCCGCTTGGCCGATGTGCCGCTCGACTTTGACACGCTCCAGCCTCATGGCTGCTTCATTGGCTCGGCCGCTGTGATGGTGCTCGGCCAGCACGACAGCGCCCGTGCGGCGGCCTTGAATGTGATGAAGTTCTTTGCCCACGAAAGTTGTGGGCAGTGCACGCCTTGCCGCGTGGGCACCGACAAAGCGGCGCAACTCATGGCCGTGGATGTGTGGGACGCTGGCACCTTGCAAGACCTGGCACAGGTGATGGGCGATGCGTCCATTTGTGGCCTTGGCCAGGCGGCCCCCAACCCGATCCGGTGCGTGCTCGATTATTTCCCGCACGAAGTGGGGGCCACGGCATGAGCACCATTGAATTCACCCTCAACGGCCAAAGCGTCCAGGCACCTGCTGGCCAAAGCATCTTCAACATCGCCAAGGATCTGGGCATCGCCATCCCGCACCTGTGCCACCAGGAAGGCCTGGTGCCCGACGGCAACTGCCGCGCCTGTGTGGTCGAGATCGACGGCGAGCGCACATTGGCGCCCAGTTGCTGCCGCAGCCCCAGCCAAGGCATGCAGGTGCAAACCGCCAGCCCACGTGCCCTCAAAAGCCAGAAGATGGTGCTGGAAATGCTGCTGGCCGATTTGCCCGAGCAAGGCTACAAATGGCTTGATGACCGCGCGCAAGCGCCGCATGGCGAGTTGAGCCAGTGGGCCGATCACCATGGCGTTGAGGTGCGCCCGGCCTTGGCCAGTTTGCGCCGCCAGGCTGTGCCCGCAGATTTGTCTCACCCGGCCATGGCCGTCAACCTGGATGCCTGTATCCAGTGCAACCGCTGCCAACGCGCTTGCCGAGACCTGCAGGTCAATGACGTGATCGGTCTTGCTTTTCGGGGTGCCCACACGCAAGTGGTGTTCGACCTGGCCGACCCGATGGGCGGCAGCAGTTGTGTGGGCTGCGGCGAATGCGTGCAGGCCTGTCCCACCGGGGCGCTCATGCCCAAGAGCCACATCGGCCCGCAAAAGGTGGACCGTGAGGTCGACTCCGTCTGCCCGTTTTGCGGCGTGGGTTGCCTGGTCACTTACCAGGTCAAGGATGAAAAAATCATCAGCGTCAAAGGCCGCGAAGGCCCAGCCAATGAGGGGCGCTTGTGCGTCAAGGGGCGTTTCGGCATGGACTACATCCACAGCCCCGACCGCATCACGAAGCCGCTGATCCGCAAAGCGGGCGTTGCCAAAGATCTCAGTTTGATCGATGGACACGCTGACTGGCGTGAGGTGTTCCGGGAAGCCACTTGGGACGAAGCCCTGGCGCTGGCAACCCAGCCGCTGAATGCGCTGCGTGAACAACACGGGCCCAAGTCACTCGCCGGTTTTGGCTCGGCCAAGGGCAGCAACGAAGAGGCTTATCTGTTTCAGAAACTGGTGCGAACCGGCTTTGGCAGCAACAACGTGGACCACTGCACCCGCCTGTGCCATGCATCGAGCGTGGCGGCTTTGCTGGAAGGCGTGGGCTCGGGCGCGGTCAGCAACCCGGTGCGCGATGTCGAGCACTCGGACCTCATCCTTGTCATTGGATCCAATCCCACGTCCAATCACCCGGTGGCCGCCACCTGGATGAAGAATGCAGCCCAACGTGGCACCCGCATCGTCCTGGCCGACCCGCGCATCACCGACCTTGGCCGTCATGCCTGGCGCACGCTGCCCTTCAAGGCCGACACCGATGTGGCCCTGCTCAATGCGATGTTGAACGTCATCGTCGAAGAAAACTTGTGCGACGAAAAGTTCTTGAGCGAACGCGCTGACAACGTGGCCGAACTCAAGGCCCATGTGCGTGACTACACGCCGGAAGCCATGAGCGCTGTCTGCGGCATCCCCGCCGAGACCATCCGCGAAGTGGCGCGCGCTTATGCCAAGGCCAAGGCCGCCATGATTTTGTGGGGCATGGGCATCAGCCAGCATGTGCACGGCACCGACAACGTGCGTTGCCTGATCGCGCTGGCCAGCATCACCGGCCAGATCGGGCGCCCCGGAACCGGTCTGCACCCCTTGCGTGGCCAGAACAATGTGCAAGGCGCGAGCGACGCTGGCCTGATCCCGATGATGTACCCCAATTACCAGCGGGTGAGCGACAAAACGGCGCACGACTGGTTCGAGAAATATTGGGAGACGACACTCGACGACCAGCCTGGCTACACCGTGGTCGAAATCATGCACAAGGCGCTGGCCCCTGACAGCGACCCGCACAAGGTGCGCGGGATGTACATCATGGGTGAGAACCCGGCCATGAGCGACCCCGATCTGAACCATGCCCGCCACGCGCTGGCCAGCCTTGCACACCTGGTCGTGCAAGACATCTTCTTGACCGAAACGGCCTGGCTGGCCGATGTGGTGCTGCCTGCCAGCGCCTGGCCCGAGAAAACCGGCACCGTCAGCAACACCGACCGCACGGTGCAGATGGGGCGACAGGCCCTGCTGCCGCCGGGCGATGCCAAGCCTGATTTGTGGATCATTCAACAGATCGCACAGCGCATGGGCCTGAACTGGGCGTATGCGGGGGCGCACGAAGGCGTGGCCGCTGTGTACGAAGAAATGCGCCAAGCCATGGCCCCTGCCATTGGGGGCATCGACTGGGCGCGCCTGAACGAAGGCTCGGTCACCTACCCATGTGTCAGTGCCGAAGACCCGGGCCAAGCCATCGTGTTCCACGACCACTTTCCCACGAAAGACGGCCGCGTCTGGCTGGTGCCCGTGAACCTGATTGCGACCAACGAGCAACCCGATGCCGAGTACCCCATGGTGCTCATCACCGGGCGGCAACTGGAGCACTGGCACACCGGCAGCATGACACGCCGAGCCAGTGTGCTCGATGCGTTGGAGCCTGCTGCCACGGCTTCGATGTGTGCTGCAGACATGTCGCGCTTGAATCTAAAACCTGGGCAACGCATCCGACTGTCTTCGCGCCGAGGTGCGCTGGAGCTCTCGCTGCGTCAGGACGAAGGCACGCCCGCGGGCACCGTGTTTATGCCGTTTGCTTATGTCGAGGCAGCGGCGAACGAGTTGACCAACGCCGCGCTCGACCCTTTTGGCAAGATCCCTGAATTCAAGTTCTGTCCAGTCCGGGTAGAGGCTGCCTTGGTTGAGCCACTGACTGTTTGATGCTTGCCCAATGAGCTTTCAGTGACTTGAAATCCGTGCATTCACCACACCAGTCCTGACATGAATGGGGGCCACGGCTCTTCCCATAGCGGGTCGTGTCATCCGGCGGTGATTGGGATTGCTGGAGCGCGACGTGGCAAGGTGCGTTATTCTTCTTGCGCTTGCCGTTTTAAGAAGACGTGCTGGCAACTCGCCTTTTCATTTTTCCAGGAGTTTGCTGTCCATGTCTTCACGTCCGCAAATCGATGTGGCTGTCCTGATGCGCCGAGAGGCCGTGCAAGGGCCCATGGCACGCTGGCAAGCCTGGCGCTGGGTGCTGGCCGATGTGGTGCCTCACGACGCCGGATTTGGCACTGCTGCGCGCAACTTGCGCCAGACCGAGACCGAGCAACTTTGGTTGCACCCGGCTTGGGTGGTGACACTTTTCAGCGACGATGCCGAAGGCTATTGGCTCAACGCCACCTCGCCCACGCCGTGCTACTTTGTGATGTGGCGACTCATTGATGCCCAAGATGGGGGTGAGCCTATGGCCGTTCCCCAAGCGGTGAGCCTGAGCTACCACGATGCAGGCCGTTGGCTTGATGCGCAAGAAACCGTGGAAACCATTCCTGCCCCCGCTGAAGTGGTCGCCTGGATGCAAGCATTTGCAGCGCAGCACTTTGTGCCTGAAGAGAAAAAGCGCCAGCGTCCTCAGAGCTTCCAGCGCCTCACCGATCGTTTCGGGCAGCCGGTCTCGGTCAGCACCGACAGCAAACGCAAGGGTGCAAGGCCCACGCCATGAGCGACGATTTTTTCAGCCGCTGGTCGCGCCGCAAACAAGGCCTTGAAAAAGGAGAGGCGCCTCAGCCCGATCCAGTTAAGCCCCAGGCAACCAGTGTGCACGCTGGGGTCAATGGCTCAGCGCTGGCTTCTGCCAAACCACCGGCAACTGCATTGCGCAAGACCGATTCGCACACAGTCGCATCACCAGCCGATGGCCAGCAGCAGCCTCCCTTGCCCACCCTGGAGGATGTGCAGAGTCTGACCCCCAACTCGGATTTTCAGACCTTCATGCGCGAAGGTGTGCCCGGTGAGGTGCGCAACGCGGCCATGAAAAAACTCTTCACCGACCCTCACTTCAATGTGATGGACGGTCTGGACATTTACATTGGCGACTACAACACGCCAGACCCCCTGCCAGCAGGCATGCTCGAGAAAATGGTGGGCGCCGAGTTGTTGAACCTGTTCCCCAAGAAACCCAAAAACTTGCCGCTTCCGACGTCCGGGGCCGGCACACAGGAAAACCCTGATCAAAGTCCCGACGCGGTAGAAGGCTCGCCAGTTGTGGCACAGTCGCCGCAATCACAGCCCCCATCTGCATTGCAGGCCACACCGGCGCCGCAGGCATCCGTACCGACTGAACATGACCACTCTGATTTGCAATTGCAACCAAACCATGCCCCTGCAGGCCCAGGCCCTGGGCAAAGCACTGGGTGAAGACTTAACGCTGCACACCACCTTGTGCCGCCGGGAAGCCGGGCACTTCCAAAAAGCCGTGAAAACCGGTGAGACCGTGGTGGTGGCTTGCACGCAGGAAAAGCGCCTGTTTTCAGAGCTGGCCGAGCAAACCGAGGGGGCCATCTCGCCGATCCGCTTCGTCAACATCCGCGAAACCGGCGGTTGGGGCCGTGAGGCCGAACACGCCACGCCCAAAATGGCCGCCTTGCTGGCCGCAGCCCGTCTGCCCGAACCCGAGCCCGTGCCCACGGTCACCTACAAAAGCTCTGGCAGGGTTTTGATCATGGGCGCGTTGGATGCTGCAGAGCGCGCCGCCAGCTTTTTATCCGACGCGATGCAGGTCACCATTTGGTCCGAAGGGGCGGGCAAGGCCGGTGGCAGCCAGGAGCGGCGCTTTCCGGTGGTGGCGGGGCGCTTGCAAAGCCTGACAGGTTGGCTCGGGGCGTTTGATGTCTCATGGGACGCCAGCAACCCGATTGACCTGGATTTGTGTACCCGCTGCAATGCCTGCGTCGCAGCTTGCCCCGAGCAGGCCATTGGCCTCGATTACCAGGTGGACCTGTCACGCTGCACTTCGCACCGCGATTGCGTCAAGGTGTGCGAGGCCGCTGGCGCCATCGACTTCAGCCGCGAAGCCCGCCCGCAAACCGAGCGCTTCGATGTGGTGCTGGACCTGCGCAGCGACAAAGCTTCACCCACTTTCAGTTCGCACGCCTTGCCCCAAGGCTATTTCCGCTGGGATGGGCAAGAACTGCAAACTTTGCTCAAGGTGCGAGAGTTGGTGGGCGAATTTGAAAAGCCCCGTTTCTTTGCCTACAAGCAAAAACTGTGTGCCCACAGCCGCAACGAGCAGGTGGGCTGCAATGCCTGCGTGGACATTTGTTCGGCAGAGGCCATCCGCTCTGACAAAAGCCGCCAGCAAATTGTGGTCAACCCGAACTTGTGTGTGGGCTGCGGTGCCTGCACCACGGTTTGCCCCACGGGCGCCTTGACCTATGCCTACCCGCGCCCGGCCGAGCAGGGCGCCAAAATCCGCAGCCTGCTCACCGCCTACCAGGCGGCAGGCGGTCGCGATGCCGCGCTGCTGCTGCACAGCCAAAACAAAGGCCAAGCCCTGATCGACGAATTGGGCCGGGGTGCGCAGCTCAAAGTCATGCAGGGCGTGCCCGCCCGTGTGATGCCTGTGGCCTTGTGGCACACGGCCAGCGTGGGCCTGGAACTCTGGTTGTCGGCCGTTGCTTACGGCGCTCGCCAGGTCATGGTGCTGCTCACCGACGAAGAAGCGCCGCAATACCGCGCCGCCCTCATGGACCAGATGGCCGTGGCCCAAAGCTTGCTCAATGGCCTGGGTTACACCGGTGTGCATTTCCAATTGATCGAGGCCAAGAACCCCGCATCGCTCGACGCGGACTTGCAGCGCCTGGCCGCCCGTGGTCTGAAGGCTTCTGCCATGCCTGCTGGGCCGGTCGCGGCGGCCCGCCATGCCGTGCAAGCTGAAAAGCGCAGCAACCTCGAACTGGTGCTGGACCACCTGATGGCCCAGTCGCCTGTGATGGCGCAAGAGGAACAGATGCGCCCCAAGGCGCTCGATTTGCCTGCCTCGGGTTCACCCCTGGGCACCATCGTGGTCGATGGTGGCAAGTGCACCTTGTGCATGAGTTGTGTTGGGGCTTGCCCCTCGTCGGCCCTGCAAGACAATCCACTGCAGCCCGAGATCCGCTTCATCGAAAAAAATTGTGTGCAATGCGGCCTGTGTGCCAAGACCTGCCCGGAAGACGCCATCACGCTGCAATCGCGCCTGTCACTTGTGCCTGAGCGGCAACAGTCCCGGGTGCTGCACGGCAGCCCGCCCTACGCCTGCATACGCTGCAGCAAACCCTTTGGCACACACAAGGGCATCGAGACCATGCTGGGCCGCTTGGCTGGCCACAGCATGTTCCAGGGGCTTGCTCTCGAGCGCCTGAAGATGTGTGGTGACTGCCGCGTTGTCGACATGTTCACCGATGAAAACCAGGTGCGCATCACGGGCGTTAACCCGCCCAAACCCCAATAAGCGACCCACCATGAGCCAAGAACTGAACCTTTCCGCCAGCAGCCGTGCGCTGGACGAAGAAACCGCCCGCGCAGAGGTCTATGGCCTGCTGTCGCAGCTGTATTACCAGGCCCCTGACGATGCGCTTTTGGGGCAGTTGCAAGTGGCCGTGACCGAGGCGCCCGATGCGGGTGGATTTCTGGAAGAGCCGTGGCGAGAGTTGGTGGCCTGTGCCCGCAGCTTGACCCAGGTTCAGGTGGCCGCCGAATTCAATAGCCTGTTTGGCGGCGTGGGCAAGCCCGAGGTGTATTTGTTTGGTTCGCATTACCTGAGTGGATTTTTGAACGAAAAACCCCTCGTGCGCTTGCGCGACGACTTGGCAGAACTCGGCCTGGCCCGCAACGGCGAGATGTCTGAAACCGAAGACCATGTGGCCTATGTCTTTGAGGTTATGCGGTATTTGATTGCAGGCGACGATGTGTCCGTCTCCAACCTGACCCGCCAGCAAGCTTTTTTTACACAGCACATCCAACCCTGGTTGCCAGCCCTGTGCCAAGTGCTGCAAGAACAGCCTCGGGCAGTTTTTTATGCCCGCGTGGCCGCTTTCACCGAAGCTTTCATCAGCGTGGAGTCGCAAGGGTTTGACCTGATCGAGTGATTGAAACTTTTTGCGCTATAAATTGAAAAAAATGACGATCCGTACGCGGGTTTTCACTTAGTGCCTCGCAGGGTGGCAATCGCATAATGATCCTCCAAGCCGTTATTACACGCTTGCAAGTTCAACAACGATTGGAGATCCACCTTGTCAGACAACAAAACCCCACGCCGTCGTCAACTTCTCAAAGGCGCAGCCTTGGCCGCTGGTGCCATCTCTGCCCCCATGGTCGCCAAGGCCCAAACCGGCCCAATTTCCATGCGTTGGCAGAGCACATGGCCTGCCAAAGACATCTTCCACGAGTACGCTTTGGATTACGCCAAAAAAGTCAATGACATGACTGGTGGCGATCTGAAGATCGAAGTCTTGCCCGCCGGTGCCGTGGTGCCTGCATTCGGCTTGCTCGAAGCCGTCTCCAAAGGTACTTTGGACGGTGGTCATGGCGTGCTGGGCTACCACTATGGCAAGCAAAATGCTTTGGCTTTGTGGAACTCCGGCCCTGCTTTTGGCATGGACGCCAACATGATTTTGTCTTGGCACAAGTACGGCGGTGGTGCCGAATTGCTGGCCAAGTTGTACGCTTCCATTGGCGGCAACGTGCAGTCTTTCCTTTACGGTCCGATGTCCACTCAACCGCTTGGCTGGTTTAAAAAGCCAATCACCAAGTCGACCGATTTCAAGGGTTTGAAGTTCCGTACAAACGGCTTGGCCATTGACCTTTTCACCGCCATGGGTGCTGCCGTGAACGCCTTGCCAGGTGGTGAAATCGTGCCTGCGATGGACCGTGGCCTGCTGGATGGTGCCGAGTTCAACAACGCCACTTCTGATCGTATTTTGGGCTTCCCGGACGTCTCCAAGGTTTGCATGTTGCAAAGCTACCACCAGAGCGCCGAGACTTTCGAGATCATGTTCAACAAGACCAAGTACGATGCTTTGCCTGCAAAGCTCAAAGCAGTGATTGCGGGCGCCACGGAAGCCGCATCTGCCGACATGTCTTGGAAAGCCATTGACCGTTACTCCAAGGACTACATTGAGTTGCAGACCAAGGACAAGGTCAAGTTTTACAAGACACCAGATGCCATCCTGCAAGATCAACTCAAGATTTGGACCGAAATTGTTGAAAAGAAGTCTGCTGAAAACCCCTTGTTCAAGGAAATCGTCGAGTCTCAAAAAGCTTTTGCAGCCCGCGCTGTGAAGTGGGACCAGGACACCAACATCAGCCGTCGCATGGCGGTGAATCACTTCTTCGGAGCCAAAGCCGCTGCACCGAAAAAAGGTTGATTTTTTAACCGATCCGATCCGATCAGCCATCCAGACCTTCTGGATGGCTGATTCATTTACGCGATACCCTTATGCAAAATCTATTGCTTTTCATTGACAAAATCAGCACATGGGTTGGCCAGTTTTTTTCCTGGCTGATCATGGCGCTGACTTTTTTGATTTCGTGGGAAGTATTTTCCCGCTATGTGCTGGACAATCCTCACCCCTGGGCTTTTGACGTGATGAGCATGATGTACGGCTCGCTCTTCATGATGGCGGGTGCCTACACCTTGTCCAAGAACGGTCATGTGCGTGGCGATGTGCTTTATGGCTTTTTCCCGCCGCGTTTACAAGCTTGGCTGGATCTGACGCTCTACATTGTGTTTTTCATTCCTGGTGTGGTGGCGTTGGCTTATGCTGGCTACGGTTTTGCCGCCGAATCCTGGGCCATCAACGAGCATTCCAACATCACGGCCAACGGCCCACCGGTTTACCCTTTTAAAACCATCTTGCCCATTGCTGGCGCCTTTTTGCTGGCTCAGGGCTTGGTTGAAATCGTGCGATGCATTGTTTGTATCCAACAAGGCGAGTGGCCCAAGCGCGGTGATGACGTGGACGAGGTAGATGTCGAAAAACTCAAGGAAATGGTCAACGTCAAGGACGAAGACATCGCCAAGCTTGATGCATTGGTGACCGGCAAGGGAAATCACAAATGAAAAAAGAAGTCTGGTTTGGCCTGACGATCATGGCCTTGGTCGTTTTGTCGGCCTTTGTTTTGTTGCCCGCACCTTCCGAGATGAGCAGTGGGCATCTGGGTTTGCTGATGCTGGCCTTGGTGGTGGTGGCGATCATGTTGGGTTTTCCCACTGCGTTCACCCTCATGGGCATGGGCATGATCTTCGCTTGGATCGCCTACCGTAGTCAGAACCCCGATCTGGCGATTCAGCAAACTCTGGACCTGATGGTCCAGCGTGCTTACTCCGTCATGTCCAACGACGTGCTGATCTCTATCCCGTTGTTTGTTTTCATGGGCTACCTCATTGAACGCGCCAACCTGATCGAAAAGCTGTTCAAGAGCATGCACCTGGCCATGGCCCGTGTGCCGGGCTCTCTGGCGGTGGCCACCATCGTGACCTGCGCTATTTTTGCAACCGCCACGGGCATTGTGGGTGCGGTGGTCACGCTCATGGGCTTGCTGGCCTTGCCCGCCATGCTGCGCGCTGGCTACAGCGTGCAACTTTCCGCAGGGGCCATCACGGCCGGTGGCTGTCTG
Organism: Limnohabitans sp. 2KL-17; assembly: GCF_003063415.1. Classification (GTDB taxonomy): domain Bacteria; phylum Pseudomonadota; class Gammaproteobacteria; order Burkholderiales; family Burkholderiaceae_C; genus Limnohabitans_A. The sequence goes on from NZ_NESK01000014.1 coordinate 74,861, forward strand.
GGTATTTTGATCCCGCCTTCGGTCATGTTGATCGTGTATGGCGCTACTGCCGGTGTGTCGGTGGTCAAGCTGTATGCGGGAGCATTTTTCCCGGGTGTGATGCTGGCTACCTTGTATGTACTGTACGTGGTGATTCTGGCCAAAATCAAGCCCCATATGGCACCGCCCATGTCGGCTGAAGACCGCATCGTGCCCCTGCCTGCATTTGCACAAGTGGTTTCCAAAGACATCAGCAACAACGTGTTGCCAGGTTTGATCGGTGCCCTCAAAGGCAAGCGCAATGCGGCTGTGCCCATGCGCGATTTGCTGAACCACTTGGCCATTGCACTGCTGCCTGTTTTGGCAGTTGCTGCGATCATGGGCACCATTTATTTGAAGGTCACGGCCCCATTGCCTCCCGAGGTGGTGGAAGGTGTGGTGGCCATGGGCGGTGAGCTGGCTGACTCTGTTGATGATCAAAAAGAAGAGGACAGCGTCAGCGGCCTGGCTGAGCCCGAAGCCGATGGCTTGCAAACACCTCCAGGATCTTTTGAAACGGCCAAGGCCGCACCCGATGCGGTGACCGCTGAGCCAGCCAAAGAACAAGCTCCTGCTGTCGCCAGCGCTGTTGCTGAAGCCCCCGTGGCCGAAGCAGAGCGTCAGGCTGCACCGACCTCCTTCTGGGTGGGTTTGGCCAGTTGTGCCGTGGCCTTGGCCCTCTTCTATGCTTACTTCAGCTTTGCGCGGCTTGAAATTTTCAAGATGCTGCTGGGTTCATTTTTCCCCTTGGCCCTGATGATCCTGGCAGTACTCGGCACCATTGTGTTTGGCTTGGCCACACCGACCGAGGCGGCGGCCATGGGTTCGTTAGGGGGGTTGTTGCTGGCGGCCGCCTACCGTCGGCTGAACTATGTGGTGTTGCGCGAGTCGGTTTATCTGACCGCCAAAACCAGTGCCATGGTGTGTTGGCTGTTTGTGGGCTCGAGCATTTTCTCGGCGGCGTTTGCGCTGTTGGGGGGGCAGGAGATCATCAACACCTGGGTGCTGGGCATGGACCTGACACCAGTGCAGTTCATGATCCTGGCTCAAGTGGTTATTTTCTTGCTGGGCTGGCCATTGGAGTGGACCGAGATCATCGTGATTTTTATGCCGATCTTCATTCCCTTGTTGCCGCACTTTGGCATCGACCCGCTGTTCTTCGGCTTGCTGGTGGCTTTGAATCTGCAGACCGCTTTTCTGAGCCCACCCGTCGCTATGGCCGCCTTCTACCTCAAGGGGGTCAGCCCACCGCATGTGACGCTGAACCAGATCTTTGCTGGCATGTTGCCTTTCATGGCGATCCAGGTTCTGGCGATTGTGTTGCTCTACATGTTCCCGGCGATTGGCTTGTGGCTACCTGAAGTACTTTACAAATAAAAAAACAAAGGTGAGCCAACACACACAACGCATTGATTCTGTGTGTGTTGGCCCTTTTGTTGTGACTTTGTACTCTTTAGGAGTCACCAGCTTGACTCTGATCATGGCGAAGTAAGGGTTTTCCGCTTGAGGCGAATCCTTTGAGCCGTTACCATGACCTGTGCAGCGACTTGCCTACGCTGGCGTTCTGCTTGTGAATCACTTAATGGAGTCTTTATGTCTTCCAAAACAACTTCCCTTTCGCGTCGTGGCCTGTTTTCGGGTGCTGCCACCGTGGGTGCTGTGGCCGCAGTTACTGCTGCGCTGCCCGGTGTGGTCAAGTCGATTGCACCCACCACTGCAGCCTTGCCCAAACCCACGCGGGGTGGTGGGTACACCCTGAGCGAGCACGTTCAGCAGTATTACAAGACCACCCGCGTCTGATCCTGCTTTTGTTTTCATCCCTTTTCATCCCTCCCAACTGGAGCCTTCCATGTTGCTGACCAAAAAACAAACCGGCACTGCCGGCGCTGCATCCTCTCCGTTCATCCACAGCTTGCGCCGTGGTTTGTCGCAGGCGTTGCCCACATTGGACCGACGCAGTTTTCTGCGCCGTTCAGGTTTGGGCGTTGGCGTTGGTCTGGCTGCATCCCAGCTGAGCCTGGTGCAAAAAGCCCAGGCAGCCACTGGCTTGGCCAACATCGGTGCGGGCAAGGTCGAAGTCAAACGCACTGTGTGCACCCACTGTTCGGTCGGGTGCGCGGTCGATGCGGTGGTCGAGAACGGTGTCTGGGTACGCCAGGAGGCGGTTTTTGATTCGCCCATCAACCTGGGCGCCCACTGCGCCAAGGGTGCAGCCCTGCGTGAGCATGGTCATGGCGAGTACCGCTTGCGTTATCCGATGAAACTGGTCAAGGGCAAATACGAACGCATCAGCTGGGACACGGCCCTGACCGAAATCAGCGCCAAGATGCTGGAGCTCAAAAAAGCCAGCGGCCCCGACAGCGTCTACTTCATTGGGTCTTCCAAACACAACAACGAGCAAGCGTATTTGCTGCGCAAGTTTGTCAGCTTCTGGGGCACCAACAACTGCGACCACCAGGCCCGTATTTGCCACTCCACCACCGTTGCGGGTGTGGCCAATACCTGGGGTTATGGCGCCATGACCAATTCGTACAACGACATGCAAAACAGCAAAGTCGCGTTGTACATCGGCTCCAACGCCGCCGAAGCCCACCCCGTGTCCATGCTGCACATGCTGCATGCCAAGGAGAACGGTTGCAAGATGATCGTGGTCGATCCACGCTTCACGCGCACAGCGGCCAAGGCGGACGAGTTCGTGCGAATCCGTTCCGGCACCGACATCCCTTTCCTTTTTGGCTTGCTGTACCACATCTTCAAAAATGGCTGGGAAGACAAAAAATACATCAACGACCGTGTGTATGGCATGGAAGCCATCAAGGCCGATGTGGTGGCCAAGTGGACGCCCGACAAGGTCGAGGAAGCCTGCGGCGTCAAAGAAGACCAGATGTTCAAGGTCGCCAAAATGCTGCACGACCACAACCCGGGCACCATTGTCTGGTGCATGGGCCAGACCCAGCACACCATTGGCAATGCCATCGTGCGCGCCTCGTGCATCTTGCAACTGGCCTTGGGCAACGTCGGCAAGTCCGGCGGCGGTACCAACATTTTCCGCGGCCATGACAACGTCCAAGGCGCCACCGATGTGGGCCCCAACCCCGATTCGCTGCCCGGTTACTACGGCCTGGCCGAAGGCTCCTGGAAGCATTTCGCCAGCACCTGGGGTGTGGATTTCGAGTGGATCAAGAAGCAATTCGCCAGCCCCGCCATGATGGGCAAGAATGGCATCACCGTCTCCCGCTGGATTGACGGTGTGCTCGAGAACAACGAGCTGATCGACCAGGACAGCAACCTTCGCGGTGTCTTTTATTGGGGCCATGCCCCCAACTCGCAAACCCGTGGCCTCGACATGAAGCGCGCCATGGACAAGCTCGATTTGTTGGTGGTGGTAGATCCGTATCCATCGGCAACTGCTGCCATGGCCGCGATGCCCGGCAAGGCCGAAGACCTGAACCCCAACCGCGCCGTGTACCTGTTGCCCGCTGCCACCCAGTTTGAAACCAGTGGCTCCTGCACGGCATCCAACCGCTCCTTGCAGTGGCGCGAGAAGGTCATCGACCCCTTGTGGGAGAGCCGCTCAGACCACATGATCATGCACCAGTTGGCTGAGAAGCTTGGCTTTGCGAAAGAGTTGAGCAAGAACTACAAAATGCAAAAGATCAAGGGCCTGGAAGAACCTGTGCCCGAGGATATCCTGCGCGAAATCAACAAGTGTGTCTGGACCATCGGCTACACAGGGCAAAGCCCTGAGCGGCTCAAGGCGCACATGAAGAACATGCAATTGTTCGACGTGAAAACCCTCAAGGCCAAAGGCGGCAAAGACAAGGAAACCGGCTACGACTTCACGGGTGATTATTTCGGCCTGCCATGGCCTTGCTACGGCACGCCCGAACTCAAGCACCCGGGCTCTCCCAACCTGTACGACACCTCCAAGCACGTCATGGAGGGCGGTGGTAACTTCCGCGCCAACTTCGGTGTGGAGCGTGAAGGCAAGAGCCTGCTGGCCGAAGATGGCTCGCATTCTCTGGGCGCCGATATCACCACGGGCTACCCCGAACTCGACCACATCCTGCTGAAAAAACTGGGCTGGTGGGATGAGTTGAGCGAAGCTGAAAAAGCCAAGGCCGAAGGCAAGAACTGGAAGACCGACTCGTCGGGCGGCATGATTCGCGTTTTCATGAAAGGCCACGGTTGTCACCCGTTTGGCAACGCCAAGGCACGTGCTGTGGTTTGGAACTTCCCTGACCCGATTCCGCAGCACCGCGAACCTTTGTACGGTACGCGGCCAGACCTCATGGCCAAGTACCCCACGCACGACGACAGAAAAGCTTTCTGGCGACTGCCCACCCTGTTCAAAACCGTGCAGGACAAGAACATCGCCGACAAGGTGCATGAGAAGTACCCGCTGATCCTGACTTCGGGTCGTCTGGTCGAGTACGAAGGTGGGGGCGAAGAAACCCGATCCAACCCTTGGCTGGCCGAGTTGCAGCAAGAGGCTTATGTCGAGATCAACCCCAAGACGGCGGCCGATCGCGGTGTGCGCGACGGTGACCGGGTCTGGTTGTTGGGTGCCACAGGCGCACGTCTGAACGTGCAAGCCCTGGTGACCGAACGCGTGGACACCGGCACGGTGTGGATGCCCTTCCACTTTTCGGGTCGTTGGCAAGGTGCCGACATGCTGGCGCATTACCCCAAAGGGGCCGCGCCCATTGTTCGCGGCGAGGCGGTCAATACCGCCACCACCTATGGTTATGACAGCGTCACCATGATGCAAGAGTCAAAGACCACCGTCTGCAACATCGAAAAAGCCTAAGCGCTCAAGGAGAAAACGATGGCACGAATGAAATTCATCTGCGATGCAGAGCGCTGTATCGAATGCAACGGCTGCGTCACTGCCTGCAAAAACGAACATGAAGTCCCTTGGGGTGTGAACCGCCGCCGTGTGGTCACCCTGAACGACGGTGTTCCAGGAGAAAAATCGATCTCGGTGGCTTGCATGCATTGCTCGGACGCACCTTGCATGGCAGTTTGCCCCGTCAATTGTTTTTACAAAACCGACGAAGGTGTGGTTCTGCACGACAAGGACATTTGCATTGGCTGTGGCTACTGCTCTTATGCCTGCCCGTTTGGCGCGCCACAATTCCCCTCGCAAGGCACGTTTGGTGTGCGCGGCAAGATGGACAAGTGCACCTTCTGTGCCGGTGGCCCAGAGGAACACGGCAGCCAGGCAGAGTTCGACAAGTACGGACGCAACCGTCTGGCCGAAGGCAAGCTGCCTGCCTGCGCCGAAATGTGCTCTACCAAAGCCCTGCTCGCTGGTGACGGCGATGTGGTGGCCGACATCCTGCGTGGCCGAGTGGTTCAGCGCGGCAAGGGTGCCGAGGTCTGGGGCTGGGGCACCGCCTACGGCAACCAAACCAAGCAAGGAGCCTGAGCATGAAAACAGCTTTCCTCATTTGCAGCGTGGCCTTGCTGGCAGCTTGTGGCGAAAAGGCGCAAGACACACTGGGCCACCGCACCGACAAGCCTGTTCAAAATGGAACAGGCGTTGCCGCCTTCACCGATCCCGGCTGGAAAGCCGGTGACAAAGACGGGTGGTCCAACCACCTCAAGGCCCGTGCCACTTACGGCATGAACGACCACGTCCGCGCGCCCAAGTGAGCGCCAAGGAGAAGTTCATGCGTCGCTTCTTACTGACTTTCGGGCTGGCGCTTGCTGCGCTGGGTGTGGCTGCTCAGACGCCGCCTCCGGTCGCACCTGCAGCAGTTGCTGCTCCGGCTGAAACTGCCATGGGCGTGAAAAGCGCCAACATCTTTCAGATCGCGCCGGGTGCCGATGCCGATCCGAAATACAAAGACCAAAGCAATGCCGAGCGGGGCCAGGTCCAGCCTGGTAACAACGCGCCCATGTGGCGTGCCGTGGGGCAAGGCGTGACGGGTTACATCAGCCTGCCCAAAAGTCAGGCACCGGAAGCAGGCAACCTGATCCAGCCTTTTGTTCAATACCCCGGCTCGCGCCTGGCCTCGGCCGGTGAATCTTGGCGCCAGGTGCGAAACAACATCATCATTCCCTGTGGTGCAGCCTTGTTGCTGATTGCGATTGGTGCCATGGCCCTGTTTTACATGAGCAAGGGAACGATGGAATTGCATGGGCAGGAAACCGGACGCAAGATCGAACGATTCACCCCATTCGAGCGCTCGGCCCACTGGTCCAACGCGATCGCTTTTTGTGCCCTGGCTATTTCGGGCATTGTCATGGCCTATGGCAAATACTTCTTGTTGCCCATCATGGGCGCTACCTTGTTTGGATGGCTGACCTATGCACTGAAAAACCTGCACAACTTTGCAGGTCCCTTGTTTGCGGTGTCCCTGGTCGTGGTGTTTGTCACCTTCCTGAAAGACAACATGCCCAGCAAGGAAGACTGGGTCTGGCTGCTCAAGGGCGGTGGTCTCTTATCTGGTGAAGAGGTGCCCTCGCACCGATTCAATGCCGGCGAGAAAGTGGTGTTCTGGGGCGGCGTGCTGTTCCTCGGCGTGATCGTGGTGGCATCGGGCTTAGTGCTTGACATGCTCATCCCAGGTCTGATTTATGAGCGCAGCACCATGCAGATCGCCAACATGGTTCATGGTGTGGCCACCTTGTTCATGATGGCCATGTTCATCGGACATATTTACATGGGCACCATCGGCATGCGCGGTGCCTACAAGGCCATGCGTGAAGGTTACGTCGACGAGACTTGGGCCAAAGAGCACCACGAGCTCTGGTACGACGACATCAAGGCTGGCAAGATCCCCACCCAGCGTTCTGTGCCAGCTGCTGCGGCACCCACTTCATCTGCTTCAACGGCTTCAGTTTGAGCCAGGAGAAACCCATGAAAAAATACCTGCTTGCTGCGTCTTTACTGGCTGTCAGCTTGAGCGCCGCAGCCAAACTGCCGGCCCTCAGTGAAGAGGCCAAGGCCAAAGCGGCCGAGGCAGCTGCCAAAACAGCGCACGGCAACAAAGTGGCTGACTTTCAATTGTGCAAATCGCGCGAGAAAGTAGCTGCCCACTATTACAAAACTCAGGGCAAAGGCAAGGCCTCGCCCACAGCCACGCCTGCTTGCACCGACCCTGGTGCTTACAAGCCTGCAGAACAAACGGCTGCTGCACCTGCAGCGCCCGCACCTGCAGCGGGCAAGCCTGCCGCTGCACCTGCCAAAAAAGGCTGATCGCCTTTTTGCACGTTACCGAAAGTCCCCCGTCGGTAACGGCGGGGGACTTTTACGTTAGGCTCACGCCATGTCTGTTGTTATGAACGCCTCCGTCGCCTCTTTGGCCCTGCCCAAGCCTCACCTCACCAGCGCCCGTGCGGCGCTGACCCGCACGGTGAACGTGTGCAACGAGTTTGGTGAAAAATCCGAAACCCAAATTCCTGCAGAGCGGGCGCTGACCATTTACCTGGACAAAAAAGAACTGGTCACCCTGATGACCCTGGGCGCTGAGCCCGAATGGCTGGTATTGGGTTTTTTGCGAAACCAGCGTTTGATCGACTCGGTCAATCAGATTGAATCCATCACAGTAGACTGGACCATTGGCGAGGGCGAGGTGGGTGAACCGGGTGTGGCCGCAGTCAAAACCCGACCTGGGTCCCAAGTGGTGGTGCAACGCAGTGCTGACAGAGTGGTCACCACCGGTTGTGGCCAGGGCAGTGTGTTTGGTGATTTGATGGCGCACATCGAAGAGATTCAACTGCCACCCGCCCAAATCACCCAAGCTCAACTGTATGGGCTGGTGAACGCTATTCGTGTCCAGGAAACCACCTACAAATCGTCGGGTTCGGTGCATGGTTGCGCGCTTTTCCAGGGTGAGCAAATGCTCATGTTTGTCGAAGACGTTGGCCGTCACAATGCGGTGGATACCATCGCTGGCTGGATGTGGATGAACGATGTGGGTGGACAAGACAAGGTCTTCTACACCACTGGCCGTTTGACCAGCGAGATGGTCATCAAGTCCGCGCAAATGGGTGTGCCGGTGGTCGTGTCCCGCAGCGGCATCACGCAAATGGGCCTGGATGTCGCCAACCGATTGGGCCTGTGTGCCATTGGCCGAGCCACCAACAAACGCTTTTTGTGTTTCAGTGCCCCCGAGCGTCTGGTTTGGCAAAACGAACTGGCCAAGCCCTTAGCAGGCCTCGGCGTGCGCCTCCTTTAGGCTGCACGTACGCTGCCCATGCTGCCGACAATCGTTCTTCAAGCCAGCTGAAAAAGGGCCTGCAAATGCCTTGTCAGATCGCCGTGATTGGCTTGTGCGGTAAGGTGGCGGCATGAAACAACAAGGATGGATGCACGGCCTTCGGCTAGGTAGGCGCAATTTATGGCGCGACCTGCGTGCGGGTGAATTGCAACTGCTCATGCTCTCGGTCGCTTTGGCCGTGGCAGCTCTGACGGCTGTGGGTTTTTTGGCCGACCGCATGCAGTCCGGTCTGTGGCGCGATGCCCGCCAATTGCTTGGTGGCGATGCTGTCGTTGTCAGTGACCAAAGCACGCCTGCCGCCTTTGTGCTGCAAGCCCGCAGCATGGGCTTGCAGACCAATACCAATGTGAGTTTTCCGACCATGGCCCGCGCCCTGGTCCCGCAAGGCGGTGCCAGTCGCTTGGTCGCCTTGAAGGCGGTAGAGACCGGCTATCCCTTGCGAGGCCAACTCAAGGCATCCCCCACAACTGGCGCATCCCCCATCCCTCCTGTTGGCGAAGTGTGGGTCGACCCCGCTTTGCTCGATAACCTGAACCTGCAAACCGGGCAAATGCTTGGTTTGGGTGAGCGCAGTTTTCTCATTTCGGCCGTCATCGAACGCGAACCCGACCGGGGTGCGGGTTTCATGACGTTTGCACCCCGCGTCATGATGAATGCAGCCGACTTGGCATCGACCGGCTTGGTGCAACCGGCCAGCCGCGTGACTTGGCGCATGGCGGTGGCAGGTGATGCCGTGGCTGCGGAGCGCTTTGTGCAATGGGCCAGGCCTGAGGTGGAGCAGTTGCATGTGCGCGGCGTGCAGATCGAGTCGCTGGACAGTGGGCGCCCTGAAATGCGCCAAACGCTGGACCGAGCCGCACAATTTTTGAACCTGGTCGCGCTGTTGGCCGCTTTGCTTTGCGCCGTCGCCGTGGCTTTGGCCGCTCGAAGCTTTGCAGAACGGCAACTGGACGCTTGTGCTTTGTTGCGCGTCTTGGGCCAAAGCCAGCGCACACTTACTTTGAGTTATGGCCTGGAGTTTTTGGGTGCGGGTTTGCTGGCCAGCGCCTTGGGCGTGCTGGTGGGTTATGCCGTGCACCTGGGTTTTGTGGTCTTGCTGGCGGGTTTGGTCGATGCGCAATTGCCTGCAGCCACCGCACAACCCGCCTTGATGGGCATGGCCATGGGCCTCACACTGCTGGTGGCTTTTGGTTTGCCGCCTGTGCTGCAGTTGGCCCAGGTGCCACCATTGCGCGTCATCCGACGTGACCTGGGTAACTTGCAAGTGCGCTCGGGCCTGGTGTTGTTCATGGGTCTGGTGGGCTTTGCCCTGACCCTGCTGATGGTCAGCCGCAACCTGACTTTGGGTCTGATCACCGTGGGGGGCTTCGCGCTGGCCTTGCTGGTATTTGCTGGTTTGGCTGCCGCTGCTCTGTGGTTGCTCAGGCGCACCATTCCTGGAGAGCAAGCCCCGCGTTGGTTGCGGCTGGCCACGCGCCAGGTGGCAGCTCGCCCCGTGTTTGCCGTGGTCCAGGTCAGTGCCTTGTCGGTGGGTTTGCTGGCGCTGGCCTTGCTGGTTTTGCTGCGTACCGACCTGATTGCCAGCTGGCGCCAGTCCACGCCTGCCAACGCACCCGACCGATTTGTCATCAACGTACAACCCGAGCAAACCACAGACTTTCTGGGGCAACTGAAAAAATCCGGTGTGCAGTCGCCCGATTGGTTTCCCATGATCCGGGGCCGCTTGGTGGCCATCAATGGCCGTGAAATCGGTCCCGCCGACTTTGAAGCCGAGCGTGCCAAACGCCTGATTGACCGCGAAATCAACCTGTCTCATTCGGCCATCTTGCCCGAGCACAACCCTTTAACAGCTGGCCGCTGGCTGGCTGAAGAGGCCGATGGTGTGAGCGTGGAACAAGGCATTGCCGACACGCTGGGGCTCAAGCTGGGTGACCAATTGCGCTTTGACATCGCAGGCCAGGCCCGGGAGGCCCGCATCACCAGTTTGCGCAAGGTGGACTGGACCTCCATGCGCGCCAACTTCTTCATGATGTTCCCGGTTTCGCAAATGCCGGATTTGCCCATGACCTACATGGCCGCCTTCAGGTCACCGGCAGGTCAACCCGGATTTGAGAACGCCCTGGTCAACCAGTTCCCCAACATCACCAGTGTCGACATGCGCAGCACCTTGGCCCAAGTGCAGCGGGTCATGGACCAGGTCATTCGTGCGGTGGAGTATTTGTTCGCCTTCACCCTGGCCGCTGGCCTGATGGTGCTCTTGGCTGCCGTGGGGGCAAGTCGCCAGGCACGCGAACGCGAATACGCCATCATGCGGGCGCTGGGGGCCGGGCGCTCTTTGCTGGCCCAAGTGCAGCGCACCGAATTGCTGGGTCTCGGTTGGCTCGCTGGCTTCATGGCCAGCAGCATGGCCTTGGTGGTGGGTTGGGCATTGGCCCGGTTTGCATTTGAATTTGCCTGGCAACCGCCGCTTTGGGCGCCCCTGGCCGGAGGCGGTTTGGGTGCCTTGCTTGCATGGACCGCCGGTAGCCTGAGCCTGTCCGGTGTGCTACGCCAACCTGTCATGCAAACCTTGCGGCAAGCTGCCGAGTGATGCCCCAAAACACTGTCACGGTCATACGACAAGCCTATGCAAATTGAAGAAAAAGCCCCTTTTGACAGTCCGTTCGAGTGGATGGGTGGAGAGTCCCGGGTCAAGGCATTGGCCGAACGTTTTTACGACCTCATGGACTTGGAGCCTGGCTACCAAGCCTTGCGCGCGGCCCACGGCAGCACCTTGCAGGATGCGCGTGACAAGCTGTTCTGGTTTTTGTGCGGCTGGCTGGGTGGCCCAGCGCATTACACCGAACGCTTTGGCCATCCTCGTCTTCGCATGCGCCACATGCCGTTCTCGATTGGCATCCTAGAGCGTGACCAATGGCTGGCCTGCATGGACCAGGCCATGCAGGAAACACGGGTTGACCCTGTACTGCGCGAACGCTTGAACGCCAGCTTTCTGAAGACCGCCGACTGGATGCGCAACCGAGGCGGATGACCAATATTGCCCCTGACGTCGCGTCAGAAGGCTTGCTTTTGTGGCACGATCCGAGGGTGAAAATCAACTCCTTGCAAGACCTCAAAAAGGTCCAGAAAAAATTGGCCGAGGCCCACGAAAAAGCGCGGTCCGAGGAGGTCGCGCGGATTGCGATGGCTCGCCAGCGCGAAGCCGAGGCTAACCTGTTTGCACGTGCGGTCGGTATCGTCCAGTGCATGCCTCTGAGTGACCAGGCCAGCATCAGATCACCGGCCCCGGCACCCGTGGCCGCGCAGCGCCAAAAAGACGAACAAGCCGTGTTGCGAGACGCCCTGAGCGATGGGTTTGATGTGAGCAGCTTGCTCGAGACCGATGACGCTTTGAGTTTTCGGCGCCCAGGCATAGGCATCGATGTGACCCAGAAACTTCGCAAGGGCGACTGGTCCATCCAGCGTGAAATCGACCTGCACGGCTTGCGCAGCGACGAAGCCCGTGTGGCGCTGTCCGAGTTTATTCGCATTGCCCAGCGTCAAGGCCTGCGCTGCCTTCGCGTGGTTCATGGCAAAGGCCTGGGCTCCCCCGGCAAAACACCGGTCCTCAAATCCAAGGTGCACAGCTGGCTGATTCAAAAAAACCAGGTCATGGCCTTTGTCCAGGCCAAACCCGCAGAGGGCGGCGCTGGCGCCTTGGTGGTGCTGTTGAAACCGGGCCACTGAAAACTTGCTGTCGGTGTTTCATCGGGGTCAGCCCCAATGCCTGAAGCCGTGAGGCATTCACCCCGGGTTTTGCGCCTGCTCGCACTTCACCTGAATCAACTCGCGCTGCCCATCAGCCCCCAAACACATGGCGCTCAGGCAGCCTCCCCAGACGCAACCCGTGTCCAGCGCCCAGACATCGGTGCGTTGAAGTGGACCCAAGGTCGACCAGTGGCCAAAAGCCACCGTCACATCCGACGTTTTGCGCCCCGGTACATCAAACCACGGCATGAAGCCTGCCGGCGCCGCATCTGCGCCCTCTTTGGCTGTGAACTCCATCACGCCTTGTGCAGAACAAAAACGCAAACGCGTCAAAGCATTCACCACCATGCGCAAGCGCGCGACCCCTGTCAGGTCATCGCGCCAGCTTGTCGGCTCGTTGCCATACATCTGGTGCAAGAAGTCAGTCAAATCGGGCCCGCGCAGCACCGACTCCACCTCGGCTGCCAAGGCCAAAGTTTGCGCCACCGACCAGGATGGCAACACCCCCGCATGCACCATCAGCACGCCGTGATCCCAAATGGCCATGCGCTGGTGCCTTAGCCAGTCAAGCAAGGCAGCTCGGTCGCTGGCGTTCAAAACGCCGTCCAGCGTGTCCATTGGCTTGAGCCGCCCAGCACCGGCCGCCACGGCCAGCAAATGCATGTCATGGTTGCCCAGCACGCAGTGCACCGAACTGCCCAACGCCATCAAACGGCGCAGCACTTCGTGAGATGCTGGCCCACGGTTCACCAAGTCGCCCAAGACAAACAAGGTATCCCTGCTTGGCGAAAAGCCCAGCGTGTCCAGCATTCGGCCCAAGGGTGCATCGCAGCCTTGAATATCGCCTAACCAATAAATAGCCATATGTACCTCATGGGTGCATTGTCCCAAATTGCCTTGCAAGCACAAATGCCAAGAGCCATCGGCCACTGTTGGCACAATGGCGGCTATGGATTTCTTACTGATTGCGTTTTTGACCCTGCTCAACGGGGTGTTTGCCATGTCCGAATTGGCACTGGCCTCCAGCCGCAAGGCCCGCCTGGCCGCCATGGAGGAGGCTGGTGACAAAGGTGCCCAAGCCGCGCTCAAACTGCTTGAAGAGCCCACCCAGTTCTTGTCGACCGTGCAAGTGGGCATCACCTCGATTGGCGTGCTCAACGGCATCGTGGGCGAAGCTGCTTTCAGTGCAAGACTGGCTTTGCAATTGGTTGAGTTGGGCCTGACCGAAGCCGCCGCAGGCATCTCGGCCACCGCCATTGTCGTGACCCTCATCACCTTCATCACCATCATCTTTGGCGAACTGGTGCCCAAGCGCATCGGCCAGCTTTACCCTGAGGCCGTCGCCCGACTGGTGGCCCGTCCCATGGCCTGGCTGGCCAAAGCCGCTGGACCGTTTGTCAAACTGCTTTCCTTGTGCACCCAGGGCATGCTCAAACTCATGCGCATCGACAGCAAAGGCAGTCGTGCCGTGACCGAAGAGGAAATCACCGCCAGCCTGGTTGAAGGCGTTGATGCCGGACTGATCGAGGAGCACGAACACCAAATGGTTCGCAATGTGTTCCACCTCGACGACCGGGCCCTCACGTCCATGATGACGCCCCGCGGCGATATCCAGTGGCTGGAAGCGAGCCTCACGCCACAACAAGCCATGGACCGCATCAACCAAATGCGCGATGAGGGCAACCATTCCTGGTACCCCGTTTGCCGGGATGGGCTGGGCCACATCATCGGCGTCATCAGTCTCTCTCACTTGTTGGCGCTGCCGCACAGCGACGAGCGAAGCCTTGAAAACCATGCGCAAACCGCCCACTTTGTGCCCGAGACCCTGACGGGCATGGAACTTCTCGAACAAATGCGTGACCAATCCAGCCGCATGCTGTTTGTGGTGGATGAATATGGCGAGGTGCAGGGGCTGCTGACGCCGCTCGATTTGCTCGAAGCCATCACCGGAGAGCTCAAGCCGGACACCCAAACCGACGCCTGGGCCACCCAAAACGACGACGGCAGTTGGCTGCTCGACGGCATCATGCCGGTCAATGAGCTCAAAGCGCGCCTCGATATCAAGGAACTGCCGGCAGAAGACAAAAACCGCTACAACACGCTGGCGGGTCTTCTCATGTACGCGCTGGGTCAATTGCCCGCCCTGGGTCAGGTGATCGAAATCGCGAACTGGCGATTTCAAGTGGTCACTCTTGAGGGCCGCCGGATCGAGAAGGTCTCAGCCTCAAAAAAGGCCAGCTGAATTCCGCTGTGAGCAGGGGGGCTTTCCTGATTTAAGTTGGCAGCAATTGTTCATTCCCTCTTTCTTGCGTAAATTGGATGTGCGCAAGTATTGTGGTTTCTGCCCATTTTTCAATCGTTTAACTATCAATTTCAGATGCATTCATTGAGAATTAAATAATCATTCATGCATCAATGATTCCCTCAATATAAAACACGATCTATACCCAAATAACCAAATATTTACCCATGACATGGTGTATATTTAGGGTTCTTTATTTTTATCGGGATTGAACATGACTGCCAGCTACAAAGAATTATTGGCCCAACGCGAAGCACTGGAGCAAGCCATTGCCCAGGCCCGTCAAAATGAAATTTCAAGCGCCCTCGGAAAAGTGCGAGAACTGGTGGCTGAATACGGTTTGACCGTTCAAGATATTTTTCCTGGCCGCGTTGGTAAATCAGGCGCCACCAAAACGGTCAGCAAAGTCGCAGCCAAATACCGCGATCCTGCCACTGGCCAAACTTGGACAGGCCGTGGCAAAGCCCCCAAATGGATTGATGGCAAAGACCGCGCCGCATTTGTCATTACTGCTTGAATCGAATCGGTTTCTTTGTAATTTGAATGCCATTTTACAAAGCAGACTGATTCACCGGGATTAATTCAGCCTATCGGCTTCCTTATCCCGGGAAATCCATCAAACTCCGCGCAAGCGGAGTTTTTTTGCCATCGTCTTATAGGGTCAAGCTTTCAATCTTGCAAGCCATCTAAAATGAATCATCCAAATGCCTGATAAATAGATTGCATGCCCCAGCCCCCGAAAAGCACTGACCAACCAATGGGCGAAACCTCACCGCCAGACCGCTGGTACCTGGCCTACACCAAACCCAGGCAAGAGCAAATCGCTTTGGTCAACCTGGAGCAACAAGCTTTCGAGGCTTATTTGCCGCGCTACAAAAAGTTTAAAAAAACCGAACAAGGCCCGGTCGCTTTGTTTGAGCCCATGTTTCCTCGCTACATGCTGTTCAGGCCCAGCAAACCAGAACAAAGCATTTCGGCGGTACGCAGTACCAAAGGCGTTGCCACCATCGTTCGCTTCGGTTTTGAGCCTGCCATGCTGCACGACACCTTGGTGCAACGCATTCGCCAACTCGAACAAGACCGTAACCACGCCACTCTGCAAGAGCTCAGTGACCTCAAGCCCGGGCAGTCCGTGCGGCTCAAACACACCGCATTGGGTGGCATTGAAGGCTTGATCCAAAGTGTCTCCAGCAAACGGGTTGCCGTTCTTCTCGAAATCCTGGGTCGTCCAACCGTGGTCCAGCTCGAACACCACCAAGTCGAAGTCAATACTTGAGCCTGGATGAATTGACGCATGCATGGCGATGTTGCGGTCGTCACGGACGCTGTTAGATAATGGTACCGAGATGGCAGGCGCCCACAAAATCCTGAACAGAGGCGGTCAAGAGCCAATGATAATTTTGGGTCTTCAAAAACCGATGTTTTTTCGTGGGAAAATGTGAAAAGTTGAAAAAGGTAATGGTTGACAATTCCCTATAAAATAAAGAACTGATTTTTTCAAGAGACTTGTTTTGTCCAACCCCATCCCCAGTAACCCATTGCCTCAGCACATAGCGATCATCATGGATGGCAACCGCCGCTGGGCCAAAAAGCGCTTTATGCCCGCAGCACTCGGGCACGCAGCTGGGGCTAAACGCGTGCGTGACATCGTACGCGCCTGCTCCGACATGGGGATTGCCCACCTGAGCCTGTTCGCTTTCAGCACCGAAAACTGGAAGCGTCCCGATGAAGAGGTTTCCAGCCTGATGGGTCTTTTCATGTCCTATTTGCAAAATGAGGTCAACGACATGAATGCCAATGGCGTTCGCCTCAAGCTGGTGGGTGACAAAAGTCGCTTTTCGCAAGCCATGCAGGAATTGATTTTGCGGGCGGAGCAACAAACGGCCCACAACACCAAAATCACCCTGACCGTTTGCGCCAACTACGGTGGTCGCTGGGATGTGATCCAGGCCGCCCAAGCCTGGCAAAAAGCACACCCTGAAGAGAGTCTGCAAGCCCTGACCGAAGAAGCCCTGGCTCACTACCTTAGCAATGGTTACGCGCCAGAAGTTGATCTGCTCGTGCGTACCGGCGGAGAGTCCCGGATCAGCAATTTCATGCTCTGGCAAGCGGCATATGCCGAAATGTTTTTCACAGATGACCTCTGGCCAGACTTTTCACCAGAGCGTCTTCAGCAAGCGGTGGCCTGGTTTGCAGGCCGTGACCGTCGCTTCGGCTCGTCAGCACCGCTTTGAGCAGGGGTAGCTTGATCTGGCAAACTGACTTCGCCCGTAAATCCAACCGCCTTTCACGTGTTCTATTGACCTTCTTCATGCCCACCACACACATTTCGCAAATTGCACGACGTACCTCCGCCTCACTCAGCGCTTTGCTCCTGTTTGCCTGGGTGAGCTTCAGCTTGCCTTTGGCCGCACAGTCTCAAGCGCAACCCCAAGTGGGCATGGACGCTGCCTCAGCCATTGCTGCCTTAGGCGCAGGCGCAGGCGCAGGCGCAGGCATGGGCATGGGCACAGGCGCTGGCGCCTTGCAAGGTTTGGGGGGCGCCTTATCAACACCGTCCGGTCTTCCGCTGAATATTGATCTGGGTGCTGCAGATGCCCTTCGTCAACTGCCAGAGCCGTTGCCCCCTCGCAAGCCCCAGCAGCCCAGTCAGTTTCAGCGTTTTGTGCAAGAAAGCACGGGGCGTTTGTTGCCTCACTTTGGTGTTGATTTGTTTGACAACCCCCGAGCCTATATGGCCGATGCTGCAACCCCTGCGCCCGCTGAATATGTGCTGGGCCAAGGCGATGAAGTCCGCATTCAAATCTGGGGTGCGTTTGACTACTCGGGTAGCAAAACCATTGACCGCAACGGCCAGATCAACCTGCCCAAAATCGGCACATTCAACTTGAGTGGCGTCCAGGTGAAAGACCTTGAAGCCACCGTGCGCAAGCAAGTGGCCACTGTGTTCAACAATGTCACTGTGAACGCCAGCCTGGGCAAACTGCGCGGCATCACCGTTTATGTGGTGGGTCAAGCCCAGCAACCCGGGACTTACAACCTCAACAGTTTGGCGACCCTGGTCAATGCTGTCTTTGCCAGTGGCGGCCCTGGAGCCAACGGCAGCATGCGTGGCATCCAGCTCAAGCGTGGTGGCAAGACCATCACCACGCTGGATTTGTACGATTTCATCGGTCAAGGCGATAAATCGAAAGATGCCGCACTGCAACCTGGCGACGTCATCATGATCCCCCCCGCTGGCCCTCGCGTTGCGCTGACTGGCACGATTGATCTCAGTACCATTTATGAAATCAAGTCGGGTACCACTTTGCAAGAGATATTGACCCTGAGCGGTGGCGTGCCCATCTTGGCCAGTCTGCAAAAAGCCTTGATCGAGCGCATTGATCCAGGTCAAACTGCAGCGCCGCGCCAAGTGCAAAACGTGGCGCTCAATGCCCAAGGTCTGGCTCAGCCATTGAAGGACGGCGATGTCATCACCCTGCTGCCCATCCGCCCCGCATTTGGCAACGCTGTCACGTTGCAGGGTACGGTGGCTCAGCCCCTGCGTAACGCGTGGTTTAACGGCATGCGTGTGCAAGACCTGATCCCCGACCGTGAAGCACTCATCACTTCTGATTACTACCGCCGTAAAAACCAGTTGGTGCAAAACCGTTCGGCCAGCCTCAAAGCCCAAGGCCTCACAGCCCCACAAATCCAGGCCATCGAAAAAGCGCAACAAATGCCCGAAGACGTGGGTATGGCGACTGAAATCATCACTGGGGGCCCAACCCGAAATAAAGATATTCTTGCAGGGGCCGGCATCGGCGAACGCGTGCGCGGCATGGTCGACCAGATCAACTGGGACTACGCAGTCATAGAGCGGCTGAACCCAAATGACTTGCGCACCGAATTGATCCCCTTCAACCTCGGCAAAGCCGTGGTCCAAAAAGACCCCGTGCACAATTTGCTGCTGCAGGCGGGGGACGTCGTCACCATCGTGGGCAGCAAAGACATGCGAATGCCCACCGAGCGCCAAACCCGTATGGTGCGCGTGGAGGGTGAGGTGGCTGCGCCCGGTATCTACCAAGCCAAGCCTGGCGAAACCTTGTCGCAACTTATTGGTCGCGTTGGGGGCATCACGCCTCAAGCCTATTTGTTTGGTGCCGAATTCACCCGTGAATCGGTGCGTAAACAGCAGCAACAAAACCTTGACCTGGTCATTCGCCGCATGGAGGCACAATCCTTGACTGCCAGCGCTAATTTGGCCGCCAACCTCACGGGTGATCGCGCTGCACAAGCTGCGACATTGCAGCAGCAGCAACAGGCTCAGCAACGCGCGCAGATTGATAAACTCAAAAGCATGCGCAGCCAAGGACGTGTGTCTCTGGAGCTTGAGCCTGCCGTCATGAACGAAACCCTGCCAGATCGGTCCCTGACGCTGGACAGTTCGTCATTCAAACTGCTGCAAAATCAGCTGAATGTGCTGCCCAGCCTGCCTCTGGAAGATGGTGACGCCATTTTGGTGCCCAGCCTGCCTGCGTTTGTCTCAGCCGTAGGCAGCGTCAACAACGAAAACGTGATGATCTACAAAGCGGGTCGTACCGTGGGCGACATCATCAAAGCAGCTGGTTTGACCGAAGACGCTGAAGTCAGCGAAGCCTTCGTACTGCGTGCCGATGGCTCTGTTTTGGGTCGCCGTGCCACAGGCTTCTTCAGCAGCTTCGAAAGCCTTAAGGTCATGCCAGGCGATACCGTTGTCGTGCCCTCCAGGGTTGACCGCGAAAGCGGTTACAACTTCCTTGTTCGCGGCCTGCGCGACTGGACCCAAATCTTCAGCAATCTGGGAATCGGTGCAGCGGCTATCAGAACACTCAGAAACTGACATTCACCAGCAGGAAACATGCTTGCTGCGTGCAGGTGTCTGCCAGCACTTGTCAGCTGAACAACCACCTGATCCATCATTTGACCTTGTAATTGAACAACCCCATAAGCACAGTGACCGATATCTCCACACCCCCCACAGAAGTTGAAGACGAGATCAGTTTGCTCGATCTGCTGCAAACGATCTTTGACAACCTGCGCCTGCTCATTCTTGGCCCGCTGGTTGTGGGACTGGCTGCATTGGGCATCAGTTTTACCGTGCCTCCCACTTTTACCGCCACGGTCAAGTTTTTGCCACCGCAACAGCAGCAAAGCGCTGCCGCCAGCATGCTGGCCAGTCTGGGCGGGCTGGGCGGCTTGGCCGGAGCTGCAGCGGGTATAAAAAGTCCTGCAGATCAGTACCTTGTCTTCATGAAAAGCAACAGCGTGCAAGATGTGTTGATCGAGCGGTTCAAATTGCAAGACCGCTACCAAAGCAAATTCAAAACCGACACCCGCTTGGCATTGACCGGCAGCACCCGGGCCACCAGTGGCAAAGATGGTTTGATCACTGTTGAAGTGGATGACAAAGACCCCCAGTTTGCTGCTGATCTGGCCAACGCACATGTGGATGAGCTGCAAAAATTGCTGGCCCGCCTGGCCGTGACAGAAGCTCAGCAACGGCGCGCTTTCTTTGAAAAACAACTCCTCCAGGTCAAAGAGAAAATGATTGCTGCAGAGCAGGCGCTGCGTGCCACGGGCATCAGTGGCAGCGTGCTCAAATCCAACCCCACATCGGCGGTCGCAGCAGTGGCTGGGCTGAAAGCCCAAGTCACTGTCCAAGAAGTCAAACTGGGTGCCATGCGTGGCTATTTGGCTGAAAGTGCGCCTGACTTCAAGCTGGCTTTGAACGAACTGGCGAACCTGCGCGCCCAACTGGCCAAACAAGAAAAAGATGAACCTGCCACTGCCGGGCAGGGCGACTACGTGTCCAAATACCGCGAGTTCAAATACCAAGAAACTCTTTTTGAACTGTTTGCCAAACAGTTTGAAGTGGCGAAGATCGACGAATCGCGCGAAGGCGCCGTCATCCAGGTCTTGGATGCAGCCCAGCCCCCCGAGCGCAAAGCCAAACCCAAAAAAGCCCTGATTGCCATCATCGCCACTTTGGCCGCGGGCTTTGCCTTGCTGCTCTTTGTTTTCATCCGTCAGGCTTTGCGCAACGCCACACAAGATCCGGAATCCGCCCAAAAGCTGGGCAAGCTCAAGGCGTCTTGGTCCAAAGCTTTGGGCAAAGCCAGCTGAGCACGGTTGTAAACCGGTTCAACCAACCCATGAGCATCGTTCAGGCCATCTGTGAATCACCGGCATTGCATGCTGCAGGCTGGGGTTTCACGACGACCCTGTTGCTGAGCGCTTTCCTGGTGTTGACCAAAAGTTGGCACGGCAAACTCAGCATGGACTTTACCGACGGCATTCAAAAGTTCCACACGGCACTCACTCCCCGCATTGGGGGCATTCCCATCGTGTTGGGCCTGACCATGGCTTGGGCCAAATCTCCGCCAGATGTGCAAACCATGTTGGCCCCCATCCTGTTTGCCGGCATGCCCGCATTTTTGTTTGGTCTTGCCGAAGACATCACCAAGCGCGTGGGCGTCATGCCGCGCTTGCTGGCGACCATGGCCTCAGGCCTGCTGGCTTGGTGGATGACCGATTACGCCATCAGTCGGGTTGATATTTGGGGGGTGGACTGGCTCATGAAGTTCACGCTGGTGTCAGTTATTTTTACGGCCTTTGTGGTGGGGGGTGTAGCCAACAGCGTCAACATCATTGACGGTTTCAATGGTTTGGCCAGCACCATGTCCACCTTGGCATTTGTTGGCTACGCCATGATTGCCTGGCAAGTGGGGGACATCACGCTGGCCAGGGTGTCACTGGTTTTGGCCGCTTGCGTGTGGGGTTTCTTTTGGGTCAATTGGCCCTTTGGCAAGCTTTTTCTGGGTGACGGTGGGGCTTACTTCATCGGCTTTGCAATGGCCTGGGTGGCTGTGCTGCTGGTAGAACGCAATCCGGGTGTTTCCACCTTTGCGGCACTCGCTGTCTGTGTTCATCCTGTGACCGAAGTGCTCTTCAGCATTTTTCGCCGAAAGGTGCGCAAAGATCACCCTGGCATGCCCGACAGTTTGCATTTTCACAGTTTGGTCAAGCGGCGCTATGTGGCCCGATGGTTTGGCCATTACTCCAACGCCGTCCGAAATTCGATCACGGGTGCACTGATTGGGTTTATGACCCTGACTGCCATCGTCCTGGCCAATTTGACTTATGCGTCAAAAAGTGGGTCTACTGTGTTGTACGTGGCACTGAGCTTGGGTTATGTCGCCATGTATGCCCGCATGGTGAGGCAGCGTTGGTGTTCGCCAGTCCAATTTTTGTTGTTCAAGCCATTGGTCAAAAACCAAGGTGGTGGCAACAATTGAATTGAAACCTGAGCTATTGAGAGCCGTAACGGACAGCATTCATCCGTCTGAGCCAGCGTAGGGGCAAGCAGTGCTCGTTTGGCAAACTTCCAGTGGCCATACTTCAATCTGATGCGCCCTTGATTGCGAGGGGCGGTCAGCAAAGACCCGTTATAGGTGTGAGGTTCAGTGCGTGAACAGGCGCACCAAGCCTTTGAGCGTGAACAACTGACCAGGATTGCTGGTTTCGTTCAACACACCACTCAAGCGTTGGCGCAGTCGAGCGCTTTTTTGGGCGCGCCAGATGACAACATCTGCCAGCCAAGGGTGAATGCTGAAGATTTGCGCCCGCTCATAAAGTTTGAAGCGGGGGCGCAGCGCATCGATCTGGTTTTGGTAATGTGCGCGCGTCTGGGTGTCGTCCAATGTCGGTCCCAGCAAGATGGCTTCGGCCGCGAGCATGCCTGTTTCCATGGCTTTGCCAATGCCTTCGCCAGTCAGTGCGTAGGTGCTGCCTGCTGCCTCGCCTGTCACGATCAGCCCAGGTCGCGACAGTTGTGCGCCCTCTAGTGTGCAGCGCAGTGGCGCGCCTTTGAGGGGCCCGAGTTGTACGCCGCCCTGGATCAACTTGTTGGCAGACTCGGACAGTTCGCTGAGCTTGTCGAACATATCGCGCAAGTTGGTATCAGCCACTTTGCTGCGTGCTGTGGGGCGGTATCCGAAAAGGCCACCGCCTGTGTTGAATACGCCGACGCCGACATTGAATACGCCATTGCCGCAGGGGAAAATCCAGCCGTAGCCGGGTGCAAGGGACTTGTGAAAAATGACTTCCAGCTTCGTGATCTGGTTGGCCATGGCTTCGTTTTTGATATAGCAGCGCATGGCGACTGCGCTGGGGCCCTGGCGATGTGAGATGCTTGCTGCAGTCAACGCAGCAGGTACGGCGCCGGTGGCCAAGATCACCCAACTGGCACGGATGCTCTTGGTGTGCGTGCCTTGGCTGAGGGTGGCACCGACCACTCGGCCGTCTTCCTCAATCAGTTGGGCAAAGCGCAGAGGGGCAAACATCCGGGCCCCTGCAACCACGGCGGCTTTGCAGACAATGTCGTCAAGCTGTTTGCGCGGCAGTACAGCCAACGTCCCCTCAATGTCTATTTGTTTGCCCCGTGGGCTGGTGCACGACAGATGACTGACCTGTTGAGCCAGTTGCATGACTTCAGCGAGAACTCCCAGTTTTGCCAGAGCCTGGTGGGCGTCAGGAATCAGGCCATCACCACAGACCTTGTCGCGGGGAAAGGCGTGTTGGTCAACGAGCACCACGTCAAGCCCTGCCTTGGCCAGGGTGATGGCTGCTGCAGAGCCTGCAGGGCCCGCACCGATGATCAGCACTTCGCAGCGTGGGGGTAACAATTCGGCAGGGGTGTTCATAGGTTGCAGAGCTTGGTGGGTGTGCACAAGGGCTTGTATCCTCTTTAATTTTGGATTCGTTTGAATTCTATAATGGCCCTTAGCAGGCTGCTGAAATACTCCCATGTTTAGGTCCACGCCGAGCCCCTGAGAAACGTTAATTGTTGAGCAACTACACGGACACATGATGCGCGGCGCTGACACCTTCACCGAGAGCCTTTTCACGAT
>NZ_NESK01000015.1 GCF_003063415.1 Limnohabitans sp. 2KL-17
CCTCGCAAGCCTCGTCGGCCAAGTTGAACCAGTGCTGCACAAAGTACATGCGCAACATACGCTCAAGTCCCACCGGCGGGCGACCATTGCCCGGCTTGGGGTAATGCGGCTCGATCACTTCGCATAGCGCATGCCACGGAACGATCTCATTCATTGTGGAGAGGAACACGTCGCGCCTGGTTGCGCGACGGTATTGTTCGAATCCGGCTCCTGCATCGGCCGCTAGGGCAAGGGTCTGTTGTTTCATCGACCTATAACGAAACAGCACCCAATGCGGTGGACTTATTCAGCGCAGCCCTAATCAATTACTGTTGCCAAACTTTTGATTGAACTGGAGCACCCTAAAGCCGACTGTCGTGGACTACCAGTTGCAGCCTGAACCCACCTTTGCCTCACCAAGCGCCAAGTAGCCCAGCACTCACAGCGCCATCAACCTATCTCGCACCCACCCACCCGAATCTCTGGCCTGCGCCATCTCACGCGCAGCGACCAACATCATTCAGTTCTTTTTTGGCGAGATAGATCTTGGCGCGTGTTTTTACGCACACTGCCGCGCAAAAGACAGGCGCCAATCCGCGACAATCGGGGCTCTACCGATGAACACCATGCACACCCAGAAATTTTCTCTCCTGTCCGTCATCCTCGCCATCGCCGTCGGCATCCTGGCGCCCAGCGCCAGCAGTTTCGCCGCCAAACCCCAAAAAACCAAACCCGCCGCCAAATCAAGCGCGGCCAAGCCCAACACCAAAAAGCTGGCGGCGGCTGCCCTCGCTTTGCCCCCGCTGGCGGCGCAGGTGGCCTTGGCCCCCAACGCACCGGCACTGCAGGCCAAAGCCTGGTTGCTGATGGACTTTGACTCGGGCGAAGTGCTGGCCTCGGCCAATGCCGACGAGGCCCTGCCCCCCGCCTCGTTGACCAAGATGATGACCAGCTACATCGTCGAGCAGGCGCTGCGCTCAGGCAAGCTCAAGCCCACCGATCTGGTCACCGTGAGCGAAAACGCCTGGTGTCGGGGCACGAGCGCCGAGTCGTGCATGTACCTGCCTCTTAACAGCCAGGCCACGGTGATCGACATCCTGCGCGGCATCATCATCCAGTCGGGCAACGACGCCTCCAAAGCGATTGCCGAGCACATGGCCAGCTCCGAAGCAGGTTTTGCCAAGCTGATGAACGCCGAGGCCCAGCGCTTGGGCATGACACACACCCACTTTGTGAACCCCACGGGCCTGCCCGATCCGGCGCACAAGTCTTCTGCGCGTGACCTCGCCATCTTGGCGCGTGCCATCATCCGCGACGGTTCCGAGTACTACCCGCTCTACGCCGAACGTGATTTCAAATACAACGGCATCAAGCAAGGTAACCGCAACGCCCTGCTCTACACCGACCCCAGCGTGGACGGCCTCAAAACAGGCCACACGGCCGAAGCCGGTTACTGCTTGGTCACATCGTCCAAGCGCAACGACACGCGTCTGATCTCGGTCATCCTCAACACCCACAGCGCCCAGGCACGCGCTGACCAGACCCGCACGCTGCTCGGCTGGGGTTTTGGCAGCTTCGAGAAAGTCACCCCGTTTGCTGCGAACGCGGTGGTCGGCACGGCCAAAGTCAGCTTTGGCAAGGCCGACACCGTGGCCGCCGGTCTGGGCACCCCTTGGATGCTGACCGTGCCACGTGGCACGCCAGTGCAAACCGCAGTGGAACTCAAACCAGGCCTGGAAGCCCCAGTGCCCAAGGGGACCGTGATCGGCAAGGTGATGGCCACCGTCAATGGCAAGCCGATGGGCGAAGCCCCGCTCGTGGCGCAGGCCGAAGTGGAGCGATCAGGTTGGCTGCTGCTGGCATGGCAGCATGTGAGCAAGTTGTTCGGCCAGTAAACCGCCGAAAAAAGGCTGCACAATGGGCGCCGTCCCAGGCGCCCTGCCCACTTACAGCATCCGCGCCAACGCCGCCTGCAAATGTTCTGAGGGCAAGCGCTTAAAGCCCGTACGGGCAAAGCGGTTCAAGCGGCCTTGCATGAAGGCCACCAGCAAGGAAGCGGTTACCTGCGCATCTCCGGTGGGGGTCGCAGACTCGCTGCCTTTGAGGGATTGGCGCAACTGCGCCTCAATCTTGTCAAACAGCAAATTGATGCGCTCTTGCAAACGCTCGTGCTCTAAAACCAGCGCATCGCCCATCATGACGCGACTCATGCCCGGGTTTTTTTCGGCAAACTGCAACAGCAAAGCCACAATGCGCCCGGCCTGGTTCGGGCCGGCCGGCTCGCGGTCGGTGACCTGACGGATCAGGCCGATCACCGATTGGTCGACAAAATCGATCAGCCCTTCAAACATCTGCGCTTTGCTCGCGAAGTGCCGGTACAAAGCCGCTTCGCTCACGCCAATTTTGGCAGCCAGCCCGGCTGTGGTGACCCGCTCGGCACCCGGCTGCTCGAGCATGGCGGCCAGGGTTTGCAAAATTTGCAAACGGCGCTCACCCGGACGTGGCCGTTTGCGCGCAGGAACGATCTCGTCTTCCGAGAAGTGCTCGCTTTGCTGTGCTGGATCAGACATCTTGTTCCCCTGTTGTCGTGCGGCTTGTGTCTGCTGCTTGTTTTTATCGGCTGCGAATCATGGTGCCAAAAGCCTGCTCGGACAACACTTCCAGCAACATGGCATGGGGTACACGGCCATCAATGATGTGCACCGCGTTCACACCGCTCTTGGCCGCATCGAGGGCGCCCGCGATCTTGGGGATCATGCCGCCACTGATGGTGCCGTCGGCGCACAGCTCATCGATGCGACCTGGGGTCAGCTCGGTCAGCAACTGGCCTTCTTTGTCCAGCACACCACGGATGTTGGTGAGCATCAGCAGCTTTTCGGCTTGCAGCACGGTGGCCAGTTTGGCGGCCACGACATCGGCATTGATGTTGTAGCTTTCGTTGTTTTCACCAAAACCGATGGGGCTGACCACCGGGATGAAGGCGTCGTCTTGCAGGCATTTCAAAATAGACGGGTCGATGCTTTCGATCTCGCCGACCTGTCCTACGTCGTGCTCTTTGCTCGGGTCCTGGCTGTCCACCATGCGCAGTTTTTTGGCGCGAATCAGCCCGCCGTCACGCCCCGTCAGGCCCACAGCTTTGCCGCCAGCGCGGTTGATCATGCCGACGATGTCTTGCTGCACTTCACCGCCCAGCACCCACTCGACCACTTCCATGGTCTCGGCATCGGTCACCCGCATGCCTTGGATGAATTCGCCGGTTTTACCGAGGCGTTTCAAGGCCGCCTCAATTTGCGGCCCCCCCCCATGCACCACCACCGGGTTCATGCCCACCAGCTTAAGCAGCACCACGTCTTCAGCAAAGGCCTGCTGCAAGACCGGGTCGGTCATGGCGTTGCCGCCGTATTTGATGACCAATGTTTTGCCGTGAAACTTGCGGATGTAGGGCATGGCCTGCGCCAGGATCTGGGCCTGGTCGTGAGGCGCAACGGGCTTGACAGCGGTGTGATCGGTCATGGTTTAAAACAAAGCATTGAGGAAAGGTTAAACAGTCCAACAGATTGTGCCGCAAGCCCAAGGCGGCTCAGAGGATCTCGGCCAACATGCGGTCAACACCTTGCTGCCACGGCGGCAACACCAAACCAAAGGCCTGTTGCAGCTTGTGGCTGCTGAGTCGGGAGTTGAGCGGACGCTGCGCTGGTGTTGGGAACGCCGAGGTCGGTACAGGCGCCATATCGGTCACTTTCAAGGTCAGCTGCGGCTGAATATGCCGGGCTTGGGCGATGACATGGCTGGCATAACCGTGCCAAGTGGTCTCGCCGCTGGCCACCAAGTGGTAGATGCCCGCCAGTGACGCAGACTGAGGCTGCATGAGCTGCCGAATGGCATGCGCCGTGACATCGGCGATCAGATCGGCACCCGTGGGCGCGCCATGCTGGTCGTCGATCACGGTCAGGCGTTCACGCTCCCCCGCCAAGCGCAACATGGTGCGGGCAAAGTTGCCGCCCCGCGCCGCATACACCCAGCTGGTGCGAAAAATCAGGTGTTTGCAGCCACTGGCGACGATGGCCTGCTCGCCTTCGAGTTTGGTTTGCCCGTACACGCTCAGCGGCCCAGTGGCATCGGCCTCTTGCCAAGGCCGATCGCCTTGGCCGCTGAACACGTAGTCGGTCGAGTAATGGACCAGCAAGGCACCGACTTCGGCGGCGGCCTGCGCCAACGCAGCAGGCGCCGTGGCGTTCAGGCAGCGGGCCAGCTCAAGCTCGGACTCGGCCTTGTCCACCGCCGTATGGGCTGCGGCGTTGACGATCACGTCAGGCCGGTAAGACAACACCGTTTGCGCCAGGCGCTCTGGCTGGCTCAAATCGCCGCAGAAATCGGTGCTGTGTCGGTCTAGCGCCAGCACCTCGCCCAGCGGGGCCAAGCTGCGCTGCAGCTCCCAGCCGACTTGGCCGTTCTTACCGAGCAGCAGGATTTTCATGAGGCGCTGTATTGTTTGTTCACCCATTCGCGGTAAGCACCGCTTTGCACATGGGCCACCCACTCAGGGTTGTTCAGGTACCACTCAACCGTCTTGCGGATACCGGATTCAAAAGTCTCGGCAGGCTTCCAGCGCAGCTCGGCTTCGAGTTTGTGGGCATCGATCGCGTAGCGACGGTCATGACCGGGTCGGTCGGTCACATAGGTGATCTGCTGGGTGTAGCTGCTGCCGTCGGCTTTGGGACGCATGTGGTCGAGCAGTTGGCAGATGGTTTGCACGATCTCGATGTTGGGCTTTTCGTTCCAGCCGCCCACGTTGTAGACCTCGCCCAAGCGCCCGGCTTCGAGCACGCGGCGGATCGCGCTGCAATGGTCTTTGACGTAAAGCCAATCGCGTATTTGCATGCCGTCGCCGTACACCGGCAGGGCCCTGCCTGCCAGAGCATTCACGATCATCAGCGGGATGAGTTTTTCGGGAAAATGGTAGGGGCCGTAGTTGTTGCTGCAGTTGGTGGTGAGCACCGGCAGGCCGTAGGTGTGGTGCCAGGCGCGCACCAGATGGTCGGATGCCGCCTTGCTCGCGCTGTAGGGGCTGTTGGGCTCGTAGCGGTGGGTTTCGGCAAAAGCCGGATCGCCCTGACCCAATGAGCCATACACCTCGTCGGTCGAGACATGCAAAAAGCGAAAAGCGGATTTTTCGGCCTCGGGCAGGGATGACCAAAAGCCCCGCACCGACTCCAGCAAACGGAAGGTGCCGACGATGTTGGTTTCGATGAACTCGCCGGGGCCATGAATGGACCGGTCCACATGGCTTTCAGCGGCAAAGTTGACCACAGCACGCGGCCGGTGTTCGGCCAACAAGCGGCTGACCAGTGCGGCGTCTCCGATGTCGCCCTGCACCAGTTGGTGGCGCGCATCGCCTTGCAGGCTGGCCAGGGTTTCGGGGTTGCCCGCGTAGGTGAGCTTGTCGAGATTGATGACAGGCTCGTCATGGGCGGCAAGCCAGTCCAGCACAAAGTTGGCGCCGATGAAGCCGGCGCCGCCGGTGACAAGTAGGGTCATGAAAGTGAACGATGGTTGGGCACTACGGGATGTTGTACCTTGATTTCAGGATTTTAGAAGCATTGCGCGGCCCTCAGGTTAAAGTGGCAGCTTGTTCAGGAAGTTAGCCATGGCCAAATCAAACGACTCAACACGCAGCAAAACCCAACCCGTGTCCCAGCCGGACATGCCGACACCGCCAGCCCAGCATGTTTGGCTGGCTGGTTTAGGGGCTATGGCCAAGGCCCAGGAGCAAGGCAGCAAAGCCATCGAAGCCCTGGTCAACGATGGCCTGGCCTTTCAGCGCAAAAGCCAGGCCGAAGCGCAACAGCGCCTGCACGAGGCCACCGAGCGCCTGAGCCACATGGCCACAGGCTTTGGCGAGCAGGCCTCCGGGCGTGTCGACAAACTGGAGCATTTGTTTGAAGACCGTGTCGCCAAAGCCTTGCACCGCTTGGGCATGCCCTCGCTGCTGGACATTCAGATGCTGACCGACCGGGTAGCCCAATTGGAGGCCAAACTCGAAGCCCGCCCCAAGGCCACGCCAGTCAAGCCGGCCACTTCGGCCACTTCGGCGCGCGCCAAACCCAAAGCACCGGTCGCGCGCAAAACGGCCACCCCTCAGACCCCAGCGTCGCGCCCCGCAAAACCCCGCCCCAAAACAGCCTGATGGACAGACTACGCCCCCTGCCATGGCCAAAAAAGCACCCCGCCGCACAGCCCAGCGTATCGCCGAGGTCTCGCTGGAGTTGTTCAACCGGTTCGGCGAGCCCAACGTCTCGACCACGCTGATCTCGGCAGAGCTCAACATCAGCCCTGGCAATCTGTATTACCACTTTGCATCGAAAGACACCCTGGTCAACCAGTTGTTTGACCAATACGAAGTGGCCATGTTGGGGCTGCTGGAGGCAGCGCCCGATGTGAAAGACGTCGAAGACGCCTGGTTTTTTCTGCACTCGCTGTTTGAGCAGGTGTGGAACCACCGTTTTTTATACCGCGACCTGAACAACCTGCTGTCAGGCAACCGGCATTTGGAGACGCATTTTCACGATATTTTGGAGCGCAAAACCCACGCGTTTAAATTGATGCTGGAGGGCTTGGCCGCTGCAGGCCTGATGAAAATTGACCCCGACAACATCGAGACCCTCTCGGCGAGCATGTGCGTGATGGTGACTTACTGGCTCAGCTATGAATATGTGCGCAACCCTCGGCAAGCCCTGGAGCCGGCCAGTGCAGGCTTGGCACTGACCCGGGGTGCGCAACATGTGCTGGCGTTGTTGACCCCCTACATGGCGAACACCGATTTGCAAACCCATCTGCAAGGTTTAACCGCTGCTTACAGCGCCCCAGAACGCTGAGACCTGGCCTGCCAGCAGGCATAACCAACGAGCCCGAAGCGAACCGGGTCAGTTGAAGCGATGCGCAGCCATCGCCAAAAGCCCATCGAAAATCAGGTTGTCCACCAGTTCGAACTGAACC
The DNA here is from genome assembly GCF_003063415.1 of Limnohabitans sp. 2KL-17. Taxonomy (GTDB): domain Bacteria; phylum Pseudomonadota; class Gammaproteobacteria; order Burkholderiales; family Burkholderiaceae_C; genus Limnohabitans_A. The sequence goes on from NZ_NESK01000015.1 coordinate 6,976, forward strand.
GACATGCTGGGCGCCATTTTCCAGCCTGCACCGCCGGTCATGATGCACATGGGCTCTTGCCCGGTGTGCTCACGCAGGTGCTGTACCGTCCGCTCACAGGCACCGGCAATGGCGTACGTCCCGCCACTGGTCAGGGCATCGCTGGTGTTGGTCGGGAAGGGCGTGACCTCTCCGGTCGGCACATGCAAACCAGCCGTGCCTGATTCGAGTGCCTTCAACATGATGCCGTGGCCTGGCAAGATGAGGCCGCCCAGGAATCGACCTTCGGCATCGATTGCCTCGACCGTCACGGCCGTACCCACCATGACCACCACCAGGGGCCGGGCAGGGCCGCAAGCCAGCATGCGCTGGCGCGCGCCGATCATGGCCACCCAGCGGTCCGAACCCAAACGTGAAGGGTGGTCATAACCATTGATCAGGCCCGCCTCCTGGACGCCCGGCACCACCCATTGCGGGGCGAAATCCCAAATCTCCATTTGCTCTTGAACGCGCCGCTTGATGGCATCGCCTGCGACGACGCAGCCAAGCATCTGGTCTGGCTTGGGCAGTTGCGCCCAGGCGCCTTCAGACAGGCGGTCGATGTTTTCCAGGAATTCAGCGCCATGGGACAGCAACTGCCCTTGGGGGTTGGGTTGGTCGTACAGCGCCCATTTCAGGCGCGTGTTGCCCACATCGATGGCTAAAAATGTCATGGGCCGATGATAATGAATTTCACCCAGAGAATTCACACCCAAAGGCTGGCTTTAAATGACTGGCCGCAGCACCGGCATGACCGACTCATAGGCTCTGGCGGCGCGCAGTACCAAGGCGTCGCCAAACATGGGGCCAACGATCTGCAAGCCCATTGGCAAACCCGACCGGGTCAGCCCGCAAGGCACCGTGATGGCCGGTTGCTGAGTCAGATTGAAGGGGTAGCTGAAGGGTGTCCAGCCCAGCATGGCCTCGGGGGTCATGGGCGCCGAGCCGGCTGGTCGGGCTTCAAATGCCGGGATCGAGACGGCTGGAGTGACCAGCAAATCGAAGCGCTGCATGAACTGGCGCATGTGCGAACCCAAAACGCCGCGGCGCTGGTTCAGTTGCTGCACCTGCAGGGCGCTCAGCTGCGCGCCCAGAGCCGCCTCGGCGCGAAAGTCAGGGTCGGCCAGGGCTTGCTGCTCGGCGCTCAGGCCCGTCCAGACGGTGTAGGCCCCCAAAAACCACAAGCCGGTGGTGATGTCCAGCGGGTCGTCAAAACCCGGGTCGGCCTGCTCGACGTGGGCACCCAGGGCTTCCAGCTGTTTGACCGCAGTGGCCACGGCCGCTGCGATTTCAGGGTGCACGTTTTGCGCAAAGCCCAAGGTGGGGGAATAGGCGATTCGCAGGCCGCGAACACCGTCTTCTAGGCCCACGCTGTAATCGGTGGCATCGGGCGGCAACGCAGTCCAGTCGCGGGCGTCGGGCTGCTTGAGCACATTGGTCATCAAGGCGGCGTCGCGCACGCTCATGGTGTGGGGCCCAAGGTGCGCCACCGAGCCAAAAGGCGACAAGGGGTAGGCGGGTATGCGCCCAAAACTGGGCTTGAGGCCGACGTTGCCGCAAAACGCGGCGGGTATGCGCACGCTGCCCGCGCCATCGGTGCCCACACTCAGCGGCCCCAGGCCTGCGGCCACAGCAGCAGCGGTGCCCCCTGAAGACCCGCCAGGTGTGTGGTTCAGGTTCCAGGGGTTGCGCGTGATGCCGGTGGCAGGCGAGTTGGTCTCGCCCTTGCAACCAAATTCGGGGGTGGTGGTTTTGCCCAGCAACACGGCGCCCGCCTCGCGCAGTCGCGCCGTGGCAGGGGCATCAACCTCCCAGGGTTGGTTCGGGTCGATGGTGCGGCTGCCGCGAAGGGTGGGCCAGCCTCGGGTCAGAATCAAATCCTTGATGGAGGCCGGCACGCCTTCTAGGGCGCCCACAGGCGTGCCTTGCTGCCGATGCGCCTGCCAGCGCGCCTCACTGGCGCGCGCACTGGCCAAAGCGGCCTGTTCGTCGACCAGACAAAAGGCGTTGATTTGGGGGTTGACCCGTTCTATGCGCTTTAAAACGGCCTGGGTCACATCGACCGGCGAAGCATGGCCACTGCGGTACAAGGCCAGCAGCTCATGGGCGGGGGTCTGGGTCAGGTCTTGGTTGGTCTTGCTCATGCGCTTGTCTTTCCAAAAAAATAATCAGGCCAGGCCCCAAGATGAAGTTCAGGGCCGGGTGCGGGTGTTGGGGCTGAGTTTTTTCCAGGGCAAATCGCCTGGATCTGCGGCCATGGGGCCTGCGGCCTTGGCCACCAGCACACGGCTGGCGATGGGCGTGAAATCGGCGCGGAAGTGGTTGGAGCTCTTGACCACCAGCAACTTCATTTGTTCGGGGTGAATGCCCACAGCACGGAACAATTCACGGTCAAGCATCTGCATTTTTCCGCTGGCCACCGCGATCAAAACGCCATCGATCTCCAGGCAGGCGCAGGGGCCGATGTGGGCCTTCATGCCGGTCATCATCGGGCCTTTCAGCTCGCAGTAATCGGGCCCCAAGGCTCGCACTGTGAAGCGGCCTTGCAAAGGCGGGTCACTGGGCTCACCTGTGAAAGTGGGCACGGCACGGCCCAAAGCCAGTTGCAAGACAGCGCCGATACCGGCTGCGTGGGCCTTGCTGGCGGCCTCAGGGTCAAACAACAAACCCAGGGCAACCTGGCCAGGCCAGCGTTGACCGGCCCCTTGTTGCAGCAAGGCGTGCAGCATGCCGGTGGTGTTGCTGTCGCCACCAGCGCCCGGGTTGTCTTGCGTATCTGCGATGACCACAGGCGCTGCGGACACATCGGCTGTGGCCAAGGCCTGAGTCACCGCTTCCCGGGCGGGCAAAACATCCGGGCGCCACTGGCCCGGAGCAGCCACCCGTTCAAACAAACTTTGCACGGCGGCGTCTGCTTGCGGACCGTGGCCCCACACCACGGGGCCGCATTCGGCAAAGTCAGAAGCCGGAAAACCCATGCAAAAACTTAAGGTGCAGCCGGTCTGGGTTTCCAGCGCGATCATCTCGTCGTAGAGATCTTTGGCCGGAGCCATCCAGGTGCTTTGGGCATTGAGAGGAATCAGAAAAGGCAGCCGGCGCGACCGCATCGGACGTTTGCCGCCGGCGCGCAAATGCTCTCGCAGCAGCATGGCTGCCCGTTCGCCAGTTTCGGCCATGTCGATGTGCGGGTAAGTGCGATAGGCCACCAAAGCATCGGCCAACTCAAGCATGCGTTGGGTCACGTTCGCGTGCAAGTCAAGGCTGGCCACAATGGGCAGCTTGGGCCCCACCACCGCGCGGATGCGGGCGATCAACTCACCTTCGCTGTCGTCGGCGTTTTCAGCCACAGCGGCGCCATGTAAATCGAGGTACACGCCGTCTAGGCCCTGCAGCATCGCCGAACGCACGTCTTCGAGAATGGCGGCACAAATGCGCTCGAAAGCATCCCGGGTCACATACGAAGACGGCGTGGCACCGGCCCACGCCGAAGGCACCAATTGCCAGCCTTCACGACGGGCCGCGTCGATGAAGCCGCCCGCAGGAATGTTCACGCCCGTCATCTGGTCCAGCATGGCCTGTCCGCGCACATAGGCCGGAAAGGCCTCGCCACTTTCAAAGGCCGCCCAATGGGCCAGGCTGGGGGCAAAGGTGTTGGTTTCGTGCTGGTAGCCAGCCATCAAAATGCGGGTCATGGGACTTGTTTAAAAAGCTTCAGGTTTCAAGTGCAGGCAAGGCTGCAGGCGCAGCATCGAGCAGGCGACGGGTGTAGTCTTGCTGCGGGTTGGCGTAAACCTCGGCTGTGGGGCCTTCTTCAACAATGAGGCCCTGGTGCATCACGATCACACGGTCACACAATTGAGCGGCCACCCGCAAGTCGTGTGTGATGAAAAGCAAACCCAAACCAAGTCGCCCCTGGATTTCACGCAGCAGGTTCAGGATCTGCGCCTGCACGCTCACGTCCAGGGCGCTCACGGCTTCATCGGCCACCAAGACCTTGGGGCGACAGGCCAGCGCGCGCGCAATGGCCAGGCGTTGCCGCTGACCGCCGCTGAACTGGCTGGGGTAACGCTTGAGCGCTTCGACAGGCAAACGCACCTGGCCCATCAATTCGGCTGCAAGCGCCTCGGCCTCGGCCCGTGACTGGCCGAAATTCATGGCGCCTTCCACCAGGGACTGCCCCACCGTGCGGCGTGGATTGAGTGAACGGTTCGGGTCTTGAAACACCACCTGTACCTGGCTGCGCAAAGGGCGCAACCGGTTTTCAGGCAGTTGGGCCACATCGTTCTCAGCCCAAAAAATCCGCCCCTCAGTCGGGTCGATCAGTCGGATCAGGCAACGCGCAAAAGTCGACTTGCCCGAGCCGGACTCACCCACCACACCCACGGTTTCGCCGGCATGCACCGCCACATGGGCGTTTTGCAAGGCCGCGGTGGCGCGGTTACGGCCCATCCAGTCACGGCTCATGTAGGTTTTGCCCACACCCTGCCCCGACAACAAAACTGGACCGGTGAACGCGGGTTTGGGTGCAGGCGGTGTCATGGCCGGTACTGCCGCCAACAACTGGCGCGTGTACTCGGCTTTGGGGCGGCGCAAGACCTGCTCGCAAGCCCCGCCCTCCACCGCCTCACCCTGGTTCATGACCAGCACGTCGTCGGCAATCTCGGCCACCACGCCCATGTCGTGGGTGATGAACAACACCGCGCTGCCCTGCTCACGTTGCAGATCGGCGATCAGGCGCAATATTTCTTTTTGTGTGGTGACATCGAGCGCCGTGGTGGGCTCGTCACAAATGATCAGCGCAGGTTTGAGGATCACCGCCATCGCGATCACGATGCGTTGGCGCTGCCCCCCGCTGAGTTGATGCGGGTAGCTGCGCAACATGCGCTCGGGCTCGGGCAATCGCACCCGGTCAAAAATGCGCAAGATTTCGGCTCGGCGTTTGTCAAAGGGCCAGTCGGTGTGGGTCGACAACAATTCGTCCACCTGGTCCCCGCAAGTCATGACCGGGTTGAGTGCGGTCATCGGCTCCTGAAACACCATGCCCATGGCCTGCCCGCGCAATTGGCGCATGCGCAAGGCCGACGCTTTGAGCAGCGACTCACCTTGCAAAAGGATCTCTCCGGCATCGGGTCGCAACTCTTTGGCCAGCAAACCCATCACGGTGGTGGCCATGACCGATTTGCCAGAACCCGACTCACCCACCACGCACAAGGTTTTTCCGGCATGAATGTCAAACGACACCCCTTGAACCGCATGGGCCCGGTCTGCGCCAAAAGGCAAGGCCACCGAAAGATGGCGTACCGAGAGCACCGTCTGTTGTTCAGTGGAGGCCATCACGCGCTCCTCTTGGCAAACTTGGGATCGAGCACATCGCGCAAGCCGTCGCCCAGCAAATTGATGGCCAGCACCGTGGGCACCAAAAACAGGGCCGGATACAGCACATTACCCGGGAACTGCGTGAATTGCACACGCCCCTCGGCCATGATGTTGCCCCAGGTCGGAACGTCGGCGGGCAAACCCAAGCCCAGGAAACTCAAGATTGCTTCGGTCAGCACCGCACTGGCGGCGATGAACGTGCCCTGCACAATCAATGGCGCCATGGCATTGGGCAGGATGTGGCGCAACAAGATCACCGGCGTCGGCGTGGCCAGGGCCCTTGCCGCCTCCACAAAAGGTTCTTCGCGCAGGGTCAGCACCAAAGACCGGACCAGGCGCGTGACGCGGGGAATTTCTGGCACGGCAATGGCCACCACCACCGTCCACAGTTGCGCGCCCAGAGCGGCCACCAGGGCAATGGCCAGCAAAATCGCAGGGATCGCCATCAGGCCATCCATGAAACGCATGAGCACCGTGTCCATCAAGCGAAAGTAGCCCGCCAGCATGCCCAGAAAGCCCCCGATGGACAAGGCCACCGTGGCCGAGAACAAGCCCACCAGCAAGGACACGCGTGTGCCAAACAGCACACGGCTGTAAATGTCACGGCCAAAGTTGTCGGCGCCCATCCAGAAGGTGTGCGCCACGCTGGAGCCGTCCAGCAAGGCAAACTGCCCGACCGTGCCAGACAGGGTGTTGATGTTGGCCGAATCCATGGCGGCAGGGTCCACGGTGCCCAGCCATGGGGCGATGGCTGCGATCAAAATCAAAAGGGCCAACACACTCGACCCAAAGCGGATCGAAGTGTTTGCCATCAGTTTGCGAAAAAGCGTTGTCATGCGGTTCTTGGGCTCAGTAACGGATGCGGGGGTCGAGCCAGAGGTAGCTCAGATCGACCAGCAGGTTGATCACCACATAGAGCACGCTGAAAAACAGCACCACGCCCTGGATGACCGGAAAATCGCGGTTGAGCACGGCATCCACCGTGAGAGAACCCAAGCCCGGAATGGCGTACACGGTCTCGGTCACGACAACGCCGCCAATCAGCAGTGCAATGCCAATGCCGATCACGGTGACGATGGGCACCGCCGCATTGGCCAGCGCATGGCGCAGCAACACGGCCTGCTCAGTCACGCCCTTGGCACGCGCAGTTCGAATGTAGTCTTCAGTCAATGCCTCAGACACACTGGCACGGGTGACACGGGCGATCAAGGCCACGTAAATGGTGGCCAGGCTGACCCAGGGCAAGACCAGTTGATAAGCCCAAGGCCCGATGCCCTGCGAAGAAGGACCGAACAAGCGCCGATAGCCTTGCACCGGCAACCACTGCAACTCGATGGCAAACACATAAATCAGCACATAGCCGATCACAAAGACCGGGACCGAAAAACCAGCCACGGCAAAGCCCGAGAGAATCCGGTCGAGCCAGCCCCCCATGCGCCACGCGGCCAAGGTGCCCAAGGGCACCGCCACCGCCACCGACAACAGCATGGTCCCAGCGGCCAAGGACAAAGTCGGCTCGATGCGCTGTGCGATCAACTCGATCACCGGCTTGTTCAGGTAAAACGAATAGCCCAGGTCGCCCTGCAGCACGCCACTCAGCCAAATCGTGAATTGCGTGAACAAGGGCTTGGTCAAACCCAGTTGCTCACGAATCCGGTCGATGTCTTCGTTGGTGGCGTTGTTGCCCGCAATGACCGCAGCCGGATCGCCTGGCGTGAGCCTGAGAATCAGGAACACGATGATGGCCACCGTGAAAAGAACAGGGATCAGCGCCAGCAGGCGCTGCATCAAAAAACGCAACATGAATGATTCCGAGGGTCGAGGAAAAAGACCTGCAGGCCGGGATCAAAACCCCTGACCAGACACTGCACGAAGGTGCATAAGGCTTGCCGAACTCAGCGAGTGCGGCAAGCCCCGGGAATCAGTTCTTCTTGATGTTCCAGTAGACCTGTGCGCCGCCAGGCACCAGCCCGGAGATGTTTTTGCGCAAGGCTGCGGGGTTGAAGTACTGGCCCAATGGCACATGGGAGGCTGTTTCCATGGCGCGCAACTGGATCTGCTCGGCAATCTGCTTTTTCTGTGCTTCGGTGGTGGACTGTGCAAACTTGACCTTCAGGTCCTCAATTTGCTTGTCGTCTTGCCAGCCAAACCAGCCCTTGTCGCCCGCCGCATTCATCATGGACATGGTCAAGGGGTTGAGGATGTCGCCAGCGGTCCATGCGGTCATGAAGGCATTCCAGCCACCTTGTGCAGGCGCATCCTTCTTGGCGCGGCGCGCCACCAGGGTGGCCCAGTCCATTTGCTGCATGTCGACTTTGAAGCCAGCGGCTTCGAGTTGCTGCTTGGCCACCAAAGGCAGTTTGGCAATCGCGGCCAGATCGGTCGGACGCATCAGCAGCACAGGCGTGCCGTCATAGCCCGCATCCTTGAGCATTTGAGCGGCCTTTTTCGGGTCGGCCATGCCGGTGTAAATGCCTGTTTTTTCGCTGGCGAACGGTGTACCGCAGGGGTACATGCTCTTGCAGAAAGTGAACATGCCGGGCGCACCCACCTGGGTCTTGAGGTGAGCCTCCTGGCCCAGTGCCACCATGGCAGCCTGGCGGATTTTCACGTCATTGAACGGGGCATGCAGGTGGTTAAAACGGAAGATGTATTGCAAACCGGCCGGCTGAGCGTCCACCAACTGGATGTCTTTTTGGGCTTTGAGCGAAGCGTATTGCTCGAACGTAGGCTGCTCGACGATGTCGACCTCGCCCGCCACCAAGGCATTGAACTGGGTTTGCGGATCACGGATGATGACCCACTCGACGCGGTCAAGATAGACCTGCTTGCCACCGGTGGTGCCATCGGGCGCTTCGGCACGGGGTTTGTATTTTTCGTTTTTCGCGTACACCAAGCGCTCGCCGGGCTTGTATTCAGCGGACACGAACTTGTAGGGGCCCGAACCGATGTTTTCCTTGATCTGCTCGCTGCCGGGGGTGGCCGCGATACGGGCCGGCATGATGAACAGCACGTTGGAAGACGGCTTGCCCAGCGCCTCGAGCATCACGCCAAAGGGCTGCTTGAGCTTGATCACAAAGGTCTTGGCATCGGGTGTGGCGTACGAATCGACGCTTCTGGCAAGTACACCGCCAAAACTGTCACGGCTGGCCCAACGTTTGATGGAGGCCACCACGTCTTCGCTGGTAACGCTCTTGCCGTCGTGAAACTCCAGGCCGTCACGCAGTGTGAAAGTCCATGTCAGGTTGTCTTTGCTGACATTCCACTTGTCCACCATCTGGGGCTTGACCTTGCCAGCCAAGTCGGTGCCGAACAAGGTGTCATAAATCATGTACCCGTGGTTACGCGTGACAAAGGCTGTGGTCCAGATCGGATCGAGGATCGTGACATTGGAATGCGGTACCACCTTGAGGGTTTTGCCCTGCGCCTGGACGGCCAGCGGTGCGCACAAGGCTGCGGCCAAAGCCGCGACAGCCAAAATTGAACGACGTTTCATGAATTCACTCCAGTCAATAGGGGGACAATGCAATCTTTCTCGTCACACTATAAGTCCATTTATGCAAAGAAGTCATCAGGGCCTTACCCAATACGGTGCATGCGAGTTGTCGCATGCGATACACACCAAGCAAGTGTCGTGCCGGGAGGTCATGCTTGGCACGCTCGCGCAAATCGACCAACACAACACGCACAGCAACGCCATCGTCAGCCGCGTTGAAACGCCACTTCTGCTGGCGCAAGCCGACGAACGTGACGCCCAACTGGCCCGCGGTCAATCCATGGGATGGATGCACGGCATGCCCCAGGCCATCAAGGATCTGGCCAACGTGCAGGGCCTGCGCACCACTTTGGGCAGTCCCTTGATGAAAGACTTTGTGGCCAGCGAAGACGGCCTCATGGCCCAGCGCATGAAGGCCTCGGGCGCCATCTTGATCGGCAAAACCAACACACCGGAGTTCGGCCTGGGATCGCACACTTTCAACGAAGTGTTTGGCCCTACCCGCAATGCTTGGGACGCCAGCAAGTCAGCGGGTGGCAGCAGTGGCGGCGCCGCTGTCGCCCTGGCCAAACGCATGCTCCCCGTGGCAGATGGTTCGGACTTCATGGGCAGCCTGCGCAACCCTGCAGGTTGGAACCATGTGTTTGGCATGCGCCCCTCACAAGGCCGTGTGCCCATGTTGCCCGCGCAAGACGTTTTCATTGCCCAACTGGCCACCGAGGGCCCGATGGCCCGCCATGTGCGCGATCTGGCCATGCTGCTGTCGGTGCAAGCAGGCGCCCACCCATCAAGCCCCTTGAGCCTGACCGACGACCACGCCGTGTTTGCCGGTTCGCTGGACCACAACCCCCAGGGCACGCGCATCGGCTGGCTGGGCAACCTGCGGGGCTATTTGCCCATGGAGGACGGCATTTTGGCCGTCTGCCAATCGGCTCTGGCCAGCCTGTCGGGCATGGGCTGCCAGGTCGATGAAGCCACGCTGGGCATGCCCCCTGAACAAATCTGGCAAGCCTGGCTGGTCTGGCGGCAAGCCCTGGTCGGGCCTCGCGTGGCACCCTTCCTGATTAACCCCGACAACCGCCAGCACATCAAACCCGAAGCGCTGTGGGAGTACGACCAGCATCTGGCCTTGACCGGCGCCCAACTCATGTCGGCCAGTGCCACCCGCACACGCTTTTACCAAAGCATGCTGCCGCTGTTTAAAAAGTTCGATGTGCTGGCCATCCCGGTGGCACAGTCCTGGCCTTTTGACATCACTATGCGCTGGCCGCAAAGCCTGGCGGGGCGACCCATGGACACCTACCACCGCTGGATGGAAGTGGTGATTTACGCCACCTTCGCCGGTCTTCCCTCGATCAGCGTGCCTGCGGGTTTTGGGGCCAACGGCTTGCCCATGGGGCTGGCCTTGATCGGCAAGCCCCAAGGCGACTGGGACTTGCTGAAACTGGCCCACGCTTACGAAATGGCCAACCAAGAACTGGTGGCCCAGCGCCCACCGGGCATCTGACGCTCAGGCCTGGCAGGACCGCCGGCCTGTTGAGCTTGGAAGAGTCGCGTCAGGCAGACACCATGCGCGACCAGCCCGTCAGGTCCAGCGATGCCAGAGCCATGATCTTGGCCGAATCCACCAACTCCTGGATGCCGACGTATTCATCGGGTTGGTGCGCCAGATCAAGGATGCCCGGACCATAGGCAATGCAGTCTTGCAACTTGCCCGTGCGCACGATGTGTTTTTGATCGTAGGTACCGGGGCTTGAAATGTAGCTGGGCTCGCGTCCCAGCACCCGGGCAATGGCCCGCGCTGTGGCATCCACCACCGGGGCGTCTTTGGGAGTAGCGGTGGGCACAAAACTCATGATCTCGCGAACGCCGTAATCAAACCCTGGCCGAGTGCGCTTGAGCTCGTCGAGCATGTCGATGATTTCCTGCTTGACGGCTTCGAGGTTTTCTTCAGCGATGAAACGCCGGTCCAGCACAGTGCGGCAACTGTGCGCCACCACGGGCGCAGGCGTTTGCGCTGTAGGCCAGCCCCGTTCGTCATTCGCGTAATGCTGCTCCACCTGACCGCCGTGGATGCTGTTGATGTTGAGCGTGCTGACCCGTGCGCCTGGTGGCTCAACCGGCTCGGCCGTGTGCCGGCCTTGCAAGCGCGGCTGCAATTGCGTCTCCAGCAAGTGGATGAAGGCACTCATATGGTTGATGGCGCTGTCGCCCAGAAAGGGCATGGAGCCGTGCGCAATGCGCCCTCGGGTTTCCACCTCACCCCACCACACGCCCCGGTGCCCCAGACAGATGCGGTCAACACCCAAGGGCTCAGGAATGATCACATGGTGCACACGCGGTTTGCTGAAATACCCGCGCTCAGACAGGTAGCCCACCCCGGCAAAACCACCCGACTCTTCGTCGACCGTGCCGCTGATTTCCAGTGCGCCGGGAATTGGCAAACCCGATTCGATTAGGGCCTCGCAGGCGATGATGCTGGACGCCAGCCCGCCCTTCATGTCACAGCTGCCGCGGCCATAGACCCGTCCGTTGGCCACCTGCCCGCCAAACGGCTCATAGGTCCAGCCCGACCCCGCCTCGACCACGTCAATGTGGCTGTTGAAATGCACGCACTCGCCGGGCGCCTGGCCTTGCCAGCGCGCCACCACATTGGTGCGAGGATGGCTGTCGCTGTCGCCCGGTGCACCAATGGCGCGCACATATTCAATCGCAAAACCCTTTTTGGCCAGCCGCTCGCCGATGAAATGGGCGCAGGCTTCGTAAGCGTCTCCCGGTGGGTTGATGGTGGGAATGCGAACCAGCGCTTGCGTGAGGGCGGTGACTTCGTCGCGTTTAGCTTCGATGCGGTCGAGCAGCTTTTGAACAGATGTATTCATGACTTCAGTTTATCGCCCGGCGCTGCCTGCCCAAAGTCGCAAAGGGCACAGGTGCAGCACAGTTGCCAAGGAAGGCCCGTCAGCTTTGCTGCCAGGGCAGACCCCGAAAACGCCAGCCCCCCTTCAATCCCCGGTGGGCATGGCCATCCGGATCGCCCTCAAAGCCTTCCAATATGTTGTACGCCTGCAGGCCCAACTCGTTGGCGCGCTGCGCTGCGGCGATGGACCGCACCCCGCTGCGGCAAAGCATCAACAGCTTCTTGCCACCGGCAGCCAGACTTTGAATGCCTGCGTCAAACTCAGGGTTCATGGCCATGCCGGGCCACTGCTTCCAGGCCAGCGCATGGGCGCCGGGCACAAAGCCCACCCAGGCCCGTTCGGCATCGGTGCGCACATCGACCAGCAAAGCCTCGCCCGACTGCACCCAGGCCCAGGCCAGTTGGGGGCTGATGTCACCGGCATAGCCCGAAGCGGGCTGAACATCGAATCCTGAGGAGGTTGGGGGTGTCGTCATGGTGTGGCCATCGGGCTAAATTGGTCAAGAATGATAACTTTTTGCCAGCGCGTCAGCCTGTCAGTGACAGGAAAGGCGGCAGCGGCTAAGATGCTGTATGTGATTGACGTTTACGTCAACGTCAATGCAAACAGACCGCTAACGGAGACACCGAATGACCGACTTGTCCGCAGAGTTCAAGGCCCTGGCCGAATACCGCCCCACCAACAAGGTGCGTTTTGTAACCGCCGCCTCCCTGTTTGACGGCCACGACGCCGCCATCAACATCATGCGCCGCATCCTTCAAGGCATGGGCTCAGAGGTCATCCACCTGGGCCACAACCGGTCGGTCGACGAGGTGGTCACCGCCGCCCTGCAGGAAGATGCCCAAGGCATTGCGATCAGCTCCTACCAGGGTGGGCACAACGAATACTTCACCTACATGATGGAACTGCTCAAAGCCCGGGGTGGTGAGCACATTCAGGTGTTTGGCGGTGGTGGCGGCGTGATCGTGCCCTCCGAAATCCGCATGCTGGCCGAGCACGGCGTGCGCATTTTCAGCCCCGAAGACGGCCAGAAAATGGGCCTAGCCGGGATGATTGGCGAAATGGTCATGCGCTGCGACCAGGACGTCAGCCCACTGGCCCCCAAAACCGTAGACGACATTCAGGGACACGGCGAGATGAACTGGCGCGCGCTGGCACAACTGATCACCGCTTTGGAGAATGACAAGGCCGATGCCGGCGTGGTCAAAGCTGTGCGCGAACAAGCCGCCCAAAAGAAAGTACCCGTGCTGGGCATCACCGGCACCGGCGGCGCAGGCAAATCTTCACTCACCGACGAACTGATCCGCCGTTTGCGGCTGGACCAAAACGACAGCTTGCGTGTGGCCGTGATTTCGATTGACCCCTCACGCCGCAAGAGCGGAGGGGCCTTGCTGGGCGACCGCATCCGCATGAACGCGATTTCGCCTTGGTCGCAAGGCCCTCGTGTCTTCATGCGCTCGCTGGCCACACGTGACTTTGGCTCTGAAATTTCGGCCGCTCTGCCCGATGTGATCGCGGCCTGCAAGGTGGCTGGTTTTGACCTGATCGTGGTGGAAACGTCCGGCATCGGCCAAGGCGATGCGGCCATCGTGCCGCATGTGGATGTGCCCATGTATGTGATGACGCCCGAATTTGGCGCGGCCAGCCAGCTCGAAAAGATCGACATGCTGGACTTTGCCGAGTTCGTGGCCATCAACAAATTCGACCGCAAGGGCTCAAGCGACGCGCTGCGCGATGTGGCCAAGCAGGTGCAGCGCAACAAGGAAGCCTGGACGGTACCGACCGAGCAGATGCCGGTGTTTGGCACCATGGCCGCACGCTTCAACGACGACGGCGTGACCGCGCTGTACCAGGCCCTCAAAAAACGTTTGGCAGAGCTGGGCATGCCCACCACCGAGGGCCGTCTGCCGGTGGTGGATGTGCGCTACAGCACCCACCAGAACCCTGTCGTGCCTTCAGCGCGCACCCGGTATTTGGCCGAGATCAGCGACACCGTTCGCGGCTACAAAAAGCGCGCCATTGACCAGTCGCGCCTGGCCCGTGAAATCCAGCAGCTTCGCGCTGTGGCCCGCATGCTCGAAACGGGCAAGGCCGGTCGCGCCAAAGCCGCCGAGGCCGCCATCGACCTGGCAGTGCAGCGCGAACAAACCCAAGACCCCACTGCCCGCAAGCTCTTGGGCCAGTGGCCTGACATGCAAAAGGCCTACGCGGGCGACGAGTACGTGGTCAAAATCCGTGACAAGGAAATCCGCACGGCCCTCACCACCAAGTCACTCAGCGGCACCACCATCCGTAAAGTGGCCTTACCCAAATACGAAGACGATGGCGAAGTGCTCAAGTGGTTGATGCTGGACAACGTACCTGGCAGCTACCCCTACACCTCAGGCACTTTTGCATTCAAGCGCGAGGGCGAAGACCCTACCCGCATGTTTGCCGGTGAAGGCGACCCGTTTCGCACCAACCGCCGCTTCAAACTGGTGAGCGAAGGCCTGCCCGCCAAGCGCCTGTCCACCGCATTCGACTCGGTCACGCTGTATGGCAACGACCCCGATCTGCGCCCTGACATTTACGGCAAAGTGGGCAACTCGGGCGTGAACGTGGCCACGCTGGACGACATGAAGGTGCTGTATTCGGGGTTTGACCTGTGCAACCCCACCACATCCGTGTCGATGACCATCAACGGACCTGCGCCATCGATTCTGGCCATGTTCATGAACACGGCCATCGACCAGAACATCGACAAATTCAAGGCTGACAATGGCCGCGAACCCACCGAAACCGAAGCCGCCAAGATCAAGGAATGGGTGCTGGCCAACGTGCGCGGCACCGTGCAGGCCGACATCCTGAAAGAAGATCAGGGCCAAAACACCTGCATCTTCTCGACCGAATTCAGCCTGAAAGTGATGGGCGACATTGCGCAGTATTTTGTGCACCACGATGTGAGCAACTTTTACTCGGTGTCCATCTCTGGCTACCACATTGCTGAAGCCGGGGCCAACCCGATCAGCCAGCTGGCCTTTACGCTCTCCAACGGCTTCACGTTTGTCGAAGCCTATCTGGCGCGTGGCATGCACATCGACGATTTCGCGCCCAACCTGAGCTTCTTCTTTTCCAATGGCATGGACCCGGAATACACCGTGCTCGGCCGCGTGGCGCGCCGCATCTGGGCCGTGGCCATGAAAGAGAAATATGGCGCGAATGAGCGCTCGCAAAAGCTCAAGTACCACATCCAGACCAGTGGCCGCAGCTTGCACGCGCAAGAAATTCAGTTCAACGACATCCGCACCACATTGCAGGCGCTGATCGCGATCTACGACAACTGCAACAGCCTGCACACCAACGCGTTTGACGAAGCCATCACCACCCCCACCGAAGAGTCGGTGCGCCGGGCCATGGCGATTCAGCTCATCATCAACCGCGAGTGGGGCCTGGCCAAGAACGAAAACCCCAACCAAGGCGCTTTCATCATTGACGAACTGACCGAGTTGGTTGAAGAATCCGTGCTGGCCGAGTTTGAAAAAATCGCCGAACGTGGCGGGGTTTTGGGCGCGATGGAAACCGGCTACCAGCGCGGCAAGATTCAGGACGAGTCCATGCACTACGAGATGCTCAAGCACACGGGCGAGCTGCCCATTATTGGCGTCAACACCTTCCGCAATCCACATGGCGACCCAGTCAATTACAAGCTGGAGCTGGCCCGTTCGACCGAAGAAGAAAAGCAATCGCAACTCAAACGCCTGCACGATTTCCAGGCCCTGCACGCCAGCGAATCGCCTGAGATGCTCAAGCGACTGCAGCAAGCGGTGATTGACAATGGCAACGTGTTCGAGGTGCTGATAGATGCGGTGCGTGTTTGCTCACTGGGTCAGATCACGAATGCGCTGTTTGAGGTGGGCGGGCAATACCGACGCAATATGTGAGTTTTTATGATCGGCAGATGGTCCTGAATCAACATCCCGATGGCGTTGCCCTCTACACTGGAGAGCACTGATCGAGATTTTCACATGCAGCACCTACCGCCCTTCATCGCCCCATCTGAACACCAGGATGCCGACAGCGCCTTGGCCCAGGTCCAGCACATTTACCAGCAAGGCGTCAACCACCTGCGCCAAGCCATGCGCGACTTTGTGGCAGGGGCGGACATGGCAGGTACCAGGGTACGGGCTTTCTATCCTTTTGTTCGCGTCCAGGTCAGCAGCGCCAGCCGTAAGCCCGCCGGGCTGGACAGCCCTTTAAGCTATGGTTTTGTGGCCGAACCGGGCCGCTTTGAAACCACCCTGACCCGGCCAGATCTGTTCGCTTATTACATTCAAAAGCAGTTGTCGCTTCTGCTAAAAAATCACGGCGTCAGCTTGCAGGTGGGCACCAGCAGCCAACCCATCCCAATCCATTTTTCATTTGCCGAAGACGAGTACATGGAAGGCAGCCTGAGCCCTGATCGACAGGCTCTGATGCGTGAGGTATTTGACCTGCCCGACCTCACCGCCATGGACGATGGAATTGCCAATGGCACCCATGAGCCAGCCGCTTCAGAAGCCCGTCCTTTGTCGCTGTTCACGGCGCCCCGGGTGGACTATTCCCTGCAGCGCCTGCGCCACTACACAGGCACTTCACCACACTGGTTTCAAAACTATGTGCTGTTCACCAATTACCAGTTCTACATCGACGAATTCATCGCCCTGGGTCATGCCGAGATGCAAAACCCTGACAGCGCATACATCGCCTTCATTGAACCCGGCAATGTGGTGACTCGCCGGATTGGCCTGTCACCTGAAGACGCCGATGCACAAGGCCAGCCGCCGCCTCGGCTGCCGCAAATGCCGGGCTACCACTTGGTGCGCAAAGGCCACAGCGGCATCACCATGGTCAACATTGGCGTGGGGCCTGCCAATGCCAAAACCATCACCGACCACATTGCGGTGCTGCGACCGCATGCCTGGCTGATGCTGGGACATTGCGCGGGGCTGCGCACCACACAACAGCTGGGCGACTATGTGCTGGCCCACGCCTATGTGCGTGAAGACCATGTGTTGGACGAAGAGCTGCCGCTGTGGGTGCCGATTCCTGCATTGGCCGAGATTCAGATGGCCCTCGAGCAAGCCGTGGCCGAGATCACCGGGTGTCATGGCGCAGAGCTGAAACGCCTCATGCGCACCGGCACCGTGGCCAGCACCGACAACCGCAACTGGGAACTGCTGCCCACCAGCAATGTGGCCAGCACCCCGCAGCGGCGTTTCAGCCAAAGCCGCGCCGTGGCGCTGGACATGGAAAGCGCCACCATTGCGGCCAACGGTTTTCGCTTCAGAGTGCCCTACGGCACCTTGCTGTGTGTCAGCGACAAGCCGTTGCACGGCGAGATCAAGCTGCCCGGCATGGCCAACCAGTTTTACCGTGAAAGGGTCAAGCAGCATCTGCAAATCGGCATCCGTGCCGTGACCTTGTTGCGCGATGCGGGGCCCGAACAATTGCACAGCCGCAAGCTGCGCAGCTTTGCCGAAGTCGCGTTTCAGTGACCCCATGACACTCATCCTGCTTAACCCGCATGCGCAAGGTGGGCGTGCTGCACGAGCCATTCCTCCTTTTAAAAATTGGCTTCAAACGCACGCACCAGACAGCAGCTTTGCGGCCCCGGATAAGCTGCAAGAAAGCCTTGCATTGCTGCAAAACTTGCCCGAAGGCAGTCGGGTGGTGGCTGTGGGTGGAGATGGCACCCTGAACCGTTGGCTGCCCGCCTTGCTGTCGCGCAAGCTGACACTGGCCCTGGTGCCCATGGGCAGCGGTAACGACTGCGCCAGGGCGTTGGGCCTGTATGGCTTGTCATGGACCGCCGCTTTGCAGCATGCCCTGAACGGCCCGGCCCGATCCGTTGATACCGGCTTGGCGTGCTGGACAGACTTGCAAGGGCAAAGCCATGACACCCACTTTTTTTCGAGCCTGACGGCAGGCTTTGATTCTTCAGTGGGTCTGCGCGCCCTGAACGGACCGCGCTGGTTGAGAGGCTTGCCGCGCTACCTTTGGGCCACACTGAAAGAATTGGCTTATTTGCAAACCTGGCAACTCTCGGTGAGCGCAGACGGTGAGCCGATGTCCTCGGGGCCCGCGCTGTTTGCATCCAGCCTGAACACTCCCAGCTTTGGTTCGGGCATGCCTGCAGTGCCCCACGCCCGGATAGACGACGGGCAACTGGATGCGCTGCTGGCCGGGCCAATGGGGCGGTCAGGCGTTCTGAATTTGCTGCCGCGCTTGCTGGTCGGCAAGCATTTGACCGATCCACGCCTGCAGTGCCGACCCTTCAAGACACTGACCATTGATTGCGTGGATGGCGTTCCGCTGGCGGCTGATGGTGAATGCCTGGGCTTGGCAACGCAGCTTCGCGTTCACTGCCAGAGGGCCCGATTGCAGGCCGTCACTCGCCAGACAAGTTCCAACCGCCCACCTACAATGAACGCATGAATATTCTCTTTATTGCCGACCCCCTCGAGTCCTTCAAGATTTACAAGGACACCACCTTTTCGATGATGCGCGAGACGCAAAAGCGCGGCCATCAGGTGGTCGCCTGCAAGATGACCGATGTGCGGTGGCAGCAAGGTGAAGTCGTATCGGCGCAGGTGCGCGACATCACCCTGACGGGGCAAGCCGATGCCTGGTTCAAGCAGACCGCTACACGTCGCGCAAACCTGAAGGACTTTGACGCCGTCATCATGCGCACCGACCCGCCTTTTGACAGCGAGTACTTTTACGCCACCCACCTGCTGAGCCAGGCCGAGCGCGAAGGCGCCAAGGTCTTCAACAGCCCTGCCGCGCTGCGCAACCACCCCGAAAAACTGGCCATCCTGGAGTTTGCGCAGTTCATCGCGCCCACCCTGGTGACGCGAAGCGATGCCGACATCCGGGCGTTTCATGCCACGCATGGCGACATCATCCTCAAGCCCCTGGACGGCATGGGCGGCATGGGCATTTTCAAGGTGGGGGCTGACGGACTGAATCTGGGTGCGATCATTGAAACACTCAACCGGGACGGCGCGCAAACCGTCATGGTGCAAAAGTTCTTGCCCGGCATTGCCCAAGGTGACAAGCGTGTGCTGTTGATTGGCGGCAAGCCCGTGCCCTTTTGCCTGGCCCGCATCCCGCAAGGCGGGGAAGTGCGCGGCAACCTGGCGGCTGGCGGCAAAGGTGTGGCGCAACCGATTTCAGCGCGTGACCGTGAGATCGCCGAAACCCTGGGACCAATTTTGGCAGCGCGCGGGCTGATGCTGGTGGGCCTGGACATCATTGGCGACAGCCTGACAGAAATCAACGTGACCAGCCCAACTTGTTTTCAGGAAATCACCGACCAGACAGGGTGTGATGTGGCGGCGCTGTTTATGGATGCCATAGAAGCAGCGCTTTAAACATCAGATGGGTTTTGCTGGCGCTGAGGCGGCGTGGGCTAGGGCCTCAAGTCACCGTCTTCAAAGGTGTACAAGCGCCCAGGCTCAAAAGCGATCCAGGCCTCATTGGTGGTCAGCGGGGCAGTCACCACCACCGCCACCCTGTCGTTCTCGCTGGCATGGTCAGCAAAATTCACACTCAGGTCTTCATCGCTCAAAGTCGCCTTCGTGAACGGGTGACTGCGCAACACGTAATGCAGGTTTGTGCTGGCATGCGCCCACAATGCCTGGCCGTTGGAGAGCAAGAAATTGAACGTGCCAAAGCGGGCGATCTGCGGCACCAACTCACGCAATGTCATGGTCAGCTCTTGCACGCTGGGCAGGCTGGCATGTGACTTGGCCAACTCCTGCATCAGCCAGCAAAAGGCGCGCTCGCTATCGGTCTGCCCCACAGGCTTGAAGCTGCCATGCAATCGGGGTGCGTAACTCACCAGGTTGCCGTTGTGTGCAAACACCCAATACCGGCCCCACAGCTCACGCACAAACGGGTGGCAATTTTCCAGGCTCACTTCGCCTTGCGTGGCCTTGCGAATGTGCGCGATCACGTTGCGGCTTTTGATCGGGTAGCGGCGAATCAGCTCGGCCACCGGCGAACTGCTGGCGCTTTGGTGGTCCACAAAATGGCGCACGCCCAGACCTTCAAAAAAGGCAATGCCCCAGCCATCCCCATGGTGGTCGGTGATGCCGCCTCGCTGCGCAAAGCCGCTGAAGCTGAAGGTCACATCAGTGGGGGTGTTGCAATTCATGCCGAGCAATTGACACATGGTTCAGTCCTTGGCGGGGGTGGCTGTGGGCTCGGCCATTTTCCAGGCGGCCAGCAAGGCCAGCGCGGTCGTGGTGGCCAGAAAAACAAAGGTTTCGTTGAAAGCCCGTAAGTCGGCTCTGCTCGGGCTGTTTGCGGCCAAGGCGTAGACCGCCAGACGCCACTCCAGCACGATGGCGCAAATGCTCACACCCGCCGCGCCGCCCAGCATGCGTACAAAACCGATCACGCTGGAAGCCTGCGGGATCAGGTCCTTGGGCAAGCCGCGCAAAGCACCCAGGTTGAGTGAAGGCAAGATGAAGCCCAAGCCAATGCGGCCGAGGATCACCAAAATCCAGAGCAAGGCCAGTCCCGCTGCAGGGTGCACCAAAGGCATGAGCGCAAAGGACAGCGCCAGCAAGGCCAGGCCCCAGCTCACCCAATGCGCTGGCGGCATGCGGTTTGACAAACGCCCCACCGCGGCGATGGTTACGGCCAGCAAAATACCTGCTGGCAGCAAGGCCGCACCAATATAGGACGGCGACAGGCCCAAGCCCATCTGCATATAGACCGGCAGCAAATAAGTGGAGCCAAACAGCGCAATGCCATAGGTGAAAGACACCAACGCCCCCATGGCGAAATGGCGGTGCCCAAATACTCGCAGGTTCATGAGTGGGCCACGCAGTGCCTGCCGTACCGGCTTGCCTTGGCGGCCCGAAGCCGCACGACGCACGCGTCGGCCTGGCTGCAGCAAATGACGCTGCCATGCCACAAACACCGCCATGCCCACGCCCGCCAGCGCCAGCAAGACCATGGCCACCGTATCGTCGTCGCCGCGCAGCTGAACCAGGCCGTTGAGCAGCATCAAGGTGGAGGCACTGGCCAGCGCCAGTCCGATCCAGTCGAGGCCGGGGCTGTCGGCATCGGCCTGAACGCCGCCCGGGGCCGATGTGGGCACGTAGCGTCGTGACAGCCACAGCGCCACCATGGCCAGCGGCACCACCATGAAAAAGATCGAGCGCCAGCCGAACATGTCGACCAGCACACCACCAATGCTTGGGCCGATGGCCGGAGCCAGCACCACGCCCATGCCGAACAGTCCGCTGGCGCGGCCCTGCTCTTCAGAAGCAAACGCCCGCAAGATGATGATGGCAGGAATGGGCTGCACCACGCCTGCAGCCAGGCCTTCGGCGACGCGTGCGGCCATGACCAGTGGGAAATCATTGGCAAAGCCCCCCGCCACACCGCCACCCAAAAGCAACCACATGCACACCTCATAAACCCGGCGATAGCCATAACGGGCCAGCAGCCAGGGAGTAGTGAGCATGGACACGGTCATGGCCACCATAAAGCCCGAGGTGACCCATTGCACCCGGCTTTGACCCAGCGCAAAGTGCTGGCTCATGTCCGGGATGGCCACGTTCATGATGGTGGACGACATCACCGCCGCCATCGAGCCCAGCATCACCGACAGCAGCAACAACCAGCGGTGCCGCTCACCATAACGCGCTTGCAGCGCCTGCAAACTGTGGGGGCCTTGGGCTAGGCTCATGCGCCCTCGCCTTTGGATGGGTCTTCAACTTGGGCTTTGTTGTCTTCAGATGCAGCCACACACGCCGCGCAAATGCAGGCCTTGTTGCGAGCCGCTTCGGGCACCTGTGCCAGCAAGTCGGCACTGAAGTGCACGCGCGTACACCAGCACGGCCCAGGCGCCAAGGCACCCGCCATGGCGCAGGCATTGGGCTGCCCGCACAAGGGGCAGCGGCATGGGTCCATCGCAGGCAGTAAAAGGCTCATGTGGTTTGGCTCACCCTGTTGACTCAATGGGGGGGGTCAGTCCTTGCTCTGACGGCGGCGGTGCGCGTCACGCCACAGGCGAATGACCAGCACCACCAGGGGGAGGGAGTGCAAGAAAAAGTCAAAGATGTCAATGGGCTTGCTCAAGGTGCCTTCGAAGAGCATGCGCCACTTCTCCAACAGGTGCGGCTCCGGCACAAAAGGGGCCCCAGCCAGGTAAATGGCAATACCCAACAGCAGCAACATCGGAATCCGGTCTATCCAGCGCATCACGCCCTCCAAAAAGCCCATTTTCAGGCATTGCCGATGTGCCAAACCTGACACGCAACAAAAACGGCTCCCGAAGGAGCCGCTTTCAAATGTCGGACTTATTTCAGTCCACCCGCCTTCAGGCTGCAGCCTTGACTTTCAGGCGCCAAGCATGCAACAGCGGCTCGGTATAGCCGCTGGGCTGTTCTTTGCCCTTGAAGACCAGGTCACAGGCCGCCTTGTAGGCTGCCGATTTGGCGAAGTTGCCTGCCATGGGCTTATAAGCCGCATCGCCTGCGTTTTGAGCATCCACCACGGCCGCCATGCGCTCCATGGTTTTCTTGACCTGCTTTTCGGTCACCACCCCGTGGTGCAGCCAGTTGGCCATGTGCTGGCTGGAGATGCGCAGCGTGGCGCGGTCTTCCATCAGGCCAACGCCATGGATGTCAGGCACTTTGGAGCAGCCCACGCCTTGGTCAATCCAGCGCACCACGTAGCCCAAAATGCCCTGGGCGTTGTTGTCGAGTTCCTTTTGCTTGTCTTCTTCAGACCAGTTGGCAGCGTCTTTGGCCACGACTGGGAACTGCAGCAACTTGCTCAGGGTTTCTTCGCGCAGTTCTTTGGCATCTTGCTTGGCTATGGCTTTTTCCATTTGCTTTTGCAGGGCCGGCACGTCCACCTGGTGGTAGTGCATGGCGTGCAGTGTGGCGGCCGTCGGACTGGGCACCCATGCGGTGTTGGCACCGGCCAGGGGGTGACCTATTTTTTGCTTGAGCATGTCGGCCATCAAGTCGGGCATGGCCCACATGCCTTTGCCGATCTGGGCGCGGCCACGCAGGCCACATTGCAGACCCACGGTGACGTTGTTCTTTTCGTAAGCACTCAGCCAAACGCTGCTCTTGATATCGCCCTTGCGCATAACCGGGCCAGCCAGCATGCAGGTGTGCATTTCGTCACCCGTGCGGTCCAGAAAGCCGGTATTGATGAAGGCCACGCGGCTCTTGGCCGCAGCGATACAGGCTTTCAGGTTGACGCTGGTGCGCCGCTCTTCGTCCATGATGCCCAGCTTGACAGTAGACGGCTTCATGCCGATCACTTTTTCAACCCGGCTAAACAACTCGTCGGCAAAAGCGACTTCGGCCGGGCCATGCATTTTGGGTTTAACGATGTAGACGCTGCCCGTGCGGCTGTTGCGCAAGGTGCTGGACTTTTTCTTTTGCAGATCGGCCAGGGCGCAGGTCACGGTGACCATGGCGTCCAGGATGCCTTCAGGAATCTCTTTGGTGCTGCCATCGGCGGCCTTGTAGAGGATGGCGGGATTGGTCATCAAATGACCGACGTTGCGCACGAACATCAGCGAGCGGCCGTGCAAACGCACCGAACCCTTGCCATTGGGTTGGGTGTATTCGCGGTCCGGGTTCATGGTGCGGGTGAAAGTCTTGCCGCCCTTTTGCACCTCTTCGCTCAGGGTGCCTTGCAGGATGCCCAGCCAGTTGGCATAGGCCAGAACTTTGTCGTCCGCATCGACAGCGGCCACCGAGTCCTCAAGGTCGAGAATGGTGGACAGTGCGCTTTCAGCGATCAAGTCCGAGACACCGGCGGCATCGGTCTTGCCAATGGCTGTGCTCTTGTTGATTTGCAGGTCGAGGTGAATGCCGTTGTGCACGAACAGCACCGAAGCAGGCGCCTTGGCGTCGCCGGTGTAACCGACCCACTGCTTGGCATCGGCCAGAGTGGTGCTCTTGCCGTTGGCGAGGGTCACCAGCAGCTTGCCCGCCTTGACGGCATAGCCCTTGCTGCCCACGTGCGAACCAGATTTGAGGGGCGCACAGCGGTCGAGCACATTGCGGCAGTAATCAATGACTTTGGCGCCGCGCTTGGGGTTGTAGCCCGAGCCTTTTTCGCAACCATCGGCTTCGCTGATGGCATCGGTGCCATACAAGGCGTCGTACAAGCTGCCCCAACGGGCGTTGGCAGCGTTGAGGGCATAGCGGGCATTCAAAATCGGCACCACCAACTGCGGGCCGGCCAGCTTGGCCAGCTCGGCGTCGACATTGGCGGTGGTGGCCTGGGCGCTTTTGGGCTCGGTCACCAGGTAGCCGATTTGTGACAGGTATTTGCGGTAGGCCTTCATGGCCTTGCCTTCAGCGACCGGGCCGGGGTTGGCGGTGTGCCACTGGTCCATGGCGGTCTGGATGCGGTCCCGCTCGGCCAGCAAGGCGATGTTTTTCGGGGCCAGATCGGCCACGATGTCGTTGAAGCCTTTCCAGAACACGTCTTGGTGCACGCCGGTGGCGGGCAGCATCTGGTCGTTGATAAAACTCAGCAAGGAGTTGGCCACTTGCAGGTTGTGGATCGCGGTGCGTGCAGTCATGAAAACCTCTGGGGTCAAGTCAAAAAATCGGGGATGGACAACATTCAAAGCGACAGATCGCCAGCGGTCCAAAGGGAATATCCACTCTATTCTAAATTTAGACGGTGATAAACCCGCAAAAACTTCTGAGACTCCTGACTTTTAAACACAAATGCGGCGGCAGAAAACCGGCATTTGCCCCCAAAACCTCAAGAGGGGCGTCTTGAAAAAATGCAGCGCTTTTGGCCCACAGCAACGCGCTGCGGTTTAATTCAGCCATGACACGCCCCCACACACCGGACGTCCTGATCAGCGAAGTCGGCCCTCGCGATGGCCTGCAATCGGTCAAGGCCACCATGCACACCACCCACAAGCTGCTCTGGATCGATGCGCTGGCCGCTGCAGGCCTGCGCGAGATCGAGGTGGCCTCGTTCGTTCCCGCGAAACTGCTGCCGCAAATGGCCGATGCCGCGCTGGTGGTGCAGCATGCGTTACGGCATACAGGTCTTCGGGTAATGGCCTTGGTACCCAACTTGCGCGGTGCACAGGCCGCGCTGCAGTCCGGGGCACAAAAGCTCACATTGCCCGTGTCGGCCAGCCCGGCGCATTCGATGGCCAACGTGCGCAAAACACCCGAGGCCATGGTGCAAGAAGTCCAGGCGGTGCTGCATTGGCGCGATCAGCATGCGCCCGGCGTGCCGGTCGAAGTGGGCATGTCCACTGCTTTTGGCTGCACCTTGCAAGGCCATGTCCCCGAAGCCGATGTGTTGCGCCTGGCGGTGCAACTGGCACAAGTGGGCGTGGACGAAATCGGCCTGTCGGACACCACGGGCATGGGCAACCCGGCGCAGGTAAGCCGGCTGTTCCAGCAGCTTTTTCGAGAAATTGGCGAGCGCACGGGATCAGCCCACATGCACAACACCCGCGGTCTGGGCCTGGCCAATTGTCTGGCCGCCTATGAGGCGGGTGTGCGCACGTTTGACAGCTCTTTGGGCGGCCTGGGCGGCTGCCCCTACGCACCCGGCGCGTCGGGCAATGTGGTCACCGAAGACTTGGTCTTCATGCTGGAGGCCATGGGCGTGTCGACGGGCATTGATCTCGAAAAGCTGATGGCAGCCCGTTTGCCACTGCAAGACGGCCTGCCTGGCGAACCTCTTTATGGCATGACGCCCGAAGCCGGCTTGCCCAAAGGCTGGCGAACTTGATGCCGCACAATCAAGGCCATGGACAAGCTCAAAGCCTTTGAAACCTTTGTGTCGGTTGCCACCAAGGGCAGCCTGACCGCTGCGGCCCGCGCCGAGGGCGTGGCCCCGGCCATCATCGGTCGGCGACTCGATGCCCTCGAAGAAAATTTGGGCGTGAAACTGATGGTGCGCACCACGCGCCGCATCACCTTGACCCACGAAGGCAGCGCTTTTCTGGAAGATTGTCAGCGCTTGCTATCTGACGTGGCCAACGCCGAAGCCAGTGTGTCGGCGGGTGGCGTCAAGGCCAGTGGGCATTTGCGCATCACGGCGCCCGCCGGTTTCGGTCGTCGCCATGTGGCGCCTTTGGTGCCGCGCTTCAGAGAGTTGCACCCCGATGTCTCGATATCCCTGAACCTGAGCGACCGCGTGGTGGATCTGGCTGCCGAAGGCTTTGACTGCGCGGTGCGTGTCGGCGACCTGCCCGACTCGTCACTGGTGAGTGTGCGCATGGCCGACAACCGGCGCCTGTGCGTTGCCACCCCGGCTTATTTGGCCCGGAGAGGCACACCCCTGCAACCGTCCGACTTGCTGCAGCACGACTGTCTGACTTTGTCGAGCGATGCCTCGCAAACCCGAGGCTGGGCCTTTAGAAGCCCCACCGACAGCGGCCACGAGGTGGTTCACCTGCGACCCGGCGGCCCCCTCGATTGTTCAGATGGGCAGGTGCTGCACAGTTGGTGCCTGGCCGGTTACGGCATCGCTTGGCGAAGCACCTGGGAGGTGGAAAGCGAAATCCAGTCGGGCCAGTTGGTGGCGGTGCTGGAAGACTTTGCCGCACCACCCAACGGGATTTATGTGGTGTTTCCGCAGCGCAAGCACTTGCCGCTGAGGGTCAGGCTCTGGATTGACTACCTGAAACACCACTACGCACAACCCGGCTACTGGCACAAACCGGGGCATTGACCCTGACAGATCCGGCGAGTGGAACGCTGCAATCGGGCATTTCAGGCCCAGACCGTAAAATCAGACCTTATGCTTTTTGCCAAACAACATTTGCTCACCGCCCTGGCCGCCGAGCTTGAGAAACTTCACACCGGCGCCGGTGCGCGCGCGGCCTTCGAATCCCCCAAAGTGGCCGCCCATGGCGACCTGGCTTGCACGGCGGCCATGCAACTGGCCAAAGCCCTCAAGCAAAACCCCCGGCAACTGGCCGAGACTCTGCGCACCGCCCTGTTGCTGACCCCCGCCTTCGAGCGCTGGGTCGATGCCATCGAGATCGCTGGGCCGGGCTTCATCAACATCCGCCTCAAGGACGCGGCCAAACAGGCTGTGGTGCACGAGGTGCTGCAAGCGGCCGATTGTTTTGGACACCAGCCAGCTCAAGCCGAAAAGGTTCTGGTGGAGTTCGTCTCTGCGAACCCGACCGGTCCGCTGCATGTGGGCCATGGCCGCCAAGCGGCTTTGGGCGACGCCATCTGCAATTTGCTGGCCACACAAGGGCAGCAGGTCTACCGCGAGTTTTATTACAACGATGCGGGGGTGCAGATCGGCACCCTGGCCAGCTCGACCCAGTTGCGCGCCAAGGGCTTCAAGCCCGGCGACGCCGAATGGCCCAGTGGCGAAAATGCCCCGGCCTACAACGGCGACTACATCCAGGACATTGCCAACGACTTTTTGGCCAAAAAGACCGTCCGATCCGACGACCGCGAATTCACTGGCAGCGGGGATGTGAATGACCTGGACGGCATGCGCCTGTTTGCGGTGGCCTATCTGCGCCACGAACAAGACCTTGATTTGAAGGCCTTTGATGTCCAGTTTGACAATTACTACCTGGAATCAAGCCTCTACACCAGCGGCAAGGTCGATGCGGTTGTGCAAAAACTGCGCGATGTGGGCAAAACCTACGAGCACGATGGCGCCCTTTGGCTCAAGTCCACCGACTACGGCGACGACAAAGACCGTGTCATGCGCAAAGGCGATGGCAGCTACACCTACTTTGTGCCCGATGTGGCGTACCACATCACCAAATGGGAGCGCGGCTTTACCCGGGTGGTGAACATTCAGGGCACGGACCACCACGGCACCATCGCCCGCGTGCGTGCGGGCCTGCAGGCGGCCCATGTCGGCATTCCCGAAGGCTACCCCGACTATGTTCTGCACACTATGGTGCGCGTGATGCGCGGTGGCGAAGAGGTCAAGATCTCCAAACGTGCAGGCAGCTACGTCACACTTCGCGACCTGATCGAGTGGACCAGCAAGGATGCCGTGCGTTTCTTTTTGCTGTCGCGCAAGCCCGACACCGAATACATCTTTGACATCGACCTGGCACTGGCACAAAACAACGACAACCCGGTCTATTACGTGCAATACGCGCATGCCCGTATCTGCTCCGTGCTGGCTGCCTGGAAAGACAAAGACGGTGGTGACCAGAGCACGTTGGCCAAAGTAAATCTGTCACCGCTGCAAAGCCCTCAGGCCCATGCACTGATGCTGGCCCTGGCCAAATACCCCGAGATGCTGACATCGGCGGCCACCGACTTTGCCCCACACGATGTCACTTTCTATTTGCGCGACCTGGCATCGCTGTACCACAGCTACTACGATGCCGAGCGTATTCTGGTGGACGACATCCCTGTTAAAAACGCCCGCTTGGCCTTGGTCGCTGCCACAGCGCAGGTTTTGCGCAACGGACTGAAGGTGCTGGGCGTGTCTGCACCTCAAAAAATGTGAATGGAACTGGCATGAGACTCCACCCCCAACGCGGCGGTACTTTTTTGGGCCTTTTCATTGGGCTGGTGCTGGGCCTGGGCGTGGCTTTGGGCGTGGCCATCTATGTCACCAAGGTGCCCACGCCTTTTTCCAACAAGAACCAGCCCCGCACCAACGACCAGGACGCGCAGGAGATCGAGAAAAACAAGGACTGGAATCCGAATGGCGTGTTCCAGCCCAAAGCGCCAGCAGAAACGCCGGCTGCACCCGCTGCTCCGGCCCCGGAAGCTGCCAGCGACAAAACATTGCCCGGCTCAGCCAGCAAGAGCGCCGCCGAGGCGCCCAAAACAGAGCCGCGTCCTGCCGTCACTGCCGATCCCCTGGGCGATTTGGCCAAATCCAAATCCGGGCTTTCCACCCCCGCCCCTTCCAGCCCTTCCGCCGATCCGTTTGATTACGTCATCCAGGTGGGCGCCTACCGGACCAGCGGCGATGCCGATGCCCAAAAAGCCAAACTCACCCTGATGGGTCTGGACGCCAAAATCTCTGAACGAGATCAAGCCGGGCGCACGGTTTACCGCGTACGCTTGGGGCCCTTTGCCGACAAAGCCGCTGCTGAACGCATCCGCACTCGCTTGGAAAGCAGCAGCATTGAAAACACTTTGGTGCGTGTTCAACGATGAACCCGCCCTGTCCATTTGGAGCATGCCCATGAAACGCCGTTTCTTCTCTTCTGCCCTGGTGACCGCAAGCGCTTGGCTGAGCGCCCCTGCGGCTTGGTCCCAAGCGGCCTTGTTCAAGTCGGGCAAAGACTTTCTGACACTGGATCGCCCGGTCGCCACCGAAACGAGTGGGGGCAAGGTCGAGGTCATCGAGTTCTTCTGGTACAGCTGCCCACACTGTTACGCTTTTGAATCGAATTTTGCCCAATGGGTCAGAAATGCCCCAAAAGACGTCTTGGTGCGGCGCATCCCGGTGTCGTTTCGCGATGACTTTGCACCCCAGCAGCGCCTGTTTTTCACAATTGAAGCCATGAATTTGATGGACAGCTTGCACCCCAAGGTGTTCAGTGCGATACATGTGGAAAAACTGCTTCTGAACACCGATGCCAGCGTACTGGCCTGGGCCGAAAAGCAAGGCGTGGACAAAGCCAAATTCAACGAAACCTACAAATCATTTGGTGTGGCCACCAAACTCAAGCGAGCGGTTCAGCTGCAAAATGATTTCAAGGTGGAGGGCGTGCCCTCGCTGGGCGTTGCCGGACGCTACTACATCGATGGAACGCTGGCGGGCAGCATGGACCGTGCCCTGAAAGTGGCTGAATCCTTGATTGCGCAGGTTCGCCAAGGCCGTTGAGCGCATTCCACCCCAGGCGAGATGCCTCTCCACAAGCCCGCCGCATCAAAACGGTGGGCTTTTTTATGCCCGAATCAATGCATTCGTAAGGTTTCGGGTGCGCTTGAGCCTACAATCAAAAGCCATTACCAGCAAGATTCATGCCCTCAATGAAACTCCTCCGTGCCATCGGCCTCCTTGCTTCGGGGCTGTGCTGCCTCAGCCTACCGGCTTGGGCCGAGAAAGCCGACCGCGACAAGCCCATGCTGATTGAGGCGGATGCCATGCGGCACGACGAGAACAAAATGCTCACCCAGTTCACGGGCCAGGTGGTTGCACTCAAAGGAACCATGGTGCTGCGTGGCGCGCGCATGGAAGTGCAGCAAAACAAACAAGGCCAACAAATTGCGCAAATTTGGGCTGCCCCCAACGAGCGCGTGTTTTTCCGCCAAAAACGGGAAGGCCTGGACGAATTCACCGAAGGTGAAGGCGAAATGGCGATTTATGACAGCCAAGCTGACGTCGTGACGTTGATACATCGGGCTGAGGTCCGGGTTTTGCGGGGCACCGAGGTGGCCGATCAACTCAATGGCCAAAAAATCGTCTTCAACAACACAACCGAAGTGATGACGGTGGACGGCATGCCCAAAGGCGCCCAAGCCACCAACGGCCGCGATCAGCGTGTTCGCGCCGTGCTGACCCCCCGAAAAACAACTGCCGCACCCAACGCAGTTCCGGCGACGGCACCAGCCACACCGGCAGCACCGATATTGCGGCTCAGCCCCAATGCCCTTGAAAGCAAAAAGCCATGAGTGAGCCGCTTGTCACCAGTCGGCTGGAAGCGCGCCACCTGAAAAAGGCCTATGGCAGCCGCAAGGTGGTTCATGACGTGTCTGTTCAAGTCGACAAAGGCGAAGTGGTGGGCCTGCTGGGCCCCAACGGCGCTGGCAAGACCACTTCTTTTTACATGATCGTGGGCTTGGTACGCGGGGATGGCGGACAGATCCTGATCGATGGACAGGACGTGACACGTCTGCCGATCCACAAACGTTCGCGCATGGGCTTGTCTTATCTGCCCCAGGAAGCCTCGATTTTTCGCAAGTTGTCCGTCGCCGAGAACGTGCGGGCCATTCTGGAGTTGCAGACCGATGCACAAGGTGCACCCCTGGAAAGTGTCGACCTGGAAAAACGCCTGGACGAATTGTTGAACGATTTGCGAGTCGCCCATTTGCGCGATTCTCCGGCCATGTCATTGTCCGGGGGGGAACGCCGCCGGGTGGAAATTGCCCGCGCACTCGCCACCAACCCGCGCTTCATCTTGCTCGACGAGCCCTTCGCGGGCATTGATCCGATTGCCGTCATCGAAATCCAGCGAATCATCGCCTTTCTCAAGCAACGCGGCATTGGCGTGCTGATCACAGACCACAACGTGCGCGAGACCCTGGGCATTTGCGACCACGCCTACATCATCAGCGAAGGCCGTGTGCTGGCCGAAGGAACGCCTGACGAAATTGTGGCCAACGCCGATGTACGCCGGGTGTACCTGGGCGAACACTTCAGGATGTGATGAACAAATCAAATGCCATCAACATGAAAGCGCAGGCATGAAGCCCGGTCTGTCGCTGCGCATGTCCCAGCACCTGGCGCTCACGCCCCAGTTGCAACAATCGATCCGCCTGTTACAGCTGTCCACGCTGGAGTTGTCGCAAGAAGTCGACCAGATGCTGGACGACAACCCTTTTCTGGAGCGCGCTGAAGAAGAAGCCCCTGCCGAAGCCTTTGGCCTGGACCAGGCAGACACCCATGTCAGCCTGGGCGACCGCGTGAGTGAAAGCGCCAGCTCGTCCAGCAGCAGCGATGACAGCCCCAGCGAAACACGCGAAGAAGCCGTGACCGATGTGGCCGAAAGCTGGGATGGCGATGGCAGCGTGGACATGCGCCCCGACGACAGCGAATGGGGTGGTGACGCCGTGCCACGCCAGAACAACGGCGAAGAAACAGCCGATGCCATTGACCTGGCCCGCAGCAGTGGCTCACTCACCGATTTTTTGCACCGCCAAGCCCTGTCGCTGCGCCTGTCTGAAATCGACCGCGCAGCCCTGCGCTTTCTGATCGAGTCACTCAACGACGATGGCTACCTGACCGACACCTTGCCAGAACTGGCTTCGAGCCTGGCAGGCGCCGACGACTTTGAGCAACTGGACGAACTGGTGCACCGCTTCACCGTGGCGCTGGGCTTGCTGCAGTCGCTTGAACCTGTGGGCGTGGGCGCACGCGATCTGGCCGAATGCATGCGCATCCAAATCAAGGCCTTGCTGCAAGAAGACCCCGACGACGAGGTCGCACAAGCTGCGCTGGCCGTTTGCGCTCATCCACTGGAGATGCTGGCCAAGCGTGACTACAAACGCCTGGCCGTGGCATGCGGCCTGGACGAGTCCGTGGTCAAAGCAGCGATCCCGTTCATCGCCAGACTGGAGCCCAAGCCAGGTCGCCCATTTGCTTTGGCCGAGCAGAACATCATCATTCCCGATGTGCTGGTGGTCAACATCAGCAAAACGGCCACACCCAAGTTCCGCATCCAGCTCAACCCTGACGTGATGCCCAAACTGCGCGTACACGACATCTATGCCAACGCGCTGCGCGGTGGCAAGGGCGACAACCACGCCGGATTGCAGCAACGCCTACAAGAAGCCCGCTGGTTCATCAAAAACATTCAGCAGCGCTTTGACACCATCTTGCGCGTCTCG
This sequence comes from Limnohabitans sp. 2KL-17, assembly GCF_003063415.1. Classification (GTDB taxonomy): domain Bacteria; phylum Pseudomonadota; class Gammaproteobacteria; order Burkholderiales; family Burkholderiaceae_C; genus Limnohabitans_A. The sequence continues at coordinate 39,333 of NZ_NESK01000015.1, forward strand.
ACAGCCATCGTCGAGCGGCAAAAAAACTTTTTGACCCACGGCGAGCTGGCCATGCGGCCCCTGGTGTTGCGTGAGATCGCCGATGAGCTGGGCATGCATGAGTCCACCATCAGCCGCGTGACCACCGCCAAATACATGTCTACACCGCAAGGCACGTTTGAGCTGAAGTATTTCTTTGGCTCAGGCCTGGGCACTGACAGCGGCAGCGCTGCTTCGAGCACCGCCGTGCGCGCCCTGATCAAGCAATTCGTGGCCGCCGAAAAACCGGCCAAGCCACTGTCCGACAACCAAATATCCGAAATGCTGAAAGAGCAAGGCATCGACTGCGCACGGCGCACGGTAGCCAAATACCGCGAAGCGCTGAAGATTGCCCCCGCGAACCTGCGCAAAACCCTTTGAGAAGAATGCTCCCGTGAATTCATTGAACTTGTTCATGCCTTGTGCCGCTGGCGTGGAGGGCTTTTTGGCCGACGAAGTGCACGCCATCACCGGCCTCACGGGCCAAGACCTGATGACCGGGCGTGGCGGTGTGATGGCCCGCGCCTCATGGCGCGATGCGATGCGCATCAACCTGCACAGCCGCCTGACACAGCGCGTGCTGGTGCAACTCTCGGTCACCGATTACCGCAACGAAAACGACCTGTACAACGCCGCCAGCGAAGTGGCCTGGGAGATTTGGTTCACGCCCAAGCAGACCTTCAAGATCGACATCACAGCGCAGCACAGCCCGCTCAACAGCCTGAACTTTGCTGCCCTGAAAATCAAAGACGCCGTGGCCGACCGCTTTCGCGCCAAGCGCGGCGAACGCCCCAGCGTGGACACCACCTGGCCCGATGTGCGCATCTATGCGCACGTCACACCCGAAACCCTCACGCTGTACATCGACACCTCGGGCGAGCCCTTGTTCAAGCGCGGCTGGCGCACAGAAAAGGGCGATGCGCCTTTGAAGGAAACGCTGGCTGCCGCCATGATCGCCGCCAGCGGCTGGGACGGCACCGTGCCTTTGTACGACCCCTGCTGCGGCAGCGGCACCATCCCGATCGAAGCGGCGCAAATCGCCTGCGGTATTGCCCCCGGTTTGCAACGCCGCTTTGGCTTCGAAAAACTGCTGCCCTTTCAAAACCATGTCTGGCAAGGCCTGGTCGAGGAAGCCCGCGACAACGAACATGAACCTACCGCGCCCGTTTTTGGCAGCGATGTGGCCTTCAGGATGGTCGACTTTGCCGAACGCAACGCCGAGCGTGCAGGCGTATCCGGGGTGGTGGCTTTTCGGGGTGGCGACGCACTGCAACGCATGCCGCCTTGCGAAACACCGGGCGTGATGCTGCTCAACCCGCCCTACGGCGAGCGCATTGCAGCCGCCGGTGTCGCAGGTCGTGGACGCGAAGGGTTTGAGCCAGGGGCCATGTCTGACGCGCGCTCCAGCACACGGGCGGCTGAACCTGGCCACCACCGAGAAACCTCACAAACCGCACCTACCGACGATGGCAGCGAATTTTTTGCACAACTGGCCAGCCACTGGAAGAAAAACTACACCGGCTGGAGCGCCTGGATGCTGACGCCCGATCTGAAACTGCCCGGCAAGATGCGCCTGAAGGAATCGCGCCGCGTGCCCATGTGGAACGGCCCCATCGAATGCCGCTTGTTTCGCTTTGACATGGTCAAGGGCAGCCATAAACGCACGCCAACCGACGCTTCTGTAGACAACCCAGGGGCACCCGAAGCGCCTGCGCCATGACCGTTGATCAGATTGAAAGCGCCCCGGTACGTCGTGTGCTGGACACCAACATCGTGCTCGACCTGTGGGTGTTTGACGAGCCCAAGGCCGAAGCGCTGCGCGTGAGCGTTGAGGCGGGTAACACGCATTGGCTGGCGACTGCCGCCATGCGAGAAGAACTGGCCCGCGTGCTCTGCTACCCGCAAATCGCCAAACGACTGACGCACCGCGAAATACCCGCCGATACCGTGCTCGGCAACTTTGACCGCTGGGCACAAATGCACCCCGATGCCCCCAAAGCAGAATACGTCTGCAAAGACCCCGACGATCAAAAATTCATTGACCTGGCCGTGACCCACACCGCCGCCCTGCACAGCAAAGACGCGCAAGTGCTGTGCATGAAAAAACGCCTGGCACGCTGCGGCGTCACACTGAACCCCGTCACAGCCTGAGCACTCAGTTTACGCAGCTTTTTTAGGGACAGCCTTCATCTGCGCGAAGGTCTTGCAATGCCGTTTACGCATCTTTGATTTAGGCTATAGCGTGAACCTTAACGGAAGTCTGCGGCCAGACTATCAGGCCCGCAGCCATGTACGCACTGTTGGCCACGAATACCAAAAAATCGAGGCTGAAAATCTCAATTTTGCCCATGAGTAGTTGATCCAAGCGTGGTTGGGCCAAGGTCTTGGGCGTGGATGCTTGCGTCTAGATGTTGGCGTTGAAACGCTGCCCCAAAGCGATCATGCTCTGCGAGCGCCAAAGCAGGTATTGCGACAATTGCGACCCAAGGCCGAGAGCTCACGAGTTTTGAGTGCAGGGGCTGGTATAAGTCCTTGGGTATGCGGCCTCAGAACTTAATGGCAAACCGTGTCTATTCAGCGCCAGGTAGAACAACTTCAACAGTGCCTCATCGCCTGAGAACGAGCCCCGGCTCTTTACTTTCGAAATACGTCGTCGTTTTATTAGGCTTTCGGGCCTCATCTTGACTCTGGCAAGTTACAACCACAGCCGGGTCATTTCCATTTGCTTGGCACTCACGCGCTTGTCGCGAGCATCTTGACCTTGCCGTCGAGCCTGACCCCGTTCTCCAGCTTCTGCCTGGGGGTACCAGGCACCTTGTCCGTGACCACCGCCACATGACTCCCTCTGATCAGTCCGGCGGCTTACATCTTTAACTCCAGCGTGTACTTGGCCCGTTTTCTCGTCTCACTCATTGCGTTCTTCTTGAACTGATTTTTAATCATTAGCTAAGCAGTACGTTTTTCGGGGGCAAGGTTACATCGAACATACCCATTCCGTCCAAACCATCTTCTCTTACTTGATAGTGATGTTGGGCTATCCGCTGAGGAGTACGGTTTTCGGGTCACAAGGCTATCAGTTTTTCTTGAACTTTCAAGTTCAAAAAGTTGCTTTTAGATATTTAACAAGCAATTAATGCAATACTGAATATTAAAATACCTAAAAAAGTAATATTTGTTTATTATAAACAAACTAAGGAATCATCATGGCTATCACACCGGCAGCAGCACTCAAGCAGATCCAAGACTACGCAACCAACAACTCCGGAGCAGCGCCCACCCTCAGCACCTACACCGACGCAGGCATCAAAGACGCCAGCGGCAAACTGCTGGTCACAAGCCTGAACTTGGCCGCCATCAACTCAGCTCTGGCCTCTACCAGCGTGACCGCCGCGCAGCTCAACAACACTGCCGCCATCGCTTTACTGGTCGCGTCCTACAACACCATCCTCAACTGGGCCAACGGCACTCTGTCCGACAGCGGCACACGCCCTCAGGCAGCTGACTACACCAAGATCGGCGTGTCTCTTGGCAAAGCTGCCAGCGGCAATACCCTCAACCTGCTCAACGCCGTCGTCGGCGGCAAAACCCGCAGCGGCGTGGACTCGATTGGCGAGCTGCAAACCCTGGTCAACGCCACCAACACCCTGCAAGCCGTGGTCGCAGGCACAACACCGGTCAGCGCACTGACCGTGGCCAACCTGCAAAGCCTGGGCTTGAGCGGCATCACCACCAAAAACTTACCCGCCGTGCTCAGCGCCCTGGCTGCACAGGCAGATGACGGCAGTGCCACAGACTCCCTGACCGAACTGCAAATTCTGGTCACCGCTGCAGGCAAGGCGCAATTGGTCATCGAGGCTTATGCCAACAACAACGGCAACTACCTGGCCCTCTACAGGGCCCCCACCGCCAGGGACTACGCCAGTGTGGGCCTGACCAACCTTAGTGAGACCCAGGTCACCGCCCTCAACAGCGCCCTCAAAACTGCCACCGTGGTGGGCGCCAGCAGCGACAACCCCGCCGAACTGCTCGCCATGAAAGGCATTCTGGACAACCTGCAGGCCATGGCCGGCAACGCCATCAGTGCCAACGCCCTGACCAAGACCGCCCTGGCCACTATTGGCGTTGTTGTGGAGGACGTCAAATACAAAGTTAACAGCACTGAGGTCACCTCCAACATCGCCACCTTGGTCAGCCAGGCCATCAAGGCACAGCCCGGCTCGACACCGCCAACCGTGCAAGAGGTGGACCGGTTAGTCAGCACCTATGAAGGAGTCATGCAGCTCGTTGCTACCGGCAACAGCAGTAAAAGCAACCTCACTCTGAAAAACCTTATGGACTTTGGCTTGGTACCCACACAAGTCACTGACACCCTTCAGACGGTGCTGGCAACCATCACCAATGGTGGCAATGGGGTCCCGGGGATCAAATACCTCGAGTTCACTACTGCCGCAGAACTCAAAGCCGCCATCCTGGCGACATTCGGCTCAGTCGCGACCGTACAGGGCCGCATCGTGGCTGGCCCGCTGACGGGCAACCCCGGTGGCGATCTGGTGGTCCACGCCTACGACGCCGCCGGCAAACTGGTCGGCAGCGCCACGGTCACTGACTATGGTTCTTACAGCCTCACGCTGGTTAACCAGACCAGCGTGGTGCTCAAGGTGCACGATAAAGATGCGTCCGACTCAGACGTGCCACAGTACATGGACGCGGCCACGGGGCGATTGAAAACAATGCCAGTCCTGATGACCGTTCTCACCCTCGGGCAGGGCGCCACCATGACCGCCCACATCACGCCGCTGACCGACATAGCGGCCCGGAGGGCAGGGGTCACCGACGCCTTACCCAAAGCCCCCGTCGCCACCGCCATCGCCAAAAGCAACTCAGAGGTGGCCGCACTGTTTCTGAATGGTGCAGACCTTCTAAGCACCACTCCGGTAACGACCATAGACGCCCATGGCGCAGCCAAAGCAGATGTCAACTTGTATGACGTGGCCCTGCACACCCTCAGCAAGATGGAGGAAACCAGTGGCCAGAAAACAGCACACCTCACGCAAGCGCTGGCCGAGGGTATCACCGTCATCAACGGTACGCCAAGACTGAGTGCGGAATTGGCAGCTTCAGCGCAAGACAGCCTCAGCACCCTGAAAAGCAGCAACAAGGTGCCCAGTAACCTGGCCAACATATTGTCTCAACTGGTTGACGGCAACGACGCGCCCACCGCTGTGACCCTAACCAATACGATCACCAGTTTGGCAGAAAACACAAACACAGCCAGCAGCACAAAGGTGGCTGACATTAGGGTCACAGACGATCCGATGGGTACCAACGACATCACGCTCACGGGCTTTGATGAAGGCCACTTCGAAGTGGTGGGGACCGTCCTGTACCTCAAGGCTGGCGTGAAGCTGGACTATGAAAACAAGGCCAGCTACGCCGTCACCGTTAATGTGGTCGACCGCACCGTATCGGGCAGCACAGCCGTGGGCATCATTTATACACTGAGACTTACCGATGAGAACGAAGCGCCTGTCATCTCCTCATTCGACACAGCCACGGTTGCAGAAAACGCCGATATCAGCACGACGGTCTACACCGCGTCGGCCAAAGACGTGGACGCCGACCAGACCCTGACCTACAGCCTCTCGGGCACCGATGCGGACAAATTGGTCATCAACGCCAACAACGGCACGGTAACCCTGAAGAATTCAGCCAACTTTGAAGTCACGCCAAGCTACAGTTTCACCGTCATCGCTACCGACAGCGGCACGGGAAACCTGACCGCCAAACAGACCTTGATCCTGAGCGTCACCGACCTGAACGACAACGCGCCGGTGTTTAAAAGCGGCGCCAGCGGCACCGTTGCAGAAAACGCGACCACGACGCAGGCCATCTACACCGCCAGCACGACAGATGCCGACGGCACTGCGGCTAACAAATCGGTGGTGTACAGCCTCAAAGCGCTCACGGGCGATGTAGCCTTGCTTAACATTGACAGCACCACAGGCGCAGTCACCTTAAAGGCCAGCGCGAACTACGAGGCCAAGGCCAGCTACAGCTTTACTGTGGTGGCCACGAATACGGGTGTCAGCGGAACACTGACGGCAGAGAGCGCCGTCAACGTCGCCGTGATCGACGTTGCCGAATTACCTTCTTCGATCGAGCTTTCTGACAGTCACCTGTCTGAGAACATCGCTGTCGGCGATGGGGTATTGATCGGGCAGATCGTTCTTGTTGAAGATCCAGACCTGACTCGCGACAACGTTTTGACATTGTCAGGCGCTGATGCGCAGAACTTTGAAATCCGAAACGGTGCGCTCTACTACATAGGCGCCAACCCAGACTATGAAGCCCTGAGCAGTTACAACCTCACCGTCACAAGCAGCGAGGGCTCTTTGGCGAAGAGTCAAACATTCACCGTTACTGTGACCAACGTCAGCGAAGGGGTTAAATCAATTTCACTTTCGGCAAACAAAATGCGGGAAAACACAGCAGCAGTAGGAGATGGCATACGAATTGGACAGATATCCATTTTGGAAGAGAACCTCTCCAGCACAACTTTATCCCTATCGGGCCAGGATAGTAAGAGCTTTGAAATCCGTGAAGCGGTCTTGTACTACGTGGGCGCCGCCCTAGACTACGAAACCAAAAGCAGTTACAGCATCACCGTCAACTGCACCAATGGGATATTGAATACAAGCAAAATTTTTTCAATCGGCGTCACGAATACAAGCGAGGGAATCAATCAGGTCAGTCTGGAGATGAACACGCCCCTGAACTTGACGTTGTACGACTTTACTCAGGGCTCGCAAGCAGACAGCACGAACCAGAAAATAGTGATCAAAAAATTGCCGTCCAATGGCCTCTTGAAATTGGATGGGGTAAACGTCAGAGTGAATCAACCCATTGAATCCGCTGATCTGTCCAAACTTGTCTATACTCCGCTCGCCACAGGAATTGGGCGAGACATTGAACGCATAGGTTTCACGTTATCAGGCAGTGAGCGCAAAGCGCTTGATCTTGATGGCCTCAACGACTATGCGAACCTAGGTAGCTTGACCTTAGGATCTAGCTTTACGTTAGAAGCCTGGTACCAAGCCGATACCATCAAAACGAATGCACGAATATTTGACCTGGGAAACGACGCTGGAGCTGACAACATCATCCTTGCCCAAAACTATTTATACGTTAGTTCAGCATACCGCGAAGTATTGCGGATTCCAATTGCCTCCAATCATCTAAAAACAGCCGCATGGACCCACGTGGCGGCAACCGTTGACTCCAACGGGTTGGCAACTGTTTACATAGATGGTCAAATAATTGCTGCTTCTGTACTGACAGGGTCGTTGCAATCGTTAGAGCGAACAAAGAATTACATCGGTAAAAGCAACTGGTCGCAGGACCCCTATTTTGATGGACAAGTCGCTGGCATCCGGATATACAAAGATGCTCGAACTATGGCCGAGATCCAGGAGGACATGCGGGGAACTTTGGATGTAACGGATCCCAACTTGCTTGTTACCGAAGAATTTAACGGCGCCAGCAGCACAGTGACTCTGGTCAATGGCCCCACCTACGTCGACCGCATCGAGCAACTGCGCTTAGAAATAACAGGAGGGAAAATCCTGTGGGGCGATGGCTCCGGAAATGGCAATACCGGTTTGGAGGGGATCAAATTCGATGGCGGGGGTGACGGCGACCAACTTCATGGCACCTCGCTTAACGACATTATTTTCGGCGATGGATCTGGCGGTGGACAGATGTCTAATGGAAGTACTGCGGGCAAGGCAGGCGGAGGCGACGATCAGTTAGCGGGTGGTGCTGGCAATGATTTGCTTTTCGGTGACGGCTTCGCTGCCAGCGGCATGCACGGTGGGTACGGCGGCGGCGGTGGAGGCGAGACCGTCTGGTACGGAAGTGGTGGAAAAGGAGGGATAGGTGCCGGAAATGGCTATTCCGGGGGTAAAGAGGGTGGCTCCTCGTGGCTCGGGGCGCTCAACCTGGGCACAGGGCTTCAGGCCCGGCGATTAGGATTGACAGAGGACAACTGGCGCGGAGGTGCAGGCGTTCGAAGCTCGAACCTGCACTCTGGCTCAGACACCGATGCAGTCACCGCAGACTTGAGCTATGGTGCGGCAGCAAATGTGGCAGCCTACGGGAACCGTAGCGTCTATGACAAGGTTCTTTGGGATCTGAGCCTGGGCACGAATGGCATGGGCTCCGGCAACAGCTCCTCAGACGCGGTCGGCACGGGCAACGGTGGACTCAACATTGATTTGCGTTTGTACAACCAAGCCACAGGCTCCGGTGCCGATGTCCTGCAAGGCGGACGGGGTAACGATTGGCTAATGGGTGGCGGTGGTGCGGATTCGTTTGTCTGGATCGGTGACGATATGGATGGCGGCAGCGACTACATCGTCGACTTCAATGCTCGGCAAGGTGATTTGCTCCGATTCGATGCCTCTAAGTTTCGGGGGTATCGGGCAGGGGCCGACCTCCGTCAGTGGTTCAAATCAGAAACGGGCCTGACACAGGCATCTCCTTTTGATGCTGGCAAGGGTACCTATAGCCGCCTGACGGTGGATCTTTCGGGGCAGGCTGATTTTTCCCAGCCAGATCAAGTCATCTATCTGCGCGGGAATCCATTGGCACTGACTACACTGGCCGCATCTATTGACATCACAACGCAAGCACTGACTCAAAGACCTGTGGCGATGAACGCTCGCCTAAGCGAAGCGAGGTGGGCCTTCGATCGCGGCGTCGTGGGCTCATTGGATGAACGGGATGTGATTGAGTTGGAATTTTCAGCGCCGGTGACTTTGAGCCAATCGAGTTTGCCCGTATCGATTTGGGGGATTGATGCTGTAGCAAAGTCTTTATACGTTGCCAAAGGTGCAAGTTCTACTTGGTCGATCACCCTTGGCAAAAACCATACGGTGACTGCCGGCTGCATCCTGACCTTGATCTCTGTACAGGATGCAGTAGGGATCGAGGGCAATACGCAAATAGTATGGCCTGGCGCTGCGTCAACCGCATCCATCAAGCCTTTTGGTTCCAGCGCCCTGTATGAAGGCATTGAATTTTATGGAAAGGTCAACGCCAATACGAAATTGCTTCTGCAGTGGGGCACGGTCAGCGCCAACATCAGCTCTGATGCCTCAGGTAATTGGCGCTACAGTTACTACGAAAACAACTCTCTCTTTGGACAAAAAGCGCCAGATGCCACTACCGATCAATCGGTATCCTTGTTCCAAGTTAACGGCGACGGAACGACCAACAAGCTGTGGGAACAAAATGCACGCATCGATTTGCGATCACCCGAGCTTTTAAAGCTGCAGCAGAGCCAAAGTTCTCACCTGGAATATCTGAGTCCCTCACAAAGCATTTTTCTGAACGCTCAATTCTCGGAGGATTTAGGCACAAGCCTGACCGCACAAGACCTCAGTACGTTTGGTGGCTTTCTCAGTCAGATCACGGGCACGGGGGTTAACCGAACACTGCTTTTTACCGCCGAGTCATCGCAAGTCTCTTATTTGGCGAGGCTTGGAACCTCGCTCGGGGGATTACGGGACAGTGCCACAAATGCTAACAAGAACGAAAGCTGGCTTTACATGCCGGTTATTGGCGAATCGGGACCAGTCATTTATCCCAGCAGCCGAGAAATCAATGTGCGTGCCGGGCGCACCGTCATGTTGGATCTGCGCGATCCGGCGCTCAATGTGGCGAATGGCCAGTGGCGGGTGATGGTGCAAGGCTTGGCACCTGAGCAATCGCTCAGCCACGGGCTGCGAGACGCCTTGACGGGTTTTTGGTCGGTCAATGCTGAGGACTGGGGTTTGCTGGCTGTTGCGACACCTCGGTCAACAGCAGGTGGTCATCGCGAGGTTCATCTGACCTATCAAAAACAATCCAATACAGGTTGGCTAGATGTGTCGAAAACCGCTGTATCCGTTAACGTCAGAACTTGGTATCAAGTCAAAGCAGATCAAAGCGTCGAGGATTTCAACAACTTCACCCACATTCAGGAAGCCTGGAACATGGGTTTAAACCGCGTTACGGGCCGGGGTGTCAAAGTTGAAGCTGAAGGTAGCCATGTGGTCCCCCAAAATGACGACTTCCAGAAAGGCAACGTCCTGTATGGCAGCGCCAGTGGGTCTGAACCCAATCACGGCACGGGGGTTGGTCAACGAATTGCTGGTGATTGGGACAGCAGTTTTGTCGGTACAGCTTATGGCGCCAGCGTGATATGGGGACCCACCGACCAAGTCGATATTGACAACAACAGTTGGACTTTTAGTTATGGCAGCTTTGGCAGCTTTGGCGAACCCGAAAACATGAGTTCAATCACCAAAGGTCGTGGTGGCTTGGGACAGATTGTCGTTTTTTCAGGCGGCAATGGGGGCCCAACGACCAACGATAGTTTGCTCACAGGTAAAAAAGAGCCGGCCTACATGGCGATTGCATCCTTAGATAACGCCAATGGTCAGATCACGGGTTTTAGCAACAGCGGGGATGCCTTGCATGGAGCTGTGCCCGGCTGGGGTGGCACCAGCCATGCCGCACCCCACTTGGCCGGAATTGTGGCATTGATGCTGGAAATCAACCCCGGCTTGGGGTTTAGGGATGTGCAGGCCATCTTGGCTTACGGGGCTACTTACTTGAAAGATGGACAAACCCCAGACAAGTCCGGTTTTTACCTCAACCAGGGCCGTACCCTCAATGGCGTGGGCATGCACTTTTCGCGCTCAGCAGGGTTCGGCGTCATGGACGCCTACAACGCCACCCGCCTTGCCAAAGATTGGTTACGCGGCTATCAAGCCGAGACGGTGGTCGACTGGACGCTCAAAGGCTCGCAAGACAAAAATACCTACACCGTTTCGTCTGATGGTAAAACTGTTACCCAGATTTCATTGACGAGTGATCAAATCGTACGCCTGCAATCAGTAGTGGTTAAAGCCACCTACACGGACCCGGCTTTCAACACAATGGTGTTTAAGCTGATTTCCCCATCAGGAACCGTCAGCCATATCATGACAGGCAACACCAACGAAGGCGGCAGCAGGCAAAATGAAATCATCAGCGCAGTCAGCAAGCGGTTCTGGGGAGAAGAGTCGCAGGGCACTTGGACCATCGAATACTCACATGCTGGGACCACCTCGGCAAACGCAACCGTCAAAGATATTCAGTTGATTTTTTACGGCGAAAAGGGCGAGGTCAGCCAGCGACACATTTACACCGATGAACGCCGCCAGACTTGGCAGACCTTGGCCACTCAAAATGACAAGCAAAAAATGCTCTGGCTGGACGACCGAGATGGCGGTCATGATGTCATCATGGGCTCGGCGCTCACGCATGCGCTGAAGGTTTGCTTGGGCTACAGCGGCTGGCTCAGTTATGACGGCATGCGCTCATTGTTTACGGCAGGAACACGGGTTGAAAACGCATTTGGGGGCGACGGCAACGACTGGCTCAGCGGATTACCCGACGGCACCAGTCTGCTACTTGGCAACCAGGGCAGCGATGTGTTGATCGGCTTCGGGCAGGACTCGCAGCTTGAAGGTGGCGATGACGCAGACTGGCTTTGGGTGGGCGGCAATACCCAAGCGAAGGGCGCTGACGGCTCGGACTATTTCATGGTGTACGGTGGCAAAACAATTTTCAAAACCAGCGCCAGCATTGCAGCGCAGTTGCCTGACTTCGATCCGAACAAAGACATGCTGCTCACTTACGACAAGACTGGCGTCTTTGAAGTCGCTAGATTTGATTTGCAGGGTCAGGTCAGTGCGTGGGAAGTTGTCAAGGACGCATCGTTCATTGAGCAACTGAATACCCAATGGCAAAGCTCTGTGCGCCCCAATCCACTTGGTATTACCGTCTCATTAAGCAGCATTGCCCTGGACTTTGGAATGAAAATCGTTCACGAAGCGTCAAATTACACCGACTGGACACTCGGCGGACGCAGCCCAGAGACGGCCATATTAGCCGGGTCCGTCTTAACTCTGGGCTACAACACCGCTTTTTCAGGCCTGCAGGTCATGGACTTGTCTAAAGCTGAGATCTACAGCCCCTTGGGTTTGAAGATGACCTATAAATCACTGTATTTTGGCAATGACCAAGCCAATGCTTTGAATGCATCGACCGAGTCCGCCGCCGTGATTGTTTACGGCGCTGGAGGTGCCGATGAGCTAACAGGCGGAGGAGGTGCCGACCTGCTCATCGGTTCGACTGACAGCACCCACTCCATGAGGGGAGGGGCGAGCAGCGATGTGTTCCGGATAGAAGGGCTGTTGAGCAAAGGGGGGGCAAGTCGCATCCTCGACTTCAGCTTGCAGGAAGGCGACGCGTTGGATCTGAATCAATTACTCAGTTCGACCGACTCGCGTATTTCATACCTGGATATCGTCAAACTCAGTCAAGACGGAAACAATCTGTTGTTGAATTTTGACCTCGATGGTCAGGGCCCAAACGCTGCATTGGGCTTCACCGTAGAGCTCAATGGTTTCTTCGTCAACAACTCCCTTCCTGACTTCGCCTTATCCAAGCTCTGTTCGCCAAATATGACCTGGATCATCTGAAAGGCAAGATCTGCCCGCCTAGGTGCATGGGTGATTTTTCGATATCACCTCTGCCCAAGGCTGGCTGGTTCTGGCCATAGTGATTGACCTGTTCAGTCTTTAGATGATGGGCTGGTCATTGCGCGAGGAAATGACTCGCGATACCGTTATCAATACACTTCACATGACATGGTTCAATCTGTATCCGGGCAAGCAGTCTGGCCGGAATTTGGGGTCCACTTCAGCCCTCTGCAAAAGCGGAATGTTAAGTTTCAACTGCTCCAGCCAGAATCGTCGCCCTCGTTACGCACTCCTACAATCTAATTCTAAAAATAGGAATACCCGATGAACACCAACCCTGGCCTGGAAGCCGAAGACTTTGACACCCTGGACAACATCCTGGACGACCTGCGTGAGCGCTTTGAAGAAACACCTCAATGGGAATTCTGCGAAGGCTTTATGGCCGCGATGGTCTGTAGCCGCCGCGCCATCCCTGAGCATGAATGGGTGCCGATGCTGCTGGGCATTGACCCGGACGATGCCGATGGCGGCAGCTTTGCCGATGACGACCAGCGCCAGAAGTTCATGGCCTTGTGGCAGCGCCGTTTTGACGAAATCAAATTATCTCTGGACACGCCAGTGGAAGCGCTCGACGACGACAAGGCCTATGCCCCCGAAGTGATGGATGTGCGCGGCGCCATCGCCTCATTGCCCCCCGAAGAACGTGAAGAAATCGACGACAGCGAGATCCCCTCTTTTGCCCAAGTCTGGGCACTGGGCTTCATGTTTGCGGTAGAAAATTGGCCCGACGAATGGGCCCACCCCAAAGACAAGGAAGCCGCCAAATGGTACGACTTGTCGCTGGAAGCCGTGGTGGCCCTGACCGAAGACGACACCCATGCGCCCACCATGTCGGCCCTGTCGGAGGACGGCCCGCCCAGCGTGAGCGAAGAACGCCTGAACGCCTATGGCGAAGCCCTGTGGGCGGTGTATGACCTGCGCGAGATCTGGCGCAACATCGGCCCCCGCGTGGCACAAGTGATCAAAGCGGCCACGCCAGGGCGCAACGATGCATGTTCGTGTGGCAGCGGCAAGAAATACAAGAAGTGTTGCGGGGCCTAAGCCCAAGTCGTCAAGCCATCCACTGCGCCAATGCTTCGCTGGTGGCTTCGGGCAGTTCTTCGGGAATGAAGTGCCCTGATGGCATGACCTGCCCGCTGACACGCCCTGCACATTGAGCTTGCCATAGTTCGACCGGCTTTAACATGCGATTGACCACGCCCCGATCCCCCCACAAGACCAAGGTGTCGCAAGCGATTTTGTCGCCACGCTCACGCCCTTCAAGGTCGTGCTGCAGGTCAATGCCTGCGCTGGCGCGATAGTCTTCAGCCGCGCTGTGGATGGCGGCTGACCAGCCTTTGTCGTTCAAGGTCGGGTTGCAAAACGCACGCTCATATTCGGCCAGCGCTTCGGTCTCGATGTAGTCCAGGCCTTGGCTGCCCCAGCCGCCGAGCTTGGCGTGCAAGTAGGCTTTGGGGTTGCCTCCGATCATGAACTCGGGCAGCGGTGCGGGCTGCGTGAGGTGGAACCAGTGGTAATAAGCCTGCGCAAAAGCGAAGTACGGATCGGCCACTGGGCCAGAGGCCTCGGGTGTTTTGCCCCAATGGCCGCTGTACATGTCGAAGGTGGGCGCGATGTCGATCACGCACAGTTTTTTGACACGCGAAGCATGGTCCAACGCCAGCCGATGCGCCACCCGGCCGCCTCGGTCGTGACCACACAAAAAGAAGTTGCTCACACCCAAGGCGTCCAGCAGGCTTGCGACTTCCTGGGCCATGGCGCGCTTGCTGTAATGCAGATGCTGGGCATCCCCCACGGCATGCGATGAGTCACCGTAGCCGCGCAGGTCGGGCAGGACCAACCTGTAGCGGCCGCGCAGACTTTGCGCCACGCGATGCCACATGACATGGGTTTGCGGAAAGCCGTGCAACAAGACCAGCACCGGCAAATGCGCTTGTTCGTCCCAATCGGCCGAACGCCGAAAGCTAACGGGCAGGCCCGCCACCGTGAGCACTTGCCTCTCAAAACCTTCAAACCATGCCATCAATCCACCTTGGCGCCGGATGCCTTGACCACTTCGGCCCACTTTTTGTGCTCGCTGTCGATCAGGGCAGCAAATTGTGCTGGCGTGTTGCCACTGGGGATCGCACCCAATGTGGCCAGACGCTCCTTCATGGCAGGACTGGCCAGCGACTTGGCGACTTCTTGCTGGATGCGGCTGACCACATCGACAGGCGTGCCCGCAGGGGCCAGCAAACCGAACCAGCTGCTGGCTTCAAAGCCTTTGAGTCCGGCGGCCTCTTCTACCGTAGGCAGATCAGGCAAGGCGGCAGAGCGCTGGTTGCTGGTCACCGCCAAGGCTTTGAGCTTGCCCGACTTGATGAGCTGCATGGCCGATGGAAGGTTGTCGAACATGACGTCCATGCTGCCTCCTGCCAGGTCCAGCAAGGCCGGGCCGGAACCCCGGTAAGGAATGTGGGCCATGAAAATGCCCGTCTGCGACTTGAACAACTCCCCTGCCAGGTGGATGGACGTGCCGTTGCCACTGGACGCCATGTTCAATTTACCCGGGTTGGCCTTGGCGTACTGGATGAAATCCTTGACGTTGTTGATCTTGTTGGCTGCGGCCTTTTCGGCATTGACCACCATCACGTTGGGCACACCCGCTACCAAAGTGACGGGTGCAAAGTCCTTGAAGGGGTCGTAAGGCAGTTTGGCGTAGAGCGCGCGGTTGATGCCGTGCGTGCCTACCGTGCCCATGAGCAGGGTGTAGCCATCACCAGGCGCCTTGGCCACTTGTTCGGCCCCCAAATTGCCACCGGCGCCCCCTTTGTTTTCAACCACGAAGGACTGCCCGAAGGCTTTGCTCAGATCGGGTGCGATGGCGCGGGCCAGGATGTCGGTGGTGCCACCGGGCGCAAAGGGCACGACGATCTTGACCGGCTTGTTGGGCCAGGCTGTTTGGGCCCAGGCCGCAGGCGCTGCAGACAACAAGAGGGCAGCGGCCATGCCGAGAATCGGGCGGCGAGTGAAAGAACAAGAAACATGAACCATGTGGGTCTCCAGGCTGGTATGCAAATGATGTTGCCACGGCCATGGCCAAACTCTGTCACGCAAGCGAAGATTCGGCTTGATTTAAGGGTTTGTCCTGATCAACATGGCCTGCAAGACCGGTTTTTGCACTTTGCCCAATGCGCTTTTGGGCAAGCCGTCCAGCCACACGAGCTTGCGGGGTAATTTGAAGCGGGCAATTCGGCTTTGCAGGGAGTGCATCAATGCTTCGGGCGTCAAGGCTCGCCCGGCCTCATCGGCACTGCGCACCAGCACCGCCACGGGCACTTCGCCCCAACGCGCATCGGGCACGCCGACCACCGCGCATTCGGATACGCCAGGAAAGGTCAACAGCAAGTTTTCGATTTCTGCCGGGTAAATGTTTTCCCCGCCCGAGATGATCATGTCCTTGCTGCGGCCCACGATGGTGATGCACCCGTTCTGGGCTTGTTGGCCGAGGTCGCCGGTGCAAAACCAGCCGTCCTGCAAGCCCACGCCCGCAGCGCCATCGCTTTGCCAATAACCGCGCATCACATTGGACGCACGGATGCACACCTCGCCCGTTTTCCCAACGGGTACGGCGCCGCCTTGTTCGTCACGCAAGGCCACTTCTGCCTGGACATGGGGCCACCCGGTACTGCCCAGATGTTCTGTGGCCTGGTCCAGCCGCAACACGATGGAGACCGGACCGGTTTCGGTTGTGCCGTAAATCTGTCCCACGGGGATGCCCCGATCGTGGAAAGCCTGTAGATACGCCACCGGGATGGTGGACGAGCCCGCCATGACACCACGCAGCGAAGACAATTGCGCCAGCGCCCAACGGGGGTGGTCGAGCACAGCACGCAAGGTGGCAGGCACGAGCAGCGACAAGCTGGGCCGACTTGTTTCCACCTCATCCAGCCATGCCCCGGCGTCAAAGCGCGCGTGCAAGATCACCGACACTCCCGCCAGCAAAGCGGGCAGGGTCTGGATGCACAAGCCGCCCACATGGAACATCGGCAAAGTCGACAGCACTTTGTCACCGGCCACAAAACCATGCGCCGCATGGCTGGCACGCGCATTGGCCAGCAAGTTGTCTTGTGTATGCACCGCGCCCTTGGCTTGGCCCGTGGTGCCCGAGGTGTAGACCAGCAGCACGGGCGCATCACCCGTCACCCAAGGCAAGTGCAAACCCCGAGGCGATGGCGATTCAATCAGGGCATCCGAATGCGTGTGTTGCAGCCCCGACAAATTCAAAGCGGCAGCCACCTCGGCATGCAAACTGTCATTCACCAGCAAGCTCGGCTGGCCGTCATCCAGCACCTGCTGCAACTCGGCCAAGGCCAAACGATAGTTGAGGGGCATGAACACCGCACCCATCCGCGCACAAGCCAGCAGGGTGACCAATTGAAGCTCGTGATTCAGGCCCAGCCAGGCCACGCGGTCACCGGGTCGAATGTGCCAAGTGTTTTGCAGGTGAGCGGTGACACGCTTTACACGGCGCCAGAACTTGGCAAAGTCGCAAGACCACACGCCGTGGTCCTGAGGGCAGTACAAGGCCATCTGGTCGCCCTGCTGCATGGCCAGCGCGTGCATACGCCGGGCCAGAGGACTGTGTTCAACCCCTTGTCCTGCGTTGGGGCTCATTCGTCTTTTTCACCCGGTTCGTACAAGGCTTCTCGGCCGATGCGGTCCATGCAGAGCTCGGCTGTCCAGGGCAGCATGAGCGAGCCGCAACGTGCATCGCGGTACAGGCGCTCCAGCGGCAGGCTTTTGAGCATGGACTGACCGCCGCAAGTGCGGATGGCCAAACGGGCGATGTCTTGCGCGTTTTCCATGATGGTGTACTGCGCGGCGTAGGCCCGCAGGCGGGTGGACTTGCTCGGGTCGACCTTCGCGTCTTCAATGGCGCGCAAGAACAAGTTGCGGGTTTGTTCGAGCTTGATGAACATCTCGGCCACGGCGATCTGTTTGGTCGCGAACTGGCGGCGCTTGACGGGGCCAGTGCCCGCAATCTCGCCACGCAGATAAGCCACGGTGAAGTCGTACGCCGCTTGCGCGATGCCCATGTACGTGGGCGAGAGCGTCATGAACATGTGGGGCCAGCGGCTGGCGGCCTGAAAGTACAGGCCCTGCGGCATGAGCGCCGCGTCATCGGGCACAAACACGTCTTTGAAAATCAAATTGCGCGACACGGTGGCGCGCATGCCCAGCGGGTCCCAATCGCCTTCGATCGTCAGACCCGGCGCGGTGCGGGGTATGGCCAGGTACAAGGTGTCGCGGCGCGAAAGGTCAGCGCCCTCTTTCTTCTCGGTGCAGAGCACACCAAAATAATCGGCGGCATCTGACAGGGATGCGAAGATTTTTTTACCGTTGATCTTCCAGCCGCCATCGACCTTGACGGCGATAGTGCCGAAGGGCTGAGCGCCTGAGGCCGCAGCGCCACCTTCTGAAAAAGGCTGCGCGTAAATCGCGCCGTCATTCACCACACGGGCAAAGTGCGTGGCCTGGTGCGTGCGGTGGATGGCGCGTTGCTCGGGCGTCATCTCCAGGTCTTCAGACAACAAGCCGCTCCAAAGCATGGTGCAGACGTGCATGTTGAAGGTGAGCGCGGTGGCGCCGCAGTAGCGGCCGATCTCGGCCGAGACCATGGCGTAGGTGGCGTAATCGGCACCCTGGCCGCCATGCGCTTCGGGCACGCACAGCGCCAGCAGGCCCGAGTCGCGCATGTCGTCGTAGTTGGCGAACGGGAACTGCGCGTCGCGGTCGAGTTGCGCGGCACGCGGGGCGAACTTCTCGCGGCCGAGTTGCCGCGCCAAAGCCATCAGCTTTTGCTGCTTCTCGGTCAGGGGGTAGTCGTCACCACAGATGGGCATGACATCTGGTTGAGAGGGGGCTTGCAAATCGGTTGTCATGGTTTCACATCCTTCAGAAATTTTTCCAGTTCGACGTTGAACGCCTCGGGCTGTTCGTAATGCAGCAAATGGCCAGCGCCAGCCAGGCAGGCGTAGCGCGCACCGGATATCTTTTGCGTCATGCGCTCCATCACTGCAGGAGGCGCTGTGCGGTCATGCTCTGCGGCCAAGCACAGCACAGGGATGGTGATGGTGGGCAGCGCCGCACGTTGCTCAAACTGCACCAGCGCATGCAAAGCTGCGCGGTAGGTGTCCTGTGGCACCGCCGACATACTTTGGTGCGCCTGATGCAGTTTGGCCGCATCGCCACCGGGTATGGCCATGCTGGGGATCAGCTTGTCGGCGATGTCGCCCATGGTTTTTCCTGCTTCCAACGGTGCCAGCCGCTGCGCCAGAAACTGCTTTTGAAAATCGCCGTCGCTGTTGCCAAAGGCCGGGCTGCTGGCTGCCAGCACCATGGCCGTGATGCGCTCGGGCATCTGCGTCCAGGCTTGCAGGGCCACCATGGCGCCCATGCTGTGGCCGACCAGCACCGCTTGGCGAATGTGCGCGGCATCCATCATCTGCCACATGGCCATGGCGAGGTGCTCAAAGTCATAAGGCGTGAGCATGGCGCTTGCGCCATAGCCCGGCATGTCCCAGGCCAGACTGCGCCAGCCCAGCACGGACAGATGCGCTTGTTGCGGGGCCCATCCATGGCGACCACCGCCCACGCCGTGCAGGAACACCACGACCGGCTGACCTGGCGAACCCACGTCTGTGAAAAAAGGCGTGCTCACATGAAGCCCCTTGTCACAGAGCCAAAATTTGAAGCCCTCATACCAGCGCAGCCTTTTGCACCACACCCGCATCCACCACCACGGTGTCGTCCAGCTGGATGGTGCAGCCTCGCATGGGCAAATCGAAATGCCCCAACGTGTGGCGACCTGCCACCTCGTTCGCCCCGGTCGAGTACAAAAAGTTGCCCGCAAAGGCCCGCAGCTCGGTGCCGTTGCAGTCGCGCTTGTCATAGAACGCCATGGCATCCCAACGCGCTGCCGGGTTCAGGCCAAAGCCCACATGCGAGACGGCATAAGCGGCGCGGTGGCCCTCAAAGTCTTCCCAGGCTTTCCAGTAGCCGCGCATCATGTCCACATCGACGCCCTGCCCCTCGATGGCCACGACGCTGTCGCTCTCGATGGTCAGGCGGATCGTGTCGCGCAAATAGCTTTTGAAGGTCAGGTTCACATCACCCGGGGCCATGACCAAGGTGCCGTTGACACTGCCCGCAGCGGGGAAAGCCAGCGCCAGCCCAGCAGGCCAGTGCGACACCATGCCCGGCTTGGGGCAAAAGCCCCACACACCGCCGACCACCGCTTGTTTGTCGCC
This sequence comes from Limnohabitans sp. 2KL-17, assembly GCF_003063415.1. GTDB lineage: Bacteria > Pseudomonadota > Gammaproteobacteria > Burkholderiales > Burkholderiaceae_C > Limnohabitans_A. The sequence continues at coordinate 59,275 of NZ_NESK01000015.1, forward strand.
ATGTTTCAGGTTCACTCGCAGGTCGGTGCCTGCGGCAGACGCGACGTGCATTTGTTGTGCGCCACGCAGCTTCTTCATGGCGGCACGCACCACGCCCTCGAGCGCCGGATCGGGCACGGTGCGCTCCAAAATTTCAGGGTGCTCGTTGGACACCATGAGCAGGCGCGGCATGTGGCCGTCGACGCCTTTCATGATGGTGGGCAACTCGGGGGCGTGCAGCAGGCCTTCGACGGTGCAGTCCACCACCATGTCGGCGCGGGCCAATGCAGCCACCACGGGGCCGAGTTGGCCAATCGCGTCGCTGGCGCCTGTGGAGCGCACGGGCGCGGGGGCGGTGAGTGCGGGCGTGGTCAACGTCACTTCGAACACACGAGCGCCCATGCCCTCCAGCGCGAGGCGGGCCAAGTCCACGTTGACCCGGCGTGATTGGGTTTCGGCCAGAATAGCGACCACTTCGCCAGGCTGCACCTTGCACAGCGTGAAGGTGCGGGTAAACGCCGCGAGCCACCTGTTTTCGATTCGTTCCACCAGCATGCTTGTCTCCTTGGCCTGCAGCTCTGAACGGTTCTCCTGCAGACATGACTGGTCAGTTTATATGAAAATTCATGCAATTCAACTATCATCCACCCATGCACCAAGCCCCCCCATCTCACATCAAAGCGCTGAGTCCAGACTTTGAAACACCGCATTTCAAGCAAGCACTCTCGCGCTTTGCCACGGGGGTGACCGTCATCACCACGTTCGCACCAGGCGCACACAAGGGCGATTCGGCCAGCAGCAGCTTTGTGGGCATCACGGCCAGCTCATTCAATTCGGTGTCGCTCACGCCGCCGCTGGTGCTGTGGAGCCTGGGGCAAGGCGCCAGCAGCGCACCGCTGTTCCATGCGGGCACGCATTACGTGGTGAACGTGCTGGCCGCCGATCAGCTGGATGTCTGCAACCGCTTTGCCTACGGCAAAGGCGACCGCTTTGCCGACACCACTTACACGCTGGGCGAGTCGGGTTTGCCCATTTTGGATGGCGCTCTGGCCTGGTTTGAATGCCACAACCGCAGCCGCCACGAAGAAGGCGACCATGTGATTTTTGTGGGCGAGGTGGAGCGCTGCGGCTTCAGCGATGGCTCAGCACCTCTCGTTTACCAGGGCGGTCAGTTCAGCACCACCACGCCTCTGACCCATCCTCTGCCATGACCAACTCGGCAGGCTTTGTCGACGACTACCTGGCCTATTTGCTGGCACGCGCCAGCCATTTGATTTCGAGCGAGTTCCACGCCGTGGTCGAGGCCAGTGGCCTGAGCCTCATGGAGTGGCGCGTCATGGCCAGCCTGTCGGGCAAAGACAGTTTGAGCATCAACGAACTCGCCAGCATCGTGCTGGCCAAACAGCCCACCGTGACCAAGCTGGTGGGCCGCATGCAAGACGCTGGGTGGGTCAAGCGTTGCGATGCCGCACACGACAAACGGCAAAGCCTGGTCAGCCTCACGGCCGCAGGTCGGCGCAAAGTGCAGCCCCTGCTGAAGCAAGCCAAAGCGCACGAAGCGCAGGTGGTGTCGGCTTTGGGTGTGGACCCGGCTCATCAACTCAAGCTGATGTTAGAGAGCTTGATTGCGGCGCATGGCAGTACCTGAGCGCGCAAGGGCACAGCCAAAATTTTGGGCTTTAGGTATGGGCGAACCATTTATTGCAATCTCTGCGGCAAGTGGATATGGCTAAGACTCAATGGCTGCGTTGCAGCGATAGCGGCCGGTGGTCGCCGCAAGGCGGATTCACCTTACCTACCACCAAGCGATCGTTAGGCCCAATGACAATCGAAAACTGTATGAGGGCCAGCAATCCAACGCTATGTTGCCCGGTCCAGGCGAATAATCGCGCAATCGAATGCCAATCCCGAACTACGCTTTGCAGCGACGTCCCTCGACTCCAGCACGCAGACAGCCCAGCACTTTCGATAAGATGCACATAGCTCTCGGCACAGGGAGCGCATCACTATGCAGATGAACAACATTCAGGAGGTTCTGTGGCAGCCAAGGTTCAGGTCAAATCGCTGACGTTTGGGAAACCCCCATTCCGTAAGCTGGGCAATATCAACATTGAGTTCGCGGATCGGCTTACCCTAATCGCAGGGCACAACGGGATCGGTAAATCGACCATCTTGGGGTTGGTTGCCAATACCTTCGGTATAACTGAGCGCGGCGGCCCTAAAAGCTATTTTGGTGAACCTTTCTCGGCAAACATAGAACGCATCGTGTACTTGGCCTTGGCTGAAGTGGACGAAACCCAGAAAGACTTGGCTTCAGCTCCCGTTGTGACTGCCTACGTCAATGGCACTGAGGTCAAGAAGCGTTGTTCAATGACCCGCAGGTCGGTCTGGAAACGCGCTCGTGTTGTTCCACGGACCATAGATAAAGCCGAAGATGACACGGTAGGCCAGGATGCCAAGATACCGCTACCAACCATATACCTTGGAATGCGACGGCTAGCTTCGGCCGGTGAAGCCGACGAAAAAGAAGTGACCAGCAGCCAGCTGGATATGCACCCTGCCGACAGCAACCTGATGGTGGCCTTTGTCAGCTCAGTGATTCATGGCACCGAACTGAACACAGACGTGACCCACCAGACCATAAAAGGCTCCAAGAAAAAAACCGCTCAACCCGGCTACACCCAGCATGACGCGCTCGCCGTCTCCATGGGACAGGACAGCCTAGGTAGCATGGCGACAGCGCTGGCGTCATTCAATCAGTTGAAACGCGAAATGGGGGATGCGTATCCAGGAGGACTACTGGTTATCGACGAAATGGATGTGGGCTTCCACCCGCATGCCATTGAACGGCTTGCCAAGTCACTGAAAACCTACGCCAAACAACTTGACCTGCAAATCATTGCCACCACGCACTCTCCTCGGCTCATAGAAGCAGTCCACCCAGACGGCGACGGGAACGCCAATGCGCCAGATAAGGTGATTTATCTACTCGACACCAAGTTCCCCAGGCTAGCTGAGGACCAATCGCTTCGAGCCATGCTCGACGACATGGCCTTGAAGCCTGAAGAAGAAAAGCCAAAGAGAAAAGCAAAGCCAACCTTGGCTGTTTACTTTGAAGACGATGAAGCAGCCCAGTTTTGTGACCGATTGATTCCAACCGCCAAGAAAAGCGCCTTATCCAAGAAATATGGCGTTCGCATCAACTGGATTCCACTGGGCATAGGTGGATCGCATCTGGTCAAGCTCCCAGAAAAAGACCCGCTGTTCTTGGACAGAGTGCTGATCGTCGATGCAGACACGACCGTGCCACAAGCTGCCGCAGCAAGAGGCAATATCGTCAAGTTGCCCAATGTGCCTGGTACAACCGGCGTTGCACGGTCATTGGAAAACACCACCAAACAATTCCTGCGCGACATCTCCAATACCGCAGACGGTCCACTGCACCAAGCGCTGCTAAACCTCAATACGCAAAACCCTACCAGTGACAAAGTTCATAGAAACTTCTTCCAAGACGGTGATGGCGAAAGCACCGAGCGGAACAAAACCAAAGCCTGGTGGAAAAGGCATTGGTCCAAGCTGAAAAACTGGGGAGTAATTGAGCAATGGGCCGAGGTTTACAAGGCCGAGGCGGAAAAATTTGAAACTGCCTTTGAGGCTGCAGTCGCCCGCACTGCTGGTCGACTGAAAGACAAGGCATGAGGTAAGCTACCAGCTTAGCTGTTTATCCATGTACTCCAACAAGTTGTATACCCCTCTGCGCTACCCAGGTGGTAAAGCTCGCTTTGCCCCGTTGATAGCTGAGGTCATCACCAACAACAACCTTGCCGGCGGTCACTACCTTGAGCCGTATGCAGGGGGAGCTGGCGTTGCCCTGTCTTTGCTTATCGACAACGTAGTTGAACACATCCACATCAACGATGCCGACCCCGCTATTGCAGGTTTCTGGCGAGTGGCCAGCCAAAAAACTGCTGAATTGGTAACCATGGTCGCCACCGAGCCCATCACCATGGATGCGTGGCACCACTGGCGCGGGGTGATGCTGGGGCAGGAATCTGGATCGGAGCTGGAACGTGGCTTTGCCACGCTGTTCATGAACCGGACCAACCGTTCAGGCATCCTGAAAGGTGGTGTTATTGGCGGTAAGGCGCAATCCGGCAGCTACAGAATTGATGCCCGCTTTATGCGTGACGAGCTTTGCAAGCGTCTGGAACGTATTGGGCTACACGCCGAGGGCATCCATGTGTATGAAGAAGATGCCCACGAACTGCTGAGGCGTTGCCACCAGTTTTTGCCAGCCAAATCACTGATCTACCTGGACCCGCCGTACTACGTCAAAGGCGCGGGCCTGTACCGCAACTTTTACAAACACGACGACCACGTGAAAATCGCACAGCTTTTGGGGAGACAGCGCTTCAGCCGACCGTGGGTCGTGTCATATGACAACGCTGAAGAAATCAGAGAGATGTACGCATATGCCACACCCTATGCGTATGGACTCCACTACACAGCACAGCGCCGCTACACGGGCTCAGAAGTCATGTTTTTCAGCAAGCGCCTTAAAGCACCGCTGGATACGATGGAAAAGATTGCGGCCTGACGCATGAGACACCTGTCGTCTAAGGGCCGGTAACGATCACTGCAGACCTTCGAGCCCTGCCTTTGTGTGACCGGGATCAGCCTAAACCTGCCCATCGATCTAGGCTTTCTCCAGTTTCTCACCAAGGCCTTTTTCGTTCAATCCGGCACCACCGCCGTCACCTCGATCTCCACCAAAGCCCGGTCTTCCACCAGATCGGCCACTTGGACCAGCGTCATGGCCGGATAGTTCTTGCCAATGACTTCCTGATAGACCTTGCCCAGCTCGCGACCACGGGCAAGGTATTCCTTCTTGTCTTTGACGTACCAGGTCATGCGGGCCATGTGCTGTGGGCCTGCGCCTGCACACGCGAGCGTGTCGACGATGTTTTGCAGGGCTTGGCGGCACTGGGCCACAAAGTCGTCGGTTTCGAATTGGGCTTGGCCGTTCCAGCCGATCATGCCCGCGACGAACACCATGCGGCCACGTGCTTCGATGCCGTTGGCATAGCCTTTGGCGGGTGCCCAGCCTTCGGGTTGCAAGACGTTGAACATGCTTATCCTTTATCAGTTGGGGACAGAGCTAAAGATCTGTCCCGCAAAGTTATTTGTTGACTGAAATTTGCCGCAGCTTGAAGCGCTGCAGTTTGCCGGTTTCGGTGCGGGGCAAGGCGTCTAAAAAGACCACTTTGCGCGGGTACTTGAACGGGGCGATGGTTTGTTTGACGTGCTCTTGCAAGGCTTTTTCCATGGCCGCATCGCCCGTGTGGCCGGGCTTGAGCACCACATAAGCTTGCACGATGTGCCCACGGTCTTCGTCGGGCATGCCGACCACGCCGCATTCGGCCACGGCCGGGTGTTGCAGCAAAGCGCCTTCCACCTCGGGGCCTGCGATGTTGTAGCCCGCCGAGATGATCATGTCGTCGTTGCGGGCCTGGTAGCTGAAGTAGCCGTCGGCGTCCATGACGAAGGTGTCGCCGGGCAGGTTCCAGCCGTCTTTCACATAGTCTTGCTGGCGCGGATCGGCCAGGTATTTGCAGCCTGTGGGGCCGCGCACCGCGAGTCGCCCCACGGTGCCCGGCGGCACGGGTTGCATGTCGTCGCCCACGATCTGCGCCACATAGCCGGGCACCACTTGGCCAATGCTGCCGGGGCGCACTTGCGCGCCCGCACTCGAGATGTAGATGTGGATCACTTCGGTGCCACCAATGCCATCGGTCATCTCGATGCCTGTGGCCTGCTTCCACAGCTGGCGGGTGGCGTCGGGCAAGGCCTCGCCTGCTGAGACGGGATGCTTGAGGCTCGACAGGTCAACGCCTTTGGCCAGCGTTGCCATCTGGCGGTATAGGGTGGGCGCGGTGTAGCACTGCGTGGCGCGGTACTTGGCAATGGTCTGCATCAAGGTCTCGGGCGTGTGCTTTTCGAGCAGCACGGTACTTGCACCAACACGCAGCGGGAACGCCAGCAGACCACCCAGCCCGAAAGTGAAGGCGATGGGCGGCGTGCCGCAGACCACATCGTTCTCGTTCATATGCAAGATGTGGCGCGGGAACAAATCGCACATGGCCAACACATCGCGGTGAAAGTGCATGGTGCCCTTGGGTTGGCCCGTGGTGCCGCTGGTGAAGGCGATCAGGCACACGTCGTCGCGGCTGGTGGGGTGGGCGGTGTACGCGCCACTTTGCCGCGCCATGCGCTGCTCCAGGCCATCAGAGGCATCGCTTCGGAACTGCACCAATTGCCGTAAGTTGGCTGTGAGGCTGGCGTGACCCGGTGTCATGCAGTGCTGCAGTTCATCGGCCAGCAGGCTGTCGCAAAGCGCAGCACTGACTTGGGCTTTGTCGATGATCTGTGCCAGCTCGCCCGCACGCAGCAGCGGCATGGTGGGCACCGCCACCAGGCCCGCCTTGAGCGCACCGAGCAAGCAAGCCGCCATCATGGGGCTGTTGCCGCCGCGCAGCAAAATGCGGTTACCGGGCACGAGGCCCATGTCTTGGGTCAGCACCTGGGCGATGCGGTTGCTCTTGTCTTGCAACTGCGCATACGTCCAGCTGAAGTCGCCACCGCCCTTGTTGAACTCGCTCACGCCATGCAGTGCAATGCGACTGCCTCGGCCTGCCTGCACATTGCTGTCCACCAATTCCACCGCGCAATTGATCTGGTCTGGGTAGTCCAACTCGGGCCGGTCGGCGATGAACACGGGCAGCTGATCTTGCGGCGGCAGTCGGTCGCGCGCAAAGGTGTCGGTGTGGCTGCTGGGCAGCAGTTGGTTCCAGTCCTTCATGTCCTTGTCTCCATTTTTTTATTTTGCCGTGCAGCGCTAGCCGCACCACGCTGTCGAGGGGCCCCGGGGGCGGGGGCCGATTTCTGCGTACCCCCGCAGCATGAGTCCCCCGCCCCCGGGGCTTCTCGGCAGCTCACCTGCTTCACGGGGCAAGGCCTTACCCCTTCAACACATCCTTGCCAATGATCAACTGCTGCACTTCCGTCGCCCCTTCGTAAATACGAAGCGCACGGATCTCGCGGTACAGCGACTCGACCATCACGCCTTTTTTGACGCCCATGCCGCCGTGCATCTGCACCGCCATGTCGATGATCTGTTGCGCGTTTTCGGTCGCGGTCATCTTGGCCATGGCCGCTTCGCGGGTGATACGTGCGCCCTGGTCGCGCAGCCAGGCGGCGCGGTAAGTCAGCAAGGTGGCTGCATCAAGCATCGTGGCCATCTGTGCGATCTTGGTCTGGGTGATCTGGAAATCGCCCAGGCTCTGGCCAAACATCTTGCGTGAACGCGCCCAGGCGATGGACTCGTGCAGCGCACGTCGACCAAAACCCAAAGCCGCCGCCGCCACCGAGGTACGGAACACATCCAGCGTGGCCATCGCCACCTTGAAGCCCTGGCCGGGCTCACCAATGCGTTGCTCCGGCCCGAGCTTGCAGTTGTCAAATTTCAAGGTCGCCAACGGGTGAGGAGCGATGACGTCGATGCGCTCTTCGATGGACAGGCCCGGCGTGTCAGCATCGACGATGAAAGCAGAGATGCCGCGCGCCCCGGGGGCTTCCCCCGTGCGGGCAAACACCACATAAAAGTCTGCAATGCCACCGTTCGAGATCCAGGTTTTTCGGCCATTGAGGACATGACCTTCTACCGTGGCTGTCGCGCTGCACTGCATGGCGGCCACGTCGGAGCCCGCATCGGGCTCACTCAAGGCAAAAGCCGACAATGCAAGCCCTGTGGCCACGCGCGGCAGATAGCGCTGCTTTTGCGCCGGTGTGCCCATGAGGCTGATGGCCCCCGTGCCCAGGCCTTGCATGGCAAAAGCGAAATCGGACAAGCCGTTGTGAAACGCCAGCGTTTCGCGCAGCAGGCAAAGCTGGCGGGTGTCGATCGCATCGGATGCCGCGCCGTAAGCCTTGCCTGCGACGGCATGCCTGAGCCAGCCGCCGCTGCCGAGCAGGCGCACCAGGCGAACGCATTCGGCGTCCACCGCATCACGGCTTTCGTCATGGTGTGCGTACGCCAAATGCTCGCCGCACCAAGTGTCCAGCTGCGCTTTGAATTCGCGGTGGCTGTCGTCAAAGAAAGGCCAGTCCAGCTCGGGGGGGTGTTGACGCATTTTCAATCTCCTTCAAACACAGGCGTCTGCTTGGCCACAAAGGCATGGTAGGCCCGGTGAAAATCGTTGGTGGCCATGCAGATGGCTTGGGCCTGGGCTTCGGCTTCAATGGCTTCGTCCACCCCCATATTCCATTCCTGCTGAAGCATTTTTTTAGTCATGCCGTTGGCGAACGTCGGGCCGGACACCAGTTGTGCGGCAATGGCCTGGGCATCAGCCAGCAAAACATCGGCAGCGCACACCCGGTTGTAAAAACCCCAGCGCTCGGCTTCAGCCGCACCCAAGCCGCGACCGGTGAAAAGCAGCTCGCTGGCACGCCCCTGGCCAATGATGCGCGGAAGCAGCGCGCACGCACCCATGTCGCACCCGGCCAACCCCACCTTGTTGAACAAAAAATAAGTTTTACTGCGCTCGGTACCGTAGCGCAGGTCCGAGGCCATGGCCAGAATCGCGCCTGCGCCCGCGCATACGCCATCGATGGCCGCGATGATGGGTTGCGGGCAGGCACGCATGGCCTTGACCAAATCGCCCGTCATACGCGTGAAGCTCAAGAGGCCTGGCATGTCCAACTGGGTCAGTGGGCCAATGATTTCGTGCACATCGCCACCCGAGCAAAAATTGCCACCTGCACCCGTGATGACCACAGCATGAACATCGGTCGCATAGACCAAGGCACGAAAGAAGTCACGCAGCTCGGCATAAGAGTCAAACGACAGAGGGTTTTTGCGCTCAGGTCGGTTGAGGGTGACCGTGGCCACGCCGGCTTTGACGTCCAGCAAAAAGTGCTCGGGCTGGTAGCCAGACATGGCTTGGTTGTGACGCGGCAGCTGCTGCGGCTGGCCTGGCAAATAGCGTGAGGTCATGGGGTCTCCTTCGGGGATTTTGGGTGGCCGGACTTCAGGGTGCCCAGCAAGTTGTGCAGGCTCTCCTGCTCAGATTCATTCATGGGTGCCAGCAGTTCCACCACCCAGCCCTCATGGGCTTGGGCCATGGCAGAAAACACGGCACGCCCGTCGTCGGTCAGGCTCACGGTGAATGAGCGGCGGTCTGTCAGTTGCATCTGTCGACGCACCAGTTGTTCTTTTTCGAGCTGGTCCACGATGCTGGTCACGTTGCCACCAGTCACCATCATGCGGCGCGACAACTCGCTCATGGAAAGGCCCTGCGGCTCGCGTTCAAGTTGGGCCATCAGGTCAAAGCGCGGCAGCGTGATACCAAACTGCTCACGCAAGCGTTGGCGAATCGTGTCTTCAATGCGTGTGGTGGCTGACAGCAAACGCAGCCACAAACGCAAGGAGGCATGGTGATCGGCATGTGCGCGCACTTCCATGTCGGTCATGCTCTGGCCAGTGATCTGCAAGGTGCTCATCCGGCCAACTCTCCGCCATCGATGCCGATGGCTTGTCCGTTCAAGGCGTCACTGCCTGGGGCGCACAACCACAGCACACTTTGTGCAACTTCATGTGCTTGCACCAGTCGCTGCTGAGGGTTGCCAGCCGCCAACGCCTGACCTGCTTGTGCTTCGTTTTTGCCTGTTTTGGCCATGATGTTTTGTACGGCCTCGCGCACGATGTCTGTCTCGGTGTAGCCTGGACAAATCGCATTCACCGTGACGCCCTTTCGGGCCAGTTCCAACGCCAAGGCTTTTGTCAGCCCGACCACACCGTGCTTGGCTGCGACATAAGCGCTGACATAGGCGTAGCCCTTGAGACCCGCCGTACTGGCGATGTTGATGATGCGCCCAGGCGTGCCGCTGTTGGCTGCTTCAAGCATGCCAGACAGCACGGCCTGGATGCAGTGGTAGGTGCCCGTCAGATTCACGTTAATCATCTGGTGCCAAAGCGCTGCATCGGTTTTTGCAAAAGGCTGGCTTTGAGCCTGCCCGGCGCTGTTCACCAGAATGTTCACCGGCCCGAACCTTGCCTGCGCTTGCTGCACAGCGACTTGCACCGACTGCTCGTCACCCACATCCATGGGGGCAATGAACACGGCCACATCAGGCACCTGCTGGCGCAAGACCTCGGCCTGAGCCTGTAGCTTGTCTTGTGAACGACTGAACAAGGTGAGGCGGCAACCCGCCTGCGCCAATGTCAGGGCAATGGCCGCACCAATGCCGGCGCCCGCGCCAGTGATGAGGGCGTGCCGGCTATTCAGCATGACAATCTTTAGGCAGCACCGCTGCACCCGATATGGAAGTTTTCACTCGGCGATGCTGCTTGTTTGCGGTTGCAGGGGCAGTGCGGGTCACGTCAATCACCTTTGGTCGCGCTTTGCAAGGCACGTTCGCGTGCAAAGCCGGCTTCAAGTTGCGGCTTGCCTGATACATAGGCCTGCGGCCAAGTCAAGTCAGTGAAGCCAATGCGCGCCGCTTCGGTCAGCGTCCAGGCCGGATTGGCCAAGTGCGGGCGCGCTACAGCGCACAGGTCGGCTCGGCCCGCGGCCAGAATGCTGTTGACATGGTCGGCTTCTGAGATCGCCCCCACAGCAATCGTGGCAATGCCGGCTTCCTGGCGGATGCGGTCGGCAAATGGCGTTTGGTACATGCGGCCGTAGGTGGGTTTTTGCAGCGCACTGACCTGCCCTGATGAGCAGTCGATCATGTCAGCACCTGCGGCCTTGAAGGCGCGTGCGATGTCAACCGCATCGGACGGGGTGATGCCCCCTTCGACCCAGTCGTTGGCGGAAATGCGCACCGACATGGGCAAGTGTTCGGGCCAGACTTTGCGCACGGCAGCGAACACTTCGAGTGGATAGCGCAGCCGATTTTCCATGGAACCGCCGTACTCATCAGTGCGCAAATTGGTCAGCGGACTGATGAAGCTTGACAACAGATAGCCGTGGGCGCAATGCAACTCCAGCCAGTCAAACCCAGCCTTTGCTGCACGCTGAGTGGCATTCACAAAATCGGCTGTCACAAGGTCCATGTCAGACCTGTTCATGGCGCGCGGCACATCACCGTGTTGAAGGTACGGCAGTTTCGATGCAGCGATCAAGGGCCAGTTGCCTTCTGTGTCGTCTGCAGCCATGGGCTGGTCCATGCCCAAACCTTGCCAGGGGCGGCAGGTGGAGCCCTTGGGCCCGGCGTGGCCGATCTGCAAGCCAATTTTGGCATCGCTCTGGGTGTGCACCCAATGGGTGATGCGGTGAAAGTCTTGTGTTTGCTGGTCATTCCACAAGCCCGGGCAGCCGTGTGTGATGCGACCATCTGCACTGGGTGCTGTCATCTCTACCATCACCAGTCCTGCTCCCCCAATGGCACGCGCACCCAGATGAACCATGTGGTAATCAGCCACACGGCCATCCACTGCGGCGTATTGCGCCATGGGCGAAACCACAATGCGGTTCTTAAGTGTGACCGAACGTTGTGTGTAGGTCGTGAACATAGGAGGACGTATGCCGGGCGTAGCCGTTTGTCCGGCAAACCAAGCCTCGTAGCCCTCCAGCCACTCTTTGTCACGCAATCGCAGGTTTTCGTGGCTGATACGCTGGCTGCGTGTGAGCATGGAATACATGAGTTGTTCAGGTGCCAACTGGTCGCAATAGCGCTCGCCACACACCTCGAACCACTCCATGGCGTTCCAGGCTGCGTTTTGCAAGCGGATCACATCAATCTCACGAACCTTCTGGTAGTGCTGCAACACTTGCGGAATACGATCCGGGGTGTCCCCCAATGATTTGAATTGACGCACCAGTTCAATGGAGTCTTCAAGTGCCAGCTTGGTGCCTGATCCAATCGCGAAGTGTGCCGTGTGCACCGCGTCACCCAACAGCACGACATGGCTGTTGCCGTTGAAGCTTGACCATTGGGCGCATTTGACGCGCTGAAAATTCAACCAAGACGAGCCCCGCAGATGGCGGGCGTTGGTCATCAGCTTTTCGCCTTGCAGGTTCTTTGAAAAGAGATTTTCGCAAAATGCGATTGACTCGTCCTGATCGGCTTTGTCCAGCCCGTGCGCAAGCCAGACGTGCTCTGGACATTCGACAATGAATGTCGATGTCTGGTTGTCGAACTTGTACACGTGCGCCTGGAACCAACCATGCTCTGTTTTTTCGAACAAGAAGGTAAATGCGTCATATTGGCGGTTGGTGCCCAACCAGATGAATCGATTGGGACGCGTCACGATGTCAGGTTTGAAGACATCGGACAAGCGGCTGCGAACGCGAGAATTGACGCCGTCACTTGCGATGATCAGGTCGGCATCGGGAAAGTCCAGATCAGAATCTACATCCTGCTCGAACAGCAACTTGACCCCCAACTCTTCACATCTGACCTGCAGAATATTCAGCAGTTTCTTGCGTCCGATGCCGACAAAACCATGACCTCCCGATCGGATCACCTGATCTTTGAAATGCAGTTCTATGTCGTCCCAGTGGTTGAACGCCTGCTGAACTTCATTTGCCGTTTCAATGTCCCAATGGCGCATGTTGTCCAGTGTCTGGTCTGAAAAAACCACGCCCCAACCAAACGTGTCATAGGGCTTGTTGCGCTCAACTACAGTGATGTCGTGGTGCGGTCCTATCTTTTTCATGAGCAAGGCGAAATAAAGGCCAGAAGGACCACCACCGATTGAAACGATTTTCATGTCTTCTCTCTTGGATATTGACCAAACAACTACTGGTTAAGGCCTATAAAGTTGAAGTCTGAAGTATTTGAGTAAAACAATAACCTGTCAATCACGTAGTAACCCGTGGATTAGTACGCAGAGAGTGGGCGGTTGCGGGGTGCGAATATGCTTCGCACAAAGCAAAACGCCCCACCGAGAGGTGGGGCGTTCAGGGCTGTTAGAAGCCTGACGATGACCTACTTTCACACGGGAACCCGCACTATCATCGGCGCTAAGTCGTTTCACGGTCCTGTTCGAGATGGGAAGGAGTGGTACCAACTTGCTATGGTCATCAGGCATAACTTGTTGTCATCTTGACCAAGTCAAGACAACGAATTCATAGAGTTTCGAATCAGATTTTTTTGGCTTTCACACCAGACTGTTCATCTGGCGATTGAGCTTTTTTGAATGCGTCAACTTGGCATAACTTCCCTGACCAATGCACACCTTTCGATGTGTGATCAAAGTTATAGGGTCAAGCCTCACGAGCAATTAGTATCAGTTAGCTTAACGCATTACTGCGCTTCCACACCTGACCTATCAACGTCCTGGTCTTGAACGACTCTTTAGGGGGCTCAAGGCCCCGGCAGATCTCATCTTGAAACGAGTTTCCCGCTTAGATGCTTTCAGCGGTTATCTCTTCCACACTTAGCTACTCGGCAATGCCACTGGCGTGACAACCGATACACCAGAGGTGTGTCCACTCCGGTCCTCTCGTACTAGGAGCAGGCTTCCTCAAATCTGCAGCGCCCACGGAAGATAGGGACCAAACTGTCTCACGACGTTTTAAACCCAGCTCACGTACCTCTTTAAATGGCGAACAGCCATACCCTTGGGACCGGCTACAGCCCCAGGATGAGATGAGCCGACATCGAGGTGCCAAACACCGCCGTCGATATGAACTCTTGGGCGGTATCAGCCTGTTATCCCCAGAGTACCTTTTATCCGTTGAGCGATGGCCCTTCCATACAGAACCACCGGATCACTATGTCCTACTTTCGTATCTGCTCGACTTGTCAGTCTCGCAGTTAAGCACGCTTATGCCATTGCACTATTATCACGATGTCCGACCGTAACTAGCGTACCTTCGAACTCCTCCGTTACGCTTTGGGAGGAGACCGCCCCAGTCAAACTGCCTACCATGCACTGTCCCCGATCCAGATAATGGACCTAGGTTAGAACCTCAAACACACCAGGGTGGTATTTCAACGTTGGCTCCACCCGATCTAGCGACCGGGCTTCAAAGCCTCCCACCTATCCTACACAGATCTGTTCAAAGTCCAATACAAAGCTACAGTAAAGGTTCATGGGGTCTTTCCGTCTTTCCGCGGGGAGATTGCATCATCACAAACATTTCAACTTCGCTGAGTCTCAGGAGGAGACAGTGTGGCCATCGTTACGCCATTCGTGCAGGTCGGAACTTACCCGACAAGGAATTTCGCTACCTTAGGACCGTTATAGTTACGGCCGCCGTTTACTGGGACTTCAATCAAGAGCTTGCACCCCATCATTTAATCTTCCAGCACCGGGCAGGCGTCACACCCTATACGTCCACTTTCGTGTTTGCAGAGTGCTGTGTTTTTATTAAACAGTCGCAGCCACCGATTTTTTGCAACCCCGTTGGGCTCCCTTTGTTCAAGTTCACCTACTAGGGGCATACCTTCTCCCGAAGTTACGGTATCAATTTGCCGAGTTCCTTCTCCTGAGTTCTCTCAAGCGCCTTAGAATACTCATCTCGCGCACCAGTGTCGGTTTGCGGTACGGTCAATTACAAGCTGAAGCTTAGTGGCTTTTCCTGGAAGCAGGGTATCACTCACTTCGTGTGCAAGCACACTCGTTATCACCCCTCATCTAAGCCCGGCGGATTTGCCTACCAGGCACGACTACAGGCTTGAACCAACATATCCAACAGTTGGCTGAGCTAACCTTCTCCGTCCCCACATCGCACTTGTAATCGGTACAGGAATATTGACCTGTTTCCCATCAGCTACGCATCTCTGCCTCGCCTTAGGGGCCGACTCACTCTACGCCGATGAACGTTGCGTAGAAAACCTTGCGCTTACGGCGAGGGGGCTTTTCACCCCCTTTAACGCTACTCATGTCAGCATTCGCACTTCTGATACCTCCAGCAGGGTTTACACCACCACCTTCACAGGCCTACAGAACGCTCTCCTACCACTTGCAATAAATTGCAAATCCGCAGCTTCGGTAACTGGCTTAGCCCCGTTACATCTTCCGCGCAGGACGACTCGATCAGTGAGCTATTACGCTTTCTTTAAATGATGGCTGCTTCTAAGCCAACATCCTGACTGTTTTAGCCTTCCCACTTCGTTTCCCACTTAGCCAATTTTAGGGACCTTAGCTGGCGGTCTGGGTTGTTTCCCTCTTGAGTCCGGACGTTAGCACCCGGTGCTCTGTCTCCCAAGCTGTACTCTGCGGTATTCGGAGTTTGCCTTGGTTTGGTAAGTCGCCATGACCCCCTAGCCAAAACAGTGCTCTACCCCCGCAGGTAATACTTGAGGCACTACCTAAATAGTTTTCGGAGAGAACCAGCTATTTCCAAGTTTGTTTAGCCTTTCACCCCTATCCACAGGTCATCCGCTAATTTTGCAACATTAGTCGGTTCGGACCTCCAGTACCTGTTACGGCACCTTCATCCTGCCCATGGATAGATCACTTGGTTTCGGGTCTACACCCAGCGACTGATCGCCCTATTCGGACTCGATTTCTCTACGGCTTCCCTATTCGGTTAACCTTGCCACTGAATGTAAGTCGCTGACCCATTATACAAAAGGTACGCAGTCACCCCTTTCGAGGCTCCTACTTTTTGTAAGCATGCGGTTTCAGGATCTATTTCACTCCCCTCCCGGGGTTCTTTTCGCCTTTCCCTCACGGTACTTGTTCACTATCGGTCAATGATGAGTATTTAGCCTTGGAGGATGGTCCCCCCATATTCAGACAGGATTTCTCGTGTCCCGCCCTACTTGTCGTTAGCTCAGTACCACACATTTGTTTTCGCATACGGGACTATCACCCACTATGGTCGGCCTTTCCATGCCGCTTTGCTAACAATTGTGCTATCACTAACAGGCTCTTCCGATTTCGCTCGCCACTACTTTCGGAATCTCGGTTGATGTCTTTTCCTCGAGCTACTGAGATGTTTCAGTTCACCCGGTTCGCCTCGCATGACTATGTATTCATCATGCGATACCCCTAAGGGTGGGTTTCCCCATTCAGAAATCTCCGGATCAATGCTTATTTGCCAGCTCCCCGAAGCTTATCGCAGGCTTTCACGTCTTTCGTCGCCTATCATTGCCAAGGCATCCACCACATGCTCTTATTCACTTGACCCTATAACTTTGAACTCTCTTGCGAGACCTCATCGTTATTTTCAAGGAATGTCTGTCAGGTCTTTCACCTGACGCGTTATGCCGTAAATGAATAATTCCTCAACACCAGATGTTTCCATCTAATATCAAAAGAACAATTCGTCTTTACTTGAATTTCAAACCTAGTTTGAATATTCGTTTTGACGCAATCAAAAAATTGTCACCAGGGGCACGGTCCGCACTAAACCTTTACGAATGTGCGGTTTCCCCTGGCAACTCTGATTCGACTCTATGAATTTTTAAAGAACAGCCGTGCGTCTTTCGACGCTTATTAATCGATCAATATCAATCAACACAAAAAAAGCCTCTACAACATGTGCAAAGCCACTTTTGTTTTGAATGAATGCAATCATGGACTCCAACCTGAAATCCCGATGATTTAATAAGTAATGGTGGAGGATGACGGGATCGAACCGACGACCCCCTGCTTGCAAAGCAGGTGCTCTCCCAGCTGAGCTAATCCCCCGTTGTCATACAACGTAACTTACCCATGTGCTTTTCAGCACCCGTCTTCGGAAGGATTGGTGGGTCTGGTTGGTCTCGAACCAACGACCCCTGCGTTATCAACACAGTGCTCTAACCAACTGAGCTACAGACCCAAGCCGGTCACCAATGACCAGGCTTACGCCTCAGCCGTCAGCGACAACCTTCCAACAACCGATAAGTGTGAGCGTTCAATTTAGATTGCAGTTTCCAGAAAGGAGGTGATCCAGCCGCACCTTCCGATACGGCTACCTTGTTACGACTTCACCCCAGTCACGAACCCCGCCGTGGTAATCGCCCTCCTTACGGTTAGGCTAACTACTTCTGGCGAGACCCGCTCCCATGGTGTGACGGGCGGTGTGTACAAGACCCGGGAACGTATTCACCGTGACATTCTGATCCACGATTACTAGCGATTCCGACTTCACGCAGTCGAGTTGCAGACTGCGATCCGGACTACGACTGGTTTTATGGGATTAGCTCCCCCTCGCGGGTTGGCAACCCTTTGTACCAGCCATTGTATGACGTGTGTAGCCCCACCTATAAGGGCCATGAGGACTTGACGTCATCCCCACCTTCCTCCGGTTTGTCACCGGCAGTCTCATTAGAGTGCCCAACTGAATGTAGCAACTAATGACAAGGGTTGCGCTCGTTGCGGGACTTAACCCAACATCTCACGACACGAGCTGACGACAGCCATGCAGCACCTGTGTTACGGCTCTCTTTCGAGCACGAAGCTATCTCTAGCGACTTCCGTACATGTCAAAGGTGGGTAAGGTTTTTCGCGTTGCATCGAATTAAACCACATCATCCACCGCTTGTGCGGGTCCCCGTCAATTCCTTTGAGTTTCAACCTTGCGGCCGTACTCCCCAGGCGGTCAACTTCACGCGTTAGCTTCGTTACTGAGTCAGTGAAGACCCAACAACCAGTTGACATCGTTTAGGGCGTGGACTACCAGGGTATCTAATCCTGTTTGCTCCCCACGCTTTCGTGCATGAGCGTCAGTACAGGTCCAGGGGATTGCCTTCGCCATCGGTGTTCCTCCGCATATCTACGCATTTCACTGCTACACGCGGAATTCCATCCCCCTCTACCGTACTCTAGCTATACAGTCACAAATGCAGTTCCCAGGTTGAGCCCGGGGATTTCACATCTGTCTTATATAACCGCCTGCGCACGCTTTACGCCCAGTAATTCCGATTAACGCTTGCACCCTACGTATTACCGCGGCTGCTGGCACGTAGTTAGCCGGTGCTTATTCTTACGGTACCGTCATGAGCCCCCCGTATTAAGAGAGGCCTTTTCGTTCCGTACAAAAGCAGTTTACAACCCGAGGGCCTTCATCCTGCACGCGGAATGGCTGGATCAGACTTTCGTCCATTGTCCAAAATTCCCCACTGCTGCCTCCCGTAGGAGTCTGGACCGTGTCTCAGTTCCAGTGTGGCTGGTCGTCCTCTCAGACCAGCTACAGATCGTTGGCTTGGTGAGCCTTTACCCCACCAACTACCTAATCTGATATCGGCCGCTCCAATCGCGCGAGGCTCTTGCGAGTCCCCCGCTTTCATCCGTAGATCGTATGCGGTATTAGCGTAACTTTCGCTACGTTATCCCCCACGACTGGGCACGTTCCGATATATTACTCACCCGTTCGCCACTCTCAAGGGGTTGCCCCCTCTACCGTTCGACTTGCATGTGTAAAGCATTCCGCCAGCGTTCAATCTGAGCCAGGATCAAACTCTATAGTTCGATCTTGATTTTTTTTCGGTCTTTCGACCAACTCATAAATTGGAATCGACGTGGTCACCATCTCTGATTTCCACATCTTTTTTACTTCATGAGCGTTTGTTAGCTAATTAAAGCTAAGTTCCGAAGAACTTGGCAATCACCATCAAACGCCCACGCTTATCGGCTGTATATTTTTAAAGAACCCAGGCAACTTACGCTACCTTGTTTTGCCTCGCCGCGATCAGCGAAGCCTTGAATTGTATCACGCATTAGCGTTTCTTTTAAAAGAATTTAAATATCTTCTAAAAGAAACGCCCCACCGAGAGGTGGGGCGTTCAGGGCTGTTAGAAGCCTGACGATGACCTACTTTCACACGGGAACCCGCACTATCATCGGCGCTAAGTCGTTTCACGGTCCTGTTCGAGATGGGAAGGAGTGGTACCAACTTGCTATGGTCATCAGGCATAACTTGTTGTCATCTTGACCAAGTCAAGACAACGAATTCATAGAGTTTCGAATCAGATTTTTTTGGCTTTCACACCAGACTGTTCATCTGGCGATTGAGCTTTTTTGAATGCGTCAACTTGGCATAACTTCCCTGACCAATGCACACCTTTCGATGTGTGATCAAAGTTATAGGGTCAAGCCTCACGAGCAATTAGTATCAGTTAGCTTAACGCATTACTGCGCTTCCACACCTGACCTATCAACGTCCTGGTCTTGAACGACTCTTTAGGGGGCTCAAGGCCCCGGCAGATCTCATCTTGAAACGAGTTTCCCGCTTAGATGCTTTCAGCGGTTATCTCTTCCACACTTAGCTACTCGGCAATGCCACTGGCGTGACAACCGATACACCAGAGGTGTGTCCACTCCGGTCCTCTCGTACTAGGAGCAGGCTTCCTCAAATCTGCAGCGCCCACGGAAGATAGGGACCAAACTGTCTCACGACGTTTTAAACCCAGCTCACGTACCTCTTTAAATGGCGAACAGCCATACCCTTGGGACCGGCTACAGCCCCAGGATGAGATGAGCCGACATCGAGGTGCCAAACACCGCCGTCGATATGAACTCTTGGGCGGTATCAGCCTGTTATCCCCAGAGTACCTTTTATCCGTTGAGCGATGGCCCTTCCATACAGAACCACCGGATCACTATGTCCTACTTTCGTATCTGCTCGACTTGTCAGTCTCGCAGTTAAGCACGCTTATGCCATTGCACTATTATCACGATGTCCGACCGTAACTAGCGTACCTTCGAACTCCTCCGTTACGCTTTGGGAGGAGACCGCCCCAGTCAAACTGCCTACCATGCACTGTCCCCGATCCAGATAATGGACCTAGGTTAGAACCTCAAACACACCAGGGTGGTATTTCAACGTTGGCTCCACCCGATCTAGCGACCGGGCTTCAAAGCCTCCCACCTATCCTACACAGATCTGTTCAAAGTCCAATACAAAGCTACAGTAAAGGTTCATGGGGTCTTTCCGTCTTTCCGCGGGGAGATTGCATCATCACAAACATTTCAACTTCGCTGAGTCTCAGGAGGAGACAGTGTGGCCATCGTTACGCCATTCGTGCAGGTCGGAACTTACCCGACAAGGAATTTCGCTACCTTAGGACCGTTATAGTTACGGCCGCCGTTTACTGGGACTTCAATCAAGAGCTTGCACCCCATCATTTAATCTTCCAGCACCGGGCAGGCGTCACACCCTATACGTCCACTTTCGTGTTTGCAGAGTGCTGTGTTTTTATTAAACAGTCGCAGCCACCGATTTTTTGCAACCCCGTTGGGCTCCCTTTGTTCAAGTTCACCTACTAGGGGCATACCTTCTCCCGAAGTTACGGTATCAATTTGCCGAGTTCCTTCTCCTGAGTTCTCTCAAGCGCCTTAGAATACTCATCTCGCGCACCAGTGTCGGTTTGCGGTACGGTCAATTACAAGCTGAAGCTTAGTGGCTTTTCCTGGAAGCAGGGTATCACTCACTTCGTGTGCAAGCACACTCGTTATCACCCCTCATCTAAGCCCGGCGGATTTGCCTACCAGGCACGACTACAGGCTTGAACCAACATATCCAACAGTTGGCTGAGCTAACCTTCTCCGTCCCCACATCGCACTTGTAATCGGTACAGGAATATTGACCTGTTTCCCATCAGCTACGCATCTCTGCCTCGCCTTAGGGGCCGACTCACTCTACGCCGATGAACGTTGCGTAGAAAACCTTGCGCTTACGGCGAGGGGGCTTTTCACCCCCTTTAACGCTACTCATGTCAGCATTCGCACTTCTGATACCTCCAGCAGGGTTTACACCACCACCTTCACAGGCCTACAGAACGCTCTCCTACCACTTGCAATAAATTGCAAATCCGCAGCTTCGGTAACTGGCTTAGCCCCGTTACATCTTCCGCGCAGGACGACTCGATCAGTGAGCTATTACGCTTTCTTTAAATGATGGCTGCTTCTAAGCCAACATCCTGACTGTTTTAGCCTTCCCACTTCGTTTCCCACTTAGCCAATTTTAGGGACCTTAGCTGGCGGTCTGGGTTGTTTCCCTCTTGAGTCCGGACGTTAGCACCCGGTGCTCTGTCTCCCAAGCTGTACTCTGCGGTATTCGGAGTTTGCCTTGGTTTGGTAAGTCGCCATGACCCCCTAGCCAAAACAGTGCTCTACCCCCGCAGGTAATACTTGAGGCACTACCTAAATAGTTTTCGGAGAGAACCAGCTATTTCCAAGTTTGTTTAGCCTTTCACCCCTATCCACAGGTCATCCGCTAATTTTGCAACATTAGTCGGTTCGGACCTCCAGTACCTGTTACGGCACCTTCATCCTGCCCATGGATAGATCACTTGGTTTCGGGTCTACACCCAGCGACTGATCGCCCTATTCGGACTCGATTTCTCTACGGCTTCCCTATTCGGTTAACCTTGCCACTGAATGTAAGTCGCTGACCCATTATACAAAAGGTACGCAGTCACCCCTTTCGAGGCTCCTACTTTTTGTAAGCATGCGGTTTCAGGATCTATTTCACTCCCCTCCCGGGGTTCTTTTCGCCTTTCCCTCACGGTACTTGTTCACTATCGGTCAATGATGAGTATTTAGCCTTGGAGGATGGTCCCCCCATATTCAGACAGGATTTCTCGTGTCCCGCCCTACTTGTCGTTAGCTCAGTACCACACATTTGTTTTCGCATACGGGACTATCACCCACTATGGTCGGCCTTTCCATGCCGCTTTGCTAACAATTGTGCTATCACTAACAGGCTCTTCCGATTTCGCTCGCCACTACTTTCGGAATCTCGGTTGATGTCTTTTCCTCGAGCTACTGAGATGTTTCAGTTCACCCGGTTCGCCTCGCATGACTATGTATTCATCATGCGATACCCCTAAGGGTGGGTTTCCCCATTCAGAAATCTCCGGATCAATGCTTATTTGCCAGCTCCCCGAAGCTTATCGCAGGCTTTCACGTCTTTCGTCGCCTATCATTGCCAAGGCATCCACCACATGCTCTTATTCACTTGACCCTATAACTTTGAACTCTCTTGCGAGACCTCATCGTTATTTTCAAGGAATGTCTGTCAGGTCTTTCACCTGACGCGTTATGCCGTAAATGAATAATTCCTCAACACCAGATGTTTCCATCTAATATCAAAAGAACAATTCGTCTTTACTTGAATTTCAAACCTAGTTTGAATATTCGTTTTGACGCAATCAAAAAATTGTCACCAGGGGCACGGTCCGCACTAAACCTTTACGAATGTGCGGTTTCCCCTGGCAACTCTGATTCGACTCTATGAATTTTTAAAGAACAGCCGTGCGTCTTTCGACGCTTATTAATCGATCAATATCAATCAACACAAAAAAAGCCTCTACAACATGTGCAAAGCCACTTTTGTTTTGAATGAATGCAATCATGGACTCCAACCTGAAATCCCGATGATTTAATAAGTAATGGTGGAGGATGACGGGATCGAACCGACGACCCCCTGCTTGCAAAGCAGGTGCTCTCCCAGCTGAGCTAATCCCCCGTTGTCATACAACGTAACTTACCCATGTGCTTTTCAGCACCCGTCTTCGGAAGGATTGGTGGGTCTGGTTGGTCTCGAACCAACGACCCCTGCGTTATCAACACAGTGCTCTAACCAACTGAGCTACAGACCCAAGCCGGTCACCAATGACCAGGCTTACGCCTCAGCCGTCAGCGACAACCTTCCAACAACCGATAAGTGTGAGCGTTCAATTTAGATTGCAGTTTCCAGAAAGGAGGTGATCCAGCCGCACCTTCCGATACGGCTACCTTGTTACGACTTCACCCCAGTCACGAACCCCGCCGTGGTAATCGCCCTCCTTACGGTTAGGCTAACTACTTCTGGCGAGACCCGCTCCCATGGTGTGACGGGCGGTGTGTACAAGACCCGGGAACGTATTCACCGTGACATTCTGATCCACGATTACTAGCGATTCCGACTTCACGCAGTCGAGTTGCAGACTGCGATCCGGACTACGACTGGTTTTATGGGATTAGCTCCCCCTCGCGGGTTGGCAACCCTTTGTACCAGCCATTGTATGACGTGTGTAGCCCCACCTATAAGGGCCATGAGGACTTGACGTCATCCCCACCTTCCTCCGGTTTGTCACCGGCAGTCTCATTAGAGTGCCCAACTGAATGTAGCAACTAATGACAAGGGTTGCGCTCGTTGCGGGACTTAACCCAACATCTCACGACACGAGCTGACGACAGCCATGCAGCACCTGTGTTACGGCTCTCTTTCGAGCACGAAGCTATCTCTAGCGACTTCCGTACATGTCAAAGGTGGGTAAGGTTTTTCGCGTTGCATCGAATTAAACCACATCATCCACCGCTTGTGCGGGTCCCCGTCAATTCCTTTGAGTTTCAACCTTGCGGCCGTACTCCCCAGGCGGTCAACTTCACGCGTTAGCTTCGTTACTGAGTCAGTGAAGACCCAACAACCAGTTGACATCGTTTAGGGCGTGGACTACCAGGGTATCTAATCCTGTTTGCTCCCCACGCTTTCGTGCATGAGCGTCAGTACAGGTCCAGGGGATTGCCTTCGCCATCGGTGTTCCTCCGCATATCTACGCATTTCACTGCTACACGCGGAATTCCATCCCCCTCTACCGTACTCTAGCTATACAGTCACAAATGCAGTTCCCAGGTTGAGCCCGGGGATTTCACATCTGTCTTATATAACCGCCTGCGCACGCTTTACGCCCAGTAATTCCGATTAACGCTTGCACCCTACGTATTACCGCGGCTGCTGGCACGTAGTTAGCCGGTGCTTATTCTTACGGTACAGTCATGAGCCCCCCGTATTAAGAGAGGCCTTTTCGTTCCGTACAAAAGCAGTTTACAACCCGAGGGCCTTCATCCTGCACGCGGAATGGCTGGATCAGACTTTCGTCCATTGTCCAAAATTCCCCACTGCTGCCTCCCGTAGGAGTCTGGACCGTGTCTCAGTTCCAGTGTGGCTGGTCGTCCTCTCAGACCAGCTACAGATCGTTGGCTTGGTGAGCCTTTACCCCACCAACTACCTAATCTGATATCGGCCGCTCCAATCGCGCGAGGCTCTTGCGAGTCCCCCGCTTTCATCCGTAGATCGTATGCGGTATTAGCGTAACTTTCGCTACGTTATCCCCCACGACTGGGCACGTTCCGATATATTACTCACCCGTTCGCCACTCTCAAGGGGTTGCCCCCTCTACCGTTCGACTTGCATGTGTAAAGCATTCCGCCAGCGTTCAATCTGAGCCAGGATCAAACTCTATAGTTCGATCTTGATTTTTTTTCGGTCTTTCGACCAACTCATAAATTGGAATCGACGTGGTCACCATCTCTGATTTCCACATCTTTTTTACTTCATGAGCGTTTGTTAGCTAATTAAAGCTAAGTTCCGAAGAACTTGGCAATCACCATCAAACGCCCACGCTTATCGGCTGTATATTTTTAAAGAACCCAGGCAACTTACGCTACCTTGTTTTGCCTCGCCGCGATCAGCGAAGCCTTGAATTATGACACAGTTTTTAAGCCTGCGTCAAATTTTTGAAATTTTTCTTGCGCTAACAAGTTCTTCTTCATAACTTTGTCTTTGCTGCGTTTTGTTCTTTTGGAACATAACTTGTGTGCAGCGAAGCCCTCGATTATGGCACAGCTTTTGTGATGTTTTGATATTTTTTTGAACGCATGGCCAATGTTTCGCTCTACCTCGCCCGGATAATAGGGTCATGGCTTTACTCACACTTTTGAACGCTTCTCTGGCTTTTGGCCATGTTGCACTCCTCGATCACGCAGACTTTTCACTGGAAACTTCCGAGCGTATCGGCTTGATCGGTCGCAACGGCACGGGCAAATCGTCCTTACTCAAGATATTGGCAGGCATGGAGCGTCCTGACGATGGGTCACTGCATTTGCAACAGGGTGTCCGCATCGCCTATGTGGCGCAAGAACCCGTCCTGATACCCGAGCACACGATTTTTGAGTCCGTGCGTGAAGGTTTGGCCGAAGTCGTTCAATGGATCGACGATTACACCCACAGTCGAGGCGACTTGGACACCTTGCAAGGCCAAATCGAATCCAGGGATGGCTGGGGATGTGAGCAACGGCTTGACGAAACATTGCAACGGCTACAACTTGACCCAAATGCTGTTGTGCACTCCCTTTCAGGGGGCATGCGCAAACGTGTAGCCCTAGCGCAGGCGTTGGTGACCCGCCCTGATGTCCTCTTGTTGGATGAACCGACCAACCACTTGGACCTGAACGCCATCACTTGGCTGGAAGACTTGCTGATTGATTTCAAGGGCAGCGTGATTGCCATCACCCACGATCGGGCCTTCCTGGACCGCATTGCGACCCGAATTGTGGAGTTAGACAGGGGCAAACTACGCTCCTACCCTGGCAACTTTGCGCAATACCAAATCCAGAAAGAAGACCAGCTTGCACAAGAAGCCGTGGTCCAGGCCAAAGCCGACAAGCTGCTGGCCCAAGAAGAAATCTGGATCCGTAAAGGCGTAGAAGCACGCCGCACCCGGAGCCAAAGCCGCATCACCCGGTTGCAAAATCTGCGTGGCGAGCGCGCTGCACGCCGAGAAAAAGTTGGCAATGTGCGCATGGAAGTAGCCTCGGGCGTACCCAGTGGCAAGTTGGTGGCCGAGTTGACCGATGTGAGCAAGAGCTTCACCCGGCCCGATGGATCTGTGCGAACTGTGATCCAGAAGTTCACCGGCACCTTGTTGCGCGGTGACAAGATCGGCTTGCTGGGCCCCAACGGGGCAGGCAAGACCACCTTGCTCAAACTGATTCTGGGCGAACTCGAGGCCGACAGCGGCGAAGTGCGCCGCGGCACCAAGCTGGAAGTGGCCTACTTTGACCAAATGCGCGATGCACTTGACCTGGACGCCACGCTGGAAGACTTCATCAGCCCTGGCAGCGAATGGATCGAGATCGGCAACAAGCGCCAGCACGTCAAAAGCTACCTGGGTGACTTCTTGTTTTCTCCCGCACGGGGCACATCGCCTGTGCGCTCCCTCTCTGGTGGCGAACGCAACCGCCTGCTGCTGGCCCGCTTGTTTGCACGCCCAGCCAACGTGCTGGTACTTGACGAACCCACCAACGACCTGGACATCGAAACACTGGAACTGCTGGAAGAGCTGCTGCAAACCTACGAAGGCACCGTGTTTCTGGTCAGCCACGACCGCGCCTTCATGGACAACGTGGTCACCGGCATCATCGCTTGCGAAAGTGCCCCAGATCAACCTGGCTTTTGGCGCGAGTACGAAGGCTCTGTGCAAGATTGGCTGGTTCAGTCCAAACGCAGTCAAGCCATCCGGGCCCAAGCTGCTCAGCGCAATGGCGTCACGCCACCAGCACCACAAGCCAGCCCGGTGGCCACGCCTGCGGCCGTGGCCACCACACCCGCCAAAGGCAAGCTCAGCTACAAAGAGCAACGCGAATTGGCAGAACTGCCCGCCAAAATCGAGTCTCTGGAAAAAGAACAAGCCCTCACGCGTGCGCAGCTGGCCGATGGCAGCGTTTTCCAACGTGACCCAGGACTGGCACAACAACTGTTCAGACGCGACACCGAAATCGACGATCTCCTGCTGGCGGCCATGGAGCGCTGGGAAACTTTGTCCAACCGCTGACTCGGTGGCGCCTCAAAGCAATTGAGCACGCGTCCTGGCCAGCGCCCGCCAGAACTTATCGTATTGGGTGCTGGCGAAGTTCACGCGCATGAGCGAGCCAGGTCTGCGATCGGCATGAAACAAAGAGCCGGGTGCCAACAGGTACCCGGCATCGTGCATGCGCAATGCCAGCACATCGGTGTCCACCCCGACATCGACCCAGCCAAACAATCCCTGAGGCGGCGCCACGAACTGACAGCCGTACGCCAGCGCCAGCTTCACACTGCGGCTGCGGGCGGCATCCAGCAATTGCGATAAGCGCTCGGTGTGACGCCGAATCGCTCCATGCTCCAGACACAACGCCAGTGCTTTTTCAAACAACACAGGGGTGGTGAGGGTGGACAACAATTTGGTGTCCAAAAACGCATCCTTCAGATCGGCCGGAGCCGCCAGATAGCCCACGCGCCAACTGGGCGCGAGGATCTTGGCATAGCCGCTGACGTAAATGGTTTTTTGCAGGCCATCGAGCACCGACAATCGCACCGCATGCGAAGGCGCCATGTGGCCGTAGGTATCGTCTTCAACCAAGTAAAAGTTGTAGCGGTGCGCCAGGTTCACCAACTGGTGCGCACAAGGCAATGAGAAGCCGTAACCCGTGGGGTTGTGCAAGACCGATACGCTCACCATCATCTTGGGCGCATGCCGTTGCGCATAGCGCTCGACCACTTCCAGATCGGGCCCCGTCTCCAGACGCGGCACAGGCAAGATGCGAACGCCCAGGCTTTGCAATCTGGCAAATTCAATGGCCCAACCGGGTTCTTCGACCATCACGCAATCGCCAGGTCTCAACAAGGTCCGGCTGATGATGTCAAGCGCATGGGTCGCCCCCACCGTGGTGATCAATTGTCCTGGCGCAGCGTGCAAGCCGAGACTGTCAAGCTTGGACGACAGGATGTCACGCAAACCCGTGTCCCCCTGTGGCTCGCCGTAGCGCAAAGAAGCCTCACGCAGTGCTGGACTGGCCACCACCTTGCGCAAAGCCGCAGACAAAAAGTCGGCGTCCAGCCAATCAGGCGGGAACACCCCCATGCCCGGCTGCGGCTCTGCGCTGGGTTGGTGAAACATGCCCCGAATCAGGCTTGATGCATCCACTGGAGGCGGGCTGGGCTCGACGCCTCTGGCAACGGTCGATGGCGGTATGCGCCGTGCCCGATCGCGCACAAAAAACCCCCGATTCGGACGGGCGTCAATCCAGCCCTGCGCCACCAGCCAGTCGTAAGCGGCCACCACGGTGGACGCGCTCACACCGTGCACCTGGGCGCATTGCCGCACCGAGGGCAGGCGAGCACCTGACACCAACAACTGGTCGCGAATGCGCGCCACAAACCGCTGCGCCAATTGTTCGGTCAAGGGTTGGCTGGATTCTCGGCTGAGCAATGACATAGGCAGATTGAGGTTGAGTGTGTCGTCACGAAGGGCAATACAGTTTCCAGAATGTTCTTACAAACTGTACCGATACTGTACTCATTCTGGCGCTACATTCAACAGCATGACCTCCTCTGAACTCAGCGCCCTTTTGGTGCTTGCCACCGTCAGCAGCTTCACACCCGGGCCGAACACCACCCTGTCGACGGCCATGGCCGCCAACCACGGCCTGAAACGCGCCATGCGCTTTGTGTTGGCTGTGCCAGTCGGATGGGGAATTTTGTTCACGCTTTGCGCCACCGGCCTGGGCGGTTTGGTGGTGGCCTGGCCGCCTTTGCGCTGGGGCATCGTGACGCTGGGCACGGGGTATTTGCTGTGGCTCGCCTCTCGCTTGTGGCAAAGCGCCAGCTTGCAGCAAGCCGACAGCAACAAGCTGCAAGTAGGCTTTGTCCAAGGCGTGGGGCTGCAGTTTCTCAACATCAAAGCCTGGATGCTGGCCCTGGCGATCGTGGCGGGCTGGGTAGCGGGGCGAGAAGATGCCTCCGAGCGCACACTGATGCTGCTGCCGATCATGGTGGTCTATGGTTTTGTGAGCAACCTGACCTATGCCGTGGCCGGTTCGATGCTGCGGCATTGGCTGGCGCACGGGCGCCGGTTGCTGATGTTCAACCGCTGCATGTCGGGGGCGCTGGTGGCCACGGCCCTGTGGATTTTGAATGGCTTGCGCCAAAGTGTGGCCTGAAAAATCGCCATGCAGAACCTGTCCGACGAACGCATAAAGCGCGAAAACCGAGGCTTGTGGCTGGGTCTGCTGGGTGTGGTGATTTTTGCGCTCACCCTGCCCATGACCCGCTTGGCCACCGGCACGGCCGATGCACCGCAGCTTTCCCCTTGGTTTGTCACGTTCGCACGCGCTGCTCTGGCGGGAGGCCTGTCGGTCATTTACCTGATCGCCGTTCGCGCGCCTTGGCCTCAAGCCACACAACGCGGCCCCTTACTGCTCTCGCTGGCAGGCAATGTCATCGGTTACCCCCTGCTCTTGGGCTGGGCCTTGCGCCACGTCACAGCCAGCCACGCCGCCGTGATCACCGCCTTGCTGCCACTGGGCACGGCCGCTGCAGCCGCCTGGCTCATGCACCAACGGGCACGGCTGGGGTTTTGGGTGTTTGCCGGTTTGGGCAGCGCACTGGTGGGGGTTTACAGCCTGCTGCGCGCCGCTCAACTCGGTCATGGCTTTGGCCTGAGTTGGGCCGACACCCTGCTGCTCGGCGCGGTGGTGGCGGCCTCGCTGGGTTATGTGGCCGGGGCCAAAGTCACGGCCAGTCTGGGTGCAGAAAAAGTCATCAGCTGGGTCTGCGTGCTGGCATTGCCCATTACGGTACCCGGTGCCTGGCTCACCTGGCCCGAGCACGCCATTGCGCCTGCTGCCTGGCTGGCCCTGCTGTACGTTGGGGTGTTCTCGATGTGGGTGGGCTTTTTCGCCTGGTTTCGCGGCCTGTCGCTGGGCGGGCCCCTGCGGGTCAGCCAGACCCAATTGCTGCAACCATTCATCAGCATTCTGGCGGCCATTCCATTGCTGGGAGAATCGCTGGATGCCATGACCCTGGGCTTTGCCCTGCTGGTCGTGTTCACGGTTTTCGCAGGCCGACGCATGGCCCAAGCCCCAACAACCCCCACAAAAAATTCACAAGACCTCAAGGAGCAAAAACAATGAACTGGACCCTGGCCCAACGCGCTGAAAAGATGAACCCCTCGGTAATTCGAGAAATCCTCAAGGTCACCGAGATCCCGGGCATCATCAGCTTTGCCGGGGGACTGCCTTCGCCCCAGACTTTCCCGATTGAAGAGATGCGCGTTGCCTGCGAACGCGTGCTCAGTCAGGACGGCAAAGTCGCCTTGCAATACGCCGCCAGCGAGGGCTATGGCCCCTTGCGCGAGTGGGTGGCGCAAGACCTGCGCAAACAAGGCATGCAAGTCAGCCCGGACCAAGTGCTGATCACCACCGGCAGCCAACAAGGGCTGGACCTGGTGGCCAAGATCCTGATCGACGCAGGCAGCCGCATCCTGGTCGAGACCCCCACCTACCTGGGCGCCCTGCAGGCTTTCACCCCGATGGAGCCCACCGTGGTCAGCGTGAACAGCGACGCGCACGGTGTGGACGCCGAAGATCTGCGCGCCAAAGCCGGCACCGGCGCAGACAAGGCCCGCTTTGTGTATTTGTTGCCCAACTTCCAGAACCCCACCGGCCGCACCATGACCGAAGAGCGCCGCGCCGCGGTGGCCCAAGTGGCCTTGGAGACCGGCTTGCCCATCATCGAAGACAACCCTTATGGCGACCTTTGGTTTGACGCACCCCCAGCGCCCTCTCTGAGTTCACGCCACCCCGATGGCAGCGTTTACCTGGGATCATTTTCCAAAATTTTGGCCCCCGGCCTGCGCCTGGGCTATTTGATCGCCCCCAAAACGCTCTACCCCAAGTTGCTGCAAGCCAAGCAGGCCGCCGACCTGCACACGCCCAGCTTCAACCAGCGCGTGGTGGCCGAAGTTCTCAAGGACGGCTTCATTGACCGCCATGTGCCCACCATCCGGGCGCTCTACAAAAAGCAATGCGAGGCCATGCTGGCCGCGCTGGAGCGGGAAATGGCAGGTCTGGGCCTCACCTGGAACCGCCCGGCCGGCGGCATGTTCCTGTGGGTACAACTGCCACCCGGCATGAAAGCTATCCCGCTGCTGGACAAAGCCGTGAAAAAAGGTGTGGCCTTTGTCCCCGGCTCGGCTTTTTATGCACAAGGCGCTGACGAAAGCACCGTGCGCCTGTCCTTCGTGACCGCCACAGTGGACCAGATCAACACCGGCATGGTGGCACTGGCTGCCGCGATTCGGGAATCGCTTTGAAGCCAGCATAAACAAGGGTGCCACAAGTGCACCCTGCCAGACTTTCACTGAAACAGCCCCTTATGGCACGTCCCAGCGAGCAAACACCATGACACCACGCGCCTTCCAACAAGTTGACGTCTTCACCGACACCGCCTTTCTGGGCAACCCGCTGGCCGTGGTGCTGGATGGCCAAGGCCTGAGCGACGCGCAAATGCAGCGCTTTGCCGCCTGGACGCAGTTGAGCGAAACCAGCTTCGTGCTGCCCCCAACGCCCGAAGGGGCTGCAGGCGGGGCTGACTACCGCGTGCGCATTTTCACGCCGGGTGCCGAATTGCCTTTTGCCGGACACCCCACGCTGGGCACCGCCTACGCCTGGCGTCAAGCCGGCGGCCAGCCCCAACAAGCGGGCGTGCTGGTGCAGGAATGTTCTGTCGGCTTGGTCAAACTCAAGCTCACCCAACAACGCTGGGCGTTCGCAGCGCCACCCTTGACCCGGCAGAACATCCCCTCGGCAGAACTCGCCCCGGTGCTGGCGGCTTTGGGGCTGGCAGCATCCGATGTCATCGCGTCACAACACCTGAACAACGGCCCGCACTGGCTGGGCTTGCTGGTGAACGGCGTTGACACCCTTTTGGCGCTGGAACCCGACCATGTGGCCCTGAAACGGCTGGGCACCAAAGTCGGCTTGGCCGCACGCAGAACCGCGCCAACAACAGGCCTGATCCGCCGCGCCAACCGCGAAGCGCGCGCCTTTGGCCAGCCGCACCCGGGTCTTGCCCATGACCCGACCGACCTGGAAGTGCGCGCCTTTGCCGCCCCGGTAGGCATCGCCGAAGACCCGGTCACCGGCAGCCTGAACGCCTCGCTTGCGCAATGGCTGATCGCTGACAGCCACATAAGCGCGCCTTACAGCGCCCGACAAGGCACCCTGCTGGGACGCGCCGGGCAAGTTTTCTTGTCACAAGACGACACCGGCCAGATCTGGGTGGGTGGCGACGTCGTCGGCTGCATTGAAGGCCATGTCTCGCTTTGAACCCCTGAACCCCAAGACCTGAACCGCTGAAAACACCATGCACACCGATCTGCCCACATTGGCCCAAATACAAGCGGCAACGCACCTCGTCTACGCAGCCTTTGGCCCCACGCCCCAGTACCGCTGGACCACCCTCAGCCAGCGGCTGGGCACCGACTGCTGGGTCAAGCACGAAAACCACACCCCAGTGGGCGCCTTCAAGGTGCGCGGCGGCCTGACTTATTTTGAACACCTGGCCCGTTCAGGCCAGATGCCCCAAGAAGTGATCTGTGCTACCCGGGGCAACCATGGCCAAAGCATCGCTTATGCGGCCGCACGACACGGCGTGGCCTGCACCATCGTGGTCCCTTTGGGCAACTCCAAAGAGAAAAATATCGCCATTCGGGCGTTGGGCGCCCAGCTCATCGAACATGGCCACGACTTTCAGGCCGCCCGCGAACACGCCTTGAACCTGGCCCAGACGCGATACGCCCACATGGTGCCCAGCTACCACCCGGCTCTGGTACTGGGAGTGGCCACGGCTTGGCTCGAGTTTTTACAAGCGGTGCCCGCACTCAATGTGCTGTACGTGCCAATTGGCTTGGGCTCGGGAGCCTGCGCCGCACTGGCGGCCAAACAAGCCCTTGGGCACCCCGTCAAAGTGGTGGGCGTGGTGAGCGCACACGCCACCACCTACGTCGACTCGATGGCGGCAGGCTGCGTGGTCGAGTCCCCGGTCAGCACCGTGCTGGCCGATGGCATGGCAGTGCGCCGCGCCGACCCGCAAGCGCTGGCCATCCTGCAAGCTGGATTGGACCGCGTGGTCCAGGTCAGCGATGCGCAGGTGGCCCAAGCCATGCGCGACCTGTACACCGACACCCATAACCTCGCCGAAGGTGCTGGTGCAGCCAGTTTTGCCGCGGCTTGGGCAGACCGTGACCGATTGCAGGGTCAAGTGGTTGGCACCACCCTTTGCGGTGGCAATGTGGACGCCAGCACACTGCTTCAAGTGCTGGCACAAGCTGCCTGACCACGCGAACCACCCACCGACCCGGTCGCTCCTGGGACAAAAGCAGCGCTCCCTCGCCACCACAATCGCTGTCTATGGGAACACTCTATTTAGTCCGCCACGGACAAGCTTCTTTAGGGGCCGATGATTACGACCAACTCAGCGCACTGGGTCGCCAGCAAGCGGTGCGTTTGGGTGAATACCTGCGCCCCAAGTTGCAAGACGCCCCGATCGAGGCCGTGATGATGGGCAGCTTGAAGCGCCACCGTCAAACCTGGGAAGGCATTGCCGAAGGCGCGGGCCTGTCGCACACCCCCGCCGTCTGGCCGGGCCTGAACGAATACGACAGCCAAGCCTTGATCGAAGCGATTCACCCCGAGCCACTGGCCAAGCCCGACACGCCCGAGTTGTACCGCCACCATTTCCGGCTACTGCGCGATGCGCTGCAAGCCTGGATGGCCGGGCGCACCCAACCACGTGGCATGACCAGTTACACCGATTTTGTGGGTGGCATTGAGGCGGCGCTTGACCATGTGCGGCAAAACCATGCGGGCGATGTCATGGTGGTCTCGAGCGGCGGCCCCATTTCCACCGCTGTGGGCCGGGTGCTGGGAACCCCGGCCGAAACCACCATCGAGTTGAACCTGCGCATCCGCAACACGGCACTCACCGAGTTCGTGTTCAACCCCAAACGGCACATGCTGCTGACCTACAACACCTTGCCTCACCTGGACAGCGATGCGCACAAAAGCTGGGTCACCTTCGCCTGAAACCAGCCCCTGCAAGGAACGGGTGTAACCCCTAGAAAAGGCCCCGCAAGTATTGGGTGTAATCCCTAGGAAAAGCCCTGCACAACAGCGGGCAAAATACCTTGGATGAACTGTTCGACTGCCTGGCTTGCTCTTCAGTCACTGGAGGGTGGCATCCAACTCTCCGCCTGCCCGGCCAATCAGGCCGATCGACTGGCCTTAGATCTTTCGGCATGGCTCAAGGATTGGGGCCTCCAATCTGCTGTGCAAACCCTCACGCTTCCCGCCAAAGATGGTCTGGTTGCCATGATTTGCAGCCTGCGCCCCGAGTTCCAGCAAGCCTGTATGCCTGGTCACGACACCCTGGCTTTGCACGAGCGGCTAGGGCATCTCGGCTCGTCAGACCCTGCCAACCAAGAGGTTTGGGCGCTTGAGCGCGAAATATGGGTCGCCTTGCTGGGCTCCCCGCACCGCTTCGAGTTCGCCAGTCTGGCCTCGCTGGCCTCGCACATCAGGGTTCGGCGCAACATGGCACTGGCTGCCCGCAAAACGGCTCTGGCCTTCAAAACCGAAGCGGCCGAGCGGCCCGCAGCCGACTGGCATTACGAAGAAGAAGCCGGTTTCATCCTCAAACCGGGGCGCCCGCTGATTCAGGCGCTGATCGCCGCCACACAACCCGAGGCCACTGGCAAGCTCTACGACTTTTCCTGCTACCGCGCCACCGAATACGTGATTTTGCTGGGCATTGCGCAAGAAGCCGAGGTCCATCACCCCGGTTTGCTGGCCGAACTGCAAAAACTGAACGAGCGGCACGCCATTCGTTCAGGCCAGTTCCACGATGTGTTTTTGGTCGAGTACGGCAGCATGGAACACCCCCTGCCTGCCCGCTTTTACATCCCCGGCGATCGGCTGTGGTTTCGCAACCCTGACGAACGTTCCTCAGATGTCACGGGTTTTGAAGGCTCCTGGGTCATGTACATGGGCGGTGGTTTGTTCAGCAATTTCTGGAAACGCGAAACACCTTTTACGCTCGAATCCAAAGCCATCGAAATATTCCATTGGCGCCACGGCGTGTACACCGACGCCCAAGGCGAATTGCAAATGGACGAAGCCGTGGTTGACCGCCTTGTGGCCCAAACCATGGCCAACCCCCAGGCCAAAGCGCAAGTCCTGGAGAAAATGATCCGCATGCGTGACCCCCAGGGCGTCTATGCCCAAGGCGGTTGCATCGACACCACGCGTGAATACCCCAAAAGCGTGAGCCGCGACCATTGCGAACTGGTGCTGCCCCGGGTCTGAACGCCGGGTTGCTTCAGCCGACCTGATCGCTCAAGGTATCGGGCGGCAATCGGTCAATTTCCGACAACAACTGCGCCAGAGCCAAGCCCGAGGCATCCAGCACGGCCTGCCCTTTTGCTGCGGTGGCTGCGGCGGCATTGCCCGCTGCACCATGGCGGTTGTAGTCCTGCATTTGCCAACCCAGTTTGGCGCTTTTTCCGTTGCCCAGAATCTCAAAGCGCTCTGCGCGGTCTTGCGAAGTGGATCGGAAATTTTGTGCTTTGTCCATGCGCACACGATCGGGCCGCAGCGCCAGCATCATGGAGGTTTCACTGTCGCCCGCGTGCACGCCAAAGCGATGCTCTTCGGCGCTGAACAGCGCATTCACATCCTGCCCCTGAGCATCGCGCATGGGCAAATTGAACCAGCTCACGCTGTACACCAACATGCCCAAACGGGCACGCAGATCGCGGGCTACGATGTCCATCACACTGACCTGCCCACCGTGGGCATTCAGCAAAACCAGTTTGCGCACGCCACTGGCGGCCACAGATTCGCCGATGTCCGTCCACAAGCGGATCACGGTTTCGGCCTTCAGCGTCAAGGTGCCCGCAAAACGGGCGTGCTCAGGGCTCAGGCCCACCGTTTGGGTCGGCAAAAACAAGACCGGCAAGTCGGCAGGCAGGTGCGGCAAAGTCGCCGCCACCACACCTTGCACCATGTCGGTGTCCACCGACAGCGGCAGGTGCGGCCCGTGTTGCTCGGTGGCCGCCACAGGCAGCACGGCGATGGCCCGGTTCAGCGCCAGCGCTTGAAAATCGGTGGTGGTCCAGTCGGCCCAAAAGCGGGAAGGGTTTTGCATGGCGTCATCTTAATGGAGCTTTGGCAAGCGACGGGCGCCCTTTGGCGCGGAGCCTCCTGGGCTTTGCGGGCGCATGGCGCAATCCCGTTTCACATCAGGCTGAAACATCGGCGCCACCGGCCATTGCACGGGGGCGGTGTACAGTGCCTTTTTCAGGGTGCCCCGCCTGTTGCTGTCGGGGCTGAATTGGGAGTGGGTGTTGAACGTTTTTGTGTTTTGCCGGTGGCTGGGTCGGGGCCTGGAACCACTGCACTGGCCCGGTATGGGCGCCCTGGTCTTGTTGGCCCTGCTTTGGGCATGCTTTCCTGGCCTGAGCCGTGCACAAACCAGCCCACTTTTTTCAGCGCCAGCATCCAGAGCCTCGGGCGTTTCTGCCCTGCTGGCCGGCAGCACCCACGTGGTCACCACAGACCAAGTGCGCAGCGAACTGCTGGTGCACGCTCCTCAGGGCGTTCAAGCCGGGCAAACTTTCTGGCTGGGCCTGCAGATCGAGCACCAGCCCCATTGGCATACTTATTGGCAAAACCCTGGCGATTCGGGCTTGCCCACCCGGCTGCAATGGCAACTGCCCGAGGGCTTGCAGGCAGGCGACATCGCCTGGCCCCTGCCCAAAAAGATCCCGATAGGCACACTGGCCAACTATGGCTACGAGGGCCGCCTCTTGCTGGTTGTGCCCGTGACGGTTCTTGCGGACTTCAAGTTTCCCGCCAACAGCCAGCTGCCTTTGAAATTGCAGGCCGAATGGCTGGTCTGCCGCCAGGAGTGCATTCCGCAAGAAGGCCGCTTCACGCTGAACTTGCCTTCGGCCGCCCCCCAGACAGGCCAAGCGGCCTTGTTTGACGCCGCCCGAAAACTCGGCCCCCAAATGCTGCCCCAGCAACAGCAAGCTGGCACCTGGATCACCGGTGGCCAGACCCGGGTGTCCGAAGACGGCAAGCAACTCAGCCTGAATTTGCATGGCCTGCCCGCGAACTGGCGGGGCCAGACACTCAGCGCGTTTCCGGTGACGGCCAACGTGGTTCACAACGCGGCCGTGCAAGGCAAAGGTTGGACGCAAAGCTGGCAAGGCGCGGTCTGGAACGCCAAAATTCCTGTCTCCGATGAGCGCAGCGACAGCCCTAAAAACATGCGCTGGGTGATCGCTGTGGGGCCCGAATCCGCCCCCAAGGCCCCGGCGCTCGAGGTTGAAACGCCGGTGCAAGGCACCTGGCCCGCCGTGGCTCAAGCTGCGCCGGCCGAAATTTCGCCCGCATTGGCCAAGGCCCTGGCAGACAACGCCAGTGCTCAGGCGAAGTCCTTGGCCCAAGGCAGTGACAGCACCTCCCTCAGTTTGGCGTTGGCGATTTTGGGCGCCCTGCTGGGCGGCTTGTTGCTCAATCTCATGCCTTGTGTGTTCCCCGTGCTGGCCATCAAGGTGTTGGGCTTTGCACAACCTGGTACCTCCCAGGCCCAACACCGTGCCGCTGGTGCGGCCTACACCGTGGGGGCAGTGCTTTCCTTCATGCTGTTGGGCGGCTTGATGCTGGGCTTGCGGGCGGCAGGCGAACAACTCGGCTGGGGTTTTCAATTGCAATCGCCACCCGTGGTCGCAGGCTTGGCCTTGTTGTTCACCCTGTTGGGCTTGAACCTGGCCGGGGTATTTGAATTTGGCCAGATGCTGCCCAGCGGCCTGGCCAGCATGCAAAGCCGCCACCCCACCGTGAATGCGGGTTTGTCGGGCGTGTTGGCCGTGGCCGTGGCTTCTCCGTGCACCGCACCCTTCATGGGCGCTTCGCTGGGCCTGGCCATTGCGCTGCCGGTCTGGCAAGCGCTCACGGTATTTGCCGCCATGGGCGTGGGCATGGCCTTGCCTTATTTGGCGGCCAGTGCGTGGCCCGGCATCGCCCGCGCGCTGCCGCGCCCCGGGGCCTGGATGGTGGTGTTCCGCCAGGCGATGGCCTTTCCCATGTTCGCCACCGTCGTCTGGCTGTTGTGGGTGCTGGGCCAACAAACCGGCATCGACGGGGCCAGCGGTTTGCTGGCCACGTTGCTGACATTGGCCTGGCTGGTCTGGGCTCTGGGCTTGTCGGGCCGCACCCGATGGGTCATGAGCATGCTGGCCTTGGGCATCATGATCTGGGTGAGCAGCAGTTGGTTGCCCCTGGCCCTGCGCGAAGCGCCTGAAAACACCCTCAACGGCATCAGCGTTAACGCACCGCCCAGCCAAGCCTCGGCGCCAACATCAGGCTGGCAAGCCTGGTCCCCTGCAGCCCAGCAAGCGCAACTCGACGCAGGCCGCGCGGTGTTTGTGGACTTCACGGCCGCCTGGTGCGTGACCTGCCAATACAACAAGAAAACCACACTCGCCGATGCCAGCTTACTGGCCGACTTTCAGGCGCGGCAAGTGGTGCTGATGCGCGCCGACTGGACGCGCCGTGACCCGGCCATCACTCAGGCATTGACCGCCATGGGGCGAAGCGGCGTGCCGGTGTACGCACTGCACGCACCGGGGCAGCCCCCAATGCTTTTGTCTGAATTGCCCAGCGTGGCCGAGGTGCAGGCAGCCCTGCAAAAACTACCCCCTGCAAAATAGCCCGATCAACGCCAAAGCCGCTCCCAGCGCCCACATTCGTCCTGCCACAATCACACCATGAGCAACCGTTTTTTGAACCCCACACCCTCTGCGTTTGCCCCCTTGCAAAACGACACTTTCTTGCGCGCCTGCCTGCGCCAAGCCACCGACCACACCCCCGTCTGGCTCATGCGCCAGGCCGGGCGCTACCTGCCCGAGTACCGTGACACCCGCGCCA
>NZ_NESK01000016.1 GCF_003063415.1 Limnohabitans sp. 2KL-17
CCATACTCCTGGGCGATTTGATTGATGGTCTTCATCCCGCCGAGCGCCTCCAGCCCCACCTTGGCCTTGAACTCCGGCGGATGAACTCTGCGTTTTTTTGATTCAGTCATTGGTAACCCGTTTTTTTTGGATAGTGTCCCACTTAAACACCTGTCCCAAATTCGGGGTCCACTTCAGGGGGTGGCGATCAGGCGCTGATGCCCGCTGGCATCCAGTGCTGCGGCAGCAGCTCGTCGATGCGGCTGTTGGGCCAGGTCGGCAGCTTGTCCATCACGTCCTTGAGGTAGGCGTGGGGATCGTGGCCATTGAGCTTGGCCGACTGGATCAGGCTCATCACCGCGGCAGCGCGCTGGCCGGCGCGCAGTGAGCCTGCGAACAGCCAGTTCTTGCGGCCCAGGGCGACTGGCCGGATTTGGTTCTCGATCCAGTTGTTGTCGATCGGTAATTGCCCATCGTCCAGGAAGCGCGTGAGCGCCTGCCAGCGCCGAAGGCTGTAGTCCATCGCTTTGGCCGTGGCCGAGCCCTCGGGCACCTTGGCGCGGTGCTCGGTCAGCCAGTTGTAGAGCTTGTCAATGAC
The DNA here is from genome assembly GCF_003063415.1 of Limnohabitans sp. 2KL-17. Taxonomy (GTDB): domain Bacteria; phylum Pseudomonadota; class Gammaproteobacteria; order Burkholderiales; family Burkholderiaceae_C; genus Limnohabitans_A. The sequence goes on from NZ_NESK01000016.1 coordinate 578, forward strand.
GGGCCGGCTTTGCTGCTGGCGTATGCGCAACCTCTCATCGGCACTTGCGCTGTGCCCCTGCCGTTCGATTTCGTAGAGCTGCCCGATGAGCAGCAGCGCTTGTTCGGCAATCTGGCTCTTGCTGGCCGCGCGCAGTTCGAAGAATTTGCGCCTGGCGTGGGCCCAGCAGCCTGCCTCGGTGATGCGCTCACCCATCAGTTGCTTGTAGCCGGAGTAGTCGTCGACCACCAGCGTGCCTTGCCAGTCCTCAAGGAAGGCCTTGGCGTGACTGCCGGCGCGGCTTTCGCAGAAGTTGTAGACCACCGCCTTGAGCTCTTCGTGCTGGCTGGGCGTGTAGGCCCACAGGTAAGCCCGATGGGTCTTGCCGTTGCGCTGGCTGGCCGGCTTGAGCATTTGCGCCGGCGTCTCGTCGGCATGGATGACGCGGTGGCCAAGTACCGCCAGGCGCAGCGCATCGACCAGCGGCTGCAACTGCACGCCGCAGTTGCCCACCCACTGCGCCAGCGTCGAGCGCAGGATCGGCACCCCGGCGCGGGCGTAGATGCCCTCTTGGCGGTACAGGGGCAGGTGATCGGCGTACTTGGCCACCAATACTTGGGCCAACAAACCGGTGGTGGCCAGGCCTTTGTCGATGATGTGCGCATCGACCGGCTGTTGCTTGAGTGTGCTGCAGCAGGCGCAGACCCATTTGCCGCGCACATGGCGGTGTACCGTGAACACGCCGGGCTGATAGTCGAGCTTCTCGCTGGCTTCCTCGCCCATGCGGGTCATGGGCTGGCCGCAGCACTCGGTGTTCTCGAGCTCGTGCACAAACTCCTGGCGCGGCAGATGCTCTGGCAGCGGCAGGCGTTTGGGCTGGCGCTTCTCGGTGCCCTCGGCGCGTTCGGCCGGCGCTCGCAGCTGCTCGATCTCTTGACCTACCGCTTGCAGGTCTTCCTCCAGCGATTCTTGAAGCAGGCTGCGCTGCTCGGCGTTCAGTGCCTCGGTCTTGGCGGCAAACTTCAGCCGCTTGAGAACGGCCATCTCGTAGGTGAGCTTGTCCAGCAGGGCCGTCTTGTGTTTGAGCTCGCGGGCCTGGCGCTCCAGGACGATGGCCTGCTGCTGCGCCAGCGCAGTCTGTTGCGCGAGCCTCTCAAGCAGCTCCTGCACCACTTGACGCGCTGTGGCGTCCAGGTTGTGCAGATCGAGCGATTCAGACATTGCCATGATCGTCGCTCATCGCCGCGCTCTTGCCCATTGGCGCATTCACGCATTGAACAGCCGTGCGTGCGCCTTCAAGATTCACACCATGGTGATCACTGCGCTCGGCCCCAGCCCTTGCCAGGGCAGGCCGATGAGCAGCGCCTGCAGCTGCTCGGCGCTCAGTGTGGCCCGCGCGCCGTGCGTTGAGTCACCCCAGGCAAAGCGACCCCGGTTGAGCCGCCGGGCCGCCAGCCACAGGCCAAAGCCAGCGTGCACCAGCACCTTCATGCGGTTGCTGCGGGCGTTGGCAAACAAGTAGGCGTGGTGGGGGTGAGCCGCGCCAAAGACCTGCACCACCCGCGCCAGGGCTTTGTCAAAGCCCGCGCGCAAGTCCAGCGGCTCGGTGGACATCCAGATCGCGTCAATGCGAATCACCGCAGTAGCTCACGCAGCAGGGCCGCACACTCAGGCGCCGGGCACCGAAAGTTGACCACCCAGTCCGCACGCTCAAGTCGGATTTGCAGCAGCGTCTGCGCGCCACCAGCCTGGTCGCCCGCAGTGCCTACCGGCAGCGGTACTGCAACAAATGCGGCTGGCTCGCCCTAGCTGACGCTGAGCCTGAAAGCCTGGTCCTGCCGCGCCTCCCGAATCCAGCGATGCACCATGTTCGAGTGCAGCCCATGGGCCAAAGCAACACCGCCGACGCTGGCGCCAGGCTGCATGCACTGAGCGACAACCTGCGCCTTCAAAGGCTTGCTGCACTCACGCCGGCGAGGCCGGCCATCGTTTGAAAACTGTTCCATCGTCTCCACGATCCTCCAATCATGTACACGATGCCCGCTTCATCGGGTGGGCTCAAGATGGGTTCGCCGGACGGATACGTTTCAGCATCGATCTAAGGGCAATCAAACGTTCGAAATACTGTACAAGGGACAAAGGAGTCCCTGCCCTGGATTTGGGGGTGGGGGTGGGGGTACGGTGGAGTCAGCCTGGGCTGGAAATTCGGAAGGCGCCGGTTGAGCATCCAAGTCCAGCACTCGCTATAGCTAACCCATGCTTCCCAAGTAGAGCGTCAGCCCATGAGGAGGCCACAGCACTCAATCCTCAAAAATCTCTGAAGAGCCCCAAAACAGTTGGGGGCAAGGAACTTCAAATCTGGCGTTTTCACCACCGTAAAAGTGAAACCTTTTGGAGATCCGAAATCAGGCGTTTAGGACACTTTTAGGACACCACAAAGAAAAAAGCACCTTGAGTTTCCTCTAAGTGCTTGATTTCATTGGGAATTTTGTGGTGGGCGATGCAAGTTTCGAACTTGCGACCCCTGCAGTGTGAATGCAGTGCTCTACCCCTGAGCTAATCGCCCAACGCCTCTCAGCGAAGACCAACATTATTGCATGAAAAATATGAATAACTGGCGCCTGGCAAGCAAGAATTGACGCCTCAAGCTGACGCAACTTGGGTTTGGCGCCAGACAGTTTGCCCACCGCTGGATTTGTCGAGTTGGGTCAAAACATCTTCATGGACAGCAAGTTCTTGCGCGTTGGCCAAAATGATCGGCAAGGTGAATTGGCTCAGGTCAACTTGGACCGTCACAGTTTGCGAATCGCTGGGGGCGTCGCCCGCGTCAATCAGCAGGGCTTCCTGGCCGCGCGTCATGTTGATGTACACATCGGCCAGCAACTCGGCATCCAACAATGCGCCGTGCAGGGTGCGACCCGAGTTGTCGACCTCCAGACGATCACACAGAGCATCCAGGCTGTTGCGCTTGCCTGGGAACATTTCCTTGGCCATGGCCAAGGTGTCAATCACGTTGTCCACATAAGCCTTAAGCGGCTTCTTGCCTACTCGCTCGAGTTCCTTGTTCAGAAAACCGATGTCAAACGCAGCGTTGTGGATGATGATTTCGGCGTCACTGAGGTAGTTCAAAATTTCTTCAGTCAGCTCGGAAAATTTGGGTTTATCACGCAAAAATTCATTGCTGATACCGTGCACCTTGAGGGCATCTTCGTGGCTGTCGCGCTCTGGGTTGAAGTAAAAATGCAGGTTATTACCCGTGAGCTTGCGGGCATACAGTTCAACGCAACCGAGTTCGATGATGCGGTCGCCACCTTCGGCTGACAGGCCTGTGGTTTCGGTATCTAAAACGATTTGACGCATGGTCTTATTGCTTCGCAGTTCAGTGAAGTTCTTTGGCGTGGTTGATGGTGTAACGCGGAATCTCGATCACCAGATCCTGCTTGGCCACAAAGGCCTGGCAACTCAGGCGAGAGTTGGGCTCAAGGCCCCACGCACGGTCAAGCAGGTCTTCTTCTGTCTCTTGCATTTCGTTCAGGCTTTTGAAGCCCTCGCGCACGACCACATGGCAAGTGGTGCAAGCCGCGCTCATGTCGCAGGCGTGCTCAATGTTTATTTTGTTGTCCAGCAGTGCTTCGCAAATGCTGGTGCCTGCAGGCGCGGTAATTTCTGCACCGCTGGGGCAGTATTCTGGGTGAGGAAGAATTTTGATAACGGGCATAGATGTCTTTTGAAATCGAGTCAGGTCAGGCTTTTACAAGGCCTGGATATTTTGGCCAGCCAAAGCTTTTCGGATGCCGTGGTTCATGCGCTCTGCGGCAAAGGCTTCTGTGCCTTTGGCCAAGGCCTGGGTGAGGTCTTCCAAAGCTTGGGCGTCTTGCTCGATTTGTACCGCGGCTTGCAAAGTGGCCATCAGGGCGTCAATGGCGCTGCGCTCATCGGCTTGCAGCAAGTGGCCATCTGATTGGAGAGCGCTGCGCGAGGCCAGCAGCATGCGGTCGGCGTCCACCCGCGCCTCAACCAACGCTCTGGCCTTCATGTCGGCTTGTGCTGTGGTGAAGCTTTCTTGCAGCATGGTGGCGATCTGATCGTCGCTCAAGCCATAGGAGGGCTTGACATCGATGTGCGCTTCCACGCCACTGAGTTGCTCTTTGGCGCCCACGCTCAACAGACCGTCAGCGTCCACCGTGAAGGTCACGCGGATACGGGCGGCGCCAGCGGCCATGGGCGGAATGCCACGCAACTCAAAACGGGCCAGACTGCGGCAGTCTTGCACCAGATCGCGCTCCCCTTGCACCACATGCAGGGCCAGCGCGGTCTGACCGTCCTGGTAGGTGGTGAAGTCTTGCGCCATGGCGGTGGGGATGGTCTGGTTGCGCGGGATGATGCGCTCGACCAGTCCACCCATGGTCTCGATGCCCAGTGACAACGGGATCACATCCAACAAAAGCATTTCGCCAGCAGCGTTGTTGCCTGCCAACTGGTTGGCCTGGATGGCAGCGCCCAGGGCCACGACTTCGTCGGGGTTGAGGTTGTTCAGCGGGGCCTGGCCAAAAAAGTTGGCTACAGCCTGCTGAATTTGCGGCATGCGTGTGGAGCCGCCAACCATGACCACGCCTTGAATTTCTTCTTTGGTCAGTTGGGCATCACGCAGCGCTTTTCGCACAGCGGTGATGCAGCGGGCCGTGAGGGATTGTGTCGCTAACTCGAAGTCTGCTCGGCTCATGTGCACAGACAACTTGCCTGCCGACAAGGGCACATCCAGCGAAGCCGCATCGGCGTTTGTCAAAGCCTCTTTGGTCGCACGAGAAGCCGCCTTAAGCAGCGTTTTATCTTCTGCAGTCACTGCCAACAATCCAGGCTGAAGCGCCAGCGCAGCATCGGCCAGAGCTTGATCGTAGTCGTCACCACCCAAAGCAGAATCGCCGCCCGTGGCCAGCACCTCGAACACGCCTTGTGTGAGGCGCAAAACGGAGATGTCGAACGTGCCACCACCCAGGTCGAACACGGCGTAAACGCCTTCGCTTGCATTGTCCAGACCGTATGCAATGGCAGCGGCAGTGGGCTCGTTGATGAGGCGCAAGACATTCAGGCCCGCGAGTTGAGCGGCGTCTTTAGTGGCTTGGCGCTGGGCGTCGTCAAAGTAAGCGGGGACGGTGATGACCGCGCCGTAAAGGTCGTCGTTGAACGTGTCTTCGGCACGGTAGCGTAAGGTGGCCAGAATTTCGGCGCTGACTTCCACTGGTGATTTGGGACCTTGCACGGTCTGTATGCTCAGCATGCCCGTATCACTGTCTGTGAACTGGTAGGGTAATTTGCTGCGGTCTGCGATATCCTTGAGGCCACGCCCCATGAAGCGCTTGACAGAAGCGATGGTATTGACCGGGTCGGTGGCTGCGGCCTGCACCGCATCGAACCCGATCTGTCGGCCCTGTCCGGGCATGAAGCGCACGACCGAAGGCAGGATCACACGGCCATCGTCGTCCGGCAAACACTCGGCCACCCCACTGCGCACCGAGGCCACCAAGGAATGCGTGGTGCCAAGATCAATGCCCACGGCAATGCGGCGTTGATGAGGATCGGGCGACTGGCCCGGTTCGGAAATTTGCAATAACGCCATGTTCTGTCGGTTCAGGTCAATTCAATCGGTCAAGTTTATCGTTCACTTCATGCATGAAACGGTCAATGAACATCAGTGCCCTCACCTGCCCCACGGCCAGTTCGGGTTTTTTGGCCTGGTCAAGCAGGTCGGCCAGTTCCAGCTCAACCCGGTGCTGCTCGGCGCTGACCTGATCCGCCAGGGCTTCCAAACCCTCCGCACTTTCGGTGTCTTCCAGGTCTTCACGCCAAGCCATTTGCTGCATCAAAAAAGCAGCTGGCATGGCGGTATTGTTTTCAGCCTGCACAGGAGCGCCTTGCAGCTCGCACAAATAAGCTGCGCGTTTGAGCGGATCTTTCAGTCTCTGGTAAGCCTCATTGATGCGCACCGACCACTGCATGGCCACACGCTGGGCGGCAGCGCCTTCGGCGGCAAAGCGGTCAGGGTGGGCTTCACGCTGAAGCAGCTTCCAGCGGGTATCAAGCAGTGCCCGATCCTGGGCAAACTGCACAGGCACATCAAACAGCTCGAAATCGTTGGCTTGCAGGCTGATCACACGCGAAACGATTCGCCGCAACCACAGCGGTCACGTTCGTTGGGGTTGTTGAAGCGAAACCCCTCATTCAAGCCTTCACGCACGAAGTCGAGTTCGGTGCCATCGATGTAGGCCAAACTTTTCGGGTCGACCAGCACCTTGACGCCATGGCCTTCAAAGACCACGTCTTCAGGGGCGATGTCGTCCACATACTCCAGCTTGTAAGCCAGTCCAGAGCACCCAGTGGTCTTGACCCCAAGGCGCACACCGACACCCGAGCCACGCTTGGCAAGGTAGCGGGTCACATGCCGGGCTGCGGCAGCAGACAGTGAGATGGCCATGTCAGTTCAGGTGTTTCTTTTTGTAGTCATCCACAGCGGCCTTGATGGCATCTTCGGCCAGGATGGAGCAGTGGATCTTGACGGGCGGCAGTGCCAGCTCTTCGGCGATCTGGCTGTTTTTGAGAGCCGCCGCTTCGTCGAGGGTCTTGCCCTTGACCCATTCAGTGACCAGCGAGCTGGACGCAATGGCCGAGCCGCAGCCGTAGGTCTTGAAACGAGCATCTTCGATCACGCCGGTTTGCGGGTTGACCTTGATCTGCAGCTTCATCACGTCGCCGCATGCGGGCGCACCGACCATGCCCGTGCCGACGCTGTCGTCGCCCTTATCAAAAGAGCCGACATTGCGGGGGTTTTCGTAGTGATCAACCACTTTTTCAGAATATGCCATGGTGTTTTCTCCTTAAGTCAGATGGGAACAGCGTCAAAAATCTGTCCCGCAAAGTCGTCCATTCAATGGGCTGCCCACTGAATGGTGCTCAAATCGATGCCGTCCTGGTGCATTTCCCACAAAGGGCTCAGCTCGCGCAGTTTGGCTACGTTCTCGCGGATGGTTTTGATCGCGTAGTCGATGTCTTCTTCGGAAGTCCATCGGCCAATCGTCATGCGCAAGCTGCTGTGCGCCAACTCATCGCTGCGGCCCAAGGCGCGCAGCACATAGCTTGGCTCGAGGCTGGCCGAGGTACAGGCCGAACCCGACGACACAGCCAGACCCTTGATGCCCATGATCAGCGACTCGCCCTCGACGAAATTGAAGCTCATGTTGACGTTGTGCGGCACACGCTGGGTGGCGTGACCGTTCAGAAACACCTGCTCCATGTCACTCAGTCCGTTGATCAGTCGGTCATGCAAGGCGCGGGCCTTGGCGTTGTCCTGGGCCATTTCCAGCTTGGCAATGCGAAAGGCCTCGCCCATGCCCACGCACTGGTGTGTAGGCAGGGTGCCCGAGCGCATGCCGCGCTCATGGCCTCCACCGTGCATTTGCGCTTCCAGGCGCACACGGGGCTTGCGGCGCACGTACAGCGCGCCAATGCCTTTGGGGCCATAGGTTTTGTGCGAGGCCAGGCTCATCAGGTCGATGGGCAACTGGGTCATGTCGATCTCGATCTTGCCCGTGGCTTGCGCGGCATCGACGTGAAAAATGATGCCTTTTTCACGGCACAGATTGCCAATAGCGGTCACATCCTGAATCACGCCGATTTCATTGTTCACGAACATCACGCTGATCAAAATGGTGTCCGGGCGAATCGCCGCCTTGAGCGCGTCCATATTGAGCAGACCATCGGCCTGCACATCCATGTAGGTGACTTCAAAGCCTTGGCGCTCCAGCTCTCGCATGGTGTCGAGCACAGCCTTGTGCTCGGTCTTGACGGTGATCAGGTGTTTGCCGCGTGATTTGTAAAAATGCGCTGCGCCCTTGATGGCCAAATTGTTGGACTCGGTGGCACCGCTGGTCCAGACAATTTCACGGGAATCGGCACCGATCAGCTCAGCCACGTTTTCACGGGCTTTTTCGACGGCTGCTTCGGCCTCCCAGCCCCAGGCGTGGGTGCGTGATGCGGGGTTGCCAAAGTGTTCCCGCAACCAAGGAACGATGGCGTCCACTACCCGAGGGTCGCAGGGGTTGGTGGCGCCGTAATCAAGATAAATGGGGAAGTGAGGAGTGGTCATGGTAAGTACTGCTTTTGAATCAGGATTTGGCAAACACGTTGCCCAGGTCGAACACTGAATTGGGGCCTGTCAGGCGTATGGGCTTGCTGATCGGCATGGGGGAGATGGCGCGGCGCAAGCTGGGCTTTTGCTCGACCACCAGGCCTTTGGCCAGTTGGTCATCCACCAGCTTTTGCAGCGAAACCGAGTCAAGAAATTCCACCATTTTGGAATTGAGCGAAGCCCACAAGTCATGTGTCATGCAACGACCTTCGCCGCCATGACAGTTTTCCTTGCCGCCGCAATGGGTGGCGTCAATGGGCTCGTCCACCGACAAGATGATGTCAGCAACGGTGATCTCGGTGGATTTGCGGCCCAAGGTATAGCCACCGCCAGGGCCTCGGGTGGACTCGACCAGGTTGTGGCGACGAAGCTTACCGAACAGCTGCTCGAGGTAAGACAATGAAATCTGTTGGCGCTGGCTGATGGCGGCCAATGTCACTGGACCCGCGTCCTGGCGCAAAGCCAGGTCGATCATGGCGGTAACGGCGAAACGGCCTTTGGTGGTTAAACGCATGGCAGACTCCTGAAGTAGATGAAACTTGATCGTTCACCTGCTTGAACAGGTTCCCGACTAAACAACTCAAGTATAAATCAATCCCGATTAAATCAGTCAAGTAAAGGGGTTATTCAGGCCCGGATCAAGGGCACGATGTTGTCGCCCCCAACAGCACCGAAAGCCTGCTCTTTCAAGATTCCCAGTTGGTCGCGCACCTGAGCGGCTTTTTCAAATTCCAGATTGCGGGCGTGCTCCATCATTTGCTTTTCAAGTTGCTTGATGGCCCTGGCGATGTCTTTTTCGCTCATGTCCTCTATCTTGGCCTTTTGCAGGGCAGCCTGCTCCAGGCGTTCGGCCTCATTGCCAGACTTTTCGCTGTAAACACCGTCAATCAAATCCTTGACCTTTTTGACGATGCTTTTCGGCGTGATGCCGTGTAGCTTGTTGTGCTCGATTTGCTTGATGCGGCGACGTTCGGTCTCACCCATGGCTTTTTTCATCGACTCGGTGATGCGATCAGCGTACAAAATGGCACGGCCATTGATGTTCCGAGCCGCCCGGCCGATGGTCTGGATCAGGCTGCGCTCGGCGCGCAAAAACCCCTCTTTGTCGGCATCCAGAATCGCCACCAGCGAGACCTCGGGAATATCCAGGCCTTCTCTTAACAAGTTGATGCCCACCAGCACATCGAAAGCGCCCAAGCGCAGATCGCGCAAAATTTCAACCCGCTCGACCGTGTCGATGTCGCTGTGCAAATAGCGAACCTTGACGCCGTTGTCACTCAGGTAATCGGTCAGCTGTTCGGCCATGCGCTTGGTCAGGGTGGTGATCAGCACACGCTCGTGTTTCTCGGCGCGGATGCGGATTTCCTGCAGCACATCGTCCACCTGGTGCGTGGCCGGACGAACCTCAACCTGCGGATCGACCAGCCCCGTGGGGCGCACCACCTGCTCGACGACTTTGCCGGAATGGGTCTTTTCGTAATCGGCAGGCGTGGCAGACACAAAAATGCACTGGCGCATGCGCTTTTCAAACTCTTCAAATTTGAGCGGGCGGTTGTCGAGCGCGCTGGGCAGCCTGAAGCCGTACTCCACCAGCGTGGTTTTGCGCGCCTTGTCGCCGTTGTACATGGCATTGAGCTGGCCAATCATCTGGTGGCTCTCGTCCAAAAACATGATGGCGTCTGCAGGCATGTAATCGGTCAGCGTGCTGGGCGGATCGCCTGGTGCCGCGCCCGACAGATGGCGGGTGTAGTTTTCAATGCCCTTGCAGTGACCCACTTCGGAGAGCATTTCCAAATCAAACCGCGTGCGCTGCTCCAGGCGCTGAGCCTCCACGAGCTTGCCCATGCCCACCAGCTCTTTCAGGCGCTGAGCCAGTTCCAACTTGATGGTTTCAACCGCAGCCAGCACCTTGTCTCGCGGGGTGACATAATGGCTGGACGGGTAGATCGTAAAGCGAGGGATTTTCTGGCGGATGCGCCCGGTGAGTGGGTCGAACAGTTGCAGACTTTCGATTTCGTCGTCAAACAGTTCAATGCGGATCGCCAGTTCGGAGTGCTCTGCCGGGAAAACATCGATCGTGTCACCCCGCACCCGGAATTTTCCGCGGCTGAACTCCATGTCGTTGCGCTGATACTGCATTCGGATCAGCTGTGTGATCACATCGCGTTGGCCCAGCTTGTCGCCGGTGCGCAGCGTCATGATCATGCGGTGGTAACTTTCGGGCTCACCAATACCGTAAATGGCCGACACTGTGGCCACGATCACCACGTCACGGCGCTCCATGATGCTTTTGGTGCAACTCAAGCGCATCTGTTCAATGTGCTCGTTGATAGCGCTGTCTTTTTCAATGAACAGATCGCGCTGGGGTACATAGGCCTCAGGCTGGTAATAGTCGTAGTAACTGACGAAATATTCGACCGCATTCTTGGGGAAAAACTCCCGAAATTCGCTGTACAGCTGGGCGGCAAGCGTCTTGTTGGGTGCAAAAACAATGGCGGGGCGCCCCAGACGGGCAATCACATTGGCCATGGTGAATGTCTTGCCCGAACCAGTCACACCCAACAGGGTTTGAAACACCTCGCCGTCGTGAACGCCTTCCACCAGTTGATCGATGGCCGCCGGCTGGTCGCCCGCTGGCGGGTAGGGCTGAAACAGCTCGAATGGCGAATCGGGATAGCTTAAAAACTGTCCCTCGGCATATGGATCAGCTTCAGACACAGATTCAACAACTGAGACTTTGGACACATTGGACATCTTGGGTAAACAACCTCTGGTCAAACCCGGCGGGCAGACCGTTAAAATCAGGGACAACCCGAAAGCCTAACCGAGGATCGGGATTCCTGCCACCCATGAACAATCCGAGGACTTTCCATGTCTCTGTTTTCCGCCGTCGAAATGGCCCCACGCGATCCGATTTTGGGCCTGAACGAACAGTTCAACGCCGACACCAACCCCAAAAAAGTGAATCTGGGCGTGGGCGTTTACTACGACGACAACGGCAAACTGCCTTTGCTGGAATGCGTGCAAACCGCAGAAAAAGCCATGATGGCCAGCCCCTCTGCGCGTGGCTACCTGCCGATCGACGGCATCGTGGCTTATGACAACGCTGTCAAGGCGCTGGTGTTTGGTGCCGAATCCGACGTGGTCAAGTCCGGTCGCGTGTCCACCGTGCAGGCCATTGGCGGAACTGGTGGCCTGAAGGTTGGCGCCGACTTCCTGAAAAAAATCAGCCCCAACGCCACGGTCCTGATTTCTGACCCAAGCTGGGAAAACCACCGCGCCATTTTCATGAATGCCGGTTTCAAAGTGGACACCTATGCCTACTACGATGCCGCCAAGCGCGGCGTGAACTTCGAGGGCATGCTGGCCAGCCTGAGTGCCGCAGCCCCGGGCACCATCGTCGTGCTGCACGCCTGCTGCCACAACCCGACCGGTTACGACATCACCGATGCGCAGTGGGACCAGGTCATTGCCGTGGTCAAAGACCGTAACCTGACCCCTTTTCTGGACATGGCCTACCAGGGCTTCGGGCATGGCATTGCCGAAGACGGCGCCGTGATCGGCAAATTTGTGGCTGCGGGGCTGAACATTTTTGTCTCTACCTCGTTTTCCAAGAGCTTCAGCCTGTACGGTGAGCGCGTAGGCGCCCTTTCAGTGGTCGCCTCTGACAAGGAAGAGGCTTCCCGCGTGCTGTCGCAGCTCAAAATTGCGATTCGCACCAACTACTCCAACCCGCCCATCCACGGTGGCGCAGTGGTCGCCGCCGTGCTGACCAACCCCGAATTGCGTGCACTTTGGGAAAAAGAACTGGGCGAGATGCGTGTTCGCATCAAGGCCATGCGCCAAAAGCTCGTGGACGGCCTCAAAGCCGCTGGCGTGACGCAGGACATGGGTTTCATCACCCGCCAGATCGGCATGTTCAGCTATTCCGGCCTCACCAAAGACCAGATGGTGCGTCTGCGCAACGAATTCGGTGTGTATGGCACCGACTCAGGCCGCATGTGCGTGGCTGCGCTGAACAGCAAAAACATTGACTACGTCTGCGCCTCGATTGCCAAAGTGGTTTGACTTGACTGACATCAAGCTTGCAGCCGCCCCAAACGGGGCGGTTTCTTTTTGGTCGGTCCGGAATGTGACTCCCGATTAGGGTTGGTACTCCAAAAATAAGCACTTGAGTCCTGTAGTATTGCTGCACCGCACCATATTGCACCCCACGGAAACTGCCACATGCTTTACCAGATCTTCGAAACACAACGCTCGATCATGGAACCTTTTTCCGATCTGGCACAGGCTGCGGCCAAGCTGTACAGCAACCCCCTGAACCCCATCGCTCAAACGCCTTTGGCGCAACGTGTATCCGCCGGGTACGCCCTGATGCACCGCCTGGGCAAAGACTATGTCAAACCAGAGTTCGGCATTCGGACCGTCAAGATCAACAAGACCGACGTGGCGATTCACGAGCGCATAGAGATTGACAAGCCCTTTTGCGAACTGCGCCGCTTCAAGCGTTTTTCGGACGATTCGGCCACCCTGACCCTGCTCAAGGCCCAGCCTGTCGTGCTCATCGTTGCCCCCCTGTCAGGTCACTACGCCACCTTGTTGCGCGACACCGTCAAAACCATGCTGCAAGACCACAAGGTCTACATCACCGACTGGAAAAATGCCCGCTTGGTTCCCATGTCCGAAGGTGAATTTCACCTGGACGACTACATCAACTACGTACAAGAATTCATCCGCCACCTGCAGGCCACTTATGGCCAATGTCATGTGGTGAGCGTTTGCCAGCCCACCGTGCCCGTACTGGCTGCAGTGTCTCTGATGGCCGGCCGTGGCGAAAAGACCCCGCTGACCATGACCATGATGGGTGGTCCGATCGATGCGCGCAAATCGCCCACCTCGGTGAACAACCTGGCCACCAACAAAAGCTTTTCCTGGTTTGAAAACAATGTGATCTACCGAGTACCGGCCAATTTTCCGGGTGCAGGGCGTCGCGTTTACCCTGGCTTCTTGCAGTACACCGGCTTTGTGGCCATGAACCCCGACCGCCACGCCACCAGCCATTACGACTACTTCAAAGACCTGATCAAGGGCGACGACGCCAGCACCGAAGCCCACCGCAAGTTCTACGATGAGTACAACGCTGTGCTCGACATGGACGCCGATTACTACCTGGAAACCATCCAGACCGTGTTCCAGGACTTCAAGCTGGTCAACGGCACCTGGGACGTCAAGGGTGTGGATGGCCGCGTGGAGCGTGTGCGCCCCCAAGACATCAAGCACACAGCCTTGCTGACCGTCGAAGGTGAGCTGGACGACATCTCAGGCTCTGGCCAGACACGTGCTGCCCAAGACCTGTGCAGTAGCGTGCCGGCCAGCGAACGCCAACACTTGGAAGTGGAAGGCTCTGGCCACTACGGCATCTTCAGCGGACGTCGCTGGCGCGATATTGTGTACCCCCAACTGGTCAAGTTCATCAAGAGCCATGAAGCCCAACCGTCGCGCAAAACAGCCTCGATTGTCAAGTTGACACCGGTTGCAGCACCCAAGTCTGCGGCCCTGAAGACCACCAAATCAGCGCAAGCAGCAAGCACACCAGCGGCCAAGGCCAGCAAAAAGCCCGCCGCCAAAGCGGTTGTGGTCAAAGTCCCTGCAAAGGCCGCCAGCAAGGTCACTGCAGCGAGCAAGCCCAAGGCATCGGTCAAGACCACTTGGATCGAGCCGAAGAAAAAAGCCTGAGGTTCATGCCCGCTTCGACAAGATCAGCGCCTGAAACCCGGGCGCTTTTTCTATTGCTCAACGACGCACTGCCTCAGACGCAGTGCACACGTTGCGGCTTCCCTGACTGCGCCAGTTACGCCCTCGCCATGGCGGAAGGGCAAGCTTCCATCAACCAATGCCCACCCGGCGGCCAAACGGGCATTGAGCGGCTTGCAGCGCTGACGGGTCACCCGGTCATCCCCCTCAATTCCGAACACGGCACCGAAGGCCCGCGCCGGATGGCCATCATCGACGAGGCTTGGTGCATCGGTTGCACGCTGTGCATCAAGGCCTGCCCGACCGACGCGATATTAGGTGCCAACAAGCTGATGCACACCGTGATCGAGCCTTGGTGCACAGGTTGCGAGCTGTGCATCCCGGTATGCCCGGTAGACTGCATTTCATTGGAAAACGTGACCGGCAAAAGCACAGGCTGGGCAGCCTGGTCTCCAGCAGAAGCCGAAACGGCCCGCCAGCGCTACCAAGACCGCAAATCGCGCATGCAAACTGAGCTGCAGGCGCACAACGCACACCAGCAGGCCCAGGTCGAAATGAAACTGGCCGATCTGCCCACCCACACCAAGATCGACTCAGGACCAGGCGCCCAAACCGAAATCGACCGCAAGCGCGCAATCCTCGAAGCCGCGCTGGCCAAAGCCAAGGCACGCAAGGGCCCGGCCTGAGTGCCAGCACCAAGGGCAATGGGGTGCCATACCTTCGTCGTCCTTTGCGGGACTGATCGCAAGGCTTATGGCTTGACCGATCCCCGTCCGGATGGGCGGGCCACTTTGGCAATGACGGCAGCCAAACCCTCCATGCTGATGGGCTTGGCCAAATAAGCGTCTGCGCCGGCTGCGATCATCTTTTCTGCATCCCCCAGCATCGCGTGCGCTGTCACCATCACGATGGGGGTATGGCCGCCTTGAAGGCGCTCATGCTCGCGCCACTGGGCCAACACGTCCAAACCATCCTTGCCTGGCATCATCACATCCAAAAGGATGATGTCAAAAGTTTCGCTCTGCATCCTGTCCAGTGCAATCTGACCGTCACTGGCCATCACGACTTGGTGCCCTAACTTGTTGAGCATCAGGCGCATGACTTGCTGGTTCACCGGATGATCTTCAGCCACCAAAATGTGCAATGCGCTGCTGACCGGTGGCCTTGAAGCATCCACCTGCATGACCTGCAGCTTATCGGTGACCACCTGCAGCGGCAAAGTCACTGTGAAACAAGCCCCTTTGCCAGGGTTCCCTGCGGCCTGTATGTTTCCTCCCAGCAATAAAACCAGGCTGCGGGTGATGGCCAAACCCAAACCCACACCGCCGTGCGTTCGGGTCGAAGAGTTGTCAGCCTGCACAAAAGGCGAAAAAAGCGACTCAGCCAACTCAGGCGCAAATCCTTCACCCGAATCACGAACCTCTATTTGCAAAGATCCATCGCTACCCCCAGCATACAGTGGCACCCAAAGGGTGCACCGAACCCCTCCTTGCTGTGTATATTTCAATGCGTTGTTGATCAGGTTGATGCAAATTTGGCGCACGCGTGTGGAATCCGTCAGGATCAAGGCAGGCACAGAGTCATCGCACACCACGTCCAATTGCAACTGCCGCTTGAGTGCCAAGGGATGGAATGTCGCTCGCAATGAAAAGCACATCTGCCTAAGGTCAAAAGGTTCAGACGTCAGTTCCAGCGAGCCTGACTCGATTTTCGAAAAATCCAGGATATCGTTGAGCAGCAACAGTAAATGCTCGGATGACTCTTGAGCCACACTCAGGTACTGCCTCTGCTCTGGCGTTATCGCTGTGCCCAGAGCCAACTGAATCATCCCTCCCACCCCGTTCAGGGGCGTTCGGATCTCATGACTCATATTGGCCAGAAACTGACTCTTAAGACGATTGGCCACCTCGGACCGATCAGTCGCATCCCTCAGAGCCTGCTCTTTTTCGAGACCTTTTTGAATGATGCGCTGCTGCTCTACGCCCTCTTTTTTGAGCCAAATTGACAGAAAGCCCATCATGCTCACGAACGGTAAAAAATACGCCACATGCAGCCAAAACGTCGACCAGAACTGAGGGGTGTCAAACACATAAATCGGAAACCCGAGCGTCTGTGCATAGCCACCCACCAGATGCTGCAAGTAAATGAACAAGGTCGCCACGGCAATGGTCCGCCAATCCCTGTAGTAAAGCAGCACACCAATCAGGCCAAAAGCGGAAAAATGCGCCTCAATGTCACCCTCAGATTGATGGATGAGCAAACTTGTGTAGACCATGAAGGCACAAGCCATGTACAAACGGGTCAGCAATTGGCCAGGCTGAATCCGCCACAAGACATACGACAAAAGCGAGGTGGGGACACCAACCAGCAAAAATGCTGCCCATGAGCCACTGACGGCGGCCAAGCCAAGACATACCAAGGTCATGAACAGGTTGGTCCAGACCATGATCAGGTCAGCCGTTTCCCGATAGGGCTTCAGGTAGGCATCCTCCTGGCCCTCAGTAAACACGCTTGCGAACCGGCTCATGGCACAGCCCGGCACACATCCAGCAGGGTAGGCGACCCATGTGCAAACAGCCCCAACCAGAATGTGACGTAAGTAGCCCAAGCCCAGACCATGCCCAGCGCCCACCGGTGGCTACGCACCGAAGAACCTGCATCGGTTGGCTGGCTGATGGTTTGCGTGATACGTACGGTCCGCACGCTCAAAGTGAATGCATCCAAGGACAATAAAGGCATGCGCTGACCTGTCAAAATTGGCTGGAACACAAAATAAGTCCACTTCGAAGCCAGGCAGATCATACGCATTAATTTTTTTAGTATAAAAATGCATGCCCTGTTGGTGCAGCCCGCGTCCACTCCCATTGAATTGACATCAACCCTGGCTCAGCTTCTCGAAAGCACTGACAACTTCAGGCGGCGCTTGCACCAACTCAACCAGCACGCCTTCGCCACCAATCGGAAACTCCTCGTTCGCTTTGGGGTGCAAAAACGTGATGTCGAAACCGGCGGCCCCCTTGCGAATGCCTCCCGGTGCAAAGCGCACGCCTTGTGCTGTGAGCCATTCCACGGCCACAGGCAAATCATCGATCCACAAGCCGATGTGATTCAGCGGCGTGGTGTGCACGGCGGGCTTTTTTTCTGGGTCCAGCGGTTGCATCAGATCGACTTCGACCTTGAACGGGCCGCTACCAAGGGCGCAAATGTCTTCGTCCACATTTTCGCGTTCACTTTTGTAGGTGCCGGTCACTTGCAGTCCGAACATGTCGACCCAGAGCTTTTGCAGACGGCCCTTGTCAGGGCCACCAATGGCGATTTGCTGAACACCCAAAACCTTGAAGGGACGTGTCATTTATTCAAACTCCACAATCATCTGGTCTACTGTGAGCGATTCGCCTTGGACGGCGACCACATTTTTGACCACCCCGTCTTGCGTGGCGAAGAGAACATTTTCCATCTTCATGGCTTCAATCACGGCCACACGCTCACCGGCTTGCACTTTTTGGCCCGGCTGCACCGACACCTCAACCAACAGGCCGGGCATGGGTGACAACACAAAGCGGCTCAGGTCAGGCGGGGCCTTGTAGGGCATGAGCTTGTGCAACTCAGCCATGCGAGGCGACATCACCAGGGCTTCAATGCGGGTTCCGTTGTGCTGGACCTGCAGCGCCAGCGGGTTCTTCAGAGTGCCGCGCTCTATCTGTGCCGTGAAATGCTTGCCGTTACAAGTGCCTTCAATGCGGATGTCGTTCAAGCGGGAGTTGCTTTCAATGGCGTAGGTTTTGCCGTTGACTGTGATTTGCGCCACACCGGGCTTGCCCGTGAATTCGTCCACATGCACTTGCACGTAACGGTTTTGCCCACCCTGCCCCAGTTCGACCACAGCATAGTCCTGGCCGATTTTGACGTCGTACCCCGGCAACTGACCGCTCAGGTTGGCGGCGCGCTGGCGTGACTTACGGCGCACAAAAGCAGCCAGTGCAGCCAAGAAGTCGTGGTCGTCATGTGGTACATCTTCAGCACGGAAACCCTTGCTGTATTGCTCGGCGATGAACCCGGTGTTGAAGTCACCCGATACAAAGCGGGGGTGCGCCAGCAAGGCGGCCTGGAAAGGGATGTTGGAGCTGATGCCCCGAATGACAAATCCATTCAGCGCTTCGCGCATCTTGGCAATCGCGTCGTTGCGGTCTTTGCCGTGCACGATCAATTTGGCGATCATCGAGTCATAGAACATCGGAATTTCACCGCCATCCTGCACCCCGGTATCGACACGCACGCCATACAGGTCAACGGTGTTGCCCTGAAACATGGTTTGCTTGGGCGGCTGAAAGCGGACCAAACGGCCGGTGGACGGCAAAAAGCTGCGGAACGGATCTTCTGCGTTGATTCGGCACTCGATGGCCCAGCCATTGCGCTGAACGTCTTTTTGCGCGATAGGCAATTTCTCGCCAGCGGCCACACGGATCATCAACTCGACCAAATCGAGGCCCGTGATGGCTTCGGTGACCGGGTGCTCCACCTGCAATCGGGTGTTCATCTCCAGAAAGTAAAAACTTTGGTCTTTTCCGACCACAAACTCCACCGTACCGGCCGATTGGTATTTCACGGCCTTGGCCAATTGAACGGCCTGCTCACCCATGGCTTTGCGGGTGGCTTCGGAGATGAAAGGCGATGGCGCCTCTTCGATCACCTTTTGATGGCGACGCTGGATCGAGCACTCGCGCTCGTTCAAATAAATCACGTTGCCATGGCTGTCGCCCAGCACCTGAATTTCGATGTGTCGAGGCTCTTCGACGAACTTTTCAATGAACACGCGGTCGTCGCCAAAGCTGTTGCGCGCTTCGTTGCGGCAAGAAGTGAAACCTTCAAAGGCCTCCTTGTCATTGAAGGCCACGCGCAGGCCTTTGCCCCCGCCACCAGCCGATGCCTTGATCATCACGGGGTAGCCAATGCTCTGGGCAATTTCGACAGCTTTTTCTGCGGTTTGAATGGCATCGTTGACACCGGGAATGCAGTTCACGCCGGCAGCACCCGCCAGCTTTTTGGATTCGATCTTGTCGCCCATGGCGGCAATCGAGAAGTGGCGCGGACCAATGAAGGCAATGCCCTCGTCTTCGCAGCGCTTGGAGAACTCGGCGTTCTCGCTCAGAAAACCATAGCCGGGGTGAATCGCTTGCGCGCCGGTAGCCTTGGCTGCGGCGATGATTTTGTCAGCGACCAGATACGACTCGCGCGATGCGGCAGGCCCAATCAGTACAGCTTCATCGGCCAGCAGAACGTGCCGTGCTTCCTTGTCGGCTTCAGAGTAAACGGCCACAGTTTTGATGCCCATTTTTTGGGCGGTGGCGATCACGCGGCAAGCGATTTCGCCACGGTTGGCAATCAGGATTTTGGTAAACATCTTGTTCTTCTCCTTGGCAATCACAGTGGAATGTTCCCGTGCTTGCGCCATGGGTTTTCAATTTTCTTGTCTTTCAACATGACCAGCGAACGGCAAATGCGTTTGCGTGTTTCGTGCGGCTGGATCACATCGTCGATAAACCCGCGTGCGCCCGCCACAAAGGGGTTGGCAAAGCGGGCTTTGTATTCGGCTTCTTTGGCGGCCAGTTTTTCCGGGTCGCCCTTGTCTTCACGGAAGATGATCTCAACAGCGCCCTTGGCACCCATGACCGCGATTTCGGCGTTGGGCCAGGCGAAGTTCACATCACCGCGCAAATGCTTGGAGGCCATCACGTCGTAGGCGCCGCCGTAGGCCTTGCGTGTGATGACGGTGATTTTCGGCACGGTGCACTCGGCGAACGCATACAGCAGCTTGGCACCGTGCTTGATGATGCCGCCGAATTCTTGAGAAGTGCCAGGCATGAAACCAGGCACGTCCACGAAAGTGATGACGGGAATGTTGAACGCATCGCAAAAGCGTACAAAGCGGGCCGCCTTGATGGAGCTTTTGATGTCCAGACAACCGGCCAGCACCAAGGGTTGGTTGGCCACGATACCGACCGTCTGGCCTTCCATGCGTGCGAAACCGATGAGGATGTTCTTGGCGTAGTCGGGTTGCAGTTCAAAGAAATCGCCATCGTCCACGGTTTTGACGATGAGTTCCCTCATGTCGTACGCTTTGTTGGGGTTCTCGGGCACCAGGGTGTCCAGGCTCATGTCCAGACGGCCCGCCGGGTCACCACTGGGGCGCACAGGTGCTTTTTCGCGGTTGTTAAGCGGCAGGTAGTTGTACAGGCGCCGCAACATCAGCAAAGCTTCGACGTCGTTCTCAAACGCCATGTCAGCGACACCGCTCTTGGTGGTGTGCGTGAGGGCGCCACCCAATTCTTCGGCTGTGACTTCTTCATGGGTCACGGTCTTGACCACTTCGGGGCCCGTCACAAACATGTAGGACGTGTCCTTGACCATGAAGATGAAGTCGGTCAACGCGGGGGAATAAACGGCGCCACCAGCGGATGGCCCCATGATCATGCTGATCTGCGGCACGACACCACTGGCCATGACATTGCGCTGGAAAACGTCGGCATAACCGCCAAGAGAGGCCACACCTTCCTGAATGCGGGCGCCACCTGAATCGTTCAGGCCAATCACCGGCGCGCCGACCTTCATGGCCTGGTCCATGATCTTGCAGATCTTCTCGGCATGCGTTTCAGACAATGCGCCACCGTAAACGGTGAAGTCCTGGCTGAACACAAACACAAGACGGCCATTGATCATGCCGTAGCCGGTTACCACGCCGTCGCCAGGAATCTTGTTGTCCTGCATACCGAAGTCGGTGCAACGGTGCTCCACGAACATGTCCCACTCTTCAAAAGTGCCTTCGTCCAGCAAGACCTCAATGCGCTCGCGTGCCGTGAGTTTGCCTTTGGCGTGCTGCGCGTCAATGCGCTTTTGTCCGCCGCCCAAGCGGGCCGCAGCGCGCTTTTTTTCCAATTGTTCGTTGATGTCTTGCATGGTGGCTCTCTTTTCTCCAGGAAGATTGTTCATTCACTCTGCGCTTTGACTTTTCGTTTCATAGGCGCTGAGCAATTTACGGGCAGCCGTCGAAGCGGCCAATTGGCCTGCTGCAACTTGTTGGCTGAGTTGGGGCAGCAACGCTTGCACTCGCGCTTGCGTCCGAAAGTTTTGTTTGAGGCCCGCGTCGATGCGCTCCCACATCCACGACAAGGCTTGATTTTGGCGGCGAAGGGCAAATCGGCCATTGCGGGTTTGCAGGTCCTTGAACTCACTGACGGCAGCCCAGAAATTGTCGACGCCCTGATTCAGCAAGGCGCTCAACTGCACCACCTTGGGGTGCCACAGCGTGGTGTCAGCATGTGCGTGACCCGAGCCGCCATGCATGCCCAGCAATTGCAAGGCGCTGGTGATCTGCAGTTGGGCACGGGTGGCAGCGATCGCATCGATGTCGGCCTTGTTGATGACGACCAGATCGGCCAACTCCATCACGCCTTTTTTGATGGCTTGCAGGTCATCGCCCGCATTGGGCAGCTGCATCAGCACAAACATGTCGGTCATGTTGGCCACAGCCGTCTCTGACTGGCCCACACCCACCGTCTCGACAATCACGATGTTATAGCCGGCGGCTTCGCACACCAGCATGGATTCACGGGTTTTTTCGGCCACGCCACCCAAGGTGCCGCTGCTTGGGCTGGGGCGAATGTAGGCTTGGCTCTGCACGCTGAGCAACTCCATGCGGGTCTTGTCGCCCAGAATGGATCCGCCAGATACGGTGCTCGACGGGTCCACCGCCAGCACCGCCACGCGGTGTCCTTGGCCAATCAAGAACAAGCCCAGCGCTTCAATGAAAGTCGATTTGCCAACACCTGGCACCCCACTGATGCCGAGACGAAAGGATTTCCCGGTGTGCGGCAGCATGGCCGTGAGCAGTTCATCGGCCAGCGCACGGTGGTCCAAGCGGGTGGATTCAAGCAGCGTGATGGCTTTGGCCATGGCACGACGCTGCTCGGCAGCGTTGCCGTGCAGCAAGCCATCAAGCAAGTGCACAGGGTTCACCCGATCGCCTTCTTGATTTGCTCCAGCACGTCTTTGGCGCTGACCGGGATCGGTGTACCGGGGCCATAGATGCCCTTGACACCGGCTTCGTACAAAAAGTCGTAGTCCTGACGCGGAATCACACCCCCGACAAACACAATGATGTCGTCTGCCCCTTGCTTTTTCAGCTCGGCAATGATGGCGGGCACGAGGGTCTTATGACCAGCAGCCAAAGTCGACACGCCTACGGCATGCACATCGTTTTCAATCGCCTGGCGGGCGCACTCTTCGGGTGTTTGGAACAGCGGTCCCATGTCCACGTCGAAGCCCAGGTCGGCAAAGGCGGTGGCCACAACCTTGGCACCCCGGTCGTGACCGTCTTGGCCCAACTTTGAAATCATCACGCGGGGACGACGGCCTTGCGCTTCGGCAAAGGCGGCAATGTCTGCCTTGAGCTGGTTCCAGTATTCCATGGTGTCTCCCACGTTCTCGCCGTTGTCGTAGGCAGCGGCGTACACGCCCGTCACCTTTTGCGTGTCGGCACGGTGACGACCGAATGCGGTCTCCAGCGCGTCAGAAATTTCACCTACCGTGGCGCGCAAACGCACCGCCTGGATCGACAGGTCCAGCAAGTTGCCCTGGCCCGACTCGGCCGATGCGCTCAGGGCAGCCAGCGCTGCCTGCACCTTGGCGCTGTCACGGGTGGCGCGGATTTTTTTCAGCCGCTCAATCTGGCCATCGCGCACACGCACGTTGTCAATCGACAAGGTCTCGATCGGGTCTTCCTTGGCCAGCTTGTACTTGTTCACGCCAACAATCACGTCCTTGCCAGAGTCGATGCGGGCCTGCTTTTCAGCGGCCGCTGCCTCGATCTTCAACTTGGCCCAACCACTGCCCACGGCCTTGGTCATCCCCCCCATGGCCTCGACTTCCTCGATGATGGTCCAGGCCTTGTCGGCCATCTCTTGTGTGAGTGACTCCATCATGTAAGAACCCGCCCAGGGATCAATCACGTGGGTGATGTGGGTTTCTTCCTGAATGATGAGTTGGGTGTTGCGCGCAATGCGCGAACTGAACTCGGTGGGCAAGGCAATCGCTTCGTCGAACGAATTGGTGTGCAGCGACTGGGTGCCGCCAAACACGGCCGCCATGGCCTCGATGGTGGTCCGCACCACGTTGTTGTAGGGGTCTTGCTCGGTGAGCGACCAGCCCGAAGTCTGGCTGTGCGTGCGCAGCATCAGGCTCTTGGGGTTCTTGGCGTCAAAGCCTTTCATGATGCGGCACCACAGCAAGCGGGCGGCACGCATCTTGGCGATCTCGAGGTAGAAGTTCATGCCCACCGCCCAGAAAAAAGACAGGCGACCGGCAAACTCATCCACGTCCATGCCTTTGGCGATGGCTGTTTTCACGTATTCCTTGCCGTCGGCCAGGGTGAAGGCCAACTCGAGTGCCTGATTGGCACCGGCTTCTTGCATGTGGTAACCAGAAATCGATATCGAGTTGAACTTCGGCATGTTCTTGGCCGTGTACTCGATGATGTCACCAATGATCTTCATCGATGGCTCAGGGGGGTAGATGTAGGTGTTGCGCACCATGAACTCTTTCAGAATGTCGTTCTGAATGGTTCCCGACAGTTTGTCTTGCGAGACGCCCTGTTCTTCGGCGGCCACCACATAGCCTGCCAACACTGGCAGCACAGCGCCGTTCATGGTCATGGAAACGCTGACTTTGTCCAACGGAATTTCGTTGAACAAGATCTTCATGTCCTCGACCGAATCAATCGCCACACCGGCCTTGCCCACATCGCCCGTGACACGCGGATGATCGGAGTCATAGCCCCGGTGGGTGGCCAGGTCAAAGGCCACCGAAACGCCCTGCCCCCCCGCAGCCAGTGCCTTGCGGTAAAAAGCGTTGGACTCTTCAGCCGTAGAAAAACCGGCGTACTGGCGAATGGTCCAAGGTCGCACTGCGTACATGGTGGCCTGTGGGCCCCGCAAAAAAGGCTCAAAACCCGGCAGGGTGTTGGCGTAGGGCAGCACGGCCGTGTCTGCAGCCGTGTACAAGGGCTTGACCACGATGCCGTCTGGCGTCTTCCAGTTCAGGGCATTGACATCGCCACCGGGAGCCGACTTGGCTGCTGCTTTCTGCCAGGCTTCTAGGTTGGAGGCAGTGAATTCAAAGGATTTGGACGTCATGGCGCGGGCTTTCGAGACAAAAATGACCGATTCAGATTTTGGCAGCTTGTGTCTGCTGACCGGCTTACAAATGCTGTGATTTATAATTATTGATGCAGAATATTTTAACCGGCTTACAATTCAGCATCTGAAACGCCTGAAAAACCGCTCGGCCACGCCCAAACAGCAGCCCCCCTCTTAAACAGCCCATGTCCGCCTTGTCACTCGCCCCCCGCGCCCTTTACGAAGAAGTTGCCGAACTCTTGCGGCAGCGTATCTTTGCGCGCGAGCTAGAGCCCGGCAGCTGGATCGACGAGTTGCGCATCGCTGAAGCGCTCGGCATCAGCCGAACCCCCATGCGGGAAGCTCTGAAAGTTCTGGCTGCAGAAGGCCTGGTCACGATGAAGGTCCGCCGCGGCGCTTATGTGACTGAAGTCAGCGAAAAAGACCTGCGCGACGTCTACCACCTGTTGGCCTTGCTGGAATCTGATGCCGCGCGGGTGGTCGCCCAAACTGCCAGCGCCGAGCAAATGGCCAAGGTCAGCGCTTTGCACCAGGACCTGGAAAAAGCCATACATGACCGTGACCACTTCTTCCAGATCAACGAGGCCTTTCACATGCTCCTGCTGGAATTGGCCGACAACCGCTGGCGCGACCAAATGGTGGCCGATCTGCGCAAGGTGATGAAGCTGAACCGCCACAGCTCACTGCTCAAAGAGGGGCGCATTGAGCAATCCCTGGCCGAACACCGGGCCATTGTGCAGGCCCTGACCAAACGCCAGCCCGAGCAAGCGGCCGAGCGCATGACCGCGCACTTCATGAATGGCTTGCAAGCGGCGCAATGAGCGCCAACCGAAGCACTGCTTTAGACGCTTTGGACAATTGCCCCCTTTAATCGGTCACCACGGCGCCCCGCGCCAGCGCTGACCTTGCCTGCAGCCAGACTTCTCGTGGCGCCAGCGGCTTGAGCTTGTGGTCGCTCCAGACCTGACGCCACAAACGCCCACCGCGTTGCCCGTGGTACAGGCCCAGCATGTGGCGGGCAATGGCATACCAAGGGCATCCGTCTTCAGCATGGGCCCGCTCCATGTAAGCGACCATGGCCTCTTCCACAGTTTCACGGCTGGGCACATCATGGGCATCGCCATAAAACGTAGCGTCCCAAGTGCCCAACAGCCAGGGGTTGTAATAGGCCTCACGTCCGACCATCACCCCATCGGCATGCAGCAAATGCGCAGCGATCTCTTCATTGGTCTTGATGCCACCGTTCACCGAAATGACCAGCCCCGGGAAGTCCTTTTTGAGCTGGTAAGCCAACTCATAACGCAACGGGGGGATCTCGCGGTTTTCTTTCGGACTCAAGCCATCGAGCCAAGCATTGCGGGCATGCACCGTGAACACTTTGCAACCAGCTTCGCTGACAGTGCCCACAAAATCGCGCACAAAGTCATAGCTTTCAATCCTGTCTATGCCAATGCGGTGCTTCACCGTCACCGGCACATCGACCACATCCAGCATCGCCTTGACGCCATCGGCCACGGTGCGCGGCTCGTTCATGAGGCAGGCGCCAAACGCACCGCGCTGCACCCGGTCTGAAGGGCAGCCGCAGTTCAAATTGATTTCGTCGTAACCCCAGTCCTGCCCCAGCTTGGCGGCATGGGCCAGATCGGCCGCATCACTGCCCCCCAGTTGCAAGGCCACGGGATGCTCTTCGGCATTGAAGCGCAGGTGCCGCTGCACACTGCCGTGGCGCAAGGCACCGGTGGTCACCATCTCGGAATAAAGCAAGGTGTGGCGGGTCAGTAGGCGGTGGAAAAATCGGCAATGCCGGTCAGTCCAATCCATCATGGGGGCGACCGACAAGCGCCAGCGTTGGGGTTCTGGGAAATGCATGGGGGCTGATTATCCTTGGCTTGGAGCGGACTTGACCATGACTCTGGATGGACGGCGTATAAAGACAGAAGTTCAAACCCGACAATGCGGGGGGCAAGCTGCAGGAGGCGAAATGAGCAATGCAACGATGTGGTGGGTGCTGACCGGCGCGCTGGTGGCACTGGAGTTGGTGACGGGCACTTTTTACCTGCTGATGCTGGGTCTCGGGTCTGTAGCGGCGGCGCTGGCCGCATTGGCCGGCTATGGCCTGATCACCCAACTGGTGGCTGCGGCCATTGTCGGCGGCCTGGGGGCTGTGCTGCTGGCCCAATGGCGCAAGCGCCAACCCACCACCCGACAAGAAGCGCAAGACCAACACCTGGACCTGGGCGCCACGGTGCAGGTCGAGGTGTGGGATGCCCAAGGAACCGCTCAAGTCAAACACCGGGGCGCAGCCTGGACCGCGGTGCTGGCCCCGGGCCAAACCGCCACACCGGGCGTTTACCGCATTCAAGCCATGGCGGGCAACCGCTTGGTCCTCGAGAAAATCTGAGCACACCGCTCGAAACACCGAAAAGGGAGAAAAACCATGGAAGTCGCTGCCATCCTCGTGATCATCGCGATCCTGTTCATCGTCAAGACCGTCAAAGTCGTGCCACAACAAGAGGCCTGGGTGGTCGAAAGGCTGGGCAAATTCCACGCCAGTCTGGCCCCGGGCCTGAACTTTGTGGTGCCCTTTGTGGACAACGTGATACAAAAGCACAGCCTGAAAGAAATCCCGCTCGATGTGCCCAGCCAGATTTGCATCACGCGCGATAACACGCAGCTGCAGGTCGACGGCATTTTGTACTTTCAAGTCACCGACCCCAAGCTGGCCAGCTATGGCTCGTCCAACTACATCATTGCCGTGACACAGCTGGCCCAAACCAGCTTGCGCAGCGTGATCGGCAAACTGGAGTTGGACAAAACCTTTGAAGAGCGCACCATCATCAACGCGCAAGTGGTGGCAGCCATCGATGAGGCAGCGCTCAACTGGGGCGTGAAAGTGTTGCGTTACGAGATCAAAGACTTGACGCCACCCAAAGAAATTTTGCTAGCCATGCAATCACAGATTACCGCTGAGCGTGAAAAACGTGCACTGATCGCGGCATCTGAGGGCCGCCGCCAGGAGCAGATCAACATCGCCACCGGCGAGCGGGAGGCCTTCATTGCCCGCTCGGAGGGTGAAAAGCAAGCGGCCATCAACAAGGCACAAGGCGATGCGGCCGCCATCACCGAAATGGCCAATGCCACGGCCCAAGCCATCGAGCGTATCGCCAGCGCCATCCGTCAGCCCGGGGGCGAACAAGCCGTGCAACTCAAAGTGGCCGAACAAGCCGTGCAGGCCTATGCCAAGGTGGCGCAAGACGCCAAGACCACGCTGATCGTGCCTGGCAACATGACCGAAGTCTCAGGCCTGATCGCATCGGCCATGCAAATGTTGTCCACGGGCAAGCAAGCGAGTAGTTGAACGCCTGTTGGCTGACGCAAAAAAACCCGCCGAGGCGGGTTTTTTTGTGGGTGCTGCTCGCTTGACCTTACCCAGCTTGGTATTTCCAAGCCAGGAAAGACAAGTGCATCAACCCATGTGCAGACCACCATTCACCGAGAAGTCAGCGCCGGTGGCATAACCGCCCTCTTCGCTGGCCAGCCAGGCGATGATGGAGGCGATTTCGCTGGGCTTGCCCAAGCGCTTGACCGGGACGGTGGCCACGATCTTTTCCAGCACATCCGGACGGATGGCGTTGACCATGTCGGTGCCGATGTAACCGGGGCTCACGGTGTTGACCGTGACGCCTTTGGTGGCCAGCTCTTGCGCCAATGCCATCGAAAACCCATGCATTCCGGCTTTGGCGGCCGAGTAGTTGGTCTGGCCAGCCTGGCCTTTTTCACCGTTCACAGAACTGATGTTGATGATGCGGCCCCAGCCTTTTTCCACCATGTCGGCGACCACTTGCTTGGTCACGTTGAACATGGAGTCCAGGTTGGTGTTCATCACGGCGTCCCAGTCATCTCGGGACATCTTCAGGAACATGCGGTCCTTGGTGATGCCGGCGTTGTTGACCAGCACATCAATGTTGCCATGCTGTGCCTTGGTCTTGGTGAAAGCTTCCACCGTGGAGTCCCAATCGCCCACGTTACCAACGCTGGCATGGAAGGTGTAGCCCAGGGCTTTTTGCTCATCCAGCCATTTGTTGAAGTCACGGGTCGGACCACAGCCCGCAATGACTTTGAAGCCTTCCTGATGAAGGCGCTG
The DNA here is from genome assembly GCF_003063415.1 of Limnohabitans sp. 2KL-17. Taxonomy (GTDB): domain Bacteria; phylum Pseudomonadota; class Gammaproteobacteria; order Burkholderiales; family Burkholderiaceae_C; genus Limnohabitans_A. Next base: position 28,827 of record NZ_NESK01000016.1, read on the forward strand.
GCAGATAGCGGTACCAATACCGCCCATGCCCCCTGTGACGTAAGCTACTTTTTGACTCATGTTTGTCTCCTTTGTTATGAGTGAGGTGAAATCATCGAAGTCCGATCAAACTGCCATGGTTGTCTGCTCTTATCAATTGAGCAGTGTGCCAACCCACGCAACCTGATCGGCGCAGGGATTCAATAGCGTTCAATGGCCAGGGACACGCCCATGCCGCCGCCGATGCACAGTGCAGCCAAACCCTTTTTCGCCTGAGTGCGTTGCATTTCATGCAGCAAAGTCACCAGAATGCGGCAGCCGGACGCGCCGATGGGGTGACCAATGGCGATCGCGCCACCGTTGACGTTGACCTTGGCCGGATCGATGTCCAGCGCCTGGTTGACAGCGCAAGCTTGTGCAGCAAAAGCTTCATTCAGCTCGAACAGGTCCACATCGGCTGCTTTCCAGCCAGCGCGGGCCAGTGCTTTTTGCGATGCAGGCACAGGGCCCATGCCCATGTGGGCTGGGTCAAGACCGCTGGTGCCAAAGGCCGCAATACGGGCCAAGGGCTTGAGGCCCAAAGCAGCAGCCTTCTTGGCGGTCATGACCACCACCGCAGCGGCGCCATCATTGATGCCTGAAGCGTTGCCCGCAGTGACACTGCCGGCCTTGTCAAAGGCTGGGCGCAAACCGGCCAACACTTCGGCACTCGTTTTCTTGTTGATGAACTCGTCGGTGTTGAACACCAGCGTGTCACCCTTGCGCTGGGGAATCAACACATCCACGATTTCGTCTTTGAACTTGCCCGCCTCTTGCGCGGCGGCTGCCTTGCTCTGACTGCCTGCCGCCAGGGCATCCTGCATTTCACGGGTGATGCCATGGGCCTTGGCCACGTTCTCTGCGGTGATGCCCATGTGGTACTGGTTGTAAACGTCCCAAAGGCCGTCCACGATCATGGTGTCGGTCATCTTCCAGTCGCCCATGCGCTGGCCATCACGGCTGCCGTTGAGCACGTGCGGGCTGGCGCTCATGTTTTCCTGACCACCAGCGATCACGATTTCGCTGTCGCCCCAAGCCACGGCTTGCGCGGCCAGCATCACGGCTTTCAGGCCAGAGCCGCACACGGCATTGATGGTGAGCGCGGGGGTTTCCTTGGCCACGCCGGCTTTCATCATGGCTTGGCGGGCCGGGTTCTGGCCCACACCTGCGGCCAGAACCTGGCCCATGATGACTTCGCCAATGGCATCAACGGGCAAGCCGCTGCGCTCGAGCAAAGCCTTGATGACAATGCTGCCCAGCTCGGTAGCGGGTGTCTTGGCAAGGGATCCGCCAAATTTACCCACGGCTGTGCGGGCGGCTGCAACGATAACGATATCTTCCATTTAGGAGTCTCCAGTCGATTGAAAATCAGGCTTTGGCTTTGACATAGCGGCCTGGAGCCGCCTCGATGGCTTTGAATTGGCTGCCTTTGCCATAGGTTTTGGGGGCAGCGATTGGCTTACCTGCATGGCTCTTGAGCCAGTCCGACCAATCAGTCCACCAACTGCCGGGAGTTTCTTTAGCGCCCGCCATCCAATCATTGACATCTGCGGGAAATTTGCCATCTTCGCGCAACCAATGGTTGCGCTTTTTGGCGGCTGGCGGGTTGATCACGCCGGCAATGTGCCCCGAAGCCCCCATCACAAAACGCTTTTTGCCCGGCAGCACTTTGGTGCTGGCATAGGCGCCCCCTATTGGCACGATGTGGTCTTCCCGTGAGCCGTAAATATAAACAGGCAAGTCCACTTTGCCCAAGTCGATGCTTTCCCCGCACACGGTCACTTTGCCGGGTTTGACCAAGTTGTTTTCCAGGTAGGTGTTGCGCAGGTACCAGGCGTAAAAAGGCCCGGGCAAATTGGTCGAGTCGCTGTTCCAGTAGAGCAGGTCAAATGGCGGCGGCGTTTCGCCCTTGAGGTAGTTGCCCACCACATAGTTCCAGACCAGGTCATTGGGACGCAGAAAGCTGAAGGTGGATGCCAGGTCCTGGCCCTTGAGCAGACCCCCTTGACCCATTTGCATTTCACGGTACTTGACGAAGTTGTCGTCGATGAAGACATCCAGAATACCGGTGTCGGTGAAGTTGATCAGCGTGGTCAGGAAGGTGGCACTGGCCACCGGCTTTTCGCCCCGTGCAGCCAGCACAGCCAATGCCGTGGACAAGATGGTGCCGCCCACACAAAAACCCAGCGCATTGATCTTGGGGGCACCCGTGATGGCTTGCACTGTGCTGATCGCCTTGACGGCAGCATTTTCGATGTAGTCGTCCCAGGTTTTCTGAGCCATGGACTCGTCGGGATTGCGCCAGCTGACCACGAAGGTGCGGTGGCCTTGGCTGACCGCGTAGCGAATAAAGGAGTTCTCGGGTTGCAAGTCGAGAATGTAAAACTTGTTGATACAAGGTGGGATCAACAAAAAAGGCTTTTCGAAGACTTTGGCGGTCAGGGGTTTGTATTCAATCAGCTGGAAAAACTCGTTTTCAAAGACCACGGCGCCTTCGGTGGTGGCCACATTTTTGCCCACCTCAAACAGGCTCTCGTCGGTCATCGACACATGGCCCTGCTGCATATCGTGCATGAGGTTTTTCACGCCCTTGGCAATGCTTTCTCCTTGGGTGTCGATGGCTTTCTTTTGCGCCTCTGCATTGAAGGCCAAAAAGTTGCTTGGAGCGGCAGCCGCGACCCATTGCTCGATGGCAAAACGGATGCGGGTGCGGGTTTTTTCATCGGCATCTACGGCATCGGCCAGACCCATGAGGGTGCGGGCATTGAGCAAATAAGTGGCCGCATTGAAGGTGGCGGCCGGATTGCTTGCCCATGCATCGCCCGAAAATCGGCGGTCCTTGACCTGCAGGCTTTTTTGCAGACTTTGATTCCACAGATCAGAGGCGTCTTTGAAATACTGTCCCTGAAGCGTTTGCAGCTTTTCGGGTGAGAATTTAAGTTGTGGCACAGCCGCATCAGGGCCCGACTTGAGACCCCCCAAGTCGATGGTCTGAAAATGCTGCATCGCCTGCCCCCAGCTTTTGGACAGGTTTTGCTGAAAACCCTCGCTCATTTGGGTCCAAAATTCCGGCGTGGATGCACTCATGCCTTGTCTCCTGAAGAATCGTTTTTTTGATGCCTGACTATTTGAGTATCTGTCAATTTGTTGTCACCTAAATTACAAAGACAAAATAATGTACCTGATCGTTATTGCCTGGCTCTATGTCATCTTGCTTATGGGCCTGGCTGAAGCCTTTAGTACCCAAGGAAGTATACTGGGCGCCATCATCACTTTCCTTTTGTATGGCGCACTGCCCATGGCTTTGGTGGTGTACATCATGGGAACGCCTATGCGCCGCAAAGCCAGGCTGCAAGCTTTGGAACAAGCGCCAAAGCAGCCAGCGGTTCAGGCGTCAGGCGTCGAGCCAAACGCAAGCGACCATGCGGCCGGATTGCCCGAGGACGCGGCTGTCACGCCGGTGCGAAAAGAACTTTGAGGCCTGGGTGAAGGTGCACCAAGCAGGCTGGCTGTCATTGCCAAAAACACGGCTCACCCCTCTGCGCTGTAACCGCAACCGGGCCAGTCCTGCCAAATCAGCCAGCCACTTTTCATCAGTCCAAGGCTTGAAAAATACGGCCGCAGCGGGATCGACGGCACAAAAAGCGGCCTTCACATCGGCCCCCACTTCAAAAGCCTCTGGGCCAATACAGGGACCAAGCCACACCAAAATGTTTTCGGGCAGCGTGCCGCGCAGGGCGCAAGCGTCCAGCAAGGCCTCCAGCACCCCGACGCCTTCATCGCCGGCAAGCCCCCGCCAGCCCGCGTGCGCAGCCGCCACCCAGCGCCCATCGGTGTCGCACATCAACACCGGCAAACAATCGGCCACCATGATGGTGCACGCCACACCGGCCTCACCGGTCATGCAGGCATCAGCTTCTGTGCCATCCCTGCTGGACGCATCCAGCACCACGGCATCGACACCATGAACTTGCTTTAAGAAAACTGGCCGCGTGCCCATGCTCTCTTGCAAGCGCTGCCGATTGACTTGCGTGCAGTTCAGCGAGTCCCCCACATGGTCACCCAGATTCATGCTGTCCCAGGGCGCAACAGACACACCACCATGCCGATCGGTCATCAGGGCGCGGACATGCTCTGGCGCTGGCCAGTCAGGTCGCAGCCAATTGTCAGAAAAAGAGGTCATGGGAAGTGGCATTCGCCTTCAAAGAACGCTGAAGAAAAGTGGCGTCAATGTCATGCGGTAGAGGATAAACCGAAAAAATACAAGCTGACAACTGATTGCGACATGTCAAATGGGTCTTTTATTGTGTAATCAACCCATGCCACGAGCCGCCCAAACGCCTGAATTAAGCTGGATTGAAGTTGATGAAGCATTGCCCCAGCCACAGCTTGCCTGGGGTGCAGAATCGCTCGCCCCCGGCTTACTGGCTGCCAGCCGCGACCTGTCGGCAGCAAGGCTTATGGAGTCTTACAGCCAGGGCGTTTTTCCATGGTTCAGTGCCGGTCAACCCGTGCTGTGGTGGAGCCCGGATCCCAGGATGGTGCTGCGTGTTGAAAATTTCCGGTTCAGCCGATCCCTTCGTCAAACATTGAAACACTGGCTGCTTCACCCCGGCTTTGAACTGACTTTTGACCGTGACTTCAGCCAAGTCATTCAACGGTGCAGTTCAGCACCCAGAGCGGGACAAAACGGAACCTGGATCGTTCCAGCCATGGTGGCGGCATATGTAGATCTGCACCGCGAGGGGTTTGCACACAGCGCCGAAGTCTGGCTCGACGGTGAGCTCGTCGCTGGCCTTTACTTTGTGGCCTTGGGCCATGCTGTGTTCGGGGAGTCCATGTTCACAACGGTAAACGATGGCTCCAAAATGGCCTTGGCCAGTCTGGTCAGCGTTTGCCGCACCCACGGCGTTTCGGCCATCGATTGTCAACAAAACACCCGGCATTTGGCCTCATTGGGCGCACAAGAAATGCCCCGTGATGACTTTCTCGCGCTGGTCCAGCACGGACGCCAAAAGCCCCCCATCGACTGGCGCACGCAAACTTTATACTGGCATGCATTGACGTCCATGGACACCCAGTCGTGACCCATCTCAAAGAACTTCCCATCCAGGCTTTGCAGTTTTATGCCACTGCGCCTTATGCATGCAGTTATCTGGCTGATCGTTCTGCACGCTCTCAAGTTGCGACACCCAGCCATCTGATTCAGAACGAGGTGTACTCCGACTTGGTGGAACAGGGCTTTCGCCGCAGTGGCATGTTCACCTACCGCCCCTACTGCGACGGTTGTCAGGCTTGTCAACCCCTGCGTGTGCTGGTCAAAGATTTCAAGCCAGACCGCAGCCAACGCAGAGCCTGGCGCACCCACCAGAACCTGCAAGTAAGGGTGCTCGACTTGCAGTTCGATCCCGACCACTACGCCTTGTATTTGCGCTACCAAACAAGCCGTCATCCAGGCGGTGGCATGGACCATGACAGCGTGGACCAATACAACCAGTTTTTGCTTCAAAGCAGGGTCAACTCACGCATTGTCGAGTTCAGAATGCCTGCTGAAACAGGCTCTTTGGGCCTTCTGAAAATGATCTGCATCGTGGATGTCCTGAACCACGGCATGTCGGCTGTCTACACTTTTTATGAACCCGAAGACCGCGCGAGCTACGGCACTTACGGGGTGTTGTGGCAAATTGATCAAGCAGCACAACTTCAGTTGCCCTATGTCTACTTGGGATACTGGATCGAGAGCAGCCCCAAAATGAACTACAAATCCCAATACAGGCCGTGCGAAATTAGGGTTCAGGGGGAATGGCAGGCTTTGAGGTGAACGCCGGTATTTTTCACAGTGTAAGATTCAAATACTGTAACGAAGCACCATGAAAAAAGACCCCACCCTCACGCCGACACCTACGGTCCAGGTCATTGAGCGCATGTTTTCGCTGATCGATGTTCTGGCCTCCCGCGAGGAAGCGATCTCCCTGAAAGAAATCAGTGAAAAAACGGGTTTGCACCCATCCACAGCACACCGCATCCTGAACGACTTGGCCACAGGCCGATTTGTAGACCGGCCCGAAGCCGGCAATTACCGCTTGGGCATGCGGCTTTTGGAACTGGGCAACTTGGTCAAAGGCCGTCTGAACGTGCGTGATGCCGCGCTGACCCCCATGCGGGAACTGCACAAACTCATCCAGCAGCCCGTGAACCTCAGCATGCGACAAGGCGATGAGATCGTTTACATCGAACGTGCTTACAGCGAACGTTCGGGCATGCAAGTGGTTCGAGCCATTGGCGGGAGGGCGCCATTGCACTTGACATCGGTAGGCAAGCTGTTTTTGGCTGCTGATGACCCTTTGCGCGTTCGGTCTTATGCCACCCGCACCGGGTTGCTGGGTCAGACACGCAACAGCATCACGCAGTTGCAGGTTCTTGAAAGAGAGTTGGCACGTGTCAACCAATACGGCATTGCCAGAGACAATGAAGAACTGGAAATGGGTGTGCGCTGCATTGCTGCAGGCATCTACGATGATCAAGGTAAATTGTTGGCGGGCTTGTCCATTTCAGCACCTGCCGACCGCCTTGACGAGGGCTGGCTGCCCAAGCTTCAGGCCACGGCAAACAGCATCTCGCGCACTCTAGGCCATCACGGCAATCCATAAAAGACAGTGCCCAGAAAAAAAGGCCTCAAAGAGGCCTTTTTGACGTTGGCAGCAAATTAACCGGGCAGATTTTCCACCAAAGCGGAATGCCGAATGCCGGTGGAACCCGATGATTTCTCAAGCCAACGCCGGACACGCTCTGCGTCAGCAATGCGGCTGAGTTTGCCCGTAGAGTCCAAAAATACCATGATCAATTTGCGCCCAGCCACTTGGGCCTGCATGACAAGGCATTGACCGGCTTCAGAGATGTAGCCCGTTTTTTGCAAACCAATATCCCACTTCGCACTTTTCACCAACCGGTTGGTGTTGTTGTATTGCAAGGTACGGTGTCCCACTTCAATCTCGCGACCATGTGAAGTTGACAACTCGCGCAAGGCTGGCTCCTTGTAGGCAGCGCCAACCAGAACAGCCAAATCACTGGCACTGGATTGATTGCGACTGGACAAGCCTGTTGGCTCCACGTAGCGCGTGTCAGACATGCCCAGAGCTTTCGCCCGCGCATTCATGCGCGACACAAAAGTTTCAACGCCACCGGGAAAGCTGCGCCCCAAAGCATGTGCAGCGCGGTTCTCGCTGGACATCATGGCCAAATGAAGCAAATCTCCGCGACTGAGGACTGTGCCCACAGCCAAGCGGGATGAACTGCCTTTTTCAGTGTCCACATCCGCCTGGGTAATGGCGATCAATTCGGCCATGGGCAATTGGGCCTCAGAGATCACCAAACCAGTCATCAACTTCGTCAACGAAGCGATGGGCAGCACGGCATGGTCATTTTTACGAAACAGTACTTCACGGGTTTCCTGGTCAATAACAAGGGCCACACTGGAGTTCAAATCCAAGGGGTCAGATGCGGCGTGAAGACCCGCTTTTTGCCCGAACGATGCACGCACAACGCCCATTTTTCGGGCGGATGCGTCCGGCCGTTTCTTGGCTTTATTGGCTTTATTGGCTTTATTGGCGCTGGCAGCAGGCTTTTTATTGACTTTTTGGGCCACCGCCACTGGACGCTTCTTGTCTGTTCCTTTTTTCTCCTGCGCCAGCGTCACCGTGGGCAGGGTGGCCAACACGACCAAAACCGCGGTCATGAAAGCTGTCGCCAGTCCTTGCGCCCATCGGCCGGAGACATGCAGGGATATCGGTGAAATGAATCGCATCAGGAACATCTTGAATCAATGAATTAGCTAATTGTCGCCGAGTGTACTCAAATAAAAAAAGTCAGGCAAGAACAAAGACTTGCGTGACTTTATTGAAGCCAGATAATACCTCTAAAGGGTTATTTTTAACCCTGCGCAGCGACCCGATCGGCTTTGCTTTGTAATTTATTGAGTGCGCTGAGGTAGGCCTTGGCAGAGGCCACCACAATATCCGGGTCCGAACCGACGCCATTGACCACGCGGCCACTGTTTTGCAAACGCACGGTGACTTCGGCCTGACTTTCCGTCGAACCGCTGATGGCATTGACCGAATAAAGCACCATTTCGGCGCCACTCTTGACGTGCGACTCAATGGCCTTCAATGAAGCATCCACAGGGCCATTGCCATCTGACTCTGCATGGACTTCCTTGCCTTGCACCGTGAAGACCACTGAAGCATGGGGTCGTTCGCCAGTCTCACTGTGTTGAGCCATGGAAACAAAACCGTATTGCTCCTTCTCAGCGGTGACGCTCTCATCGCCCACCAAGGCCAAGATGTCTTCGTCAAAAATTTCACTCTTTCGGTCGGCCAGTTCCTTGAACTTGGCAAACGCGTTGTTGATTTCGGTTTCGCTGTCCAAGGTCACGCCCAAATCATTCAAGCGCTGCTTGAAGGCGTTCCGGCCACTGAGTTTGCCCAAAACAATCTTGTTGGTGGTCCAACCCACGTCTTCAGCGCGCATGATTTCGTAAGTGTCCCGCGCCTTGAGCACGCCATCCTGGTGAATGCCCGAGGCATGTGCAAAGGCGTTGGCCCCGACCACCGCCTTGTTGGGCTGAACCACAAAACCAGTGGTCTGGCTGACCATGCGACTGGCGGCCACGATGTGGCTGGTGTCAATGCCGATGTCCAGACCGAAATAGTCGCGCCGTGTCTTGACGGCCATGACCACCTCTTCCAGCGAGCAGTTACCCGCCCGTTCACCCAGGCCGTTGATCGTGCACTCGACCTGGCGGGCACCACCGATCTTGACCCCTGCCAAGGAATTGGCCACCGCCATACCTAGGTCGTTATGGCAATGCACTGACCAGATGGCCTTGTCGGAGTTGGGGATGCGCTCACGCAAGGTGCGGATGAATTCGCCATACAACTCGGGCACGGCGTAGCCCACCGTGTCGGGCACGTTGATGGTGGTGGCGCCTTCAGTGATCACGGCCTCAAGGACGCGACACAGAAAGTCCATATCGCTTCGATAGCCGTCTTCGGGACTGAACTCAACGTCCCCCACCAGATTACGGGCAAAACGGACCGATTGCTTGGCCTGCTCGAATACCTGGTCCGGCGTCATGCGAAGCTTCTTTTCCATGTGCAACGGGGACGTAGCGATGAAGGTATGAATGCGCCCGCTGTTAGCCCCTTTCAGGGCTTCGGCCGCACGTGAAATGTCACGGTCATTGGCGCGTGACAAAGAGCAAATGGTGGATTCTCTGATCGAATCAGCGATGGTTTTGACTGCTTCAAAATCACCATTCGAACTGGCCGCAAAACCGGCTTCGATCACATCCACGCGCAGACGCTCCAGTTGCCGTGCAATGCGCAGCTTCTCATCACGTGTCATGGAGGCGCCGGGCGATTGCTCGCCATCGCGCAAGGTGGTGTCGAAAATTATCAGTTTGTCAGCCATGTTCACTCCTGGTCAATAACCCGCAAGTCCAAGAAAAAATGCAAAAGGCCCGTTGCGGATGGCATACGGGCCTTTTGGGAAAATGTTTGCGTGCGCTACACATCCCGCCCGTAGGGCAGTAGCAGTAGAGCATGCAGAGAAAAATTCATGAGATGACTTTAGCACAGTTCAAAAAGCCGGACTGTCTTGCAGTTGACATCATTGGTGCAATCCACGCTCTTCAGGCTCATCGGTCGAGGTGCTGATCATGCTCGTGGGTTGCCCTTTGGCCTTGCGCCAGATATAGATCACATACCCACTCAGACCATAGCCCACAAACAAGGCAAACAAGACTGTGGGCGGATCGATGTTGACGACCGCAATGCCCAAGGCCACCAACACCAGGGTTGCAAAGGGCACGCTCTTTTTCATGTGCATGTCCTTGAAACTGTAAAACGGCACATTGGTTACCATGGTCAGGCCTGAGAACAAGCACACCGCAAACATGCCCCAGGCCACCGTTTTCGCAGGCACAGCGTTTTCAAACATGATCCACACGAAGCCCATCACCAACGCCGCAGCCGCTGGCGATGGCAGTCCCTGAAAGTAACGCTTGTCCACCACGCCGGTGTTGACGTTGAAGCGGGCCAGGCGCAAAGCGGCACAAGCGCAATAAACGAAAGCTGCAATCCAGCCCCAACGACCCAGCTCTTTCAGGGTCCAGACATAAGCGATCAGCGCAGGCGCAGCACCAAAGGACACCATGTCGGAAAGAGAGTCCATCTGCTCACCAAAAGCGCTTTGGGTGTTCGTCATGCGTGCGACACGCCCATCCAGGCTGTCCAGCACCATGGCACTGAATATGCCCACCGTGGCAAGGTCAAAGCGGCCGTTGATCGCCATGACCACCGCATAAAAACCCGCAAACAAGGCAGCCAGGGTGATCATATTGGGCAGCATGTAGATGCCTTTGGAAGGCTTGCGTGCTGGCGCTGGCGATTCCGTTTCTTCGGATTTATCAGTACGGTTGTTCATTGTCTGTTCCTGTAAGGGGTTTCAATGATCCAACCCCGTGTGTACAAGTTTAAGCCACCATGATTGCCCATTGAAAAAGGCCACCGCAGTGGCCTTTTCAAAATCGACTTTCAGACAAGATCAGTTGCGGGTCTTGTCGACCAGTTTGTTCTTTGCAATCCAGGGCATCATGGCGCGCAGCTGAGCGCCCACGACTTCGATGGAGTGCTCGGAAGTCAAGCGACGTCGGGCCGTCATGCTCGGGTAATTGGTACGGCCTTCCAAAATGAACATCTTGGCGTATTCACCGGTCTGAATGCGCTTCAAGGCATTGCGCATGGCTTCACGGCTTTGCTCGTTGATGATCTCAGGACCTGTCACGTACTCGCCGTATTCAGCGTTGTTCGAGATCGAGTAGTTCATGTTGCCAATGCCACCCTCGTAGATCAGGTCAACGATCAGCTTCAACTCGTGCAAGCACTCGAAATAGGCCATCTCGGGAGCGTAACCGGCCTCCACCAATGTTTCATAACCCATCTTGATCAGTTCAACAGCACCACCGCACAAAACGGCTTGCTCGCCAAACAAATCGGTCTCGGTCTCTTCTTTGAAGTTGGTCTCAATGATGCCGGCCTTGCCACCACCGTTGGCCATGGCATAGCTCAGGGCCAGTGCACGGGCCTTGCCACTCTTGTCCTGGTGGATCGCCACCAAGTGGGGCACGCCACCACCTTGGGTGTAGGTATTGCGCACAGTGTGGCCAGGGGCCTTGGGCGCAACCATCCAGACGTCCAGGTCGTCGCGTGGAACGACTTGGTTGTAATGCACGTTGAAGCCGTGGGCGAAGGCCAACGAAGCGCCTTGCTTGATATGGGGGGCCACGTTGTTGGCGTAGACCTCGGCGATCATTTCGTCGGGCAACAAGATCATGACCACGTCAGCGGCTTTGACCGCATCGTTGACTTCCATCACGGTCAAACCGGCTTTGCCGACTTTGTCCCAAGATGCTCCGCCTTTGCGCAGACCGACCACGACTTTTACGCCGCTGTCGTTCAGGTTCTGGGCATGTGCGTGGCCTTGTGAGCCGTAACCAATGATGGCAACAGTCTTGCCCTTGATGACGCTCAGATCACAATCTTTGTCGTAAAAAACTTTCACAGGGTTCTCCTTAGGAATAAACAGGTTCGATGAGTGGGCTTAAACGCGCAGGATGCGCTCGCCTCGCCCGATACCGCATGCACCCGTGCGCACGGTCTCCAAAATAGCGCTGCGGTCGATCGCCTCCAGAAAGGCGTCGTTCTTGGTCTGGTCACCGGTCAGCTCAATGGTGTAGCTCTTGTCGGTGACATCGATCACACGGCCACGAAATATATCGGCCATGCGTTTCATTTCTTCGCGCTCCTTGCCCACGGCACGTACCTTGACGAGCATCAACTCGCGTTCGGTATAAGAGCCTTCGGTCAGGTCCACAACCTTCACCACCTCAATCAGGCGATTCAGGTGCTTGGTGATCTGCTCGATCACATCGTCAGAACCAGCCGTCTGGATGGTCATGCGCGAAAGACTGGGGTCTTCAGTGGGGGCAACAGTCAGGGACTCGATGTTGTAGCCACGGGCAGAAAACAGCCCCACCACGCGGGACAAAGCCCCCGCTTCGTTTTCAATCAGTACAGCAATGATGTGTTTCATGATTACAAATCCTCCACACCCATGAGCATTTCGGTAATGCCCTTGCCAGCCTGCACCATGGGGAACACGTTTTCGGTGGGGTCCGTGCGGAAATCCATGAACACCGTACGGTCCTTGAGCCTGCGCGCTTCGCGCAACGCAGGTTCAACATCTTCTGGCCGCTCAATGAGCATGCCCACGTGCCCATAAGCTTCAGCCAGTTTCACAAAATCAGGCAGCGCATCCATATAGCTGTGGCTGTAACGCCCCGAATACTCGATCTCCTGCCATTGGCGAACCATGCCCAGATAGCGGTTGTTCAAAGCCACGATCTTGATGGGCGTGTTGTACTGCAGGCAGGTTGACAGTTCCTGAATGCACATCTGTACCGAACCCTCGCCCGTCACGCAAAAAACTTCACTGTCCGGCTTGGCCAGTTTGATGCCCATGGCGTAGGGGATGCCCACGCCCATGGTGCCCAGCCCGCCAGAGTTGATCCAGCGGCGTGGTTCGTTGAACTTGTAGTACTGGGCCGCCCACATCTGGTGCTGGCCGACATCGGAAGTGATGTAAGCATCCACATCCTTGGTCATGTCCCACAAGGTCTCAATGACCTTTTGCGGTTTGATGACCTCAGAATTGCTGTTGTCATACTTCATGCAATCGCGGCTGCGCCAGCCTTCGATGGTCTCCCACCATTGCCCCAAGGCCTGCGGATCAGGCTTGAGGCCAGATTCACGGATCATGCCCATCAGTTCGGTCAAAACGTCTTTCACGTCGCCGACGATCGGCACATCCACCTTGACGCGCTTGGAAATGCTCGACGGATCGATGTCGATGTGAATGATTTTGCGGTCTACCGAAGCAAAGTGCTTGGGGTTGCCTATCACCCGATCATCGAAACGGGCGCCGACTGCAAGCAACACATCGCAGTTTTGCATGGCATTGTTGGCCTCTAGCGTGCCGTGCATACCCAACATGCCGAGAAAACGGCGGTCGGTGGCGGGGAAAGCACCCAAGCCCATCAAGGTGTTCGTGACGGGCACATTGAGCATGTCCACCAAAGCGCGCAATTCAGGACTGGCGTTGCTTAGCAGGACGCCGCCGCCCGTGTAGATGTAAGGGCGTTTGGCCGACATCAACAGTTGCAAAGCCTTGCGGATCTGGCCGCCATGGCCTTTACGCACGGGGTTGTAAGAACGCATTGAAATCGAATCGGGATAGCCCGAAAAAAGCGCCTTGTTGAATGACACATCTTTGGGCACATCCACGACCACAGGGCCGGGGCGGCCGCTGCGAGCAATGTGAAAGGCCTTTTTCATGATGTCAGCCATGTCTTTGGCGTCTTTGACCAGAAAATTGTGCTTGACGATAGGACGTGTGATGCCCACCGTGTCGCATTCCTGAAATGCATCCAAGCCGATGGCGGCAGTAGGAACTTGCCCACTGATGATCACCATGGGGATGCTGTCCATGTAAGCGGTGGCAATGCCGGTGACCGCGTTGGTCAGGCCTGGCCCCGAAGTGACCAGTGCCACACCCACTTCCCCCGTTGCCCGGGCAAAGCCATCGGCAGCGTGTACCGCTGCTTGCTCGTGCCGCACCAGCACGTGCTGAATGGTGTCTTGCTTGTAAAAAGCGTCATAAATGTGAAGCACCGCACCGCCGGGGTAACCCCAAACGTACTGTACGTTTTCGGCCTGAAGAGCCTTGACGAGAATTTCTGCGCCACGCAATTCCTGAGCCCCAGCGGAACCCGTTGCCTTTTCGGCTTTGTTCATTTCCATACATTCAACCTTTGTGAATTTCTCTAACGAAAAACCTTGGGTGCCCCTGGGCTCGACTCTTTTGAAGTGGCTTTGGGACTTAAGACCACAGACATGGGCACCAAACTGTAAAAGTGCCGGACGGTGATCCGTTTGCTTTTTTTCAATTGCAATCTTTCATTATCGCATTTTGAAAGGCACTTCCAAAAATCAAGTCCGGGCATTTTGCTGGTGCCATAATCCAATCCCCACAGACTCAATACGACTGGCTGGAAAGTGCGCCCCCCTTTTTCAACATCATCAAAAGCATCGTTGACGCGATCGCTGAAAAAAGTTGGCATCTGACTCTGAACTCTCGGAATTTCTGAAAAACATGGAAAAAAAGGCGTTTAAACGCGCCTACTACCATGTCAGAAATGAGGATGCGGCCCTGGATATTCTGCAAGACAGCATGATCAAGCTGTGTACCAACTACGCAGACAAACCTGTAGCTGAACTTCCATTGCTGTTTCAGCGCATCCTTTCCAACACCATGCTGGACTGGTTTAGACGACAAAAAACCAAAAACGCTCTATTTACCAACCTGAGCGATTTCGGTTCTGGCAATGACGATGGCGAGTTTGACCTGCTGGAAGTGGCTGGCAACGCTGCGGACAAGTCGAGCTCAGAAAGTGCAGAGGAATGGGTGGGCCGCCTTCAGACCCTTGAGCAAATCGAAACAGCTGTTATGGCTTTGCCTGCGCGTCAACGAGAAGCCTTCCTGCTGCGTTACTGGGAAGAGCTGGATGTTGCAGAGACAGCTGCAGTGATGGGCTGCTCAGAAGGCAGCGTCAAAACCCATTGTTCTCGGGCCATTCAAGCCTTGAGCAAAAACTTGGGAACACAAGGAATCAGACCATGAAGAACACCAATCCAACCATTTCTCAAGATATCGATCGCCAAGGTCAGTATTTTTCGCATCAATTGACACTGGCCACCTCGGACTTATCCCACGACATTTCCGAACGACTGCGGGTCGCGCGCCAACTGGCATTGGCCCAACGCAAGCCCATGGTGTTGTCACGACTGTCCCAAATAGCCCAGTTAAACAGCAACAGCACACTGACCGGCCCCGCTGATGACGGCCTGAATTTATTGAATATCCTGGCATCGTCGCTGCCCATATTGGCTCTGGTTTTCGGTTTGATGGCAATCCAGTGGGTCCAACAAGACAGCATCATCTCTGAAATCGCTGCAACCGATTCGGCCTTGCTCACCGACGAATTGCCGCCGGATGCCTACACCGACGCAGGTTTTTCGCAGTTTTTGAAGCTGGGTCTCAGCGCCAACACCAAGGACAATTAAAAAATGGCAATCCGCTGTCAATCCTGTTCAACCGTGGCCCTGAAAATGGCCTGCGGATGGCTACTGACGGTCTTATTAGCCTCCATTGGTGCCCAAACACTCCCGCCCGAAGCCTCCAAGCATGCACAGACCGTCGTCAGCACCTCTGATGGTCAATCGGTACCGCCGTCGAAAGCATGGCAGCAACTGACCCCCAAACAAAAACAAGCCTTGGCCCCACTCGGTGCCCAATGGGGCGCCCTGACGTCGCAGCAGCAAAACAAATGGTTGGCAATTTCCACAAATTTCACCCAACTACCTGTGTCCGACCAAGTCACGATGCACGCCCGAATGGCTAACTGGGTGAGCCTGAGTCCGCAGCAGCGAAATCTGGCGCGATTGAACTTCAATAAGCTGCAAAATCTGCCAAAAGAAGATAAAAAAGCCAAATGGGAGGCTTATCAAGCCCTTTCCACAGAGGAAAGACGTTTGCTTACCGCTGGATCCGCCCCCCTTACCAACAGTGCAGCCCCCACGGCAAAGCCTCTGGATGCTCATCGTCAAGTCCAGACGCCATCTCGGCCTGCCTCTGGTCAGCAGAACTTGCCCACATCCATTGATCGCAAAACCCTTTTGCCTCGCCCGCCTGCCTTGGCTACCCCAACACTCACGCCGCCAACCCCGACGCAACCGGGATCCCCGGACACAGCACGTCAAGCCACAGAAACCGCTCCTTCATGACGACAACAGGCAAGGGCATTTCAGCCTCCCCGGATCTCTGCGCCCCCTCATTGAATCGCCGCATGGCTTGCTGGCTTTACGAAGGGATGCTCCTGTTCGGGGTGATGGTTTCATCCGGACTGGCCTATTTCATAGCCGCTTATTGGCTGACAGGCTTGGCGCCCGGCGACATGAATATCCATCCACAACTGAAGTCTGGCCTGCAAGCCATCAGTTTTTTTGTGCTGGGCTTGTATTTCACCTGGATGTGGCACCGCGGACAAACACTGGCCATGAAAACCTGGCGCATCGGCATCGTGGACAAAGAGGGGCGCCCCATCAGTCGCAAGATCGCATTCAAGCGCTACGTGGCCAGCTGGCTGTGGTTTATCCCTCCTTTCGCGGCCTCTGCGGCGCTGCACCCGTCAGCCATTGAGCTCTCCATGCTGACCCTGGGCTGGGTGGCCGTTTGGGCCCTGCTCAGTCGCCTCCATCCGCAAAAGCAGTTTTTGCATGATGTTTTGGCCGGAACACGGCTGATTTCAATGCGCTGACCCCCCACCCGATCGCGCCAACATGCAAAACCAGCCCCAACAAGAACCCCCGGAAGTCAACCCGCAAAAATCGCGCAAAGGCCTGGACCGCATCCTGCATGCGGGCGGGTACTCCATCGAAGGCCTGCGCGCGGGCTGGCACGAAACTGCCTTTCGCCAAGAGGCCATCCTGGCAACTTTTCTGGTGCCATTGTCATTTTGGCTGGGTCAGAACTGGGTTGAAACCGCCTTGCTGGCCGGTTCGGTCTTGATGGTCATGGTCGTCGAACTGCTCAACACCTCTGTGGAATCGGCCATCGACCGCATCGGCCCCGAGTGGCACGACTTGTCCAAGCGTGCCAAGGACATGGGCAGTGCTGCTGTGCTGCTCAGTTTGCTGCTGTGCGCCGGAATTTGGCTAAGCGCCGTCTGGCATCGATTCGCCTGATGGACATGCGCTCAGAAAAATCTGCCCCAGCGTTTTCGATCTGCGTCTACTGCGGCTCCAAACCCGGCAACAAGCCAGAATTTGCCCAACTTGCCCTGCAGGTTGGCACCTGGATCGGCTCACACGGTGGCCAGCTGGTTTATGGCGGTGGTCGCAATGGCCTGATGGGTCTGGTGGCCGAAGCCACCATGGCAGCCGGAGGCACGGTGGTGGGCATCATCCCCAAAGCCCTGGTTGAAAAAGAATGGGCAAACCATGGCTGCACTGAACTGCATGTGGTGGACACCATGCATGAACGCAAGCAAATGATGGCCGAAAAAGCCGATGCGTTTTTGGCCTTACCCGGGGGCATCGGCACCTTTGAAGAGTTGTTCGAAGTCTGGACCTGGCGCCAACTGGGTTATCACGACAAGCCTGTCGGCATCCTCAACAGCCAAGGCTACTACGATGGCCTGATGGCTTTCATTGGCCAAGTGGTTCAAGCAGGGTTCATGGCCGATTGGCAAACCGAACTGGTCGTTGTAGGTGACGAACCGGAACCTCTATTGCAGCGCTTGGTGGAAACAGCGGGCTTTGCACCGGCCGCCAAGGTGGATTTGCTCTGACTGGCACCCACAGGGTGCGGTTTGGCCAGTCAAGGCCAAACCAATGGACAGTACTTAAATGGCGGTTTCGTCCTGTTCGCCAGTCCGGATGCGCACCACGCGCTCGACCGAAGTCACAAAAATCTTGCCGTCACCGATCTTGCCTGTGCGGGCTGCCTTGACGATGGCGTCCACACAACTGTCCACATCCTCGTTCTTGACCACGACCTCCACCTTTACTTTCGGCAAAAAATCGACCACGTACTCGGCACCTCGGTACAGCTCGGTGTGGCCCTTTTGACGGCCAAAGCCCTTGACTTCGGTCACCGTGAGACCCGTCACGCCGCATTCAGCCAGACCTTCACGAACTTCTTCCAGTTTGAAAGGCTTGATGACGGCGGTGATCTGTTTCATGGCTTAAATCCTCAAAAGATGATGGCGCGCCAAATTCAGGCGCGAAATTTGTTGGTCATAGGATAACGCCAATCCTTGCCAAAACTGCGGTGGGTCACGCGAATGCCCACTGGGGATTGCCGGCGTTTGTACTCGTTGAGCTTGATCTGACGGGTCACCTTCTCCACATCGGCCCGCTCAAAGCCGTCAGCGATCAAGGCTTCGACGCCTTCGTCGTTTTCCATGTAGCGGGCAATGATCGCGTCCAGCACCTCGTATTCAGGCAAGCTGTCCTGGTCTTTCTGGTCGGGTCGCAACTCGGCACTGGGAGGTCGGGTGATGATGCGTTCGGGAATCGGCTGCTTGCCCGTGCCATAAGGGTCATTCAGATTGCGCCAGCGTGTCAAATCAAAAACCCGGGTTTTGACCACATCTTTGATGACCGCGAAACCGCCCGCCATGTCACCATACAGCGTGCAATAGCCGGTGGCCATTTCGCTCTTATTGCCCGTTGTCAAAACAATGGCGCCGGTCTTGTTGGACAGCGCCATCAGCAGCGTGCCGCGAATGCGGGCCTGGATGTTCTCTTCGGTCGCGTCCTCTTTCAGGCCGGCAAACTGGCTTGACAAGGCTTGCCTGAAGCCATCGAACAGCGGGGCGATGGCGATTTCGTCGTAGCGGACATTCAAACGTTTGACCATGTCCCGCGAATCGATCCAACTGATGTCGGCCGTATAGGGCGATGGCATCATCACCGCGTGGATTTTGTCGGCGCCGATCGCGTCCACCGCGATGGCCAGCACCAAGGCAGAGTCAATGCCGCCCGACAAACCCAAAATGGCCTGCTTGAAGCCGTTTTTACCCAAATAATCGCGCACCCCCAGTACCAAAGCGTCCCACAACTCGGCATCGGCAGTGGCCAAAGGCACCAAGGCATCGCCCGCAGCGGTCAAATCCACGCCACTCGGGCCGCTCTGAGCCTGCACACTGAGGCGTGCTTCGCGAAAACCTTCTGCCCTGGCCACCACTTGCCCTTGGGAGCTCAAGGCAAAAGACCGGCCTTCAAAAATCACCTCGTCTTGCCCACCCACCAAGTGCGCGTAAATCAGCGGCAACCCGCAGTCGGCCACGCGCTCGCGCATGCGCTGTTCACGCTCAGCGCCTTTGCCCGCATGGAAAGGCGAGGCATTCAGCACCGCCAGCAACTGCGCCCCAGCGTCGCGCACAAGACGGGCAGGCTCTTCAAACCAGGCATCTTCACAAATCAGCAAGCCAACCTGGACACCTTCGACCTCGAAGACACCCACGCCTTCGCCGGGTGTGAAGTAGCGGCGCTCGTCAAACACCTGGTAATTGGGCAGCTCACGTTTGTCGTAATGGGCCACCACCTGCCCTTCGCACAACACCGAAGCACGGTTGTGGCGACGGGTCACCGCCACACTGCGGGTGCGCAGGCCACCACCTTCGGGGTGCCCCACCACCACGTGCAAGCCTTTTAACCCAGCCAGTTCTCGGGCCACTGTTTTCAAGGCATCATCACAGGCGTCAATGAAGGCAGGGCGCAGCAACAAGTCTTCGGCCGCATAGCCGCAAATGGACAACTCTGGCGTGATCACCAGGCGCGCACCCTCGGCATAGGCCTGAGCGGCGGCATCGATGATTTTGCGGGCATTGCCCGGCATGTCGCCGACGACGAAATTGAGCTGGGCCACACAAATTTGGAGAGTCATACAGGTGCAAGAAAATGTGAGCGTTGATTATGTCACCCGGGTGCTGGATGACCTGAGTGCCATCGAGCCCAAAGCCTGGGACGATCTGCTCGCGAGGCAGGATGCGCCATCCCCCTTCATGCAGCATGCCTATTTGTCGGCCATGCAGACCAGCGGATCGGCTGCGCCCGAGACCGGATGGACCTTGCAGGTGGTCAGCTTGTGGCGGGGCACCCCCGAGGGCCCGACTCTGGCGGCAGCCTGCCCCTTGTACATCAAGACCAATTCACGCGGCGAATACGTGTTTGACCACGCCTGGGCCGATGCCTATGAGCGCCATGGTCTGGCCTATTACCCCAAGGCCCTGGTGGCCTCGCCCTTCACCCCAGTGCCCGGCAGCCGCTTGCTGGCCGAATCTCACGCGGCACGGCAAGCCCTGCTGGAAAATTTGCTGGCGCTTTGCCAGACGGAAGAAATTCCCTCTCTGCACATTCTGTTTGCCAGTCCGCAAGACCTGCAAGCCTGCGAACAGGCGGGCCTACAGCAGCGCAGCCAGGTGCAGTTCCACTGGCAAAACCAGGGATGGCGCGACTTCGATGATTTTTTGGGCAGCCTGACCCAGGAAAAACGCAAAAAAATCCGCCAAGAGCGCCGCAAGGTGCACGAAGCAGGCGTCACGTTTCGCGCCGTTCGAGGCACCGACATGACCGACGAAGACTGGGCCCTGCTGTTGCGCTGCTACCAGCAAACCTATTGGGAACACGGCAACGCGCCCTACCTGACGCCGGCGTTTTTTAACGCCATGCGCATGGGCATGCCGGGCAACTGGTTGCTCTTTGTGGCCGAACGCGAGGGCCAGCCCATCGCCATCAGCCTGATCGGCTTGCACCTTGACGCCCAAGGCCAGCCCGAAGTGGCTTATGGCCGTTACTGGGGGGCGCTTGAACGGGTGGATTGCCTGCACTTTGAAGCCTGCTACTACCAGCCGATTGAATGGTGCATTCAACATGGCCTGAAACGTTTTGAAGGTGGCGCGCAGGGCGAGCACAAAATGGCCCGGGCTTTGCTGCCCACACCCACGCACAGTGCCCATTGGCTGGCACACCCGGCTTTTTCAGAAGCCGTGGCCCGGTTTCTTGAGCGTGAAAAGGCAGGTGTTGACAACTACCTTGAAGCGCTGCACCAGCACTCCCCCTTGAAAACCCCTCACACATCAGCGCCCTGAACAAAAACGCCTGTCTGGCGCAAACCAGGCAGGCGTGTCGTTGCCTCAAAAACCCTGTCAGTGGGCGCTGTTGCTTTGCAAATGTCTTGGCATTTGCGTCGGGCTGGTCTGTGCGACCTGCCCGGGAAGTCAGGCCTTGGCTTCGTTGTATTTGGCGATGCCGTCCAGAATTTCCTTGTGCGCAGCGTCCTTGCCCTCCCAACCCACAATCTTGACCCATTTGCCGGGCTCAAGGTCTTTGTAGTGCTCAAAAAAGTGGGCGATCTGCGACAGGCGCAACTTGTTCATGTCTTCAGGTTTTTGCCAGTGGGTGTAGATCGGCAGGATCTTGTCGATCGGCACAGCCAGCACTTTGCCGTCTTGCCCGCCCTCGTCTTCCATCAGCAAGATGCCAATGGCGCGGCAGGGTACAACGACCCCTGGAATCAATGGGAACGGCGTGATCACCAGCACATCCACAGGGTCGCCATCGCCGGCGATGGTTTTGGGCACATACCCGTAGTTGGTGGGGTAATGCATGGCGGTGCCCATGAATCGGTCGACAAAAATGGCACCGGTTTCCTTGTCCACTTCGTACTTGATCGGGTCGGCATTCATCGGGATCTCAATGATCACGTTGAAGGATTCGGGCACTTTCTTGCCTGGGGTGACGTTGTCGAGGGACATCTTTCGGGTCTCTTTGTAAAAAGTTAAGAAAATCGCAAATTGCTAGGGATTAACCCCGATTTTACTTTCACAGGCCTTGCGCATGGCCCGGCTCTGCCCCTTTAATGAACGGTTGGCCAATCGTTCTCCGGTTTCGGCGGTCGAGGAAGCAACGCCGTGGAGGTGCCTCCAGCGCGTTGCACCTCTGTTCAGCGACAACCATCGAGGAGTTCAACGATGACAGGAAATTCTGCGCTTATTCTGGCGCTCGTCTGTGGTCTGATTGCCGTGGCTTACGGCATTTGGGCCCGAGGGTGGATCCTTTCCCAAGATGCCGGCAATGCCCGGATGCAGGAAATCTCAGCCGCCATCCAGGCAGGTGCCGCCGCTTATTTGGCCCGCCAGTACAAAACCATCGCCATCGTCGGCGTGGTACTGACCATTCTCATGGGGCTTTTTCTGGATGGCATCACTGCCGTCGGTTTTGTGATTGGCGCCGTCCTATCGGGCGCTTGCGGTTTCATCGGCATGAACGTGTCTGTGCGGGCCAACGTGCGCACCGCGCAAGCTGCAACAAAGGGCATTGGCCCGGCGCTGGATGTGGCCTTTAGGGGTGGCGCCATCACCGGCATGCTGGTGGTCGGACTGGGCCTTTTGGGAGTCTCCGGTTTTTACTGGTTTTTGGTGGGCAATGGCAATCTGACACCCGACAAAAATCTCGCTACCTTGCTCAACCCCTTGATTGGTTTTGCTTTTGGCTCGTCACTGATATCGATCTTTGCGCGTCTGGGCGGCGGCATTTTCACCAAAGGTGCCGACGTGGGTGCCGACCTGGTGGGCAAGGTAGAGGCAGGCATCCCTGAAGACGACCCGCGCAACCCTGCCGTGATCGCCGACAACGTGGGCGACAACGTGGGCGACTGCGCCGGCATGGCGGCCGACTTGTTCGAGACCTATGCCGTGACCCTGATCGCCACCATGGTGCTGGGCGCCCTGCTGATCTCGGCGGCTCCGGGCCAAGCCGTGCTGTACCCGCTGGCTCTGGGCGCGGTGTCCATCATTGCCTCCATCATTGGCTGTTTCTTTGTCAAAGCCTCGCCCGGCATGACCAACGTCATGCCCGCACTTTACAAAGGCCTGGCCATCGCGGGCGCGCTCTCACTGGTCGCGTTTTACTTTGTCACCACTTGGCTCATGCCCGACAACGCCCTGGGCGGAACGGGCGCACAAATGAAGCTGTTTGGTGCCTGCGCCGTCGGTCTGGTGCTCACCGCTGCCCTGGTCTGGATCACCGAGTTCTACACCGGCACGCAGTACGCCCCGGTGCAGCACATCGCCCAAGCCTCCACCACCGGTCATGGCACCAACATCATTGCCGGCCTGGGCGTGTCCATGCGCTCCACCGCCTGGCCCGTGATGTTCGTGTGCCTGGCCATCTGGACAGCGTATGCACTGGCAGGTTTGTACGGGATCGCTGTGGCGGCCACGTCCATGCTGTCCATGGCAGGCATTGTGGTGGCCTTGGACGCCTATGGCCCCATCACCGACAACGCCGGCGGCATTGCCGAAATGGCCGAACTGCCCAGCAGTGTGCGCGCCATCACCGACCCACTGGACGCGGTGGGCAACACCACCAAGGCCGTGACCAAGGGCTATGCCATCGGTTCGGCCGGCCTGGCCTCTCTGGTGCTGTTTGCCGACTACACCCACAAGCTGGAGTCGTATGGCAAAGCCATCAGCTTTGACCTGTCCGACCCGCTGGTGATCATCGGCCTGTTCATTGGCGGCCTGATTCCTTACCTGTTCGGCGCCATGGCCATGGAAGCCGTGGGCCGCGCTGCAGGCAGCGTGGTGGTCGAGGTGCGTCGCCAGTTCAAGGAGATCCCCGGCATCATGGAAGGCACCGCCAAGCCCGAATACGGCAAGGCTGTGGACATGCTGACCAGCGCCGCCATCAAGGAAATGATCATCCCGAGCTTGCTGCCGGTCGTCGTCCCTGTATTGGTCGGCTTGATTCTCGGCCCCAAGGCGCTGGGCGGTTTGCTGATGGGCACCATCATCACCGGCTTGTTTGTGGCCATCTCGATGTGTACCGGTGGCGGTGCTTGGGACAACGCCAAAAAGTACATCGAAGACGGCCACCACGGTGGCAAAGGCTCCGAGGCGCACAAAGCGGCTGTGACCGGTGACACCGTGGGAGACCCCTACAAGGACACTGCAGGCCCGGCCATCAACCCGCTGATCAAGATCATCAACATCGTGGCGCTTTTGATCGTTCCGCTGGTGATGAAGTTTCACGGGGGATAAACCGAACCAACCCTTCTAAGGCCCGCAACTGCGGGCCTTTTTCGTGGTGCTTGGCCAATTTGGGATGCATGACACCAACCCATGTCCCATGGGTGATTTTCAAAATGTGCCACAGGTTCACAATGGCGCCATGCAACAGAATTTCATCGCCAACCTCTCCGTTCCCGCCCTGGCTGGGCAAACCATTGATGTGCTTGACCCTTCAGATGGTCAGGTGTTTGATCAGATTCCTCGCAGCCAAGCTGCCGACATCGACCAGGCCGTTCAAGCCGCCCGCGCCGCCTTCAATGGCCCTTGGGGCAAGCTCAGCGCCATGGAACGTGGGCGTCTCTTGATGAAGTTGTCGCAAAAAGTGGGGGAGCACGCAGCTGAACTGGCAGCACTGGAACAACGCGACTGCGGCAAACCCACCAAGCAGGCGGCTGCAGACTCGGTCGCGCTGGCGCGGTATTTCGAGTTTTATGCCGGCTCATGCGACAAACTGCACGGCGAAACCCTGCCCTACCAAAACGGCTACAGCGTGCTGACCTGGCGTGAGCCGCACGGCGTGACGGGCCATGTAATTCCCTGGAACTACCCGATGCAGATTTTCGGGCGCAGCGTGGGGGGTGCCTTGGCTGCAGGCAATGCCTGCGTGGTCAAACCGGCCGAGGACGCTTGCCTTTCACTGATCCGGGTGGCACAACTGGCCGCCGAAGTGGGCTTTCCGCCCGGGGCCATCAACATCGTCACCGGTTATGGCCACGAAGTGGGCGATGCG
Organism: Limnohabitans sp. 2KL-17; assembly: GCF_003063415.1. Lineage (GTDB taxonomy): Bacteria > Pseudomonadota > Gammaproteobacteria > Burkholderiales > Burkholderiaceae_C > Limnohabitans_A. Next base: position 53,387 of record NZ_NESK01000016.1, read on the forward strand.
CTGGCGCGGCACCCCGGCATTGACCACATCAGCTTCACGGGTAGCCCACGTGTGGGCACCCTGATCCAGCAAGTGGCGGCCGAGCGACATTGCCCCGTCACACTGGAGTTGGGGGGCAAAAGCCCGCAGATCATTTTTGAAGACGCCGATCTGGACGCCGCCATTCCAGTGGTGGTCAACGCCATCGTGCAGAACTCGGGCCAGACCTGCAGCGCAGGTTCGCGCGTGCTGATCCAGCAGGCCATTTACGAGCCGCTTTTGAAGCGTCTGGGCGAGGCGTTCAGCCGCCTGCAAGCCGGCTCGGCCAGCATGAACCTGGATCTGGGTCCGCTGATTCGCGCCAGCCAGCTCGAGCGCGTCAGCGGTTTTCTGGACCAAGCCAAAGCCGATGGCATCGCCACTGTCGCGCAGGGCCAGATTGCCAAGGGCGTGCCTGCGGGTGGCTTTTACCAGGCCCCCACCTTGCTGCGCGATGTGCCCGTGATGCACCGCCTGGCACAAGAAGAAGTGTTTGGTCCGGTCCTGTCGGCCATGGCCTTCAAAGACGAAGACCATGCGGTCGAGTTGGCCAACGCCACCGAGTTTGGCTTGGTGGCAGGGATCTGGACACGCGATGGCGGACGCCAATTCCGCATGGCCAAACGGGTGCGCAGCGGCCAGGTGTTCATCAACAACTACGGCGCAGGCGGCGGCGTGGAGTTGCCATTTGGCGGCGTCAAATCTTCCGGCTACGGACGTGAAAAAGGCTTTGAAGCCCTGCTGGGCTTCACCACCCTCAAAACCGTGGCCATTGCCCACGGTTGAAACTGTCAAATCGGCCACCTGGCTTGCAGCCTTCAAACTTGACCCTGCTGCGCCAGAGGCGTGATGGCTCGGGCACAATCGATCCCCATGTCTGAACGCGTCATTCCGCTGGTTGACCAGCGCCATCCAAGCCTTCCCTTGCCTTCGACGGCCCAGGGGCAAGACCTGAGCGCATTGCCGTTGGATGGCCTGCACCGCCCGCTCACCGATTTGCGCATCAGCGTGACCGACCGGTGCAACTTCCGATGCAGCTACTGCATGCCCAAGGAGGTCTTTGACAAGGACTACGCCTACCTGCCCCACAGCCACTTGCTGAGCTTTGAGGAAATCACCCGCACTGCCCGTGTCTTCGTGGGCCGCGGGGTGCGCAAGATACGCCTGACCGGGGGCGAGCCGCTGCTGCGCAAAAACATTGAGATCCTCATCGAACAACTGGCCGCCCTGCGCACGCCGGACGGCCAGCCGCTCGATTTGACGCTGACCACCAATGGCTCGCTACTGGCCCGCAAGGCCCAGAGCCTGAAAGATGCTGGCCTGCAACGCATCACGGTAAGCCTGGACGGGCTGGACGATGCTGTATTCCGGCAAATGAACGATGTGGACTTTCCCGTCGCGGATGTGCTGGCCGGCATCGAAGCGGCCCGAGCAGTGGGCCTGGGACCGATCAAGGTCAACATGGTGGTCAAGCGCGGCACCAACGAACATGAAATATTGCCCATGGCCCGGCATTTCCGGGGCACCGGCATCGTGCTGCGCTTCATCGAATACATGGACGTGGGTGCCACCAACGGCTGGTGCATGGACGAGGTCATGCCCAGCGCCGAGGTGATCCGCCTGTTGCAAAACGAGTTGCCGCTGGTGCAACTCACCCCTTCCGCCCCGGGTGAAACGGCCGAGCGGTGGGGCTACGCCAATGCCCAGGGGATGCATGACCCGGCTTTGGGCGAAGTCGGCGTGATCAGCAGCGTGACCCAAGCCTTTTGCGGCGACTGCAACCGGGCCCGTCTGTCTACCGAAGGGCGCCTGTACCTTTGCCTGTTTGCCAGCCAGGGCTACGACTTGCGACAGCTGTTGCGCGACCCCAGCCAAACCGACACCACGCTGGCCGCCACCGTGGACGCCATCTGGCGGGGACGAACCGACCAATACTCGGTGCTGCGCAGCCTGCGCGGCCCGGACACCCCCAGTGGCCCTGGCCGCCGGGTGGAAATGAGCTACATCGGAGGCTGAACGCCATGAACATCAACGCAGTAGGGATCACCGGTTTGATTTTGGCGGGTGGGCGTGGTTCCCGCATGGGTGGCGTCGACAAAGGCCTGCAAAATTTTCGCGGCCTGCCTCTGGCGCTGCAAACCCTGATGCGCCTGCAATTGCAAAGCCTGCCGCTGCAAGAAGTGCTGATCAACGCCAACCGCAACCTGTCCGCCTACGAAGCGCTAGGCGCGCCCGTCTGGCCCGACAGCATCGATGGCTTTGCCGGACCGCTGGCCGGCTTTCTCACGGGCCTTGAACGCTGCGAAACGCCCTTGCTGATGACGGTGCCATGCGACACCCCCCTGTTTCCACTCGACCTGGTGCAGCGTCTGTACGAAGCCATGAGCGCGCAAGACGCCGACATGGCCATGGCCGCAGCACCCGAAGCCGATGGTGCGGTGCGCCCGCAACCCGTGTTTTGTCTGCTCAAAATCGACTTGCTCGAAAGCCTGGTGAAGTTCACACAAACCGGAGGCCGAAAGATCGATGCCTGGACCAGCCAGCACCGCTGCGTCATCGTGCCCTTTGACCAGCCCGGCGACAGCGCCCATGCTTTCGCCAACGCCAATACGCTGACCGAACTTCAGCAACTCGAAGCGCTCTGATTCCCGCTGCCCCTCTCTTGACCTCCCCTTGCCAATCTCTGGCAGCTCAGACCATGACCACGCCCATGTCTCCAAAGCTTTCCCTTGACGAGATCGCCGAGCGCCTGCAAGGCTACGACCCGCAGGCTTTGTCGGCCCAACTTGTGAACGACTTTCTGGCCCAACTGGTTCAGCCGGTGCGCGAGCACGAAATCGTGCCCCTGATGCAGGCTCATGGCCGCATCCTGGCGCAAGACGTGGTCTCGCCCATCAGCGTGCCAGCGCACGACAACTCGGCCATGGACGGCTATGCACTGCGCGGCTCTGACCTGCTGGCCAATGAACCCACCACGCTGAAATCAGTGGGGACAGCTTTTGCGGGTGCAGCTTGGCAGGGCCATGTACAAAGCGGCGAATGTGTGCGCATCATGACCGGAGCCATCATGCCTGCCGGGCTGGACACCGTAGCCCCCCAAGAGCTTGTCCAGGTGAATGGCGAAACCTTGCAGATACCCCCTGGCTTGCTGAAGACCGGTGACAACCGACGTCTGTTGGGCGAAGACCTGATGGCCGGCCAGCCCGCCTTGCAGGGCGGCACCCGCCTGAGCCCTGCAGCCTGCGGCCTGCTGGCCAGCCTGGGGCTGCCCACCGTGCCGGTCTGGCGCCGTCCGAAAGTGGCCTATTTTTCGACCGGTGACGAAATTTTGAGTCTGGGAGAAGCCCCTCGTGAGGGCGCCGTGTACGACAGCAACCGCTACACCGTGGCCGGCATGGTGCAAGCCCTGGGTTGCGAGCTGATCGACATGGGCGTTGTGCGCGACGAACCAGCAGCCCTGGAACAAGCCTTCAAAGAGGCCGCCGCGCAGGCCGACGCCATCATCACCAGCGGTGGCGTGAGCGTGGGCGAGGCCGATTACACCAAAGCCATGATGAAAAAGCTGGGTGACGTGGCCTTTTGGCGCATCGCCATGCGACCCGGCCGGCCCATGGCCGTGGGACGCATTCGCCAAGGTGATCGCTCAGCGGTGCTGTTTGGTTTGCCAGGCAACCCTGTGGCCGTGATGGTGACCTTTGCCGCTTTTGTGCGCCCGGCCCTGCAGCAGCTCATGGGCTGGCGAGCGCCTGCCCTGCCGATGCTCAAAGCCAAAAGCACTGAAGCCCTGCGCAAAAAACCCGGCCGCACCGAATACCAGCGGGGCATCGTCAGCACCAACGCATTGGGTGAACTGCAAGTCAGCATCACTGGCAACCAGGGTTCCGGCGTGCTCAGCTCGATGGTGCAGGCCAACGGCCTGATCGTGTTGGGCCACGCCCAGGGCAACGTGGCCGTGGGGGACGCGGTGGACGTGATGATGTTTGACGGGCATCTGTGAAACACAAGCCTCTCCAACTTCCACGAAAAAAGCGGCATCAGCCGCTTTTTTCGTGGTGAGGCCCAACGATGTGGCACTCAATGGGTCAATCAGTGACTCACAGCTGAAGGATCTTCCAGCGCAATAGCCTTGTTCGGGCCGGGCACCGCCTTGCGGGCCAACAGCGAGTACATGGTGGGCACTACAAAGATGGCCAGCAAAGTGCCCAGACTCATCCCGCCCACAATCACCCAGCCGATTTGCGTGCGGCTCTCAGCCCCCGCCCCGGTGGCCAGCGCCAGCGGCACCGCCCCCAGCACCATGGCACCCGTGGTCATCAGGATCGGGCGCAAACGCTGGCCCGAAGCCTTGATCAATGCGTCTTGCGTGGCCAGTCCCTGCTCGCGCAACTGGTTGGTGAACTCGACGATCAGAATGCCGTGCTTGGTGATCAGGCCTACCAGGGTGATCAAGCCGATTTGCGAATACACATTGAGCGATCCGCCTGTGAACTTGAGCGCCAGCAAGGCCCCGATCATGGACAAGGGCACCGACAACATGATCACCAAGGGGTCAATGAAACTTTCAAACTGAGCGGCCAACACCAAAAAGATGAAGAACAGCGCCAGTACAAAGACGATCACCAAAGCGCCTTGAGAGTTCTTGAATTCCCGCGAGGTGCCATTCAGCTCGGTTGTGTAACCGGGCTTGAGGATCTTTGCAGCGGTTTCGTCCATGAATTTGAGGGCTTCACCCAAAGAATAGTCGGGGGCCAAGTTGGCAGTGATGGACACCGAGCGACGCTGACCGAAGTGGTTCAACTCCCGGGGAGACACACTTTCACGGACTTTGACCAGGCTCGACAGCGGAATCATGGTGTCGTTGCGGCCGCGTACCTGGATCACGTCGATGTCGTCAGGCGTGTTGCGGGCTGAAGCCAGGGTTTGCACAATCACGTCGTACTGCTCGGCATCGCGCTTGTAGCGCGTCACCACGCGACCGCCCAGCATGGTTTCGATGGTTTTAGCCACCACCTCGACGCTCACCCCCAACTCGGCGGCCTTGACGCGGTCCACCTCCACACGCAGTTCGGGCTTGTTCAAACGCAAGTCCACATCGGGCGACAAGATGCCCGGGTTCTTGGCGATTTCATCCATCATCTGCCGGGTCAGCAGGTTCAAATTCTGGTAACTGTCCGAGGTCTGGATAACGAAGTTCAAGGGGCGCTCACGGAAACCTTGACCCAGAGATGGCGGGGTGATCGGAAAAGCATTCACGCCCGGCAAGCTGTTGAACTTGGCGCCCAGTTCGCGGGCAATTTCGAGCGTGGTGCGCTTGCGCTCATCCCAGTCCACGGCCCGGTAGACCACCGTGCCCTGCCCCACTGTGGGGTTGCCCATGTTGGCAAAAATACGGTCGAATTCCGGGTAGGCTTGGCCAAATTTTTCCAGCGACCGGGCATAGCGGTCGGTGTATTCCAATGTGGAGCCATCGGGCGCATTGACCGTGGCCAAAATTGTGCCCCGATCCTCCAGCGGAGCGAGTTCTTGCTTCATGGTGGGGTAAATCAGCGCAATGCCCACACCCGAACCGAGCATGACCAGCACCACTGCCCAGCGGGCACGGGTCAAAATCAGGCGCAACAAGTTTTCATAGCCACTGGCCAGCGCTGTGAGCCAGCGCTCCATGCTGCGGTCAAACCAACCGGGGTTGGGGTTGTGGCGCAAGAGCTTTGAACTGAGCATGGGCGACAAGGTCAGCGCGACAAAACCTGAAACCACCACAGCCCCGGCCAGCGCCAGAGCGAACTCGCCAAACAGCTTGCCCGTGCGCCCGGGGGTGAAGGCCAGGGGCGCGAACACGGCCGCCAGTGTCATGGTCATGGCGACCACCGCGAAACTGATTTCACGCACCCCTTTGATGGCGGCAGAAAACGGGTCGAGGCCTTCTTCGATGTGGCGGTAGATGTTCTCCAGCACCACGATCGCATCGTCGACCACCAGACCAATGGCCAGCACCAGCGCCAGCAAGGTCAGGGTGTTGATGGTGAAGCCCGCCAAAGCCATCATGGCAAAAGCGCCAATCAGGCTGACGGGGATGGTGATGATCGGAATGATCGAGGCTCGAATGGTGCGCAAAAAGACAAAAATCACCAAGGCCACCAGCGCCACGGCCTCGATGATGGTTTGAAACACGTTCTTGATGGAGCGGTCAATGAACACCGAGTTGTCATTGGCCACATTGATCTCCATGTCACCCGGCAAATCGGCTTTCAGGCGAGGAATCATCTCCCGTACACCCTTGGACAACTCCAGCGGGTTGGCCGTGGCCTGACGGATCACGCCCGCAGAAATCGCGGGCTGCCCATTCAGGCGCACCATGCTGCGGTCATTGGCAGCATCTTCCTTGATTTGGGCCACATCGCGCAGCTTGACGGGAAAACCATTCACTGTTCGGATCACGATCTCACCAAATTGCGACGGACGGGTCAGGTCGGTCTGCGATGAAACGCTGAACTCGCGGGTGCGGGATTCGATGCGGCCAGCAGGCAATTCCAGGTTGCTGCGCCTGATGGCGTCTTCAACGTCTTGCGGTGTGAGTTTGAAGGACGACAAGCGTGCGTGGTCCAGGGAGACCAACATGGCGTATTTGCGCTCACCAAAAATTCGCACATCGGCCACACCGGTCACGGTTTGGAGCCGGGGCTTGACCACCCGATTGACCAGGTCGTTGATCTGCAAGGGATTCAAGGTATCGCTGGAAAAAGCCAGCCAGATCACTGGAAAGGCATCGGCTTCGACCTTGGCGATGACCGGCTCTTCAATGGCCTGAGGCAGACGGTTGCGCACGCGAGAGGTGCGGTCACGCACTTCTGCAGCCGCTGTATCGGCGTCTTTTTCAAGGCGAAACCGCACCGTGATCTGCGACTGCTCGGCACGGCTGATCGAGGTGATCACATCCACTGCGTCAATGCCCGCAATTGAGTCTTCCAGGGGTTTGGTGACCTGTGATTCGATCACCTCAGCTGATGCGCCTACGTAGCGGGTGGTCACCGTGACGGTCGGCTCATCGATCTTGGGGTATTCGCGAAGTGACAGGCTTTTGAAGCTGACCGCGCCAATGAGCAAAATCAGCAAGGACATGACGACGGCCAGGACTGGCCGGCGAATGGAAACTTCAGCGAGTTGCATCTGCACCCCTCAGGCAAGGGTTGGGCCCCGACATGGCCACTTTGCCCGCGGGAGCGCCTTGTCCTGGTTTGGACTTTCCAGCGGCTTCTTGGGCACCCTGAGGCCCTGCGGCAGGCGTGGGCGCTGCCCCGCCTGCGGCAGCGGCCCCTGGTGCTGGTGCACCCGCAACGCCTGGACCTGCAGCAGGCTTTCCGCCACCACCGGGCTGAGACAGGTCCACCACGCGCACGGCCGTCCCGTCTTTTTGCAAACGCTGATGGCCGGCGGTGTCCACGGTGTCCCCTGCGGCAAGACCTTCAATAATTTCCACCTTGCCGGGCTGGCGCAAGCCGACTTTCACGGCCACACGCTCGGAAACCAGGGTGTCGGGTTTGTCACCCGCAACCACCTTGACCACAAAGGCACGCCCACCCTGCGGGATGATGGCCTCTTCAGGGATCACCAAGGCGTTTTCACGCGCCCCGAACACGGCATTGACACGTGCAAACATACCCGGGCGCAGTTGTTGTTGGCGGTTGTCGATGCAGCCACGCACCCCCACCGATCGGCCACTGGCCTCGATCAGCGGGTCTACCGCTTGCACGATGGCGGTGAACGGGCGGCCCGGCAAAGCGTCGACTGTCAGTTGTGCTTTTTGTCCGGCGCGAATCTTGGCCTGGAAGCGCTCAGGCAAACGGAAATCCAGCAATACAGCGTCCATGTCTTCCACGTTGACCATGTCCGCACCGTCTTTGAGGTAGTCGCCCACATTGACCTGTCTGAGGCCTGTGATGCCATCGAAAGGCGCCAGCACTTTCAGGCGCTGCAAAGTGGCATCGGCCAAGGCCAGTTTGGCACGCGAGACCTCAAGGGCTGCGCCACTTTCGTCCAGCGAACGTTTGCTGATGAAGTTTTGCGTCACCAATTCCTGGTTGCGCTTGTGATTGGCCTCTGAAATCGACAGCTCGGCCTTGGCCTGAGACAACTGGGCCACCTGCAGCTGGTCTTCAAACTGGACCATCACCTGACCCTTGCGCACCCGCTGGCCATCATTGAAGAAAATTTGCTTGACCCGTCCGCCCACTTCAGGCCGAAGCATCACACCCTGAAGAGACCGCAGGCTGCCCACGGCCTGGGTTTCATCCACCAGCGTCATGGTTTCAACTTTGGCCACCTCGACGGCGGGGGCTTTGCCTGCCCCAGCCCCAGTGGGCGCCGAAACAGCGGGTTTGGTGGCATCACCCGATGCGCTGGTTTTGTTTTGAAGCCACCACGCCACACCGGATGCGACGCAAATACCCACCAATGCCATCACGGCATATTTTTTCTTGTAAGCCATTCAAAGATCTCTCGCAGGTTGAATTCACCAAGACTGACAGAATGTAACAGCGCTGTCCGATTTGCCCAATGGGTCAAGCCAGGGTGCGTTTCTGCCCTTTTGGGTGTATTTGGTGGCGCTGGCCAGTCCAATTTGCTTGCTGGCGCAGGTGGGCATCAGCGTCCCAGGGCTTTGTCCACGCCTTGATTGGCCAGCGCATCGGCCCGCTCATTGCCCGGATCGCCGTTGTGCCCCTTGACCCAGCGCCAATCGATCTGATGTCCCGAAGTGGACACCACGGCGTCGAGTTTTTGCCACAAATCGGCATTTTTGACGGGTTGCTTGGCGGCAGTGCGCCATCCCCGGACTTTCCAGCCATGAATCCACTCGGTGATCCCTTTGCGCACGTACTCGCTGTCCAGATAGAGGGTGACCTGACAGGGGCGCTTCAGGGCCATCAAGCCCTCGATGACGGCCGTCATCTCCATCCGGTTGTTGGTGGTGTTGAGCTCTCCACCAAACAGTTCCTGCACATGCTGGCCCGATTGCAGGCGAACGCCCCAGCCGCCTGGCCCGGGATTGCCTTTGCAAGCGCCATCGGTGTGAATTTCAACGTGGTTCAACAATGTCTTTTGCATCAGGCTGTTGGCCCATGAAGGTTTCGGAGCGGGCAGCAGGAACTGTCGCGGGAGCGGTTGATCGTACCGTGCGCCAGCGCCGGCCATCGATCAGGCGTCCAGCAGGCACTCTTTTGGTGGCCATCAGAAGGTAAACACCCCCCAGGATGGGCCACCAGCGCCCCCCCAGTGTGTCCATCCAGCCAAGGCGCTGCATCCAGCGCTCACTGCCCAAGGCGGGGGTCCAGCCCGCGAACCGACTGACTTGGACCTCAAAACCCAGCAAGCGCAACCAGTCCCGCAAACGGCGATAGCCAATCAAGGCCGCAGAGGTGTTGTCCATCCGAACCTTGCTCTGCTGACCCCGGGCTTGTTGCCACCCCCACCAACTCCAGGGGTTCAGCCCGGTAATCAAGACCTGGCCCTCCGGAATCAGCACGCGCTCGACCTCTCGCAAACAGGCATGGGGATCGGCTGATCGCTCCAACGCGTGGGGCAAAACCACCAGATCCAGGCTGTCTGCAGGCCAAGGCCAAGCCTGGCTGTCCAGACACAAATCGGGCAGCCCCCCCGCAGTCAGGTCGGGCGTTGTGAAACAGGTTTCAAATTCAGCCTGCGCCAGCCAGCGGTGAGGCATTCGGTTGCTGCGCAAGGCCTGCAGATCGGGCCAGCCCAGTTGTACAGCATGGTAGCCAAACACGTCGGCCAGCAGCGCATCGGCCTGCTGCTGCTCCCAAGCCAGCAAGCGTGACGCCACCGGCTGGCCCAAATCTGCCAGCCAGGTATCTCCTGAACGCTTGCTTTCTATAATCTGACTCTCCATGAAACTCATTGCATTGCCCGCCTTCTCTGACAACTACATCTGGTTGTTGCACGATGACCACCACGCACTGGTGGTGGACCCCGGTGACAGTGCGCCTGTATTGACCTGGTTGCAGCAACACCCTAGTGTGCAACTGGACATGATTCTAGTCACGCACCACCACGCAGACCACACAGGCGGCCTGACCGACCTGGTGGACCGCACCGGTGCTCGGGTGGTGGGCCCGGCGATGGAAAAAATGCCCGTCGAGGCACAAGGCCTGGTGCAAGGCGACCGGCTGGACTGGCATGGCTTGCGCTTTGAGGTGCACGAGGTGCCCGGTCACACCCTGGGCCACATCGCTTTTTGGGCACAAGCTGTTAACCAAGCCCCTGTTCTTTTTTGCGGCGACACCCTCTTTTCAGCGGGTTGCGGTCGGCTCTTTGAAGGTACGCCAGCACAAATGCTCAGCTCGCTGGACCGTTTGGCCGCCCTGCCAGATGACACCCGTGTTTGCTGCGCCCACGAATACACCCTGTCAAATTTGAAATTCGCCCTAGCAGTCGATCCGGACAACCAGTCCCTTCGCAGCTACGCCAAGATCTGTGCCGATCTTCGCCAGCACAATCAACCCACCCTGCCCGTGCCCTTGGCGACCGAGCGAGCAATCAACCCTTTTTTACGAAGCCGCAGCGCCGCAGTCAGCAACGCCGTCAGGCAGCGCGATGCCCGTGCGCTGGACGACGTCACGACCTTTGCTGCGCTTCGCCAATGGAAGAACGAATTTTGATGAACGCATTTGTCCAGCCTGCCAACGATCAAACCGATTCCGGTCGAGTCGCCACCAAGCGTTTGACTGCTGCAGTTTGTTTGGGCCTGACCCTGTTGTTGGGCGCGTGCGCCACAGCGCCCTCTTCGACACCGGGCATGCCCCCCCCGTCAGCCCCTGCAGCGGCCGTTCCCGCCGCCGAACCGGACAGCAAGCCATCGCCAGCGCCAGCGGCCGCCATCCTCCCTGCGCAGGCCGAACAAAGCTTTGTTTTGCTCAAGCCCCGCAGCAACCTGGGGCTGATACCTCCCACCGATGTGTGGGAACGCATTCGCCGTGGCTTTGCCATGCCCGATCTGGACAACGACCTGGTGCGCAACCGCGAACAATGGTATTCCAGCCGACCCGACTACATGCTGCGCATGACCGAGCGCTCACGCCCTTACCTGTTTCATGTGGTCGAGGAACTGGAACGGCGCAACATGCCGACCGAGTTGGCCTTGCTGCCCTTCATCGAATCGGCCTTCAACCCCCAGGCGGTGTCCAGCGCCAAAGCGGCAGGCATGTGGCAGTTCATGCCGGCCACCGGCAAGTATTTCGATCTGAAGCAAAACCTGTTTCGCGACGACCGGCGGGATGTCCTGGAATCCACGCGCGCGGCGCTGGACTATCTGCAAAAACTCTACGGCATGTTTGGCGATTGGCATCTGGCCCTGGCGGCTTACAACTGGGGGGAAGGCAGTGTTGGCCGTGCGCTGGCTCGCAATAAAACCCAGGGCAAACCATTGACCTACAGCGATCTGAACATGCCCAATGAGACACGCTACTACGTGCCCAAGTTGCAAGCGGTCAAAAACATCGTGGCCCAGCCAGAGGCCTTCAATACCCAATTGCCCCTCATCCAGAATCACCCCTACTTCAAGAGCGTTCCGATTGAGAGAGACATCGACGTGGCCGTGGCGGTCAAATTGGCCGCAGTCAAACTGGAAGACTTCAAGGCCCTCAACCCGTCGATGAACCGCCCTGTAATTTTGGCGGCAGGTACACCCCAAATCTTGCTGCCTTGGGACAATGCCACTGTTTTTGAGCGAAACCTGCAAGCCCACGCCAACCGGCCCTTGGCCACATGGACGGCATGGCAGGCCCCTCGGACCATGAAGCCCGAAGATGTGGCGCAGCAGCTGGACATGCCCGTTAACGAACTGCGTTCAGTCAATGGCATACCCCCCCGAATGATGATCACGGCCGGCTCCACTTTGCTGGTGCACCGCAAAGGCCGACTGGATAGCGACGTCACTGAACACCTGGCAGACAACGGCCAGCTCGGACTCGCCCCTGAGGTGGTGCTCAAAAGAATTGCCGTCAAAGCGCGCAAGGGCGACTCTTTGGCCAGCCTTGCGGCACGGCATGGCGTTTCCGAAGCCAACATGGCCGCCTGGAACCAGCTGAAAACCAATGCACGGGTGACCGCCGGTCAAAGCCTGACCATTTTGGTGCCTTCACAAGCGTCTCGCCGGGTAAGCCGGTCGACACCCAACAAGTCAGCCAGCCAGAAATCGCCTGCTCAACCTGCCAAGAAAGCAAAGAAACCTGCCGCCAACCGCTGAAAAGCGCAGGCATCCGTGGCGCTGAGCATCCAAGCAAACTCAAGCGGCAAAGCGGTTTTTGGATTTCATGGCAAACGTGTTGGTGTACGTCTGCCCCACAGACAGCCGGGCGCTGGTCAAGCGGCCCGGCAAACGGGCATGGGCACGCCAGGCATTCAGCACGGCATCACCCGCGATCAAGCCATCGAGCGCATACGACTCGCGCAACTTCTCGAAAGCGCCCAGGTAAATGGCCCGGTCACCCAACCAGTATTGCGCAGGAACAGTCTTCAAAATATCGGTCAAACCCGCTGTTTGCAACCACTTCAGGGCATGAACCACCGCATCGCTCAAAGCCTGCGCCACGTCGGGATGGCGCTGCAAAAAATCAGCCCGCGCCAACAAGCAGGCCCCGGGGACTTGCCCCCCCATTAGCTTTCGGGTGGCCATCAGTGAGCGGGCTTCCCCCATCACCCGAATTTCGTTTTTTTGCTCCAGCCAATGCATGACCGGATCGGGGTTGCACAAGGCATCGATCGCGCCACCGCGCAAGGCATCCACGACCAGCGGTGAAGAGCCCACCTCGACAAAAACCACATCTTCCGGCAGCAAGCCGTTTTGCAAAAGCCATTGGCATGCCATCCAGTGGGTGCTGGAATTCAGCGATGTGACCCCGAGCCGAGCACCTTTGAGCGCCATCACGGAGCGCAGTTCAAGCCGCGAGGCCACGCCGAGGCTGACTTGGGGTGTTCGCCCCATCTGGACGAAGGCCTGGTAATTCAAGCCTTTGTGGTGTAACCCGAACAAATGGTCAAACGCACCCGCCAACACATCGGCCTGCCCTTGCACGACACTGGCCAATGCCTTGGCCCCGGACTCATGGGCCGCCCACTCGACAGAAATGCCTGCTTGCCTGAAAAACCCCAATTGATCTGCCAAAGTCAGCGGCAAGTGGTACAGACTTTGCCGGGCTGCCAAGGCAAGCGTGACCCGGTGCGCCCCACGCAAAGTCTCCACGGCAGCCAGGGACGCTGACGACCCCACCAAGGCGCCCATGGCGGACAACAAAATGGAACGTCGTTGCCAATGGGCATCAGACACTAGCGGGCTCCCGTCGAGATCGGATATTCGATATGTCGAGCATAGGCAAAAGGAGAAAATAACGCATCAGGATTGATCCCGAGCGGGTTTCCACGTAATGGATGGCCAGCATTCAATACAGCTGCCGATCGGCTGACACCGGAACGCAGCCCGTGGACAAGCGCGGCCAAAGAAGGCCAAAGCAGAATTTCAGCGCCGGTCGACCAAGGCATGGGCAATGGTGCCCAGGTCCACATATTCCAACTCGCTGCCTGCAGGCACGCCCCGCGCCAGGCGCGTCACTTTCAAGCCTTGCTGCCGGATCATTTCAGAGATCACGTGGGCAGTCGCCTCACCCTCAGCCGTGAAGTTGGTCGCCAAAATTACCTCAGTCAGCACACCATCGGCCACGCGCTTCTTGAGCTTGGCCAGGCCAATGTCGTGCGGGCCGATGCCGTCGAGCGGGCTGAGCTTGCCCATCAACACAAAGTACAACCCGCGGTAGGTTCCGGTGCGCTCAATGGCCGATTGATCCGCCGGGGTTTCGATCACGCACAGCTGGGTGCGGTCGCGCATCAAGTCCAGGCAGGTGTCACACAGTTCCGCTTCGGTGAAGGTGTGGCAACACTCGCAATGCCGAATTTTCTCGACCGCATTGTCCAGCGCAGCAGCCAGTTGCCGAGCCGTGGCCCGGTCGTTTTGCAACAACTGAAATGCCATGCGCTGAGCCGACTTGATGCCCACCCCCGGCAGACCCTTGAGGGCCTGAACCAAAGTGGCAAGAGCGTGCGTATCGGCCATAACGTGTGTTTCGGTCGGTCAGAAAGGCATTTTCATGCCAGGGGGCAGACCAGCCGTCAGCTTGCCCATTTTTTGCTGCGACACCTCTTCGGCCTGACGCACGGCGTCATTGAAGGCGGCCGCCACCAGGTCTTCCAGCATGTCTTTGTCATCGGCCAGCAAGCTGGGGTCGATGGTCACGCGGCGCACGCTGTGCTTGCAAGTCATCAGCACCTTGACCATGCCCGAACCGGCTTGACCTTCCACCTCGACAAAAGCCAGTTCGTCTTGCGCCTTTTTGAGGTTGTCCTGCATGGCTTGGGCCTGTTTCATCAAGCCAGCGAGTTGTCCTTTGTTGAACATGGGTGTTTCCTTTGAAGGGGTTTGAACAGGGGGAGGAAAAATCAAATCAACTGGATGCTGCCAGGCACAATTTTGGCGCCAAAGTCACGCACCATGGCCTGCACCAGCGGGTCGCTCTGAATCAAGGCCTGGGCTGCCAGCATTTTCTCGGCGACTATAACGGCAAGGCGCTTGGCGGGGCTGTCGGTGACCGGGCCGACTTCAATGTGCAATTTGACATCGCCATGTCCTGCGGCGAGCAAAGCCGCCTGCAAACGTTCGCGGCTCGCCGGGTGGTTCAGCGTCTCGCGCTCCACACGCAGTTGCCACTGGCCCTCATCTCGCCCTAGCAATTGAGACTGCAAAGCCAATTCACGCACCAGGGCGGTGATCGCCTCTTGCGCCATCAGGCCTTGCACCACTTCCAGCCAAATGTTCCCTTCCGGGGTGGCTTGCAACTGCGCAGGAATGGGCTGGCGAGGCACATCCACCCGGACCGAGGGCTCGGAGGCCTCTCGCACAGGCAAGGACCGCAAACTCGCCTGGGGTGCGGGGGAGTCTGAGACGGTCTGCAGCGGCGCCTGCTGCGCAACATCGGTGTAGTCGGTCGTGTCAGGCCAGTCCTCCC
Source organism: Limnohabitans sp. 2KL-17 (assembly GCF_003063415.1). Taxonomy (GTDB): domain Bacteria; phylum Pseudomonadota; class Gammaproteobacteria; order Burkholderiales; family Burkholderiaceae_C; genus Limnohabitans_A. Next base: position 68,473 of record NZ_NESK01000016.1, read on the forward strand.
AAGGAGGCGGCTCGGGGGTTGGCGAATTCGCTGCCGGAACAGGACTTGCCTGGGGCTTCTGCACGAGCTGAGCGGGCACTTGTCCGCTCGTTTGATCGCCGTGTTGAGCAGGTGGCTGCGCTGGTGAAGATGAACCTGCGGCCACCGCATGCACTGCACGCACCGCATGGGGTTCAGGCATTGCACTTTTGGGCGCCAGTCCGGAAGGGGTGGGCTTTTCAGACCTGGCAGCGGCTGTATCGGCTGGCAGCGCAGGGGGCGGGGATGTTTCAGCTATGGGCTGGGGGCTGATTCGCGAACTTTTTTTTTCAGCCGATCCCGCCTGGGGTTTGAAGGCCAGCAAGCGCAGCAAAACCATGGTCAGGCCCGTGTATTCATCCGGGGCGAGGCCCAACTCGTTTCGCCCGTGCAGGCACAAGCTGTAAAGCAATTGGGTTTCTTCGGCGGGCATGGCTTGGGCCAGATCGGCCAGCCCCTGGTTATCGGGGTCATCGCCGTCTTGCGCCATGCTGGGCACCATCTGCATCACTGCCAAACGTTGCAGCAACATGGCCATGTCTTCCAGGGTGGCGGCAGCCGAAACGCCTTGCAATCGCAGGGCATTGACCTGTGCCACCACCGTGGCGCCATCTCCATTGGCCAAGGCAGAAATCAATTGCAGCACATGGCTGCGGTCCACGCTGCCCAGCATTTGACGCACACCAGCCTCAAGCACTTGGCCGTTGCCAAAGGCAATCGCCTGATCGGTCAGACTCAGGCCATCGCGCATGGAACCCCGCGCTGCGCGGGCCAACAGGCGCAAGGCCATGGGTTCTGCCGTCAGTTTCTCAGCGGCCAGCACCTGGGTCAGGTGTTCAAACACGGTCTCCGGGGCCATGGGACGCAAATTGAACTGCAGGCAACGCGACAGCACCGTGACAGGCACTTTTTGCGGGTCGGTCGTGGCCAGCACAAATTTCAAGTATTCAGGAGGCTCTTCGAGCGTCTTCAACATCGCATTGAACGCGGTGTTGGTCAGCATGTGCACTTCGTCGATCATGAAGACCTTGAAGCGGCCTTGGACCGGCTTGTAAACAGCCTGTTCGAGCAAGCTTTGCACTTCGTCCACACCCCGGTTGGATGCGGCATCGAGTTCGGTGTAGTCCACAAAACGACCGGCATTAATGTCCCGGCACGCCTGGCAAACGCCACACGGCTCGGCGGTGATGCCTCCCTGCCCGTCTGCACCCTGGCAGTTGAGCGATTTGGCCAAAATCCGGGAAACCGTGGTTTTACCTACGCCCCGGGTTCCTGTGAACAGATAAGCATGGTGCAAGCGTTGCTGCACCAGGGCATTGGTCAAAGCCTGAACCACGTGCTCCTGGCCCACCATTTCGGTGAAGTTGCGGGGGCGGTATTTGCGCGCTAAGACGAGGTAAGACATGGGTCCGATTCTATCGGGCTGGCGGAGCGGTCTTTGATGCGGGCGGAGCAATCAACCACCCGAGTGATCGGCCTTTTGGAAATCAGGAAAAAACAGCTGCTGAGTGAAAAGCCTTGACCAGCTGTCCTACAATCCACCCTGACGGGCCTTCCCGCATGGTGAAGCGGCCAACCGGGTCAGGTGGGGAACCAAGCAGCCCTAACTGTGGAGCCAGTGCCGGGGTCAAGGCTCGTCAACTTACATTTCTAAAGATGCCCAAGATCGCTTGCAACCCGGCAAGTACCGCTTGGCGCATCGAAAATTCCCCACCCCGAATCAGGCCAAATGCCGACGCAGCGCAGGAAAAGGCAAGGATTTGACTTTGGCCGAAGTCACCACCTGCGGGGCAGCCGGGGCAGCGCGCAGCAGTTCGGACACCAGGGCATTGGCATTCTTATGGGCGCCATCGCGGTTGGTCTCAAAGGCCAAACGTGTCTGGCCCGCCATCTGAGCCACAAAGTTTTGGGGGTAATCGCGAACATTGAAACCACGCAACGCCATCACTTTCATGAAAGCGTTGGCGGCCTCTTCAACGGCGCGCTGGTATTCCTGGGAAGCTTCTGGCGTCATGTCGTCCTCGTTTGTAGGGATGAAGTTACTCACCCGACAACAACGCAGCACCCTGCTGTCTGGAATACATCATTTGTGTGAAATTGTTAGAAATTTGCCAAAATACCTTTTCCAGCGTGCCAACCACTGGCCAAACAGGCCGTCAACAAGTAGCCGCCGGTCGGGGCTTCCCAGTCCAGCATTTCACCGGCGCAATAAACGCCGGGTCGCCGAATCAGCATGCCCCCAGGGTTGAACTCGGTCAGGTCGATGCCACCTGCAGTGCTGATCGCCTCATCCACAGGTCTGTGATTTTTCAGTGACACGACCAAATTCTTGATGCTGAACGCCAGCGCCTCGGGATCGGCGAGGGTCTCGGCAGAGCACAACTCGTAAACGAGTCCCATCTTGACGCCACCCAGGCCCAAACGGCTTTTGAGATGGCTCGACAAACTCCGGCTACCGCGCGGCCAGCGCACCGCTTCTCGCACCTGGTCAATTGATTTATCAGATATTAAATCGAGAACAAAATGAGTTCCGCCTCGGGTCAGGTCATCGCGCAACATGGCCGATGCGGCATAAATCAGACTGCCTTCCACACCGGTGTCGGTGATGACGAATTCTCCTTTGCGTGCGAACCTGGGCTCACCCATCGCCCCATCATGGACTCCAGCAGCAGCGTCGACCCTCAGTGAAACCGACTTGAGCGGGTAGCCAGCATAGCGTTGCCGAAAGTGTTCGGTCCAGCCCTGGCCATCACGCCCCAGGACGTCAAAACCGCAATTGGCAGGCTGAAGGGGGGTGATGTTCACGCCTTGGTCTGCCAACAAAGGAACCCAGGCGCCGTCCGACCCCAAACGGGGCCAACTGGCCCCACCCAAAGCCAACAAGGTGGCACGGGCACTCACCTTTGTCACGCCCGCATGGCCGGTGGGCTGGAAAACCAAACAATCACCCGCCCAGCCTTGCCATCGATGGCGCATATGAAACTGCACCGGCACCCCTGAAACCGGGTGCCTCAGGCGGTGCAACCAGGCCCTGAGCAAGGGCGCCGCTTTCATTTCCTCGGGGAAAACACGCCCGGAAGTCCCTACAAAGGTTGCAACGCCCAGGCCCTGGGCCCAATCGCGAACGGCCTGAGCGCCCATCTGATCGAGCCAATGCCCCACCGCATCTTGCTGGGCACCATAACGGCTGCGAAACAAATCAGGTGCCTCAGCGTGCGTGAGGTTCAAGCCGCCCTTGCCTGCCAATAAAAATTTGCGGCCCACGGAAGGCATGGCATCGAAGAGATGAACGGACACGCCAGCCTTGGAAAGCACCTCTGCGGCCATCAGGCCGGCAGGACCGCCACCCACAATGGCCACGTCGACCTCCAATACGGGGGCATTGTCAGGAACAGAAGAAACGGAGGGAAAAATCATGAAGGGATGTATTGGCAACGCCAACTCAGCAGGCGGGTGCAGTGGGATTCTGTCAAAATAGCTTTGACTTTAGCCGCATCTTCAATGTTCACAAGGAAAAGGCCATGGCCAGCGATCTGATCAAACACATTACCGACGCCACTTTCGAAGCCGAGGTGCTCCAATCGAGCCAACCGGTGGTGGTTGACTTCTGGGCCGAATGGTGCGGCCCCTGCAAGATGATTGCCCCCATCCTGGACGAAGTGGCTGGCACTTACGAAGGCAAGTTGCAGATCACCAAGATGAATGTGGACGATAACCGCGACGTTCCCGCCAAGTTCGGTATTCGCGGCATCCCCACCTTGATGATCTTCAAGGATGGGCAATTGGCAGCCACCAAAGTGGGTGCCATGAGCAAATCACAATTGACCGCTTTCATCGACCAACAACTGGCTTGATGCAGGGTTTGTGCCCGAACTCATCGGGCACTCCTTCCAAAACCGGGCCTGACTGCCCGGTTTTTTGTTTTCTGACCTGTTTTAAAACCTGTCATAATTTCGTCAAGGCAGCCCTAACAGGGATCAACGCCTTGAATGCCGGAAGCACCAGCCCCTAACCCCGGGCAGCATCCGGCTCAGAACATTTCCACCCGCTTATCTGAAAACGGCCCCCTTACGGTCCGTTTTGACACAGGCCAATTCCCATGCATTTGAATGAACTCAAGGCACTTCATGTGTCCGAACTCCTGAAGCAAGCCGACACGCTCGAAATCGAGAATACTGGTCGCATGCGCAAACAGGAGCTGATGTTTGCCATCATCAAAAAACGCGCCAAAGCGGGCGAACAGGTGTTCGCCGATGGTGTGCTCGAAATCCTGCCCGATGGTTTTGGTTTCTTGCGCAGCCCCGACTCGAGCTACACCGCCAGTACCGACGACATCTACATCAGCCCCAGCCAGGTGCGCCGCTTCAACCTGCACACCGGCGACATGATCGAAGGTGAAGTGCGCATCCCCAAAGACGGCGAGCGTTACTTTGCCCTGACCAAACTCGATCAGGTCAATGGCGATCTGCCTGAAAACAACAAACACAAAGTCATGTTCGAGAACTTGACGCCCCTGTTCCCAACTGAGCAGATGCGTCTGGAGCGTGACATCAAAGGCGAAGAAAACATCACCTCCCGGGTGATCGACATCATTGCACCGTTGGGCCGTGGCCAGCGGGCACTGATCGTAGCCCAACCCAAGTCGGGCAAGACGGTGATGATGCAGCAAATCGCGCACGCCATCACGGCGAATTACCCCGATGTGCATTTGATGGTGTTGCTGGTCGATGAGCGCCCCGAAGAAGTGACCGAAATGCAGCGCAGCGTGCGTGGCGAGGTCATCTCCTCCACCTTTGACGAACCCGCATCGCGCCACGTCCACGTGGCTGAAATGGTCATTGAACGTGCCAAGCGCCTGGTTGAACTCAAAAAAGACGTGGTGATCCTGTTGGACTCGATCACCCGCCTGGCCCGTGCTTACAACAACGTGGTGCCCTCATCGGGCAAAGTGTTGTCGGGTGGTGTGGACGCCAATGCCTTACAGCGCCCCAAGCGATTTTTTGGTGCTGCCCGCAACGTGGAAGAAGGCGGCAGCCTGACCATCATCGCCACCGCCCTGGTCGACACTGGCAGCCGCATGGACGAGGTGATCTTTGAAGAATTCAAGGGAACCGGCAACTGCGAAATCCACCTGGAACGGCGCTTGTATGAAAAACGGGTGTTCCCGGCCATCAACCTCAACCGCAGCGGCACCCGCCGAGAAGAATTGCTGTTGCAAGCTGAAGTGCTGCAAAAAACGCGTATCTTGCGTCAGTTCATGTACAACATGGACGAAATCGAAGCCATGGAGATGGTCTTGAAGAGCATGAAGGCGACCAAGAACAACTCCGAGTTCTTCGACATGATGCGACGCGGTGGCTGATACCCTATAATCGACAGGTTTTGCGGAAAGTGCTCTCAGATAGGCTGAAGAGTGGCTACCGTAGCGAAAATAAAAGGATTTCCCCATGAAAGACGGCATTCACCCCAACTACCGTGAAGTTTGCTTCCAAGACATGTCCAATGGTTTCAAGTTCGTGACCCGTTCATGCGCCAACACCAAAGAGATGATCAAAATGGAAGACGGCCGCGAGCTGCCTTGGTACAAGCTGGACACCACCAGCGAGTCGCACCCCTTCTACACCGGCACTCAAAAGTCGGTTGACAACATGGGTGGCCGCGTGGAGAAATTCCGCAACCGTTTCGGCAAAACCACCGTCACCAAATAATCTGTTGTTTGTTACCCCTCAAAGGGCAGCCCGGGTCACCGGCCTGCCCTTTTTGTATTGAGGGACGCCCAAGGGCTTGGCGTTGAATATGTCCTACACCCGTGGTTGAACGGTACCCTTGGTCCCAGCGCCTGCAAACTGATATCTTCTGAACCTGTGAACCATCTGACCCCCGCCATCGTTGCTCAAAGCGCCGTGCGCAGACTGCCGCGTCTGGCCTTGCTTTTGCTTTGCGTAGCCTATGTCCTGCTGGGCTTTTGGGGCCGGGCACCCTGGAAAGCGCAAGACATCGAAGCCTTCGGCTACATGCTGCAATTGGCGCAACCCGGCATGAGCGAGGCCATCAGCTGGCTCAAGCCAACGCTGCTGGACAACCCTGACAGCAACTTGGCCTTGTTGCCTTATTGGTTGGGTGCCCTGTCCATTCAATGGGCCCCCAAGGGTCTGGAAGACGTCTTTGCCCGACTGCCATTCATCGCCATGTTGAGTGCCACCCTGGCAGCCACCTGGTACGCGGTCTATTCACTGACTCGCCACCCTGCGGCACAACCCGTGGCCTTTGCATTTGGTGGCGAAGCCAAACCGGCGGACTATGCACGCGCCATGGCCGACGGGGGGTTGCTGGCACTCTTGGCCTGCCTGGGCTTGGCTCGGTTGTCACACGAAACGACACCGGCACTCAGTCAATTGTGTTTTGCAGCCCTGCTGTTTTTCGGCTTGTCGACATGGGCTCGCCACCGCATTCAAAGTGCAGTGGCGGTCTCTGTGGGCATGTTGGGCCTGACGCTGTCCGGTGCACCCACTTTGGCGCTGTGGCTCGGCATCGGGGGCACTGTCATTTGCGCTACGGCACAACCCGATCCTGCTCAACGCCGATTGAGCATGCTCGATGTGGGTCTGCTGGCGCTGATATGCCTGCTCTGCGTGACCACAGCCGGTGCGCTGGACTTGTGGCGCTGGCGTGTGGTGCCTCACAGCATGTTCGACTTGCACTTACTGGGCAAATTGATCGTTTGGTTCACCTGGCCTGCATGGCCCCTGGCACTTTGGGCACTGTGGCGATGGCGCGGGCAACTGTCGCACGTCTGGCGCTACCCGCACTTGGGTCTGCCACTGTGGTTTGCGCTGGTCACGATCGGAGCCACCTGGTTCACGGGTTTGTCTGACCGCGCGCTGCTGAGTTCACTGCCCGCCATTGCCACTTTGGCGGCTTTGGCGCTGCCCACACTCAAACGCAGCCTCGGTGCACTGATCGACTGGTTCACCTTGCTGTTTTTCAGTTTCTGCGCGCTCGCCATGTGGGTGGTCTGGGTGGCCATGCAAACCGGCATTCCCGCCAAACCAGCTCGCAACGTGGCCCGCTTGGCACCAGAGTTTGTGCCCGAATTTTCAATCGGTGCTTTCGTCCTGGCGGTCTCAGCCACCTTGGCCTGGGCGGCGCTCGTGAGGTGGCGTACCGGTTACCACCGCGCAGCCATCTGGAAAAGCATGGTGCTGCCCGCAGGCGGTGCGGTCCTTTGCTGGTTGCTGCTGACGACTTTGTGGCTGCCTCTGCTCAACTACGCTCGAAGCTATGCGGCACTGGTGCAAAAAATCACCCGCATCACAGACCAGAACGCTTGTTTTCAATACGCAGGCATCAGCAAGGCGCAAGGCGCGGCTTTGTTGCACCACGGGCAGGCCAGGCTGATGCCCATGCAAGCGCCCCAACCCGACTGCCAATGGCTGATCATCGACAGGGCCAACTTGTCCCTGCTGTCGGCCAAAATCCGTGCGCTGGGATGGGTTGAACACGCCGCCATCAAACGGCCCACCGACAACGATGAAACCTTGGTGATGTTCAGACCCGCAAACCCGCTAAACCTGCCGCCGACACGCTCCGAAGAGCCCGTGCGCTGAGCCATGTCCGAGCTGCGCATCATTGCCCGCCACGCAGGCACCGTGCTGGTGGGCCAACTGGCTGTGATGTCTTTTGGTATTGCTGACACCTTGATTGCAGGCCGCTACAGCCCTCAGGCATTGGCGGTCTTGGCCCTGGCCTCGTCCATCTACATCAGCATTTATGTCGCACTGAACGGGCTGCTTCAGGCCCTGCTGCCCGTTTGGGCCGAGCTGCACGGCGCGGGCCGTCAGGCAGAGGTCGGTCGCTCGTTCCGGCAAGCACTTTACATTGCTGGCGGTGCCGCAGTGATCGGCATCAGCGGGCTGTGGTTTCCGGACCTCTGGCTGTCAACCACCGAAGTGCCCGAGGAGCTGTGGCCCGATGTGCGGGGATATTTGCGCATTCTGGCTGTCGCTTTGGTGCCGTCTTTGCTGTTTCGCCTGTATGGAACGCTGAACCAAAGTTTGGGCCATCCGCGCTTGGTCACCTGGTTGCAGGCCGGCGCCTTGCTGGTCAAAGTACCGCTGTCTTTTGCCTTGACGTTTGGCGTTGGCGGTTTTGCAGGTCTGGGTGTGGTGGGATGCGCTTGGGCCACGCTGATGGTCAACTCGCTCATGATGCTGTCCGGGCTGTGGCTTTTGCGCACGCAAGACATCTACCAACCCTATCGCTTGTGGCGGCGCCCCGAACAACCTGATTGGCCCATGATTCGGCGCTTTTTGGCGCTGGGTGTGCCTGCCGGTTTGTCCATCATGGTGGAAGTCACATCATTCACCTTGATGGCCCTGTTCATTGCGCGCTTGGGTGCGGTGGCTCTGGCCAGCCACCAAATTGCAGCCAGTCTGGCGGCCGTTTTGTACATGGTCCCTCTGGCTTTGGGAATTGCCAGCAGCGCACGCACAGGCTACTGGCTTGGGGCCGGGCAAGCCAGCAAAGCCCGCCGTGCTGCCGGGCTGGGTATTGTTCTGGCCGTTGGCGCGGCCCTGTTGGGGGCAGCCCTTTTGTTCATGGCGCGCGAGGCCTTGGCCCACGCGTTCAGCACCGACCCGCGCGTGGTGCAAGCGGCCACGGTCTGGCTGTGCTGGGTGGCGCTGTACCACCTGGCCGATGCAGTGCAGGCTGTGTGTGCGTATTTGCTGCGCTGCTACCGCATCACGCTGATGCCATTGCTGATCTATGCCGCATTGCTCTGGGGTATTGGCTTGTATGGCGGCTACCTGTGGGCTTATCAAGGCATCGAGTGGGCTGACTGGCCCATGCGCGCCAGCGTGGACACTTTCTGGATCACCAGTACAGCCGCACTGGCCTTGGTGTCGGTGCTTTTCACGGCCATGGTGTGGCACGCCTCTCGCCCCACCCAAGACAAGACAAAGCCCGCCTGAAGAACGTCGTGACAGGCGCAGCGCAAAAGCCCGAACGAGCCAAGCCCACGATGCGTTAAGGTGGAGGGTCAACTCACTTTGACCTTCACCACACCATGATCCTCGAACTCGCCGATATCCGCATCCATCCGGGACAGCAAGCTGAATTTGAAAAAGCCATTGAACTGGGCTTGAACACCGTGGCTTGCAAAGCCAAAGGTTTTCAGGGCGGCAAAGTCAACCGTGGCATTGAAAGCCCCGAACGCTATGTGCTGCAAATCTTTTGGGACAAGCTGGAAGACCACACCGTGGGCTTTCGTGAATCCGAGCTCTTCACACAATGGCGTGCCATCGTCGGCCCGTTCTTTGCCGTACCTCCCCATGTTGAGCACTTCGAGTTGACGACCAAGTCGTCATAAATCAGACCTCAAGCCCCCCAAGACAGTGGCATCAAGGCACAGGATGGCCTGCCACCAAACGGCTGAGCAAGTGCATGAACTGCGCTTGCTCTTGCGGCTCAAGCGGCGACAAAATTTCTGCCTGAACATCTGCCACCGCAGACTTCATGCCCGCCAAAGCCTGCAAACCCAGCGGTGTCAGCACGAGCAGTTTGCGTCGGCGATCCACCTCGTCAGCGAACCGCTCGACCCAACCCTTGCTTTCCAGTCGACCGATGACCGAGCCCGAGGTCGCCGGATCAAATGCCACACGCTTGGCCAAGGTGATCTGATCCACACCGGGAGAGTCCAGCAAAGCGTTCAATATGGCGAACTGAACCGGTGTGACCCCGACTGCAGCAAGGTGTTCATTGAACAAAGCCACAGAAATCTGATGCGCCCGCCTGATCAAGTGCCCAGGGGCGGCTGCAAAATCAAAGCCGTGGTTCATTTTGGGGTCTCTCCATCCAATGCAGGGTTATCACCAATCTCTGTCCTGGCGCAGGCTCCTATAGTAAGCGCGCTTAGCAAGTTTTTTGATGTGGCCCAACACACCCCTCTCCGAAAATGATTCATGAGTTTTGTTTTCCCGCCAATGCCCACCGTTTCAATACCCGTCCTGGGCCAACCCAGCCATTTTCCGGTGCACCGCATTTATTGCGTGGGCCGCAATTACGAGGAGCACGCCAAGGAAATGGGCTTCACAGGGCGTGAGCCGCCCTTCTTTTTTCTCAAACCCGCCGACACCCTGGTGGCGGTAGAAACCGGCCAAACCGGGCAAATGCCCTACCCCAGTCTCACGCAAAACCTTCACCACGAGATCGAACTGGTGGTGGCCATTGGCAAAGGCGGGCGCAACATTTTGGCAGCCGATGCGGCTCAACATATCTTCGGGTATGCCGTGGGACTGGACATGACCCGCCGGGACCTGCAAAACGAGATGAAAAAACAAGGCCGTCCCTGGTGCATTGGCAAGGCCTTTGACCATTCGGCCCCCATCGGCCCCATCACACCCATTGGGCAAGCGGGCGATGTGAACAACGCCAACATCAGCCTGCAAGTCAACGGCGCCAAGCGCCAGCAAAGCAACGTGGCCAAACTGATCTGGAACGTGGCTGAGACCATCGAGCATTTGTCTGCCGCCTGGGCGCTACAACCTGGCGACCTGATCTACACGGGCACGCCTGAAGGTGTGGCGGCCGTGGTCTCTGGCGATCTCCTAGAGGGTGAAGTGGCAGGCTTAGGCAGCCTCAGAATTCTCATTAAATAATGAATAAAAGTGCAAGAACCAACAAATACATCGCGTCTACCCTTATTTTAGCCCAAATAACTTGCAATATAATTCATAAAAAATCCAATTAGCCGACCATATGGTTAGTTTATGATCCACTTTTACCCACCTGAAGGAGACAAACCCGTGAAAAATATTCTCAAGCAAACGGCATTGGCTGCCGGCCTTCTGGCCGCAGCCTTTGGCGTGCACGCCCAAACCATCACCTTGAAAGTGCACCACTTTTTGGGACCACAAACCATTCAGCACACCACCATGCTGGGTGACTGGTGCAGAAACATTGCCAGGGACTCCAAAGACCGCCTGAAGTGCGAAATCTTCCCATCCATGCAACTCGGTGGCACTCCAGTTCAGTTGTACGAACAGGCCCGCGATGGCGTGGTCGATGTGGCTTGGACTTTGCAGGCTTACACCCCGAAACTGGCCAAGCTGGAAGTGTTCGAGCTGCCCTTCATGATGACCAACGCCGAAGCCACCAGCCGTGCCGCCTGGGACTACGCCCAAAAGTATGCGCAAGACGACTTCAAGGACGTCAAGATGCTGGCTGTCCATGTGCATGGCCCAGGCAACATTTACACCAAATCCAAACCAGTCACCACCATGTCCGACCTCAAGGGCCTGAAAGTGCGCGCTCCGACACGCCAGGTGAACAAGATGATCGCCATGATGGGTGCCACACCCGTGGCCATGCCCGTGCCGCAAGTGCCCGAAGCCCTCTCCAAAGGTGTGATCGATGGAGCCGTGATTCCCTACGAAGTGGCCCCCAGCCTGAAGGTCAACGAACTGACCAACTTCACAGCTGAAACCGACCGCAGCTACAACGCGCTTTACACCACAGTGTTTGTCGTTCCCATGAACAAGGCCAAGTACGAATCGCTGCCAGCCGACCTGAAGGCTGTGATCGACAAAAACTCCGGCCGTGAATTCTCTGCTTTTATGGGTAAAACCCAGGCAGGTCATGACGTTCCAGGTAAAAAAATATTTGAAGCTTCTGCCAACCAAAAAATCAGCATCATCTCCAAAGCTGAACTGGAGAAATGGAAAAAAGCGACTGACCCGCTTGACGACGCCTGGGTCGCAGAGATGACCGGCAAAGGCATGGATGGAAAAGGCATGTTGCAGTCCGCCACTGACCTGATCAAGCAATACAGCAAATAAGCGCTGGTCATGCACACAAAAGAGCAGGGACGCCAAGCAGCGCCCTGCTCTTTTTCTTGTGCGGTTTCCATGGTTTGAAATAGAAGCCGATTCCTGTTTTTTCACTGCTCACAAAACCCACCATGATGTTTTCTAATTCACTGGACCGCATTGCACGGTTCTGCAGCATTTTGGGGGGGCTGGTCATGACAGCGCTGATGCTCATGACCTGCTACAGCCTGATCAGCCGCAACCTTTTTGACTCAGCCCTGATCGGCGACTTTGAGCTGACAGGTGTTGGCGCAGGCGCAGCCATTGCCCTGTTCATGCCCTTGTGCCAACTCAAACACGAAAACATCATCGTGGACTTCTTCACTGCCAACCGCAGTGAGGCCTTCAATTACAGGCTTGACCGATTGGGCGATGTGCTGATGGCGATTATTTTTGCATTGCTCGCCTGGCGCTGCACGGCCGCGGCCATCAACGCCGTAGACACCATGGGAGCTTCCATGCTGCTGGGTTTCCCTGACTGGATCGTGTTCACCAGCATGGCGATTCCCTTTGGCATCACCGCCATCATTGCGGCCTCGCAAGCCGCCGCATCATTCAGCCCCAACGACAAGGCCGCGTCATGACCCCGATCACCTTGGCTTTGTCGATTTTCTTCATCATGCTGGGCCTGATGGTGATCCGCGTTCCGATCGCGGGCGCCATGTTCCTTGCAGGCACTGTCGGGTTCATCCTTCAAACGGGTTTTCAGCCTTACCTGAACTTCCTGAACAACCTCGCTTTTGCCCGCCTTGCCAATTACGACCTGTCAGTGATTCCTCTGTTCATCCTGATGGGCCACTTCGCCACGCAAGGCGGTATCAGCAAGGCGTTGTTCCAGTTCGCTGCTGTGGTCATGGGCCGCTTCAAGGGCGGTCTGGCCATGGGCGCGGTGCTCGCGTGCGGCGCTTTCGGGGCCATTTGCGGCTCCTCTGTGGCCACCGCTGCCACCATCACCGGCGTGGCTTTGCCAGAGATGAAGCGGCATGGTTATTCGGGCCGTTTGTCGACAGGTACGCTGGCTGCCGGTGGCACTTTGGGTATTTTGATACCGCCCTCCGTGCCCCTGGTGATCTACGCCATCCTGACCGAGCAAAACATTGCCAAACTGTTTGCGGCCGCCATGATGCCCGGTCTTATTGCCATGGTCGGTTACATGATCGCCATTGCCATTTATGTGCGCGTGGTGCCCGGGCAAGCACCTGACCAGGAAGACCGTGAAAGACTGACCCTTGAATCGCTAAAGGGCATTGTGCCCATCGCCACCATCTTCATCATCGTGTTTGGTGGCATCTATGCGGGCTTCTTCACCCCCACCGAAGGCGCAGCCGTGGGGGCCACCTCCACCTTCTTGGCAGCACTGCTCAAGCGCGAACTGACTTGGCAGAAATTCCTGCATTGCTTTCACGCCACAGCTCTGAGTGCCGCCATGATCTTCATGATCTTCATGGGCGCAGACGTGATGAACGCCGCACTGGCGCGCACCCAAGTGCCCGCCCAGTTGGCTGAAATGGTGGTCGCCATGAACTTCGCCCCCCTGATGGTGGTAGCCGGTATCTTGTTGCTTTACGTGGTGCTGGGCGCTGTGATGGACGAGTTGTCTATGCTGCTGCTGACCATTCCGATCTTTTTCCCCATCATCATGAAACTCGACTTCGGCATGACGCCTGAGCACACCGCCATCTGGTTTGGCATCATGGTGCTGATGACGGTAGGTTTTGGCATGCTGGCCCCGCCGGTGGGGCTGAACGTGTATGTGGTCAACGGCATGGCCAAAGACGTGCCGCTCAGCGAAAGCTATAAAGGCATCGTGCCCTTCCTGATCAGCGATACCATTCGCACCTTGCTGCTGCTCTTCTTCCCAGGCATTTCACTGTTCCTGATCAAGTACCTGACCTGATCTGGATAATTATTCTGCCAAGCCTCCTGAGTGCCAACTTCGGAGGCTTTTTTCTTGGCGAAATGGTTAGACTCTGTCAGTGACCTCCGTCAAGATATCCACACACTTCGAGCCCCTTACATGATGTTTGACCGCACCATTCGACATTGCCGCCAATGCGGTGCCCTTGTGGCACGCCGCTTGCCCGACGATGGCGACACCAAGGAACGGGCCATCTGCACAGCGTGCAGCACCGTGCATTACGAAAACCCGCTGAATGTGGTGGGCACCGTGCCCCACTGGGGCGATCAGATCTTGCTGTGCAAGCGCAACATCGAGCCCCGCAAAGGCAAATGGACACTGCCTGCGGGCTTCATGGAACTGGGCGAGTCCGCCTCCGAGGGGGCTGCCCGCGAGACCACCGAAGAAGCCGGTGCCCAATTCATCATGGAAGACCTGTTCACCGTCATGAGCGTGCCCAGGGTGGGCCAAGTGCACCTCTACTACCGCGCAAGGCTGACGAGTGACGTGTTCGACCCCGGCCACGAAACCATGGAAGCACGCCTGTTCACAGAAGCCGACATTCCCTGGGACGAACTGGCCTTCAGGACGGTGAAAGAAACGCTGGAACATTACTTTGCCGACCGGCAAGCCGGGCACTTTGGCACCCATGCCTTCGACATCGCCTGAGGCCTGAGCGCCGCCCTCAAACGCTCAAACGCTTAAGGCCAGACTTCACACATCAATGGCCTGTGCCGACCCGGCCTGCTTGCGCAACTCGAACTTCTGAATTTTGCCGGTGCTGGTCTTGGGCAACTCCCCAAACACCACCGCACGCGGCACCTTGAAGCCCGCCAGATGCAGCTTGCAGTGCGCCACGATCTGCTCGGCCGTGACCTGGGCGCCTGCCTTCAGTTCTACAAAGGCGCAAGGCGTTTCGCCCCAGCGGGCATCGGGCTTGGCCACCACGGCCGCTGCCAACACAGCAGGGTGGCGATACAGCACATCTTCCACCTCGATCGATGAAATGTTCTCGCCGCCCGAGATGATGATGTCCTTGCTGCGGTCCTTGATCTTGATGTAGCCATCGGGGTACTGCACTGCCAGATCGCCACTGTGGAACCAGCCCCCAGCAAAGGCTTCTTGCGTGGCCTTGGGGTTCTTGAGATAGCCCTTCATGGCGATGTTGCCCTTGAACATGATCTCACCCATGGTTTCGCCGTCTTGCGGCACCGGCTGCATGGTTTCGGGGTTGAGCACACGCACATCGCGCTCCAGGTGGTAACGCACACCTTGGCGGGCGTTCAGCCGGGCGCGATCGCCAATGGGCAGGGCGTCCCACTCGGGGTGCTTGGGGCAAACGGTCGCAGGGCCATAGACCTCGGTCAGGCCATAGACATGGGTCAAATCAAAACCCATTTCTTCCATCCCCTCGATCATCGACGCTGGGGGCGCAGCACCGGCCACCATGGCTTTGATGCCTGCCGGCACACCGGCCTTCATCTCGGCAGACGCATTGACCAACAGGCCGTGCACGATGGGCGCACCGCAGTAATGCAAGACCCCGTGCTGCCGCATGGCGTCAAAAATCGTCTGGGCATCCACTTTGCGCAAACACACATTCACACCCGCCCGCGCCGCCACCGTCCACGGAAAGCACCAACCATTGCAATGGAACATGGGCAGCGTCCACAAGTAAGCTGCATGCTTGGGCATGTCCCATTCCAGAATGTTGGAAATCGCATTGGTCGCAGCCCCCCGATGGTGGTAGACCACGCCCTTGGGGTTGCCCGTGGTGCCGCTGGTGTAGTTCAGCGCAATCGCATCCCACTCGTCGCCGGGCAAATTCCATGCAAAGTCTGCATCACCCCGGGCGACAAAAGCCTCGTAGCTCACAGTGCCCAAGGCCTCGCCAGGGCCTTTGTAAAGCGCATCCTCCACATCGATCACCAGCAACGGCTTGGTGGACTGGCGCAGCGCCAGGGCTTTTTGCATGACGCCAGAAAATTCCGGGTCTACGATCACCACCTTGGCCTCGCCATGGTCCAGCATGAAGGCCACTGTTTCCGGGTCCAGCCGGGTGTTGATGGCGTTCAGCACCGCGCCTGCCATGGGAATGCCAAAGTGCGCCTCGACCATGGGCGGGGTGTTGGGCAGCATCACGGCCACCGTATCGTTCTTGCCAATCCCCGCTTGCGTGAGGGCGCTGGCCAGCTGACGGCAGCGTCGGTAAGTCGTGGCCCAGTCCTGGCGCAAATCGCCATGGACGATGGCCAGGCGAGTGGGGTACACCTCGGCCGTGCGCTCGATGAAGCTCAGGGGCGAAATAGGGGCATGGTTGGCAGGGGTCTGGGGCAAATCCTGGTCGAAGATGCTGACTTTGGTTTCTTGCATGAGGTCGTTCCGTTTCGTCTGTGGATCGTCTGTGGATCCAATGCCGATCAGTTTGCCTGAGCTTGGACAGAAATCCATGCTGGTTTGCACCAAAACAAGTCACTGTATCTGCCCAAAATGGCCCGCGCAATCAGCGAAAATAGCCCGATGGCCATCCCCCAGTCATTCATTCAGGAGTTGCTGTCCCGCATCGACGTTGTCGAGGTGGTGGGCAAATACGTGCAACTCAAGAAAGGTGGCGCCAATTTCATGGGCCTGTGCCCCTTCCATGGCGAAAAATCCCCCAGCTTCAGCGTCAGCCCCACCAAGCAGTTTTTTCACTGCTTTGGCTGTGGCAAAAACGGCAACGCCATCGGTTTCCTGATGGAGCACGCGGGCATGACCTTCATCGAAGCCGTCAAAGACCTGGCCCAGCAAACCGGCATGCAAGTGCCCGAAGAGCAGCAATCGCCCGAAGACCGCGCCCGCGCTGCGGCCCAAAAAGCCAAGCAAGACAGCCTGAGCGATGTGTTGGAAAAAGCAGGGGATGCCTACCGCGAGCAGCTCAAGATCACGCCCCGCGCGGTCGAGTACCTGAAGGGCCGGGGCCTTTCGGGGCAAATTGCCAAGCGCTTTGGCATGGGCTATGCCCCCGAAGGCTGGCGCTCTCTGGCCAGTATTTTTCCCAAATACGACGACCCTTTGCTAGCCGAGTCGGGCCTGGTCATCGTCAATGAAGAAGACGACAAGCGCTACGACCGGTTTCGCGACCGCATCATGTTCCCGATCCGCAACATCAAGGGCGAGTGCATCGGCTTTGGCGGGCGCGTGATCGGCAGCGGCACCCCCAAATACCTCAACTCTCCGGAAACCCCGGTCTTCCACAAAGGCCGCGAGTTGTATGGCCTGTACGAAGCCCGCGAAGCCTTGCACAGCGCCGGCTACGTGTTGGTGACCGAAGGCTACATGGACGTGGTGGCTCTGGCCCAGCTGGGCTTTGCCAACGCCGTGGCCACACTGGGTACGGCCTGCACCCCGGACCACGTGCAAAAACTTTTCAGATTCACCGACGCGGTGGTCTTCAGCTTTGACGGCGATGGCGCAGGCCGCCGCGCCGCGCGCAAGGCACTCGATGGCGCCCTGCCCTACGCCACCGACGTGCGCAGCATCAAGTTTTTGTTTTTGCCCGCCGAGCACGACCCCGACAGCTATGTGCGCGAGTTCGGCCAAGACGCGTTTGCCGAGCAAATCAAGCAGGCCATGCCGCTGTCGCGCTTTTTGATCGAAGCAGCCAGCGTCGACTGCGATCTGCAAACCGCCGAAGGCCGTGCCCGCTTGTCCAGCCAGGCCCGCCCCTTGTGGCAACTGCTGCCCGAAGGCGCTCTCAAGCAACAGCTGCTGTCAGAGCTGGCCCAACTGATTCAGCTCGAAACGGCTGGCCTTGAGCGCCTGTGGGGCCAGCAAGCGGCCACCGACCAGCGCTTTGCATCCGGTGCAAGAAGCGCTGTGCCAACGTCACAAAACGCCCCTGCCGCCTTCAACCAGGCCGCAGCCAGCATCGACGAATACCCCAACTACGAGCCCCATTACGGCGAGCCCTCTGCTTGGGCAGGCGGCCACGGGCAAATCCCGGAGCCTGGTGCTGGTTACGGGGCATATGGCGCGCAAGCCGGCTATGCAAACCCAGGGGCATCCGGCAACAACTGGCCTCGCAAGAACCCCAACTGGACGCCCAACAGCAAATTCGGCAACAGCCGTTACAAACGTGAGCAGCCCCCGGTTTACACCGGCCCCCGCACCGTTCCTGCCAGCCGGGCAGACCATGCCGCACGCCTGCTGTTGGGGAACATGGCACTGTGGGAAACGCTGGCTGGCGAAGACCACGCCATGCTCTGCGCTCTGCCTGCGCCCCACGGGCCTTTGTTTGCCTGGCTCGAATCGCAGTTTCACGAACAAGGGGCTTTGGGCTGGTCCACTTTGCAGGCTGAAATGCAAAGCCAGCCTTTTGCACAAGAAGCCAGCCTCTGGATGTCGCAAGACAAATTGAACCCTGTGGCAGGCAGCGAAGACGCCACCCCGCCCGACCCGCAAGAAGCGCGACAAGAGCTGCGCGGGCTGTTGAATTTGCTGTTGATTGACAGGCTGCAGCAGCTCAAGAACGAGGCCCTGGCGCAACACCAAAGCGGCGAAGACCCGGACGCACTGCAGCGTTACAGCAGCCTGGACAAAAGATGGCGAGAACTCAAGGCAGCCGCCGCCTTGTCAACCGAACAGTGAACTTCACTTGCCCAGCAACTGATTGAGCTGGGCCGCCTGAAAGGTTTCGCGGGTTGCGGCATCACCGGGCATTTGCACCTG
Source organism: Limnohabitans sp. 2KL-17 (assembly GCF_003063415.1). GTDB lineage: Bacteria > Pseudomonadota > Gammaproteobacteria > Burkholderiales > Burkholderiaceae_C > Limnohabitans_A. Next base: position 86,965 of record NZ_NESK01000016.1, read on the forward strand.
TTGCTGGGCGCACAGCTGCTCTAGGGCTTGCCAGATCATGGCAATCTGGTGCTCATGGCCTGCAGCGTTGTCGATCAAGCCCCCCAAAGCCTGGCTGACCGGGTCATCGTCTTGCGTGATGCCATAGGCGCTGAACTTGCGCTCGGTGCCCGCCACATCGGCGCTCTCACCTGCCTTGGACAAGATGATTCGGGCAGGAATGCCCACCGCTGTGGCCCCGGCGGGCACGGGTTTGATCACCACGGCATTGCTGCCGATCTTGGCGCCATCGCCCACCTCGAAGCCGCCCAGCACCTTGGCGCCGGCGCTGACCACCACATCGCGGCCCAGTGTCGGGTGGCGCTTGGCCCCTTTGTAGAGCGATGTACCGCCCAGCGTCACACCTTGGTAAATCGTGCAGCCATCACCGATTTCTGCGGTCTCGCCCACCACCACCCCCATGGCGTGGTCAAAGAAAACGCGCTCGCCAATTTTGGCGCCCGGGTGAATTTCGATGCCGGTCAAAGCCCGCGACACATGCGAAATAAAGCGCCCCAGCCACTTGAACCCGTGATGCCAGCACCAATGCGCCCGGCGGTGCAGCACCAAAGCGTGCAGGCCCGGGTAACAGGTCAGGACCTCCCAAGCGGTGCGCGCGGCGGGGTCTCGGTCGAGGATGCATTGGATGTCGGAGCGGAGACGAGAAAACATAAGCACCGAGTCTATCGCTTGGCGCTGGCCGTCTGGATCATGGCTTTTGCCACCCCGCGCAGGATGTGGATTTCTTCGGGGCTCAGATCAGCCCGGTTGAACAACTGGTTCAATCGGGGCATCAGTTTTTTGGGCGCTTCAGGGTCCAGAAAACCCAGGTCGGTCAATGCCTGCTCCCAATGGCTGAGCATGCCTGCGACCTGTTGCGCATCGGCCTTGTCTGCGGGCAAGACCCCGTCTTGAACCGGGAACCCGCCCAAAGCCACGCGCCAGTCGTAGGCCAGCACCTGAATGGCCGAGCCCAAATTGAGCGACCCAAACTGGGGGTTGGTCGGGATCGACAACGCCACATGGCAGCGGTAAACGTCTTCGTTTTTCATGCCAAAGCGCTCACAGCCAAACAAGAATGCCACGCATTGCTCGGGCGCACCGGCTTGGGTCAACTGGGCAAAATGCTCGCGCGGCGTGCGGGTGGGCGGGCCAAAGTCACGCGGCGTCATCGCCGTGGCGCACAAATGGGTCACACCGTCCAGCGCTTCGTCGAGCGTTTCCACCACACGGGCCTTGGCCAGCACATCGTTGGCCCCACTGGCCCGCTGAATGGTTTCTTCCTTGCGCAGCACATTCGGCCAGCGCGGTGCCACCAGCACCAGGTCGTCAAAGCCCATGACTTTCATGGCACGGGCAGCGGCACCCACATTGCCAGCATGGCTGGTTTCTATCAGGATGAATCGCGTTTTCATCCCCCGATTGTCCATGCTGAACCCACCCGCATCGCGCACCCTGCAGCAACTCTGACTCGAAAACGACAAGGCACCCCTGGTTTCATGAGAAAATGCTGCCTTCGCCACCGTGATCGTGCGGCTGTCTGTCTGGTTCTTCACACAATTTATGTCGTCCAATCTCCACCCCATGCTCAACGTGGCCATCAAGGCTGCGCGCGCCGCTGGCGCCATCATCAACCGCGCCGCGCTCGACGTTGAAGCGGTTCGCATCTCGCAAAAGCAGGTCAACGATTTCGTCACCGAAGTTGACCACGCGAGCGAAAAAATCATCATCGAGACCCTGCTCACCGCCTACCCCGACCACGGCATCCTGGCCGAAGAGTCGGGCCGCGAATTCGGCAACCCGCTCGCTGACCACATCTGGATCATCGACCCGCTGGACGGCACCACCAACTTCATCCACGGCTTTCCGGTTTATTGCGTGAGCATTGCCCTGCAAGTGCGCGGCAAGATCGAGCAAGCCGTCATTTACGACCCCACCCGCAACGACCTGTTCACCGCCACCAAAGGCCGCGGCGCTTTCATGAACGACCGCCGCCTGCGCGTGAGCAAGCGCATCCGCTTGCAGGAATGCATCATTTCCACCGGTTTCCCCTTCCGCAAGGGTGACAACTTCAACCAGTACCTGCGCATGATGGGCGATGTGATGCAACGCACCGCAGGCCTTCGTCGTCCAGGCTCAGCCGCCCTCGACCTGGCCTATGTGGCTGCAGGGTTTACAGATGGATTTTTCGAGACAGGTCTGTCCCCTTGGGATGTGGCTGCGGGCTCGTTGCTGGTCACCGAAGCCGGGGGCCTGATCGGCAACTTCACAGGCGAGTCGGACTTTCTGGAACAAAAAGAATGCCTGGCCGGTGCCCCCCGCATTTATGGCCAGTTGGTCAGCATCCTGGGCAAATTCAGCAAGTTCGCCAGCGTGGCCGACAAAACCGCCGTGCAGGCCGCGGTCGAGACCCTGAGCCGCGAGCGCAGCTCAGCCAACGAAGAGGCCGATGTCACTGCAGACCAGGTCCAGGCTTCAGAACCCAAAGACGCCCCGTTTTAAGCGCCTCATTTTCAAAACCCGGACTCTTGCATCAACACCGACAAGGCCTGTCGGAAATAGCGCGATGCAGGCGCCTCCCAACTGGCGTGCAATGTGATCTGGCCACGCACGGCCTGATCAAAAATTTGGGCCTGTGCGTCCTCGACTTTCAGACTCACCCGGTAAATGGCCCGCTCCGGAATGAGCTGGTTGTTTTTGTCCCGTGACAACACGTGGCCTCCCCACTGCGCCGCCAGCTCTGGTTTGGGCAAGACCCTGGAAGCGTCTTGATCGACCGATGCCACCGTCAAGCGCAACATGACCCCGCTGGCACTGTCTTTGTAAAAATAGGCCGCATCGCCTACACGCACGCGCTGCACGGCGTCTTCGTCCAGCCAGGTCTCCACCAGCCAAGGGCTGTTGGCCTTGATCAAGGTGCCCAGTTTTTCCTTGCGCGACACCCACTGCCCCACTCGCAAATCAGGGTTCACGTCTTTCAGCGTTCCGGCATAGGGCGCACGAGGTGCAAATTGCAAAGCCTCGGCATCCGCACCTGCCAATTCCGCCTGAGCGGTGTACAGGCTTTCCTGGTTCACCAGCAGGCGCTTGCGCGATTCTTCATCCAGCCCAGACGCCGCTGCCTGCCAGCGTTGCTGATCCAGACGGGCCTGCAAAGCGGCCCGCTTGACCACCAAGTCCGGCACATACAGCGACATGATCAGATCGCCCTCACCCACGCGGGCACCTTCCTTGAATGGCAATGCCTCAATCCGGGCTCCAGAAGGTGCAAACACGGGCCATTGCTCAGCGGGGCGCAGCAACGCGCTGGCTGTGACCCGGCCAGGCCATGGAACCAGCATGAGCACCAGTGCCAACAAAACCACCCAGACAGTTTGCCTAGACTTCGGTTGCTGTCGAATGTCAGGCCAACGCGCCTTCCAGACCTTGAGCTCAGACCGGATCGGGAACCAGACAAACCAGACGATTTCGACCAGAAACAAAAAGATGCCCAGGACTTTGAAAAAGTAAAAATACACCAACAACGCAATGCCCAGAAACAGCACCAATCGGTACAACCAGGTGCCCAATGCAAATGCAATCAAGGCCTTGGCCTGCAGGGGCTTGAAATGCTCCGGCGGCGCATCGCCCAAACCAAACAGCCATTCCCGCAGCTTCCAGCGGGCCATGGCAAAACTGCGCCCGTGCAGGTTGGGCATGTCCAGGGCATCCATCAAGATGAAATAACCGTCAAAGCGCATGAAGGGGCTGGCATTGATGGCCAGTGTGGCGATCCAACTGGTGGTGGCCAACACAAAGGCGGCCGACTTGATGCCCCCCTCAGGGAACAGCGCCCAGGCCAGGGTGGCCCACGCCGCAATGACCAACTCGGTCAGGATGCCAGCCGATGCCACCTTCAGGCGCTGCATGCGGTCGGTCAGGCGCCAGGTTTCGTTGGTGTCGGTGTAAGCCACCGGCCACATCACCAAAAACGCAATGCCCATCGCCGGAACCCGACAACCAAAACGCTTGGCGGTGAAGGCATGGCCCAACTCGTGCAAGAGCTTGACCAAAAACAGGGCCACGCCATAAGCCAGCAAGCCATCCAGGTTGAAGGTGTCCACCAGCGAGGCACTGAAACTCTCCCGCCGACGCACCACGTGTGACAAGCCCCACACCAAGGCGGCCGCCGTGATCCAGGCAAAGCTGCGTGTAAAAAACAAATTGGCCACAGGCAGCCACCGGCTCAGCCATGCATCAGGCCTGACCAAGGGCACCCGAAAAAACAGATAGTGGTGCAGCAGCCAGTTCATCGGGGTGCCCTGCATCTGGGCCAGGCGCGCCGCCATCTTGGCAGGCGCATCAGCACCTTCAGGCTGCACCAGTTGATGCGCCACCAAAAAATCGACCACCGCCACCACGTCCTCGGCCGACAAGGCCAGGGTGGTGGCCTGCGATACCGCATCGGCAATGGCCTGCGGGGCGTCCAGTTCCCAGCGCTGCAGCACTTCGAACGTGGGCCAGTCGATTCTGTAAAACTGGTGTCGCACCGGATCATGCAAAGTCCAGCTTGGCTGGCCATCGGCCAGGCTGGCACCTGGCAGCAAATCCAGCTCGTCGCGCAAACGTGGCAAGCCCATGCTGCTCAAAGCCCCAGGTAAGCACGCGCAGTGGCCAGTGGGCGGCGCATGGCCCAATAGCAAAGCGGAACCCAATCACCCTGAAGTTTGACGGTGCCCTTGAGCCCTACACGGTGGTTTGTTTTCTCAGACAGGCTGGCGCGCACACGGTAAGCGAAATTGCCGTCCGGGCGCTGCACGGCATCGTGGGCCAAGTAGCGCAATGTGGCCGAAACCGGCGACAAAGGGCTCGCGCTCAAATACAGACTGAGCGGGGCGCCCGGCTGCATATCGATCGCATCGGCCAGCGGCAACCAAGCCTCGACCTCGGCATCGTCCAGGGCGGCAATGCGCAGAATGCGCTCGCCCACCGCCACTGGCTTGCCCATCCATTCGGCCGGGTCATCCATCAACACCACACCGGCTTGTGGCGACAACACACGGGCACGTTGCAGTTGTTCGTTCAGGTAATCGGTCTCGGCGCGTTTTTCGTTCACCTTGCCCTGCAAAAGCGCCAGTTGGCTTTTGGACTTGGCATCGGCAAGCGCCATTTGGGAGGTCTGGCGGTAATCGGTTTCCGCAGTGGCCAATGATTGCAGCGCCACATCCAACCGCGCCTGAATCACGACTTCGTCAAAACCGAACAAGGGCTGCCCGGCTTGCACAGTCTGGTTGGGTTGCACGTGAAAAACATCGATCACCCCATCCAGAGGTGACCGCATGATCATGGGGTTCGCAGGCACCAACTCACCGGGCGCCAACACCGACATGCGCACCGGAAACAGCAACACCAGCAGCAGAAAACCCGCTGCGCGAAGGGTGTTTTGTTGCCACCAAGACTTGCCGGGCTGGCGCTCAAAAACCTGGCGAACCCTTGCGCCCCAGGCCTGCAGGGTTCTCAAGCGCGGGCTGTGCTTGGCCTCGAAAGCGTGCCACCACGCATCGACCCATTCCCGCAGCACAGACAACTCGGCATCAAGCCAAAGCTCATCGCGCAGCAGCAGCAAGCCAGCTGAGCCATCCGGGCTGCCCGGCCGGTCCATGCGCAGCCACAGAGCATGCGTTGGCCACCACTGCGCCCACTCCGCTGCCAAATGGGGCGGCAAATCGACCGATGTCAGCGTGGTGCTCGGCCCACCGGCCTGCGCTGCGAGGTGCGTGCAGACAGCCTCGAGCCACAACACATAAGGCGCATTGGCCTCAATCTGAACCACACCCGACAAGCTGTAAGCGCCCTCTTGCTGCAACCACAGGGCTGCTTGGCGGTAGTGCGCCAGACCCTGCGTGTCGTTGACCAGCATGAACGCCAACTCACGGTCCGAGGCAGCCTGCCGCGCCCTGCGTGAAAGGATCCACACTTGCGCCAACGACTCCCAAGCATCGGTCACTGCCACCGGGGTATTGCTCATCCAGCCTTGGCCCTTTGCACTTCGGCGGCACGCACAGACACTTCACGGGCCGGGGCAGGCGTCGTCACCTCGCCACCCAGCTTGATGAGGGTGATGGGGCGCTGCCCTGCCAGACGCAGCTTTTCGGTCAGGCTGTTGCGGCTTTGTGGCTTTTGTTCAGCGGGCTTGTCACCCACAAACAACTGGAACAGGGCCACAGCCTCGCGGCCATCGTCATCCATCGCGGTCACTTTCAAATCCAGCTTGCCCCTGAAGTCCTTGGGTGGGTTCACCTCAAAAGAGCCTGTGGCCGGGTCAAAGCGGACCCAACCCGGCAGCGGAGAATTGTCAGCCTGTTTGGCATCCAGCTTGATCACCGCATCCTTGTCGGAGTGGATGAACGCGTCGTAAGGCAGTGATATCTTGGCTGAATTGCCATTGCCCTCGACAAACTGGTCTGTGACGCCACGGTTCAGCAACAGACCTGGTGATCCAGCTTCATTGACCGCCACGCGAAAGCCTGACGAACTGGTCAAAATATCACCAATGGGCACAGGGGCCTCCACGGGCACCAAACGGGGTGCCAGGGGCTTAAGCTCTGAGCTGAAAACCTGCGTCGCTGACTCGGACTGATCTGACGGCGTGACCGCAGCGGCAGCCGCCTTGGGCTCAGTGGCTGCTGGTGACAACACAATCGGCGCGGGCTTGGGCTGGTCATTGTCTTTGGTGACAGCGAGATCATTCGCACCCGTCTCGAGGGTGGACAAGGCTGTGATCGGCTTGGTGACCGTGCCTGTGCCATCGTCAAAGATGGACAAGAAGCCCGATGTAGCCTGGCCACCTGAAGTCACCACCAGCTTGAGCTGCTCTTCGCCTTCATACACATCATCACGCTCATTGGTGATGTCAATGGCCACCAAGACCGGCACAGTACCCGCTGCCACCGGCCCGGTGTAAAGCTGCCAGGTGGCACCGCCGTCCAGCGAGTAATAAATAGGCGCCGTATCCAGCGAGTCGTTGGGCTTGCCCTCGTTGTCCCCTGTCGGCGCTTTTCCAGCCTGCGCGGCGTTTTGCACGTCCAGCGTGAGCAACTGGCCGGGGTTGGCATTGACCGTGAAGACGGCACGGGGCGAGTTTTCGTTGTAGTTGCCGCCGGTGACGGTGATGGGGCTGTCGTCATCGCGAACAGCAGTTGCGTCATTGGTGCCATCGTTCTTGAAGATCGCACCCGTGCCATCGTCCTTGATCGTGGCCGCGCCGCCAGTGCTAACCGTGCCGCCAGTGCTGGTCGCCACCAGCTTGAAGGTCTCGTTGTTGTCGCTCGTGCCATCGTTGGTAAGCGCCGTGCGCACCAGCAGTTTGCCGTTGGCATCGAGTGCCACGTTGCCGCCGGTGTAGCTCGTCCAGTTCGCGCCGCTGTCCGTCGAGTAGCTCAGGCCACTCCCGCTGGCCAAGCTGTAGTCCGTTCCACCCGCTGTGGCCGGGTTGCTGGTGCCCACTGCCAGTGCCAGACTCGTCAACTGGTTGGCTGCACCGGTGACTTCGAATACACCGTAAGGCGAGGCTTCGTTCACCGTCAGATTTGTGATCGAAATAATCACGGTATTGACCGTCATGGTCACCGTGTTGTCGGCATCAGCGCCGTCCGCGTTCACATTGCCCGCGGCATCGCTGAACTTGGTGTTGGCCACGCTCACCACGCCATTGGCCGTGCTCGAGGCGTCCGGCGTAAAAGTGGCCGTGTACACCGTGCCGCTCACTGCCGTCCAGCCAGACAGTGCCCCGCCAGCCACCGTGACATCCGTCGCGATAAAGTCCGTGGCCGCCTCCGACAGCGTGAACGTCAGCACCGCCGTCTCACCGGCTATGAGGCTGGCCTTGTCGCTGCTGATCGCTATCGTGGAGGGGACATTGTCTGAGCCGATGCTAACCGTGTTGTTGGCATCAACTCCGTCTGCATTGGCATTGCCTGCCGCGTCAGTGAATTGGGTATCGGCCACACTGATGGTGCCTGCGGCACCCGCAGCCGTGAATGTGGCGGTATAGACCGACGAACTCACTGCTGTCCAGGCAGACAAAGCCCCGCCGGTCACCGTGACATCAGCCTCCAAAAAGTCTGTCGCTGGCTCAGACAAGGTGAAGGTCAAAACAGCGGTCTCGCCATTGATCAAGCTGCTTTTACTGCTGGCAATCGAGATTGTGGGTCGCCGTGTATCGATGTCGTAGTTGTTGGAGTTGGTTGAACCCGTGCCGGCATTGCCCGCAGCGTCAGCAACCCCGGTGTTGTCCAGCGTGATGAGGTTGGTGGTGTCCTCAATGCCCGCAGTGGGCGTGAACGTCGCCGTCCAGGTCAGTCCCCCGTCGGTGGAGCTCACGCCTGTCAATGCACCGTTGGCGATCGTCAAGTCGCTGTTGCTGAAGCCCGAAACGGCCTCGCTAAAAGTAAAGGTGACCAGTGATGTCTCACCGACCTTCATTGCGTTATCGGCCACCACAATGCTGACGGTAGGCCGCTGTGTGTCGACGGCGTAGTTGTTGGAGTTGGTAGAACCCGTGCCAGCATTGCCCGCAGCGTCAGCAACCCCGGTGTTCTCCAGCGTGATGAGGTTGGTGGTGTCCTCAATGCCCGCAGTGGGGGTGAACGTCGCCGTCCAGGTCAGCCCCCCGTTGGCGGAGCTCACGCCTGTCAATGCACCGTTGGCGATCGTCAAGTCGCTGTTGCTGAAGCCCGAAACGGCCTCGCTGAAAGTAAAGGTGACCAGTGATGTCTCACCGACCTTCATTGCGTTATCAGCCACCACAATGCTGACGGTAGGCCGCAGTGTGTCGATGGCGTAGTTGTTGGAGTTGGTAGAGCCCGAGCCAGCATTGCCGGCCGCGTCAGTAACCCCGGTGTTGTTCAGCGTGATGAGGTTGGTGGTGTCGTCAATGCTCGCAGTCGGCGTGAACGTGGCTGTCCAGGTCATTCCGCCATCGCCTGAACTCACGTTGGTCAAGGTTCCGTTGGCAATCGTCAAGTCAGCGTTGGTAAAACCGGTGACGACTTCGCTGAAGGTGAAGGCGACCAGGGAGGTATCGCCGATCTTCAGTGCGTTGTCGGCCACCACAATGGTGGCGGTGGGGCGCACGGTGTCTATCGCATAGTTGTTGGAGTCTGTTGTTCCCGTGCCGGCATTACCCGCGCTATCAGAGACTCCTGTGTTATCGATCGTGATCAGGTTAGTGGCGTCCTGAATGCCCGCAGTCGGCGTGAACATGGCTGTCCAGGTGACGCCACCGTCGCTGGAGCTCACTGCGGACAAGGTTCCGTTGGCGATCGTCAAGTCGGCGTTGTTAAAACCGGTGACGGCTTCACTGAAGGTGATGGTGACCAGGGAGGTCTCGCCGATAATCAAGGCGTTATCAGCCACCACAATGGTGGCCGTGGGGCGTGTCGTATCCACTGCGATGCTGCGCGTGGCCTGGGTAGCTGGAGTACCTGCCACATCGCTCACGTCAGCCGTCACCATCTCGCTGGCCTCAAAATTGGCAATATCAAGCACCTGCACGTTGAGTGTCCAGGCATTGCTGCTCACGGTGGTGGTGTAGGTGTTTCCGTCTACGGTCACCGTCACGGTTCGCCCATTTTCGATGTTGCTGGTGGTGCCACTGATGGCGACCACGCTGGATGCCTCGCCGGCATTGATCACATCATTGACTGCAATCGTGCTGATGGTGATACTCGGCCTCGTGGCGACCTGCACGGTCACCAGTTGGTCTAGGGCTACGCTGAATAAGTCCACCGCATTGGGTGCTGTTTCGTTATAGGTCGATGAAACAACAGACCCTTGCCCTAGCGGCCGATGCAGGAGCCGGATTCGAACAATACCGTCGCGCAACCAGGCGCGACGTGTTCCTCTCCACAATGAATGAGATCGTTCCGTGGCATGCGCTATGCGAAGTGATCGAGCCGCATTACCCCAAGCCGGGCAATGGTCGCCCGCCGGTGGGACTTGAGCGTATGTTGCGCATGTACTTTGTGCAGCACTGGTTCAACTTGGCCGACGAGGCTTGCGAGG
>NZ_NESK01000017.1 GCF_003063415.1 Limnohabitans sp. 2KL-17
GCTGGTACGAAATCGTCCAAATGACGCATCGTGAAAAGGCTCTCGGTGAAGGTGTCAGCGCCGCGCATCATGTGTCCGTGTAGTTGCTCAACAATTAACGTTTCTCAGGGGCTCGGCGTGGACCTAAACATGGGAGTATTTCAGCAGCCTGCTAAACATGGGAGTATTTCAGCAGCCTGTTAGGTGCCCAATTTAATGGCAATTATAATAAATAAATTAATAAGAAAATGTATATAGATATTCTGGTATATGGCTATTTTTATTCCATATTCATATTTTGTTTTTAAGTAAATTAAGGATAGGCCTGTGAAAATTAGGGTGGTAGGCAATATTTTTTGTGCGTCATTGAATCCGTGTACTAAGCCAAATACAATGCCAATTGCAATTGATGTGATTACATTGTTAGATTTTTTATTTAATAAATTTATTGCAAAACTTAGGACAAATGTTTCAATTGGTGGTGCGATCAAGAGCGCGCTAAATATTTGTATTTTGCCAATTTCCAAATCATATTTAATTGGATTTATTAGGTGCTGTATTTCATTTGCCGAAAAGCCTGCCGCCAATAAATAAATAGCTGCCAGAGTTGATGGGCGAAATAAATTTGAGTATTTCATTTTTGAGTATTTTGATGGACCAAAAATTCAGTTAATTTGCCGATACGGTTCTTGTATAATTTGTCATAAAAATTTAATTTAGTTTGAAAATTACTGCTGAAAATTATTAATTTATTTCTAATTATTAATCGATACCAAATCCAAGCATCGCGACTTAAATTTACTTGCAACTTTTTCTTGAAAAAACATGCAAGACTGTTTTTCTTCATTCGAAAAATAAAACCCATCCACTTCAGGTATCATGATTCCAGCTTTGCATTTTTCAATACCTTCGAGCAGAAAATCATGGCGCTCATTCTTTTCGTATGTGCTCAACTGGGAAAGGTGATCTTTGAGCAAATGCTGACCGTAGGCCACGTGCCGGGCCTCATCGGCCATCACGTAATTGCCGATGGTCGAAATCAGCGGGTGTTTGCTGAAATCTCTGAGTTGTTGCAATGAAACCAAGGCCATGCCCTCGATCAAAACCTGGGTGGTCAGCACCACAAAATCCCAACGGCTGTCGCGCAGGCCCTCTTCAATCAGCGCCTTGAGCCCAGCATCTGCGGGATAACGAATTTGGATCTTTTCCCGAATCAGGCGTTCAAAGACTTCGATGTGGCGGGCTTCGTCGGCCACTTGTTGTGCGGCCATCTGTTTGCCCATGACATCGGGCAAGACTTGCACCAAGCGTGCTGCGGCGAGCAGGGCAGCTTGCTCACCATGCAAAAACTGGTTGACCATGTAGGCTTGGTACTGGTGACGTACGTTTGCACGTTCTTTGCTAGATGCTTTGGCCCAGGCCTCTGTGCCAGACAATGGCATCAATCTATCGTCGTAGCCAAAAGGGTTTTCTGGGTCCAGGTCTTGTTGCCAGTTGATGCGCTCTGCGGCATCCCACTGCGCATGCTTGCTTTTGGCGTATAGGTTTTGTACGGAAGATGCCTGTGCTTCATAGGACCAATCGAAAACCAATTCGTCGTGCATCGGCAAACGCCAAACATTTTCATTACTTGCGTTCATGCTCACTCCCACCTCCGCGCAATCAGCACGGCATTGTTGCCACCAAAGGCAAATGAATTGGACATGGCGCATCGAAGGGCTGGTGCCAGTCGCGCGGTGTGGGGAATAAAGTCCATGCAAACACCCGCGTCTGCGTGTGTGAAATGGGTGGTGGGGGGGCAGCACTTGTCTGCGCAGGGCAGCGATGGTGACCGCCCATTCCAATGCGCCACTTGCACCCATTGCATGCCCATGGGCAGATTTGGTGGCACTGACGGGAATGCCTCCAGCACCAGAGCCAAAGACCTGCTCGATAGATTGCACCTCTGCCATGTCCCCTGCATGGGTGGCTGTGCCGTGGGCGTTGATGTAACCGATGTCGTGCGGGGCAAGTTTGGCCGACTTTAGGGCCGATTGCATGGCTCGGGCTTGGCCTTGGGAGTCAGGTTTGGTGATGTGGGCCGCATCGTTGCTCACGCCATAGCCGAGCATTTCAGCCAGGATGGTGGCTCCGCGGGCTTGGGCATGTTCCAAGTCTTCCAAAACAAAGGCAGCTGCACCTTCGGCCATGGCAAAACCACAGCGGTCTGCGCTGAAGGGACGGCACCCTGTGCCAGGTGCATCTTGCGGGTCAGTGCAGAGCACGCGCATGGCCATCCAACTGTTCATGACGCCGGGCAACAACGGCGCTTCTGCGCCTCCGGCCAAGGCCATGGGCCAATGCCCATATTGAACGCGACAAAAAGCTTCTCCAATGGCTACGGCGGCCGATGAACAAGCTGTGGAGTAGGTCTGACACTCGCCCCCAATGCCAAAACGCATGGCCACCTGTGCCGCAGCGGCGTGGATCATGGCGGCAGGAACGGTCAGCAGCTTTTTTTGTTCACCGCCTGCATCAAAAAATTTGGCATAAGCGTGTTCTGTTGATTCGCAACCACCGCCACCTGTGCCCCAAAAAACACCCATTTGCAGACGGTCCAGCGCAGGCTCTGCGGCTTGGGCTTGCTGCATGGCTTGCTCTGCCGCCACGATGGCCAATTGACTGACTCGATCAAGCCCCAACAACTGCATCTTGCTGAAGTGGGCACCGGCATCAAAGTCAACATAACCTACGGGCACAGGAAGTGCGTGCGTGGGGTGCGGGCGTATGCCACTGTGCCCTGCAATTAAGTTGTCAAAGCACGACTGCGCTGTCGTGCCTAGGGCGGAAAGCGATCCCATGCCGGTAATGACCACTCTATGCATGTTGTCAACCTGCGGCGGATTCAGAAGACTTGTCTGGTTTCGCGATTTGCTTCTTGGCCTGACGCTGCAGATAAAGCACATGCTCACGTATCAACGCATCTGCCATTTCGCTTACGTTGGTTGGCATTTTGGCTGTACGGTCTAAGCCATCGAACTCCATTTCGAATTCCTTTTCGAGTAAGAGCTGCAATTCCAACAGCGACAAAGAGTCGAAATCTTTGTGCAATTCTGTGAACAGGGTGTCTTGCAAAGCCAAGACAGGATCAATGTCCATGTGCTCCTGAAGCAATGAGGCTATTTGATTTCTGACGTTGTCTTTTATGAGTTCCATAGTACTTATATATTTTGGTTTGTTGCAATTATGTAGCATATATGCCGGTGCACATACTCGGTGTTTACCCGAGAGTTGCTGCCATGACGGCAGCCCGCGATCCCTTACTGATCAACGCATTTGCTGCGGCGATCAAGTCGCGGCGGGCTACTATGGGCTGGTCACAAGAGGAGTTGGCTTGGCGTGCTGGGGTTGATCGCACATTCATTGCGAGGTTGGAGTCCTGTCGCAATCAACCGTCTTTGTCGGTTGTTTTTGCTTTGGCTGAAGCCTTGAAAGTGTCTTCGGCTACGCTGATGTCTGACACGCAATGCCGTTTTGAAATAGAGCAGGCTTCACGCGCTGACAGCAAGCACTCCGCCGCTGAGTGAGGTCAGGTGTTATCAGTTTTTTAAGATTTGATGTGAAGTTTTGCCCTACCGGGGGTGTGACGCCAAGCAATGCGGCTGATTTTTCAGCCTGTCCAACGTGGCCTGCGTGGGCGGCTCGTGGCTGGTGCCCGCCGATGCACTGGCCCAGGGCGACTGGGCGCGCATCGAAGCGCTGGCACGCGAGGCCTGCCAAATTCAGCGCAAGCCCTGACCAGCAGCGTACTCGGGCCGCTGAATCAACTCGACCTTGTAGCCATCGGGGTCGGTCACGAATGCGATCACGGTGGTGCCGCCTTTGACAGGGCCTGCCTCGCGCGTGACTTTGCCGCCTGAAGCCTTGATTTTTTCGCACGCCGCATAAGCGTCGGGCACGCCCAGCGCAATGTGGCCGTAGGCGGTGCCCATCTCGTAGCTTTCTATGCCCCAGTTGAAGGTCAGCTCCAGCTCGGCATGCTCGGGGTTGTTGCCATAGCCCACAAAGGCCAGCGAGTATTTGTACTCGGGGTTTTCAGAAGTACGCAACAGTTTCATGCCCATGACCTGGGTGTAAAAATCGATCGAACGTTGCAGGTTGCCAACGCGCAGCATGGTGTGAAGAAGTCTCATGTTCGGGTTCCGTTTCAGTTCAATGTTTCGTGTCAATCATTTTTAAGGGCGATGCGTGGCTTGCACTCACACCGGGACGGTGTAATTGAGCGCCATGCGCCCGCCATCGACGGTGACGATCTCGCCCGTGATGTAGCTGGCCGCATCACTGGCCAGAAAAGCCACCACCTTGGCCACTTCGTCGGGCTCGCCCAGGCGTTTCATGGGGGTGCGCATCATGATCTTCTTTTCAGCCGCTTCGCTGGTCAGCACCGCCTTGCGGGCCAGTTCGGTGGCGATGGTGCCGGGTGCGACCGCGTTCACACGGATGCCGAAGTCGGCCAATGCCAGGGACATGGCCCGGGTGAGCTGGTTGATGCCCCCCTTGCTCACGTTGTAGCTGGCGATGTTGGGAATGGCCATCACCGCGTTGACCGAACTCATGTTCACGATTGAACCGCCCCCGGTGCTTTTCATGGCGCGGGCTGCGGCCTGGCCCATCAAAAATGAGCCTTTGATGTTGACCCTGATCACTGCGTCGAAGTCTTCCTCGGTCACATCCAGAAAATCGGCGGCCTTGAAGATGCCCGCATTGTTGACCAGCACATCAATGCGCCCAAAGGCTTGCAGCGCATGGGCCACCAGGGCATCGACATCGGCTTTCAGCGACACATCGCAGGCCATGAAGTCGGCACTTTGGCCTTGGGCGCGCAATTCGGCAGCCACGGCGCTGCCACGCTCGCTGTTCACATCGGCCAGCACCACATGGGCTTGCTCGGCGGCAAAACGCCTGGCACAGGCCTCGCCAATGCCGTTGGCGGCCCCGGTGACGATGACCACCCGGCCCTGCAGGCCGAAAGAAAGGGTGTTGGAAATGGACATGGTGAAAAGCCTTCTGGACAAGTCGGGTTTGAATTCTCATGCCGATGCTGCCACAAGGCCGATGTGCACGCAGTCACCAGCTGTCCCTTGGGTAACCCATGAGACCCTCAGAAGGGTGGGCCGACCACGTCCCGGCCGTTGTCCATCTAGTAACATGGACCCGATTCGATTCGCCCGATGTCGGGTTTCAAAGGAGAACGCAATGTTCAGTCATGTGATGCTGGGTGTGAGTGACCTGGAAGTTTCCAAAAAGTTTTACGACGCCTTGCTGGGTGCGCTGGACCTTGGCCCCGGCGTGGCCAACAAAAACCGGTATTTCTACCGCAGCCCAACGGGCACCTTTGCCATCACCACGCCCATCAACGGCGAGCCTGCGACCCACGGCAACGGCAGCACGATTGGTTTTTCGGTCAAGTCTGCTGAGCAGGGCAATGCTTTCCATGCAGCGGGTGTTGCCAACGGGGGTACGACCTGCGAGGACGCGCCTGGCTTTCGTGAAACCCCTGCTGGCAAGATTTACCTGGCCTATTTGCGCGATCCGGATGGCAACAAACTCTGTGCCTTGCACCGCCCTGGATGAAGGCGCCACCCAGATTGCAAGCCCTCATTGAAGAGGGCCTGATCGACACCGTGGTGCGCCAACTCATGAGTGGCAAAGAGGCGATGGTGTTTGTGGTCCGCTGCGGAGAAGAAACCCGTTGCGCCAAGATCTACAAGGAAGCCACGCACCGCAGCTTTCGGCAAGCGGTGGACTACACCGAAAACCGCAAGGTCAAGAACTCGCGTTCGGCCCGGGCTATGGCCAAGGGCAGCAAGTTTGGGCGGCAAGAGCAAGAGGCCGCCTGGCAAAGCGCCGAGGTGGATGCCTTGTACCGCCTGGCCGCTGCAGGCGTGCGAGTGCCCCGGCCGTACAACTTTTTTGACGGTGTGCTGCTCATGGAGTTGGTGACCGACATGCATGGCGACGCAGCTCCGCGCCTGAACGATGTGGCCTTCACGCCCGAGCAAGCCTTGCAGCACCACGCCACCCTGATTGCCGAGGTGGTGCGCATGTTGTGCGCGGGTGTGGTGCACGGGGATTTGTCGGAGTTCAACATCCTGCTGGCACACATTCCGGGTGAAGAGGGTGCCCCTGGTGTGGACGAACCCGTCATCATTGACCTGCCACAAGCTGTGGATGCCGCAGGCAACAACCATGCGCAGCGCATGCTGATGAGGGATGTGGGCAACCTGCGTGATTTTTTTGGGCAGTTTGCGCCCACCCTTTTGAAAACCGAATACGGACCAGAAATCTGGAGCCTTTACCAAAGCGGTTTGCTGGGCAACGAGACCCCACTCACGGGTCGCTTTGACCGCACCCATGCCGATGTGGACATGCACGCCGTGCTGCGCGAAATCGACGATGCGCGGGCCGAAGATGCTGCCCGCAGATTGCGCATGTCCACAGCGGCTTGAGGCGGTGTCACAACCCGTGCCCCGGCCCGTTGCCACTTTGGCGCTAGAGCCGCACGCCGTTTCACGTTTGCGCAGCGCCAGACTCGCCCGCAGCGCCAAACCCTTTCTGGCGCGCGGAGGCATCAAAGGCGAGCGCTGCGCCGGCTGCCGCTTGGTGCCCAGCCATTGCATGTGCGGTGCGCGCAGCGTGTTGCCCACACGGGCTGGTGTGTGTTTGTTGATGGCTGACATTGAACCGCTCAAGCCCAGCAACACCGGCTGGCTGATTGCCGACGTGGTGCCAGACACCTTTGCTTTTGGCTGGGCTCGCACTGAGGTGGACCCGGCATTGCTGGCGCTGCTGACCGATCCGCAATGGCAACCTTACGTGGTTTTTCCAGGTGAATTTGTGTTGCCAGAAAGGGTCGTGCACGAGATTCAAGCCACGCCAACAGGCCAGCGACCGCTGTTCATATTGCTCGATGCCACTTGGCCCGAAGCCCGCAAGATGTTTCGCAAAAGCCCGTACCTGAACACCTTGCCGGTGCTCAGTCTGAATCCTCAGCAGGTGTCGCTCTACCAACTGCGCCGATCACGGCGCGGTGACCACTTTTGCACCAGTGAAGTCGCCTCGCTGTGCTTCGAACTGGCTGGCGAATCCCATGTCGCCGAAACCTTGCAGGCTTACCTGGAGGTCTACACCCACCACTACTTGCAAGCCAAGCACCAGTTGCCACCGGATTGGCAAGGGCAGGCGCATGAGCGCTTGCGGGGTTTGATGGAGGTGTAAGCTTTACCCCAAATTTCAAAGGAGAATTCCTTGTCCAGCCTTGCCACCCCCCACCCTGTTGCCGTCTCCCGGACCATCGAACGCCTGGTCACCGGCCAGGCCACATCGGACGGCGCGGGCGTCAAGCTCAGCCGCATTCTCACGCAAGACCTGCAGCACCGGCTGGACCCGTTTTTGATGCTGGATGCCTTTGGCAGCGACCAGCCCGACGACTACATCGCCGGTTTTCCGGACCACCCGCACAGGGGCTTTGAAACCGTGACTTACATGATCGCCGGGCGAATGCTGCACCGTGACAGCGCAGGCAATGAAGGCCTGCTGCAAAACGGGGGGGTGCAATGGATGACGGCTGGCAAGGGCGTGATCCATTCTGAAATCCCGCAGCAAGATGAGGGCGTGATGGAGGGCTTTCAGCTCTGGCTGAATTTGCACAGCTCGGAGAAGATGAACACCCCCTGGTACCGCGATTTTCAAAATGAGCAATTGCCGCAATTCAAGACACCAGAAGGCGTTGCCGTGACGGTGATTGCCGGTTCGAGCCATGGGGTACAGGGTGCGGTGACCCGCGAAATAACCCAGCCGATTTACCTCGATGTGCACATGCCCATGGGCTCACGCTTTGAGCAAGCGCTGCCTGCTGGGCACAACGCTTTTGTTTATGTTTACCGAGGCCAAGTCAGCATCGCAGGACAGGCCGTGCCTGCGCAACGCATGGCGATTTTGGTCAACGCATCCCAGGCCGATGGTGTAGTGATTGAAGCCAGTGCCGATGCCCAGTTGATTTTGGTGGCGGGCCAACCGCTCAAAGAGCCCATCGTGCAATACGGCCCGTTTGTCATGAACACCAAGGAAGAGATCTACCAGGCCTTGTCGGATTTTCGCGATGGACGTTTGGGCGAGGTGGCCTGATTGCATCTGCGAACAGGTGCGCAGTCGGATTCAAAGTGGGCTTGTCGGCATTGAAAGCCAACGCAGCCTCCAAGTCACAACGGATGGATTTTTCAAGAGGCGGTAGCCCTGAAGCAGGCCGTGGTTGCCCTCGACCGGTTGTCTGATCCTTGGCCATGACCAGGCACTTTTTTGCAGGTTCAGTGAGAGCAAAAATGCCTTTGCAGTGACAGCAGCAGGGCGCCTGAATTGATTACTTTAATTCGCCGGGTAATTACTTGCAAAAAAATATGGACAGATTTTTTGGAACGCGTATCATCATTCAAGTCACTTGAAAATGGTGAATGTGTCTGGAATTAATCAGCTGGAGCTTTCCGAATGGCAGAAGACAACCTGATCGAAAAAATCACCGAAAACCGCCTGCCTCATTACGAGCCCTACGGTTGGCACCATTGGCCTGACCATCCTTGGCTTGCCTATCAGTTTCGCCGTGGATTGGGTGAGACCCAAGAAGGTGGCGGCTCGGTCAGCGAAGCATTTCAGGCTGCAAGCCGCATGATTCCAGGCGACCTGGAGAGTTGGCACAAAGAATGGATGCATGTTGGCAATCGCAACTGGGACAGGGGTTGTGAAGAAGAGGGTGTTGGGCACATCAAAACCGCCATGAATTGCTACTTGCGTGCAGCCAACAACTACCGTCAAGCCGAGTTTTTCCTCAAGCCCGAAGACCCCCGCCGCTTGGCAACCTTCGAGAAAATGGAAGCTTGCAGCAAGAAATTCATTTCCCACCTGAACCCTGCTGGCGAAGCAGTCGAAATTCCCTATGAAAACGGCGTCAACATTTGCGCCTACTTTGTGCGTGCGCCGTTCCCTGAAAAGCGCCAGCCTGTCCTGATTTGCATGGGTGGCCTTGATTCGATCAAAGACGAAATGTGGTTCATGCAGGCCCATGGCGCGCTTCAGCGTGGCATCTCGGTCTTGATGATTGATGGCCCAGGACAGGGAGGCACGTTGCGCCGTCACAAAGTGGTCAACAGGGTGGACACCGAAGTGCCTATTGGCAAGTGCATTGACTGGCTGGAAAAGCGTGACGATGTGGATGCCAAACGCATCGCGCTGGCAGGCTCAAGCTTGGGCGGTTATTACGCAGCCCGCGCTGGTTGCTACGAGCCCCGATTGGCGGCCTGCATCGCGCACGGCGCTATCTGGGCAATCACCGACCTGTGGGGCAATGCCTCGGAAGACCACGGTCTGGCCGAGCACATCAAGTGGGTGTTCGGCAAGCCGACCATGAAGGAATCGATGGAAAAAGCCAGAGAATTCACGCTGGACGGGCACCTCGAAAACATGAAATGCCCATTTTTGGTGATGCACGGTGGCCATGACGTGCTGACCGTGTCCCAAGCCCAAAAAGTTTACGACTATGGCAAAGCCAAAGGTGTGGATGTCACGCTAAGACTGTTGTCCGAGGAAGAGACCGGTGCCGAGCACTGTCAGCATGACAACCCGACCATTGGCCAGGAAATCCTGGCAGATTGGCTGGCTGACCGATTCGGTATCAACCAGAAAAAGCTGTTGAGTACTTCGCACAACCCTTTGATTTGAGGTGGTCATGAACTTCGGTGTGGACAAAGTCAAGGCAGCGGTCATCGCGATCGATTTGCATCGGGGGCACATGGACCTTTCTGTGGCCACCATGCCCGTCAAGACGCAAGCCCAAGCCGATCGGGTACTGGGCAACGCCTCGCGTCTTTTTGGCTGGTGTCGGGCGCAAGATTGGCCTGTCATCCACTTGGTGACCACGTACCGCGACGTGCCAGAAATCCGTTCCAACCCGTTCTGGAGAACGCGTGCCGACGACCCCAACGCCACACGGAAAAATGTCGAACGTCACAACATTCAGGGCTCACCCGGTTGTACGGTGATGCCCCAGGTGATCGATCCCGCGAAGGATTGGATCGTCAACACCAAAAAGCGTTATGACTGTTTCATTGGCACCGACCTTGACTTTACGTTGAGGGCGCATGGCATCAACACCTTGATCATCACGGGCGTCAACACCAACAGCTGTGTGTTGTCGACGGTGTCGGCCGCCTGCTCAAGAGATTACGCCGTGATTGTGCCCAGCGATTGTGTGGACACCATGGACGACCCTGCTTTGCACGATGCAGCCTTGCTGTGCATCCGAACAGCCTTGGGGTTTGTGATGACCAGCTCTGAAGTCATGTCCTTGTCGGACTTGAAAAAGGCACCATGACAGCCCGTTCAAATGCCAAAAACAAAATCCAGGCAAACGAGCCTGTGTTGGCCATCAACACCTTCGCCGGTGGCTTCGATGTGGCCGATTTGGTGTCCCGATTGGGCATTGATATTTTGTTCATCGATTGTGAACGCGCCGGTATTGGCATTGAATCGGTAGGGCCCATGGCCCGTGCCGCCCAGCGCTACGGCGCTGCCGCGGTGGTGCGAAGCAAAACCCGTAACGTGGAAGATTGGGTGAGCTACCTGGATCGTGGCATCGATGGCCTGGTTATCCCAAGGGTGGAGACTGCCCAAGAGGCCCAGTCAATCTTGGAGACAGTGCGCTACGCCTGTGGCGCCAGGGCCAAAGACATCATCATCATTCCTCAGATTGAATCTGAGGCGGGTATGAAAAACATCGACCAAATTTTGGCCGTCAAAGGCTTTGATGTGTTCCTCATAGGTCCTAACGATTTGTCCCACAGCATGGGATTTGGCGGCGACATCACCGTGCCCCAGGTTCAACAAGCACTCGATGAAATCGCCGAAAAAATAGTGGCCCAAGGTGAGCGCTTCGGTTTGCCCGTGACGCTGGCCAATGTCAAGGCTTGGCAAAAGAAGGGGGCTATTTTCAACTTTCACAGTTTGGAGTCCCTCATCAGACCCAGCCTTGATCTTCTCAAAAAGGAAATAGCGTGTTGAATGTGAAAGAGCACAAATTGATCAAGGTGGCGCTTGAAGGTTACGCGCCTACCGCCAGCCTGACCGAGGTTCGCGTGCGAGGGCATTCCTTTGTGATCGATGAGCCGCCTTACCGGCACGGCACCGATGTGGGACCGACCCCTTTGGAGACCCTGCTGGGTGCTTTGATCGGGTGCACCAACGTGATTGCACGGCGCATCGCGATGGAAATGAAGATCGATTTGAAGATCGACAAAATTGATGTGCTTGGCCATTTGGATCACCGCGGCATTGATCGGGTCGCCGATGTGCCGGTGCCTTTTCCCACCATCGAGTTGATGGTCAAGGCCACCACTTCAGGCACCGAACAAGACATGGCCAGATTGCGTGAAGACTTGAACGCCCGATGCCCAATGTCCGTGATATTGAAGCAAGCCGGCAGTCAGATTGTTGAGAGCTGGGAAATTAACTACGTCCAGAAATAAAGGAGTGACTGCATGACCATGATTCCTAGAGAGCGGGTGCCCTACAGCGCCATTGTTGACCGTCCTGTTATGAAGTTGCCCAACGGCGGCAAGATCATTGTCTGGACCATTGTCAATCTGGAGGTTTGGGACATCAGCAAGCCCATGGCCCGTCAGGTGATTCCGGCGCCGACCGGGGCCGTTTTGTTGCCTGATGTCGCCAATTGGAGTTGGCACGAATACGGCATGCGGGTGGGTTTTTGGCGCTTCCATGAGATGTACGAAAAACTCGGCATCAAACCCACCTTGTCCATCAATGCGCGTGTTTGTGAAGATTACCCCCGGGTAGCCCAGGCCTGTCTGGATTCGGGCTGGGAGTTCATGGGTCACAGCTACCAGCAAGGTCCGATTCACCTTGAGCCAGACCAGCCTGCCATGATCAAACGCTCACTGGATGTGATTGAAAAATTCACTGGTAAGCGGCCTGTGGGCTGGCTTGGCCCAGGCTTGACGCAGACCAATGAAACCCCAGACCACCTTGCAGCAGCGGGTATCAAATACATTGGTGACTGGGTTTACGACGAAGAACCGACCGAGATCAAAACCGAGCATGGGCCTTTGGTCACTATTCCCTACACGGTTGAAAACAACGACATTCCCATGATGGCCGTTCAGCACCATGAGGCGTCTTACTGGACGCAAAAGTGCATCGATACCTTTGATCGCTTGTACCAGGAAGGCTCGGACCGCCCTCGCGTGATGGCCATTGCCATTCACCCCTACATTTCAGGGCAGCCATTTCGCATCAAGTACCTTGAGGACGTTTGCAAGCACATGGCCAAACACACGGGTGTGATGCACTGGAACGGTGAGCAAATTCTGGATTGGTACCAAGAAGCCAGAAAGACGGCCAAATAATGACTTACGTCATCCAAGCGCCTGCTGTGGTGGCCGTTCCGGTGGCCGGAACCGACGCGACCTTTCCTGTCAGAAGGATTTATTGCGTCGGTCGTAATTACCTCGAGCACATTCGGGAAATGAAGGAGTCGGATGAGCGCGACCCGCCTTTCTTCTTTCAAAAACCCAGGGATTCGCTGGTACTGAGTGGCCAGTCACTGCCCTATCCACCTGCGACCGATGACTTCCAGTTTGAAGTCGAGTTGGTGGTGGCCATCGGCAAAGCAGGGCGTGCGGTCAGCAAGGAGCAAGCGCTGGACCATATTTTTGGTTATGCGGTGGGCTTTGACATGACCCGGCGAGATCGTCAGCGCGAGTCCGGCAAAAAGGGCTTGCCTTGGGAGATCGGCAAGAGTTTCGATGCATCTGCGCCGTGTGGCGATCTGCACCCCGTGTCCGAGGTCGGGCACATTCACCAAGGGCGCATCTTTGTCTCGGTCAATGGACAAGCCAAGCAGGACTCCGTGATTGAAAAGATGATCTGGACCGTGCCCGAGATCGTCAGCAACCTCTCCCACTTGTACGACCTGGGTGAGGGCGATCTGATCTATACCGGCACACCCGCTGGCGTTGCACCGGTTTTTCCGGGCGACCGCTTGCTGGGCCGTGTGGATGGCTTGAGCGATCTTGAAATCACCATCGGTGACAGGAGGTAACCGCATGAAGCCACTGGACAGGATCACGTACTCACCGATCAATGCCCGCAAGCCATTGAAGCTGCCGGGTGGTGCCCGCATGGTGGTCTGGAACATCGTGAACATTGAAGAATGGGACATTGAGCAAACGATGCCTCGAACCGTGTTGACGCCGCCTGCAGGTGGCTCGCCCATGCCGGATATTCCCAACTGGGCTTGGCATGAGTATGGCAATCGGGTGGGTTTTTGGCGGATGTTGAAAGTCCTGGACGAACTCGATATCAAGGCTGTGTTGGCGATCAACGGATCGGCGATCAAGGCCTATGAACCGATTTCTCAAGCAGCCCTTGATCGGGGTTGGGAGTTCATGGGGCATGGTTACACCCAGCGCAACATGCAAAAGGTAGAAAACGAGCAGGAAGACATCGCCAGGACAACCGATGCGATCCAGGCCTTTACCAACAAGCGGCCACGTGGCTGGCTGGGTCCCGGCTTGACCGAAACCTGGCACACCCCTGACTTGCTGTCTGAAAACGGTTATGAATACGTGTGCGACTGGGTGCTGGATGACCAGCCTGTCTATCTGAAAACACGGCATAAGCCCATCATCAATGTGCCCTACACGCAAGAATGCAATGACGTGGCGATGATGCTGATTCAGCACCACACGGCTTCGGAATACTACCGACGCGGCATCGATCAATTCGAGCAGATTTACGAAGACTCGGCCGACTCGGCCAGGGTCATGGCGTTGGTGGTGCATCCCTACATCATGGGAGCGCCCCATCGGCTCAAATATTACAAGCAGTTGTTGACTGAAATTCGTGCACGCAAGGACGTTTTGTTCTGGACTGGGGAACAAATTCTTGACTGGTATGGATCGCAGGCGTCGCAGTTTTGAGTTCGTGTCAGGCCTTGGGCTCTCAATGTCCGAAGCCGGCTCGCGCACGATCAGTGGTGTGTTTAAAGTGGCGAAAGTCCCTCTCTAAAAGGATGAATCTACCGTGTCGATGACGATATTTCAACTCCTCAATGGCGCAACTTTTGCAGCCTTGCTGTTCGTTGTGGCCAGCGGGTTCACGCTGATCTTTGGCCTGATGCGCATTGTCAACCTGGCCCATGGCGCCCTGTACCTTTTTGGAGGGTATTTGGGTTTGGCGGTGGCCAACCTCACAGGCAATTTCTTTTTGGGGGCCATCGGGGCGGCCGCTGGCGTTGCCCTGATCGGCTTGTTCATCGACTTTGGCCTGCTCAGGTTTGTGCGTGGCGTCGAACTCAGGCAGGTGCTGCTCACGCTGGGTGTGGCCTTTGTGCTCAACGACCTGGCACTGGTGCTTTGGGGGGGAGATACCTTCAGCATTCAGGTGCCTGCTTTCCTGGATGGTCCCGCTGAATTCGGGGAGATCACGTATCCGATCTACCGATTGTTTGTGCTGTTGGTGGGCATTGTGATTTTCATCGCACTCGGTTTGCTGATCACCAAAACACGTTTGGGGGCATTGATCCGGGCCGGGGTGGACGATGCCGAAACGGTCTCCGCCATGGGCGTGGACATTCGCCGTGTGTTCATTTATACCTTCATGCTGGGATCGGCTTTGGCGGGTTTGGTCGGGGTGATGGGTGGCGCTTTTCTGACGCTGTATCCAACAGCCGACTCCGAGATTCTGGTCTATAGCCTGGCCGTGGTCATTATTGGCGGGCGTGGCAGCTTGATTGGCGCCGCTGTGGGCAGTTTGTTGGTGGGCATGCTGTCCACATTCGGTCAGGTCTGGTTCCCTGAGTTGGCTTACTTCGTGATTTTCGGACCCATGGCGATTTTGTTGGCCTTCAGACCACTGGGTCTTTTCGGAAAGGTGGCTTGAATGTTGTTCACTAAAAAGCAAATGTTGTATGCGACTTTGGGCTTGGTTGCCTTGTCGCTCATACCCACGCTGCTCCCTGGTTACAAAACCAGCATTGCGACCGAAATTTTGATTTTTGCCATGCTGGCCATGTCGGTTGACATCATGGCAGGCTTCACGGGGCGAACCTCTTTGTGTCACGGCGCCATCTTTGGCGTGGCCACCTACGTGGTTTTGCACTACGTCACCGTGGTGGGCGGCTCGGTTTGGGTCGGTGCATTGCTGGGGGTGCTGGCTGCCATGGTCATTTCCATGATCTTTGCTGCTTTGGCGATCAGAACCTCAGGGGTTTATTTCATCTTGCTCACCCTGGCACTGGGCATGATCGTCTGGGGTGTTTGCCTGCGCTGGACCTCTGTCACCGGTGGAGAAAACGGCATCAGGGGCAGCGTTGCACCTGCGTGGTTGCTCAACAAACAGAATCTGTATTACTTTGTTGCAGCCTGCTTTGCGGTGGTGACCTTCGGCATGTGGAAGTTTGTCAATTCACCCTTCGGTCTCACCTTGAAAGGGATTCGGGACAGCGAGTCGCGCATGCGAACACTGGGCTACAACGTGCCCTTGCACTTGTTCATCGGCTTTGTGGTGTCAGGCTTCTTCGCTGGCATTGCGGGCGCCTTGTACGCATTCTTCAACAGTTTTGTCAGCCCTTCAACCGTGGCTTTGGCACAGTCGGTGGAAGGCTTGTTGATGGCCATCGTGGGCGGCGTAGGCACCTTGTTTGGCGCCATCATCGGTGCCATTTTGGTCATTTCCTTGGAAAATTTTGTCAGTTTGTACACCGAACGCTGGTTGATGGTGCTGGGCTTCATGTTCATTTTCACCATGATCTTTGCGCCGACCGGCATCCTTGGGGCGGCCCGCAATTTCATCAAGTCCCGTCAGAAGAAGTAATCGCAATAAGTCAGTGCAAGAGGTAAGAGAGCCGAGTTGTTTTTTTCAATTGTTCGTTCATTAATCAGGAGTGCATCATGAAACGTAGAAATTTCATCCAATCCCTAGGCTTGACTGCTGCCGCTGGCGCAGCTCCGTGGGTCAATACTGTGCAGGCCCAGACCGGGCCTATCCGCATCGGATTGCTGTCACCCTTGACGGGTGTGCTGGCTGCCGGAGGCAAAGAACTGGTGGAGGGCTTCGAGTTGTATTGGAAGCAAAACGGTTTGACGCTGGCGGGTCGCCAGGTTGAAATCGTGATTGAAGACGATGGCTCCAACCCGGATATGGCTTTGCAAAAATCCCGCAGGTTGGTAGAGCAGCGCAATGTCCATTTTTTGATGGGCAGCGTGTTGGCCAACACCGGTTTGGCGATTTCTGAGTACGCACGTTCCAGCGGCACATCCTATTTTATTCCCGTCGTGGCGGCAGATGAATTGACGCAGCGCAAAGCGGTGCCGAACATCGTCCGTGTCGCTGGTTATTCCGCCAGCCAAATGCCTCGGCCATTGGCTGAATATGCGTACAACGTGAAAAAAGTCCGCAAGATCGTGACGATTTCCCAAGACTACACCTTTGGCCATGAGCAGTGCGGTGGTTTCTGCCAAACCTTCACTGAATTGGGTGGTCAAGTGGTGCAGCAGTTCTGGCACCCCATCAACACCGCCGACTTCAGCCCATACCTGGCTCAAATCAAAAATGCAGGGGCTGATGCGGTCTTCGTCATGGAGACAGGTGCTGACGCCAACCGTTTCATCAAGCAATTTCAGAACTTTGGTCTGCAGGGCAAGTTGCCCATGTACGGCGCCATGAACCTGACGGACCAATCCGTGATTCGTACCCTGGGTGCTGAGGCGGGTGGCATCATTTCTTCCGCTCACTTTGCCGAGGGCGCTGACAACGCCGCCACCAAGAAGTTTGTCGCCGAGTACACCGCCGCCTACGAAAAACTGCCCTCGATTTACGGTTTTTCGCTTTATTCGGGTGCCATGTGGATTGCCGAAGCGATCAAGAAAATCAATGGCAGGGTAGAGGACAAGACGGCACTTCTCAATGCAGTCAAGTCGACCGAGTTGACCAACTCACCCTTGGGTCGGCCGGTCAAGTTGGACCGGTATGGCAACCCCGTCTATGACGTCTTCATTCGTGAAACAAAAGCCAGGCCTGATGGCAAATTCTGGAACGTGCCGATTGAGGTTTACCCAAGCGTTTCGCAATTTGGCAAATACGATCCTGAGGTTTACATGAAGCAGCCGCCATACAGCCGTGAGTTTCAGGGTATCAAGAAATCCTGATCACTGGATCAACAAGCCTTGAAGTACGCCAACCAGTGTGTTTGAACCACCCATCAGACACACTGGTCATCTAGGGATATTTTTGTGACGAATTCCATTCTTTCTCTTCAAAACGTAAGCGTCACCTTTGGTGCTTTGCGGGCTGTAGACAGTGTGACCTTGTCGGTGCCTGCAGGCCAAAGGCGAGCCATCATTGGTCCCAATGGGGCCGGAAAAACCACATTGTTCAACGCCATTGCAGGTGTGGTTCCCATTTCAAGCGGCAAGGTTGAGTTTGACGGCGTTGACATGACCCGCTTCACAACCAACAAGCGCGCGAGTCTGGGCATTTCGCGTACTTTTCAAATCACCAATCTGTTTCCACAGTTGTCTGTGCAGGAAAACATCCGCTTGGCAGTTTGTGGACTCTCGAGCCGAAAATTCGCGTTGTTTGGCAGCGGCCAACCCCATCCTGCAGAAAAAGAAGCCATCGAATTGGCGCTTGAAAATTCGCAGTTGACCGCTCAGCGCAACACCGAAGTCAAAACCATGTCGTACGGTGAACAGCGGCAACTGGAAATGGCCATGGCCTTGGTTCAAAAACCCAAGTTGCTCTTGCTCGATGAGCCGGCGGCCGGTTTGTCACCAGCTGAACGCGTCAAGATGGCCGATGTCATCAACGCACTGCCAAGGGATCTCACTTTGATTTTGATTGAACACGACATGGACCTGGCCCTGGGCTTGGTCGACTACGTCACTTGCCTGCATTTCGGGCAAGTGCTCACTGGGGGAACGCCTGACGAGATCCGTGTCGATGAAAAGGTCCAAGAGGTTTATTTGGGAAAGCCGCGCCATGCTTGAAATCAAAGATCTGCACAGTTACTACGGTGACGCCCACATCCTGCGGGGTGTCAACATGAAAGTACCCAAAGGCAAGGTTGTGGCTTTGCTGGGACGAAACGGCATGGGCAAGACCACGCTGATTCGCTCCATCATGGGTTTGAACCCGCCTCGCATCAGCAAAGGCAGTATCCAGTACGACGGTCAGGAACTGGTGGGTCTCAGTCCACACGTCATTGCGGGCAAGCGCATTGGGTTTGTCCCCCAGGGGCGACGCCTTTTTGCCTCACTCAGCGTCACGGAACACCTGACGGTATTTGCCTCCAAAAGTCAAAGCAGCCTATGGACGGTGAAAAGAATTTATGAATTGTTCCCGCGTCTGGAAGAGCGAAAGAACAATCTGGGCACACAGTTGTCGGGTGGTGAGCGTCAAATGCTGGCCGTTGCCAGGGCACTGATGACAGACCCCGAAATGCTGTTGATGGATGAGCCTACCGAAGGTTTGGCGCCCGTGATGGTTCAGCACCTGGAAGAAATTGTGGTGGAACTGGGTAAAACCGGTCTGGGCATTTTGTTGGTTGAGCAAAATCTTTACAGCGCACTCTCGGTGGCCCACGAGGTGTACTTGATGGAAACCGGTGAAATTGTTCACCACTGCCTGGCCGACGAGCTCATGAATGACCGTGACACCATGCAGCGGTTTTTGGGTGTTCGTTAACCACCATCGGCAAAATCCATGGCAGACCAACTCGCGAATCTGGGTTTGTGCGAAGCGGCAGACGCGATCGCGCGGCAAGAGGTCAGCTCGGAGCAATTGACCCGCATGGCGCTCGATCGCCTCCAGCAATGGGGCCCCGAGCTCAATTGTGTGGCCTCTCTTCAGTCGGATGCGGCCATGGCGTCTGCGCGCAGGGCCGATGTTGAGCGTGCAAAAGGGGGGGCATTGGGTGTTTTGCATGGCGTGCCGATGGCCCACAAGGAACTGTTTTATCGGCGTGGCAGAAAAACAAATGACGGATCCATCATCACACGGGATTTCATCCCCAGCGTGACTGCCACGGCTTTGACACGTTTGGACGAGGCTGGCGCTATAGACATGGGGCTTTTGCACATGGCTGAATTCGCCATGAGCCCCACCGGTTTCAATGCGCACTACGGCCATGTACGCAACCCCTGGAACACGGATTACTGCCCTGGCGGCTCTTCAAGTGGCTCTGGTGCAGCGGTTGCGGCCATGTTGACCTGCGCCTCATTGGGCACCGATACGGGAGGCTCCATTCGCCACCCTTCTGCCATGTGTGGCGTCACAGGCCTCAAGCCAACGTGGTCCAGAGTCAGTGGTTATGGTGTGATGCCTTTGTCCAGATCACTCGATTGTGTCGGCCCCTTGGCCAGAAGCGCTCGCGATTGCGCCCGCTTGCTGAAGGTCATTGCAGGGTTCGATTCGCTGGACAGTACCACCAGTCAGCAAGCCGTGCCGGATTACGAAGCGATGCTCGATGGCCATGTGAAGGGCCTGAAAATAGCGGTCCCTGGTGGGTATTACCTGGAGCATTTGGATGCCGGCGTTGCAGATTGCATCGCTGAGGCTTGTCGGGTTTTTGAAGACCTGGGCGCATCCATCATCAGGACAGAGCCGCCCGACATGGCCTTGATCAACCGGATGATGTCGATCGTCCTGACGGTCGAAGCTGCTTCGTTGCACAAAGACTGGATCCGGGAGCGGCCGCAAGATTACGCAGAGCAAGTCCTTGCGCGTTTCAAGCCTGGTTTTGATTTCAGCGGCATTGACTATTACGAAGCCATCACCGCCAAAAATGTGTTGGCTTTGCAGTGGGTCAACATGTCCATGGCAGACGCTGATTGTGCGTTGCTGCCGACCATACCGGTACCCGTTCCCAGCATCGCAGAAACCACCAAGGGGGACTGGAGCGAGATCGCCAAGAAGATATCGGCCATCACGCATTGCAATCGGGGCATCAACTTTTTGGGACTGCCTTCTTTGAGTGTGCCCTCAGGTTTTGTGAATGCCTTGCCCGTGGCTTTTCAACTGGTGGGCAGAGAATTTGATGAGGGCAAGTTGCTCAAGATGGCTGATGCATTTCAGCGCCAGACAACTTGGCACCAAAAGAGGCCGGCATTGTGAGCCTGAAACCAAGTGCCTTGTTGACAGCCACTTCATTGAACCCATAGATGACCACCGTAGGCATGATCGGATTAGGCGTGATGGGTTTGGCCATGGCCCAAAACCTGCAGCGGGCCGGTTTTGGGGTGTGCGGCTACGACATCGATCCTTCAAGGCGAAAACTGCTCAAGAAAGCCAAGGCCACAGTGGGGCAATCCGTCCAGGAAGTGGCTGAAAACGCCGATGTTTTGATCAGTTCGCTGCCCTCGACCGAGGCTTTGCTGTCTGTGTCCCATTCGCTGGCTGCGTCCGCGCACAAGCGCATAACGTGGGTTGAAACGAGCACCTTGCCCATCAAAGACAAAATGACGGCTCGGCGAATTCTCAGCCCCGCCCGAATCGTATTGCTGGACTGTCCTTTGTCCGGGACGGGGTCACAGGCGCAGACCAAAGACTTGGTGGTTTATGGAAGTGGTCAGTTGGCAGCTTATAAAAAAGTCACGGCCATTCTTGAGGGATTTTCAAGGAAACAGTTTTATTTGGGTGCGTTTGGCAACGGCATGAAATTGAAACTCATTGCCAATTACTTGGTGGCCATACACAACGCAGCAGCTGCCGAGGCCTTGGTGCTGGCAGAAAAAGCAGGACTGAACCTGGACCTTGTTCTTGCCGCCATTGGTGACAGTGCAGGACAGTCCAGAATGTGGCAAGTGCGAGGCCCCCGGATGGTGGCGGCCGATTATTCACCCATGATGTCAATGCACCTTTGGCAAAAAGACATGGGTATCATTTCTGATTTCGTGTCAGCGGCAGGTGCACCATCACCGGTTTTTGACCAAGCCAGAGCGCTTTACAACATGGCTTACCAAGATGGTCATGGTGACCTGGACAGTTCGGTGATTCATTTGCTGCTCAGGTCGATGTTGCCCCAGCCAGCTGCCGGAAAGTCCGCATCATGTTCGGATGGTCTTGTGGAATCCAAATGCTGACCCCCATTCATTTCAACGGTGAACGGCGATCCGTCGAAGCCGACCAGCAATCACCGCTTTTATACGCCTTGCGTCATCAGCTTCAAAGCAAGGGAACGCGCTTTGGTTGCGGCAGTGGCCACTGCGGTGCGTGCCATGTTTCGTTGAATGGACGTGCGGTGGCATCTTGCGACACCCCCTTGGGGTCGGTTGCCAACCAGACGGTGGAAACGGTTGAGCACTTGGTCGCCAGCCAAGTGGGCGCAGTGGTTCGCCAATCTTTCATCGATGTTCAGGCTGCGCAATGTGGCTATTGCATCAATGGCATTCTGGTTTCGGTGATCGTGATGTTCCAGCAGACCCTCCAGCCAGATCAAGACCGAGTCCTGGCTGCACTGGACCGTCATTTGTGTCGCTGCGGAGCCCACTCCCGGATCATTAAGGCGGTTGATCTTGCCAAGCAAAGATTGGCCATGTTGAATTCTCAAGTGCCTGTCGATGCTTGAATGGTTGCCGTGATGATGAACCTGCATTTTTGGAAAGCCTGAGATGTCCTCGCCCTTGATGCCGCCAGGCATTGAAAAAAATCCTCAACTTGTGCAATGGTTGTTTTTTAGTGCAACGGATCCGATCACGCTGCATTCGGGCAAAGTCGAGCTGGGTCAGGGTGTCGAAATTGCGCTTCAACAAATAGCCTGTGATGCCTTGGGCATAGACCCTGATCAGCTGCAATTTGAAGGTGGCAACACGCTTTGGGGTCCTGACGAAGGACAAACGGCGGGAAGTCAGAGCATCGATCAGGGCGGAAGCGCGGTGCGCATGGCCTGTTTGTTTGCCCGCGACCTTTTCATGGCGCAAGCGGTCAAGGAGCTTGCAGTGGCAGCAGAGCACATTGAGCTGGCAAGAGGTGTTTTTTCAAGTGCCCGGACACAGCAGACTTGCAGTTATTGGTCTTTGTCGGACCGGGTGGATTTGGCGCAACCGATCAGAGCATCCAATACAAATCCCCCCCGAAAATGGGTTGGGCAAAGCGTTCAGCGACCTGATTTCATCCACAAGCTGTCACGCACCGGCTTCATTCACGATGTCACTTTGACCGGCATGTTGCACGCCAGAATGATTCGAGGTCCAGTGGGTGAATCGACCATTGAGTATGTGGATGCAAAGGCCATTTCGGAGTTGCCCGGCATCAGCCATGTGGTGCATTCGCGCGATTTTTTGGCGGTTGTCGGGCCTGATGAAGCGAGCTTGGTCGGGTCTTTGAACAAAGCCCGTGGGTTGGTGCATTTTTCGCTGAAGCACCCCCTCCCACCCGCCTCAGACATTGAGGCGCTCATGCTGGGCTTGGCGGGCGAGTCGAAAACGGTTCACGAACATGGCACCAGCAAGGCGCCGATCATGGTGCATCAGGC
The DNA here is from genome assembly GCF_003063415.1 of Limnohabitans sp. 2KL-17. Taxonomy (GTDB): domain Bacteria; phylum Pseudomonadota; class Gammaproteobacteria; order Burkholderiales; family Burkholderiaceae_C; genus Limnohabitans_A. The sequence goes on from NZ_NESK01000017.1 coordinate 22,556, forward strand.
GCGTTTTTCAAGGCCCTATATCGCGCATGCGTCGATCGGTCCGTCGTGTGCCTTGGCCCATTTTGTGGATGGCCGCATGAGTGTCTGGTCTCATACGCAAGGGGTTTTCCCCCTTCGTGCTGACCTTTCCAAGGCGCTTCGCCTGGACCTCGATGCGGTTCAGGTTTTTCACGCGCACGGTGCAGGTTGTTACGGCCACAACGGTGCAGACGATGTGGCGTTTGATGCCGCATTCATTGCATTCAAATTGGGTTTCCCGATACGCGTTCAATGGATGCGAGAGGACGAAATGACAGCGTCCCCGCTGGGTGCCCCCAGCCTGGTGGACATTCAGGCCGGTGTGGATTCGGCAGGACGGATTTCCAAGTGGCATCTGTCAGTCTGGAGCCACTCGCATCTGAACCGCCCCGGGGGAGGCGCAGGGGTGAATCTGCTGGGGGCTTGGCAGATGTAGGAGGGGCCTGAAAAGCCTGTTCCTGCCGATCTGCCTTTGCCTGCCGGTGGTGGACACCGCAATGCCATTGCCTTGTATGACTTTGCCCATCAGCAAGTGGATTACTGTTTCATACCCGATGCGAATTTTCGCACTTCGGCGTTGCGCAGTTTAGGTTCGTTTGTCAATCTTTTTGCAATTGAATCTTTCATGGATGAAATGGCGGAAAAGCTCGAGGTGGATGCGCTGGATTTTCGCCTGAGACACCTGAGTGATTCCCGCGCAGTGGCTGTTTTGGAAAAGCTTGCTGCTGTGTCCGGTTGGCATCAACAAGGAGAACCCGATGGTGTTCATGGCATGGGTTTGGGCTTTGGACGTTACAAAAATTCAGCAGGCTATTGTGCGGTCGCCGCCTTGATTCGGGTCGATCAAAATGTGACCGTTGAAAAAGTCTGGGCAGTGGTCGATGTTGGGCTGGTGGTCAACCCAGATGGCTTGATCAATCAAATCGAAGGGGGCATCGTGCAGTCCCTGAGTTGGACACTCAAGGAGCAAGTCAAGTGGGACCATGACGGCATCACTTCGCGCACATGGGAGGACTATCCGATCATCCCCTTCAGCGAAATACCCGCCATTGAAGTCCATGTGATGCACCGACCGGATTGTCAAAGTCTGGGCAGTGGTGAAGTGGCTGCCGGCCCCGTTCCCGCGGCTGTTGCAAATGCGCTTTTCAGGGCCATTGGCATCCGGGCAAGGCACTTGCCCTTGACCATTGAGCGTGTAACACAGTTGGTATGGGATGCGCAATAGATGGCCGATGTCTTACAACGATTGCAACGGATTGAGTGTTTCTTGAGCGTGCAGCAGTGAAGCAAAAGCTGTTGCTGATTTCTTTTAATGTCTGGTTTAAACATGTTCTACACCTGCTCATCATCTTGTCAAAATTCTGCACACATGCACTCGGCGGGTGCTGGCGCAGCACCTGGGCTTTTTGCGCCTGTGAAGGCAGCAGGCAAAGCGCTTACGGCCAGTCGAAAGACGGTAGCACAAGCCTCCAAAAGCCTGTCAGTCAAGCGAGCTGCATCCGCCAAGGTGGTGGATGTGCACTGCCACTACCTGAGTCCTGAGGTGGGTGCGAAGTACGCGCATTTGCATCCTTTCAAGCACGATGCCACCGCTGTTTACGCGACTGAACTGTCGCGCCAAGTCAACATGAAGCAGATCCAGGAGCGGGGCGCCAAATTCAGCCAAGTGGCTGTTCGGCTCAAGGACATGGACAAAATGGGCATTGATGTTCAGGTGATCTCACCTGCGCCGGGGCAGTATTTTTACTTTACCGAGCCTGAACTCGGTGCTCGGATTTCCCGTGATGTCAACGAAAGCATTGCGCGCGTGGTGGCCCAGCAACCAGATCGGTTTGTGGGCATGGGCACGGTCCCCCTGCAAGACGTTGACCTCGCCATTCAGGAAATGGAATACGCCGTCAATGTGTTGGGTTTTCGGGGTGTTGAGATATGCACCAATGTCAACGGTAAAAATTTGACCGACCCTGACCTGAAGCTGGAGAAGTTTTTTTCCAAAGCCCAGGACATGGGCATTGTGGTGTTTTTGCACCCCATGGGGTTCTCGCAAGGCGAGCGCTTTGTGGAACATTACTTCAACAATGTGATGGGCAATCCGCTGGAGACGAGTCTGGCACTTGGGCATCTCATTTTTGACGGCGTGCTGGCGCGATACCCCAAGCTGAAAATTTTGGCCTCGCATGGCGGTGGCTATATTGCGAGTTATTGGGCCCGGATGGACCACGCCTGGCGAGCCCGGGCAGATGCCAGGACAGTCATCACGAAAAAGCCTTCCAGTTACCTGGAGAAAATCTACTTCGACACCATCACCCACGATGCCCGTATTTTGGGCAATTTGGTGGACCGCTGGGGTGCCAAACATGTTTTGCTCGGAACCGATTACCCATTCGACATGGGTGAAGACAATCCGGTCAAATTGATTCAGGATGTGGGTCACATCAGCGATTCAGACCGCGATTTGATCAAGGGTGGAAATGCCTTGAAACTATTTCGCATCAAAAGTTGAGCGATGAAAAAACAACCCATTCGGGTATTGGAGACAGCTTGAAAACTATCGAAAATTGGAATGCCTTTGTTCCAGGTGAAATATTCCAGTTAGAAGGCCAAGTCAAGGGTCCGCTGAGTGGTTTGACCATGTCCGTGAAAGACCTGTTTGATGTGGCGGGTCACCCCACAGGCGCAGGCAATCCCGATTGGTTGACATCCCACGCGGTGCCCGACCGTCACGCACCACTGGTTCAGACGCTGCTGGATGCCGGTGCTTGCATCGTTGGAAAAACCATCACCGAAGAGTTTGCTTACAGTCTGGTCGGTGAAAACATCCATTACGGCACCCCAGTTAACCCCCACAACCCGGACTGCATTCCGGGTGGATCGAGTTCTGGGGCTGCGGTATCGGCAGCTGCAGGTTTGTGTGATTTTGCAGTCGGAACAGACACCGCGGGTTCGGTGCGCTTGCCCGCCAGTTTTTGTGGTCTTTGGGGGTTTCGGCCTAGCCATGGCGCACTGTCCAGCCAAGGCGTTGTGCCGCTGGCGCCCAGTTTTGATGTGCCGGGATGGATGTCTAAAAATGCTGACCACTTGGTGCAAGTGGGTTCGGTGGTCTTGCCGGCTGATCAGAAACTTGCCCCGCCCGATCGGCTAAAGCTGGCTTTGCCCGAGGACCTCTGGCTGCGTGTCCAGCCTGGTTTCCGTTCGGCCTTGCAAGTGCTGATTGATCGGATCGTGCCTTCTTTTCAGGGGGTGACGCATGCCAGTCTTTCGCAAGACCGGTTGCAAGCTTGGCAAGATGCGTTCCGCTGTGTACAAGGCCACGAGGCCTGGGCATCTCATGGTGCCTGGATTCGAAGCCACAAACCCCGCTTGGGGCCTGGCATCAAAGAACGTTTTGAGTGGGCCTCGACCATTCAGGATGAAGAGGCAAAGCATGCCCGAGCCAGCATGCTCAAGCATGCCGAAGTCGTTCATGCCTATTTGGACGATGCCGTGATCTGCATGCCCACGGTGTCCTACCTGGCCCCCCAAAAAGGCCACGCCAGCAGCGATGAAGACCGCACCAACGCCATGAGTCTGCTCTGCATAGCCTCCATGGCGGGTTTGCCGCAGGTCACGATGCCGCTTGCGGTGCTGGATGGCAAAGCCCTGGGCTTGTCATTGATGGGAAGCCGTCACAGTGACCGCCAGTTGTTGGCCATGGCACAACGCATTCGGAACATGCTGGCTTGATCCGGTGTCCAGTGGATCGCAACTGGCAGGACGCTCAGAAAGTGGGGGGCGTGCTCACCCACAAAACCCGGGTGGTGACTTCGCCGGGATTGAGATAGCTGTGAGGCTCTTCGGACCGGTAGACAAACGAGTCACCGGCATACAGCAAATATTGCACGCCGCTGACGGTCAACGCCAGCGCGCCACTCAGCACATACCCAACCTCTTCACCTTCGTGCATGAGGATGCCGTCGCTGCCACCACCCGGTTCCAGGATGTGCAAATTTCCTTCCAGCAAATGGCCCAGGTTGGGGGGTACCAGTCGCTCCAGCCGGGAGCCTTTGGCATCAATGCGAAATGTGGATCTCTCCTTGGCCCGGGTCACGACACCTTGATCTGCCCGGGATTCGCTGAACAAGGCGGTGATGGTGATGTCAAGGCTGTGAACAATGCGGTGAAGCAAGGTCAGGGACACCTGCGCCTTGCCGTTTTCGACTTTGGAAAGCATGCTTTCAGAGCAAAAGGTGCGGACTGCCAAATCTTTGAGCGTCAAGCCCTTGATGTGCCGCAAGTTGCGAATGCGGCGTCCGATGTCTGGGCCATACAAAGAGGGCTCTTCCCTCTCAACGTCTGATTTGGACGCGGCTTGTGCTTTTCGTTGCCGGGGCTGTGCGGTCTTGGAGAGGGCGAGAGGCGGGGCCTTCAAGCTTGGCCGTGTGGTGCTTTTCTTGACACGTGTTGCCAATTCTTTTTCCGGTTTTTGATGGGTTTTGGGTATGCTTTTTTGTGAGTCGGATGGCATAAATGGTGACCAGGTGCAAGATTTAAAAATACAAAATCCGAAAGCGGGCAGGGGTTAATTTACAGCGGGTTGCTTGTGTAAAAGGGGGCGGCGCTTAGGGGTTCATATTTATTTATTCAATAACTGTGATTTGACCACAACTCTGAGCTGGGGTTAATCGGTGTTTCTATCGATAAAGGGGCTGGTTGCCGATCGAATGGTGACAAGCCTCCAAGCCGTCCTGGGCGCTGCGGTCCAACGTGCAACTCTTGTTCGGTCGCCTTCGCCTCTGAACTTCGTGCGCTGGCTCAATGGCAAAAGGTCTTGGCAAACGCCATGGCTTTTTCTCTGACTTGATCGGCGTTGCGGCCTGGTGCATACAGTGCCGAGCCCAAGCCAAATCCGTTGGCACCAGCAGCGCGGTAGGCGGCCATGTTGTCGGGCGTGATGCCGCCCACGGGCATCAGGGCTGCTTGTGGGGGCAAGACGGCCCGCAGGGCTTTGACCGTGGCCGGAGAAATCATCTCGGCGGGGAACAGTTTGAGTCCGTGTGCCCCTGCGGCCAGTGCCGCAAAGGCTTCGCTGGGGCTGCACACACCAGGCAGCACCACCATGCCCAGCGCCAAAGCTTGCGCCACCACGACTGGATTGAAGTTGGGTGAGACGATCAGTCGACCACCTGCAGCGTGTACGTCTTTCACTTGCTGTGCGTTGAGCACCGTACCCGCACCCATCAGGGCTTGTGGAAACTGTTGGCTCAACAGGGAGATGCTTTGCAAGGGCTCGGGTGAGTTCAAGGGGACTTCGATGATGGCAAAGCCACTGCTGATCAGTGCCTGACCTATGCCGGGCGCTTCGGCCGGTGTGAGGCCGCGCAGGATGGCGATGAGCGGCAACTGGGCCATGGCCTGCGCCAGGGTTTCAGCCGGTGTTTGTGACGTGATGAGGGCGGGTGGAAAAGTGTTCATGGGGTGGATCACTGAGAAGCGGCAAGGTAAAAGGAAGCCAGTGCGAACAGTCCAGCCCAGGTGGCCTCGGCCCCCTGGCTTTGGCAGTCGATGTTCAGGTGTTGCAGGGCCAGGGCGTAGCGCAGGGTGAGTGCCTCGCTGCCGATCAGGATCAATGGGGTGCAGTCGGTTGACAAGGCTTGCGTGCGCAGTTCTTCACCAATCAGCAGACCCGACAAATAACTGGACAAAGCCACGGCGGGCAAGCGTTCAAACAAGCCCAGTGTGCGCACCGCAAACAGGTGGTGCAGCACGCTGCCAGCTTGTTGGCTTTGGTCAATGCCTTGTAAAAAGACCGCTTCATCGAAGGCGCCGTGTGCATCCAGGGTCTTACCCAAAATAGAGTGTTGGCTCATCAGGGCAAAGACTTCACCGGTCATGAAAGTCTGAAATTGCGTGACGCGGCCCGCCTGCACTTGCACCCATTTGCTGTGTGTTCCGGGCAGCACCAGCGTGGCGCTGTCGCGCCTGGCCAGTTGCAACGCGCCAAAAATTTGTACTTCTTCGCCGCGCATCACGTCGGGAATGCCCAAGGGGCCATCGGCCATGCAGCTCAGTCCTGGCACCAGGGCGATCCGGTCAGCTTGCAGCCACAGCAGGTGCTGGCCCAACTCGGCAAAGCCTGCGGGACAAGGGCAATAAGGCGCTTCTTGCCAGCCCTGGCGGCTCCCTGCCATGCCCGAGATGAGGCACAACGCACCGGGCGCTTGCATCCAGTCGCCAAAGAGTTCGTTGAACACAGCTTCAAACTGACCCGGCTGCACACTCATGATGCCGCGTGGGAACTCGCGTGACTCAAGCACCTGGCCAGCGGCGTCAAGCCGTGCGCCGCGCAAAGAAGAGGTGCCCCAGTCGATGGTGATCAAGGCTCTCATGCTGGTGTGACCTTTGCCGTGGGTTTCAGGACGTTCATCACCGCATCAAGGTAAGGCAAAGGGGCCACAGCGCCAAAGCCTTGGACCGACAAGGAGGCTGCAGCGTTGGCATAGGCGGTGGCGCCCCACAGGTCGTCGCCAGCAGCCAGACGCGCCAGCAAGTTGCCTGCAAAACAATCGCCAGCACCGGTGGCATCGATGGCTTTGACCATGTGGCCTGGCACTTGGCGAAGGCTTTGGCCATCGCTCGCCAGCGCGCCTTCAGCGCCCAGCTTGAGCACCACTTGAGCTGCACCTTGGGCGTGGCTCCAGCCGATGATGTCTTGCGCTTGGGTGAGGCCTGTGAGTGCAGTCATGTCCTCTAGGCTGGGCAAAAACAAATCGCACAGGCTGACGGCGTGGCGGATGCAGGCCTGTGCGCGGGCCAATGGCCACAGTGACAAACGCAAATTGGAATCGAGTGCCACGCGCGTGCCCGTGCTGCGGGCATATTGCATGGTGGCGAATGCGGTGTCGCAAGCCGATGCCGAAATCGCCAGACTGATGCCTGACAGGTGCAGCCAGTGGCTGCTTGCTACAGCCTCAGCCCAGTGCTGCGTCAGGTCTTGCGCTTGCATGCGGCTCGCGGCCGATCCGGCGCGTGCATAGCTGAAGTGGTGACCTTGCGCGTCGTGGCTGACAAAATACATGCCGGTCGGCGCCTGCCCATCGCGCAGCACGCTGCGGGTGCTCACGCTTTCTCGTTGCCATAAATCCATCAGGCGGTCACCCCAGCGGTCTGTGCCAAGGCGACTGAGGTAGGCCACTCGCGCCCCGGCGCGAGCGCCTGCAATGGCCGCGTTACTGGTATCACCTCCAAAACCTTGCAGGTAAAGCGGCGCTTCGTCAGGTGGCAAGTTTGAGGTCTGGTTGAACTCGACCATGGCTTCACCCAGGGCGACGATGTCCAGTGTTTTCAGTGGGGATGTCATGGCAAAAAAATAAAGGTTTTCTCAGTGTGCAGTGGGAGAATGGCAGCCGAATGAATCAGATCATGCATCAGGAATGAAGGGGGCACAGGGACATGGAAAACGAATTCGTACTGGACGCAGCATGCAAAGGTTTCCCCCTGGCAGGCAAGCCCTGCAGCCTGACTGAATTGGGTGAGCGTGGCTGGAATCTGCTGGACGACACATTGTCTTACCCGGTGGCCACATTGCGCCGATCTGCGCTCACGCACAACCTGGCCTGGATGCAGGACTTCGTGCAGCGCAAGGGCGTGGCATTGGCCCCACATGGCAAAACCACCATGTCGCCTGAGCTTTTTCGCATGCAGTTGCAGGCGGGTGCCTGGGGGCTGACCTTTGCCAATGTGCACCAGTTGCGCGTGGGCCTGGCCGCGGGAGCGCAGCGCGCCATCATCGCCAACCAGCTGGTGTCTGATGCCGACCTTGATGGGCTGGACGGGTTGCTGCGGCAATACCCACAGGCCCGGGTGTGGTTCTTGGTGGATTCGCTGGCGCAGTTGGCGCGCCTGGCCGACTGGGGCTTGCGTCGCCAGAACAAGCGCTGCTGGGATGTGTTGCTGGAGCTGGGCATCGCCGCTTACCGCACGGGCTGCCGAACGCACGAACAGGCCCTCACCTTGGCCCAGGCCATGGCCCATTCGGAGGTGGTTTGCCTGGGGGGTGTGGAGTGCTACGAAGGCGGTTTGGGCCGATGCGACAGTGCACACGACATCGAAGCCGTGAGCGCCTTGGTGCGCAGCGTTCAGACCCTGGTGCAGCAACTGGATGATCAAAACCTGTGGGGCAATCAAGAGGTGTTGCTGTCTGCGGGTGGCTCGGCTGTTTTTGATTTGGTGATTCCGATGTTGAAATTGCAGGTCAAAAGCCGCCCAGTGCAAGGGGTGTTGCGCTCGGGTTGTTATGTGACGCACGACCACTGGAACTATGCCCGCTACCTCAAGCTGGTGGAGACGCGCGAAGGCTTGAGTGCCTCGCTGCAGCCCGCACTGGAAGTCTGGGCCATGGTGCAGTCGGTGCCTGAGCCGGGTTTGGCCATCTTGAGCGCTGGGCGGCGTGATCTGTCGTATGACCAGTGCATGCCCATGCCCGTGCGTTGGGCGGCCAAGGGTCAAAGCGGCACCGATGCCCTCAAGGCCACGCCTGACAGCTGGCAGGTGAAGACGCTCAGCGATCAGCATGCCCACATGGTGTTTGCACCCGATGGGGTTTGGCCGCAGGTCGGAGACCGGGTGGCTCTGGGCATTTCTCACCCCTGCACCACGTTTGACAAATGGCGCTGGATGGCGCTGATCGAAGAGGATGGCCGCATCAGCGGGGCGATCAGCACACATTTTTAATGCGCGGAAACAGGCCACCTCAGCCGGGCCATGAGGTGGCGTGTTCAGTCAACTCATTTCAGCCCGTTCAGGGCCTCGGCCGGGTAACCGGGTCTGGTTTTGCAGTCCTCGATGTACTGTTCAATGATGGCCTCAAAGCTGGCATCGGCTTTCAAGCCAAGGGCATTGGCGCGGTCGGAGGTTGAGCCTTTGGCCCAATTGGCCACAATGGCCGCGATCCGTTCGTCGCGCTCGAACTTCACCCGAGCCCGTACGGCAGGGCCGGCCACTTTTTCGAGTGCGGCCAGCATGTCACTGACCTTCACGTTCAAGCCTGGCAGGTTCAGCGCCATGCGTCCGCCCAAGGCCTCTCGACTGGCCTCGAACACAGTGATGAGGCCGTGAATGGTGTTGCCAGGCGATGAAACCGGGTGCGACACATCGGGGTCTACCGGACAGGTGGTGGGGGTGCCCGCCAGGGGCTCGCGGATGATGCCGCTGAAAAACGAGGAGGCTGCACCGTTCGGTTTGCCGGGGCGAACGGCCACGGTCATCAGGCGCGCCGCGCGGCCATCGATGAAGCCCTTGCGGGTGCAATCCGCCACCAGGTACTCCAGCATCAGCTTGTGCGTGCCGTAAGAGGTCTGTGGTGAGGGCAGGGTGGTGTCTGTCACCTTGTCGGGCATGGGGTTGGCAGCATCGGGGCCAAACACCGCCACCGAGCTGGCAAACACCAAGCGTGGCACTTTGCCCGAAGCGCGAAGACTGTCCAGCAGCAAGCGTGTGCTGTCCAGGTTGGAACGCATGCCCAGATCGAAGTCAAGTTCGCATTCGCCAGACACAGCAGAGGCTAGATGGAACACGCCATCGAAACCACTTTTGAACAAGTCACCTTGCTCCAGCATCGGGCCTGCATGGCTTTTGACGCGAGGGTCAGCTTGCAAATCAGTGGGCGCAGGAAACAGGTCGGCAATGACCAGCTCCGTGATGCTTTGCCCATTCAGGTGGCCTCGCTTCAAAATTTCGCGGGCCAGGCGTGCGCCCAAAAACCCTGCACCGCCGGTGATCAAAATGCGCATGAATGTCTCCTTGTTTCAGTGGTTGTCTTTGGGCACGGCTGCGCCGCGCTGGCCGACAAGAAAGTCCATGTCAGCGCCTTCGTCAGCTTGCAAAACGTGGTCGATGTAGAGTTTCCAGTAGCCCGATGTCATGGCGGGCTCAGGCTTTTGCCACAGGGCCAAGCGCCTGGACAACTCTTCGTCGCTGATCAGCAGTTGCAGTTTCCGCTCGGGCACATTCAATTCGATCATGTCACCGTTTTGCACCACGGCCAGCGGTCCACCTGCTGCCGCTTCTGGGGTGGTGTGCAGCACCACCGTGCCGTAGGCGGTGCCGCTCATGCGCGCATCGCTGATGCGCACCATGTCGGTGATGCCTTTGCGCAGCACTTTGGGGGGCAGCGGCATGTTGCCTACTTCGGCCATACCGGGGTAGCCCTTGGGGCCGCAGTTTTTCAGGACCAGGATGCAGTTTTCGTCCACGTCCAGAGCTTCGTCATCGATGCGCTTGTGGAAATCATGGCTGTCTTCAAAGACCACGGCCCGACCGGTGTGAACCATCAATGAGGGTGTGGCGGCGCTCGGCTTGATGACCGCGCCACGGGGGGCCAGGTTGCCACGCAAGATTGCAATGCCGGCTTTTTCCTTAAAAGGCGCATCAAATTTCTTGATGACACGCGGGTCGTAGTTTTCGGCCTTGGCAATGTTTTCAGCCACGCTCTTGCCAGTGACGGTGATGATGTCCTTGTGCAGCAGGTGCTCGATTTCTTTCATCACGACAGGCAGGCCTCCGGCGTAGCAGAAGTCTTCCATCAGGAACTCACCCGAGGGTTGCAGATTGAGCAGACAAGGCAGGTCGCTGCCCAGGCGTTCAAAGTCGTCGATGGTGAGCTTCAGCCCCAGACGGCCAGCAATAGCGATCAGGTGGATCACCGCGTTGGTTGAACCACCAATGGCGGCCAGTGTTCGAATGGCGTTTTCAAAGGCCTCGCGGGTCAGCACCTTGGTGATGGTCTGGTCAGTGTGCACCATCTCGACAATGCGGCGACCGGCTTCGCGTGCCAGCACGTTGCGGCGGCCATCCACGGCGGGGTAGGCGGCGTTGCCGGGTAGGCCGATGCCCAGCGCTTCGACCATGCTGGCCATGGTGCTGGCGGTGCCCATGGTCATGCAGTGGCCGTGGCTGCGGTGCATGCAGCTTTCGGCTTCAAAAAAGTCTTGTAATTTCAGTGTGCCTGCGCGCACTTGCTCGCTCATGCTCCATACGCCGGTGCCTGAGCCCAGCTCTTGACCACGCCATTTGCCATTCAACATGGGGCCACCCGATACACCAATGCTGGGCAGGCCCGCACTCGATGCCCCCATCAGCAAACTGGGTGTGGTCTTATCGCAGCCCATCAGCAGCACGACGCCATCGATCGGGTTGCCGCGGATGCTTTCTTCGACATCCATGCTGGCCAGATTGCGGTACAGCATCGCGGTGGGCCGCAGCAGCGTTTCACCCAAGGACATCACCGGGAATTCAAGCGGGAAACCACCGGCTTCATACACGCCGATCTTGACCTGTTCGGCCAGGGTGCGAAAGTGTGAGTTGCAAGGGGTGAGTTCGCTGAAGGTGTTGCAAATGCCAATGACAGGGCGCCCGTCAAATTGGTCGTGCGGCACACCCTTGCCTTTGACCCAGCTGCGGTAGGCAAAGCCATCGCGGTCTTGTCGGCCAAACCATTGTTGGCTGCGCAATTCTTCGGGTTTTTTGCGGGGGGTGTCGCTCATGGTGCCGGTCCGGGTTGGTGAATAAAGTCGAATCGAAAAATACTATCGTATGACGATAGAAAAACAAGCATGCCTTGTAAAGCCAGCGACATTCGGGCAAACCCTAGACGCCAACAGGACCCGTCCTAGGGTTTACCATGGTCGGTTGCAGAGCTTCAATCATCATATGATAAAGAAGAATCCAAGTTTTTCACATGATCAAGAATTTTCACGGACACACCCTCGACTTGCTGGGCATCGCCATCTTGTCTGGCCGCTATGCGGTGGGCGCCAGCTTGCCGCCAGAGCCACTGTTGTGCGATGAACTGGGGGTGAGCAGAACCGTGGTGCGTGAGGCCATCAAGTCCCTCGTGGCCAAAGGCTTGCTGTTCACGGGTCCCAAAGTGGGTACACGTGTGTTGCCCGATGCCCACTGGAACTGGTTTGACCCCGATGTGGTGGCCTGGCAGGCGCAGTGCGGTTTGACGCCTGAGTTCCTCAAAGACCTGCAGGAGTTGCGCCGTGTGGTGGAGCCTGCAGCTGTGCGCCTGGCCGCTGAACGGGCCACGCCCGAGGACATTGCGCTGATTGAAGAGGCTTACGACGGCATGAAAAATGCCGTGGAAAAGGGCGGCGACTACGTCAGCCATGACATGCGTTTTCACCAGGGTTTGCTGCAAGCCTCGCACAACCGCATGTTGATTCAAATGAGCAAGGCGCTCAATGCCTTGCTGCGCACCAGCTTTGAAATTTCGACCCGCATCAAGGACGGCACCAAAAATTCACTGCCATTACACCGGGCTGTGCTCAATGCGGTCATTGCCCGCGAGCCTGCCAAGGCCGAGCGCGCCATCATGGTGCTGATCGAGGGGGCCAGTGAAGACATTGACCAAGTGCTGTCATCACGCCGGAAATTACCAGTGGTCTCAGGCAGTGCGACACAGATCAAAACAAAACCCAAGGCAAGAGCCATCCCCAAATTGGGCATTCAGAAAACGGGAGCATCGCTTGCAAAGAACCATTGATTATTTTTTCAAACTGCTGGAGTTCCTGGTGGTGGCTTGCCTGGTGGCCATGGTGATCATGGTGTTCGGCAACGTGGTCCTGCGTTATGGATTCAACTCGGGCATATCGATCTCGGATGAAATGTCGCGTTACTGCTTCATCTGGCTGACCTACATCGGCGCCATGGTGGCCATGCGTGAAAAGGGCCACCTGGGGGTAGATACCGTGGTCAGACGCCTGTCGCTGGGTGGCAAACAGGTGTGTTTTTTCATGAGTGAAATCCTGATGCTTGGGTGCAATGTGCTGTTTTTTTGGGGCACCTGGCAAATGCATGAATTGCAAGTGACCAACATCTCACCGGTGGTGGGCATTTCCATGATCTGGATTTACGGCATCGGTTACGTGACAGCCAGCGTCATGGCCGTGATGAACCTCAACCAATTGCGTTTGCTGCTGACGGGTCGCTTGAAAGAGGAGGATTTGGTCATGGTGGTGGAGTCTGAGGACACGGTGGTGCTCGACGACTTGCATTCAAAAGGTGTCACACCCGGCGTCATCACCCCAGAAGTGCGGGGCCGCGCATGACCATCGCCGTTTTTGTATTCAGTTTGCTGGGTGCCATGGCCCTGGGCATGCCCATTGCCTACGCCTTGTTGGTGTGTGGTTTGAGCTTGATGGCCTACATGGCCAGCAATGGCATGATCCACGCGTTTGACAGCCAGATTTTGGCGCAGCGCTTTGTCGATGGTGCCGATAATTTCCCACTGTTGGCGGTACCTTTTTTCTTGTTGGCGGGCGAGTTCATGAATGCAGGCGGTTTGAGCCGCCGCATCGTGAATTTGGCCATGGCGTGGGTCGGACATTTTCGTGGAGGCTTGGGTTATGTGGCCGTCATGGCGGCCGTCATCATGGCTTCGCTGTCAGGCTCTGCGGTGGCCGACACGGCGGCTTTGGCTGCTTTGCTGATCCCCATGATGAAGCGGGCCGGCTACAACGTGGGCCGCTCGGCCGGCCTGATCGCTTCGGGGGGCATCATCGCGCCGGTGATTCCACCCTCCATTGGCTTCATTATTTTTGGTGTGGCGGCCAACGTATCCATCACCAAGTTGTTTCTGGCAGGCATCGTGCCGGGTATTTTGATGGGTGTTGCCATCGGCCTGACTTGGTGGTGGTTGGCCAAGCGCGAGAACGTTCAACCTGCACCGCGCATGCCACTCTCAGAAAAGATCACAGCCACCCGAGAAGGAATTCTTGCCTTGGGCTTGCCGGTGTTCATCATTGGCGGTATGAAATTTGGCGTCTTCACCCCCACCGAAGCTGCGGTGGTGGCTGCGGTTTACAGTTTTATTGTGGGCGTGTTTGTGTACCGCGAATTGCAATGGAGCAAACTGTACGGGCTGATTCTTGCGGCTGGAAAAACCACCTCCGTGATCATGTTTTTGGTGGCCGCCGCGATGGTCAGTGCCTGGCTGATCACGGTGGCCAACATACCGGCCGAGGTGGCCCGCATGATGGAGCCCCTCATGGGCAACAAGACCTTGCTCATGGTGGTGTTGATGCTTTTGGTCATTGTGGTGGGTACGGCGCTGGACTTCACACCCACGGTGCTGATCCTTACGCCGGTGTTGATGCCCTTGGTCATCAAGGCAGGCATTGACCCGGTTTATTTTGGTGTCTTGTTCATCATGAACAACGCCATCGGCTTGATCACACCACCTGTGGGCACGGTGCTCAACGTGGTGTGTGGTGTGGCCAAGATCAACATGGACACCGCTTTCAAGGGGGTCTTGCCTTTTTTGTGGGCGCAGTTGAGCGTGCTGGCCTTGTTGATCGCTTTTCCGTCCATCGTCATCGAGCCGATGAAATGGATGCTGAGATGATTTCGTAACCCTGTGTGTTTTTTTTAAAGGAGACAGTCATGTTGAAACGCAGAAATTTGGTGGCCCTGATTGCGGGCACTTTCATGGTGGCATCCAGCGCTATGGCGCAGTTTGCTGACCGTAACATCAAGTTCACCAATGGTGTAAACGAAGACCACCCGGTGGGTGTGGGCGTCAAGAAAATGCAAGAAGTCTTGGCTGCCAAGACCGGTGGCAAGATGAAGATCACCGCCTTCTGGGGCGGTGCTGCAGGCGGTGACTTGCCGGCCACCCAGGCCTTGCGAGCAGGCACCCAGGAGATGGTTTGCACCTCCAGCTCACCACTGGTGGGCATCATCAAAGAGTTGGGTGTGTTTGACCTGCCTTTCTTGTTTGCCAACGAAAAAGAGGCCGATGCTGTGCTTGACGGCGCTGCGGGCAAATACTTCAATGCCAAGCTGGAAGCGGCAGGCCTGGTCAATCTCGCTTACTGGGAAAACGGGTTTCGCAACCTCACCAACAGCAAGCGGCCTGTGACCAAGCTGGAGGACTTTGATGGCGTCAAAGTTCGCGTGATGCAGAACAATATTTTCCTGGACACTTTCAAGACACTGGGCACCAACGCCGTGCCTATGGCCTTTGGCGAGGTATTTACCGCATTGGAAACCAAGACCATTGACGGTCAGGAAAATCCTTTTGTGACCATTGAAACTTCCAAGTTCAACGAAGTGCAAAAGTACCTGAGCGTGACGCGCCACGCCTATACGCCCTTCTTGATTTTGTACAGCAAGAAACTGTGGGACCAACTGAACCCCCAAGAGCAAGCCGTGTTGCGTGAAGCGGCCTTGGAAGGTCAAAAAGTTCAACGGGCTGCCAACCGTGCCTTGAACGAAAAATCCTTGATCAGCCTCAAATCCAAAGGCATGCAGGTCAACGAAGTGAGTGCAGCCGAGCAAAACCGCATCCGTGCCAAAGTGGCTTCGGTGTATGACAAGCACAAGGACTCGATTGGTGCTGACGCCATCAAGGTGGTGCAGGACGAGTTGAAAAAGTCTCGCGGCGGTTGAGCCATCGCTGTCAGCCCCACAGTCCAAAGCTGTGGGGCTTTTTTAACGCCTGAAATCCTTGCCAACATGAAAATCACCCAACTTGAAACCATCCGTCTGGACGAATTTCCCAACATCATCTGGGTGCGCTTGCACACCGATGAAGGTTTGGTAGGTCTGGGTGAAACCTTCATGGGCGCGCAAGCGGTGGAAGCCTATTTGCATGAGTGGGCTGCGCCCAAACTTTTGGGCCAAGACCCCTTGGCCATTGAGTCACGGCAACGCGACATCACGGGCTATCTGGGCTGGCGGGGTTCGGGGGTTGAAACCCGTGGTAATTCGGCCGTCGATATTGCCTTGTGGGATATTTTCGGAAAGGCAGCCAACATGCCTGTGTGCACGGCACTGGGCGGCAAAAGCCGCGATGAGATTCGCGTTTACAACACCTGTGCCGGTTACCAGTACATCCGCAGCAATGTGAACCAGACCAGTGCCAATTGGGGGCTGGGCGGCCATACTGGACCGTATGAAGACTTGCAGGGGTTTTTGCACCGTGCTGATGAGGTGGCCGAATCGCTGCTCAGCGAGGGCATTACCGGCATGAAAATTTGGCCATTTGATGTGGCCGCTGAAAAGTCCCATGGCCAATACATCAGCCCGCAAGACTTGAACACGGCGCTCGAGCCTTTCCGAAAAATTCGCCAAGCGGTGGGCGACAAGATGGACATCATGGTCGAGTTCCACAGCCTGTGGCGCTTGCCCATGGCGCAAAAGATTTCCCGTGCTTTGAAGGAATTTGACACCTTCTGGCACGAAGACGCCATTCGCATGGACAGCCTGGATTTGCTCAAGCAGTACGCGGTGGACTGCAAGGCGCTGATTTGTGCCAGCGAAACCTTGAGCTACAAATGGGGGTTCAAGGATTACCTGCAAACCGGTGTGGCCGGTGTGGCCATGCTGGACTTGAGTTGGTGCGGCGGTTTGACCGAGGCGCGCAAGATCGCGGCCATGGCCGATGCCTGGCAACTGCCTGTGGCACCGCACGATTGCACAGGGCCGGTGGTGTGGGCCGCGTCCACCCATTTGTCTTTGCACGCACCCAACGCGCTCATTCAAGAAAGCGTGCGTGCCTTTTACAGCGGCTGGTACAAAGAACTGGTGACCGAATTGCCGCAGGTTAAAAACGGCATGATCAGCCTGAATGACAAACCCGGTTTGGGCTTGGAGTTGTTGCCCGATTTGCACAAGCGCGCTGACGCAGTGGTGCGCATCAGCCGTTGATTCATGCACGGGCAGCGCAGCTGGCGCTGGGGAGGGCGCAAAGCTTGGCCTGAGCGCCCCCCTTTTGTGCTTGAACAGGCGGGGTGTCAGTCTATCCAGCGCGTGTGAAATTTACCCGGACGGTCAACGCGTTGGTAAGTGTGTGCGCCAAAATAATCGCGCTGGGCCTGCAGCAAGTTGGCAGGCAAACGGGCTGAGCGGTAGGCGTCGTAGTAACTCAGTGAGCTCATGAACGAAGGCACGGCCACGCCGTGCAAAGCGCCCATGGCCACCACTTCGCGCAGGTCTTGGTGGCAACGGCTCATCACAACGGAAAAATGGCTGTCCATCAACAGGTTATCGAGGTCCGGCGAGCGCTCAAAGCTGGCGCGAATGTCTTCCAGCAAGCGTGCGCGGATGATGCAGCCTGCCCGCCAGACTGAGGCGACCGTTCCCATGGGCAGTTGCCATTGGTGTTCGCGGTCGGCGGCCTTGAGCAGGCTGAAGCCTTGGGCGTAGGCGCAAATTTTGGAGGCCAGCAGTGCATTCTTGATTTGGCTGAGCACAGTATCGCGTGGGCCTGCTGTGCGTGGTGCAGGGCCGGGCAAAACCCGCGAGGCTTTGGCACGTTCGGCGTGCAGGCCACTCACGGTGCGTGCAAAAACGGCGTTGGCAATGGTGGGGGCCGTAACGCCCAGATCGAGCGCAATCTGGCTGGCCCATTTGCCTGTGCCTTTTTGCTCCGCCGTGTCCAAGATCAGGTCCACCAGTGCGCCGCCCGTTTCGGGGTCGGTGTGTGCCAGGATGTCGGCCGTGATGCCGATCAGGTAACTGGCCAATTCGCCCTGGTTCCATTCGCGGAACACTTTGCTCATGTCGGCTGGGCTCATGCCCAGCAAGTTGTGCATCAACCAATAGGCTTCGCAAATGGTTTGCATGTCGGCGTATTCGATGCCGTTGTGCACCATCTTCACGAAGTGGCCAGAGCCGCCTGGGCCCATCCATTCGCAGCAAGGCTGGCCATCGTCGGTTTTGGCGGCAATGGCTTGCAGCATGGGTTGTAGAAGTGGCCAAGCCGCAGCCGCACCACCTGGCATCAAGGCGGGGCCGCGCAAAGCGCCTTCTTCACCGCCGCTCACGCCCGCAACCACGTAGTGAATGCCCGAGTCATCGAGGGCCTGCATGCGGCGCTGGGTGTCGGTGTAGAGGGTGTTGCCCCCGTCCATGACCACATCACCCGCGTTCAGCAAAGGGCTCAATTCTGACAACACCGCATCGACGGCGGCCCCGGCGGGCACCATGATCCATACGCAGCGGGGCTGCTGCAAGCTGCCCACCAGATCGGCGAGCGAGGCGGCCGCCTGTGCGTTCAGCCCCTGGGTGCGCTGGGCAAAGCTTTCACGTTTGCTCGCGCTGAGGTCAAATCCGGAGACCGAAAAACCGTTGCGCTCCAGGTTGAGCGCCAGGTTTTCGCCCATCACGCCCAGGCCCACCAGGCCAATGTCCATCGCTTGCATGTGCTGGGCTCAACCTCGGCCCACAAAAGGCATGTTGGTGGCCATCACCGTGGTGAACAGGATGTTCGCTGAAAGGGGCAGGCGGGCCATGGTCATGAAAGTTTCGACCACAGCCGACATGTCCATGCGCGGCTCTGCCTTGATGCTCAGATCGGCCTGGTGCACGCCTTGGGCCATTTTCAGGGTCATGTCGGAGGCCACGTTGCCAATGTCGATTTGGCCCACGGCGATGTTGTACGGGCGACCGTCCAGCGAAGCGGCGCGGGTCAGACCCGAGATGGCGTGCTTGGTGGCGGTGTAGGCGATCGAGCCTGGACGCGGGACATGCGCCGAAATGGAGCCGTTGTTGATGATGCGGCCACCTTGGGGACTTTGGTCCTGCATCAGTTTGAAGGCATGGGAGAGCGTGTAAAACGCACCGTTCAGGTTGATGTCCACCGCACGGCGCCATTCGTCGCCGGACAGGTCGCCCGGCAAAGTGTAGGGCAGGGAAATGCCGGCATTGTTGAACACCAGATCCAGTCGACCAAAGCGTGTGCGGATCTGCTCAAACAGGGCTTTGACTTCGGCTTCTTTGGATAAATCGGTCGGGATGGCGTGGGCATTGGCGGCATGGGGGCCGGCTTCGGCCACAGCCGTGGCCAGTGCATCGGCCCGGCGACCGACCAGCACGACTTGCCAGCCTTCTTTGAGCAAGGCCTGGGCGCAAGCTTTGCCAATGCCGGAACTGGCGCCAGTGACGAGGGCAATTTGACTCATGGTGATGACTTTCTTTAAAGACTTGGAAGCGCCTTATTTTCAGGCGGATTGAAAAGCAATCTGTACCTTGAGTGACTGGCTCTTGTCAGCCGCCAGGTCGAAGGCTTCGATGGCGCGGTCCACAGGCAGCACGCCGGTGATGACCGGTTTGCCGTTGACCAGACCTTCGTTCAAAAAGCGAACGGCAGTGGCAAATTCGGCATGGAAGCGGAAGGTGCCACGCAAGTCGACTTCTTTGGCCACCAGTTGCGTCATCGGCAGGCTGATGTCACCGCCCATGCCCACCGTGATGAGCACACCCCGTGGCACGATGGTGTCCAGGCCGACGCGCAGTGCAGCCTCGCTGCCAGAGGCCTCAAAAACGGCATCAAACTGACCCTTGTCGGCTTTGTATTTGTCCAGAGCATCGGCCTGGGTTTTCAGGTTGATGAGCTCGTCTGCACCCATTTCCTTGGCGCACTTGAGGGGCAGGTCGGCAATGTCGGCCGCCACGATGCGCGCTGCGCCCGCCCGCCTTAAAGCGCCAATGAGCAAGGACCCGATGGGGCCACAGCCCGTCACCAGCACCTGTTTGCCCAGCACGCTGCCTGCGCGTTGGATGGCATGCAGTCCCACCGAAAGGGGTTCTGCCAGGGCGGCTTCTGACAGGCTCAGGTGGTCTGCAATGGGGTGCGCCTGGTAGCCCTCGATGATCAGTTGTTCGCTGAACGCGCCCTGGATGTGCGGAAAGGGCATGGCGCTGCCGTAAAACCGCATGTTTAGGCAATGGTTGTGCTGACCCGCCTGGCAAAAGCGGCAGTGGCCACAAGGGCGCGAAGGCGAGATGGCGATGCGTTGACCTTTTGTGATACCTGTGACGCCGGCACCCAAGCCATCCACAGTGCCTGAAATTTCGTGGCCCAAGGCAATCGGTTGCTTGATGCGCACCGTGCCAAACCCGCCGTGCTGGTAATAGTGCAAGTCAGAGCCGCAAATGCCGCCGTAGGCCACATTGACACGCAGTTGGTTTTCGCCCATCACGGGCAGTTCGGTGTGCTCAATGCGCAGGTCTTTGGCGGAGTGGCAGACAACGGATTTCATGCGGAGGCTTTCAAAAAAAGGTGTTCAAAGGGTGGCGGTCACGCCACCGTCTACATATAGGATGTGACCATTCACAAATCGCGAAGCATCGCTGACCAGAAAAACGGCCGCGCCACCCAGGTCCTCGACATCGCCCCAGCGGCGGCTGGGCGTGCGGCCCACCAGCCAGCTGCTGAAAGCCGGGTCGTCCACCAGCTTCTGGTTCAGTTCGGTCTTGAAGTAGCCCGGCCCAATGCCGTTGACGTTGATGCCAAACTGGCCCCAGTCAATCGCCATGCCCTTGGTGAGCATTTTCACGGCACCCTTGGTGGCGGTGTAAGGGGCGATGCCGGGGCGGCCCAGTTCGCTTTGCACTGAGCAGATGTTGATGATCTTGCCGCGACCACGCGGGATCATTTTTTTGGCAACCGCCTGGCCCACGTAGTAAACGCTGTCCAGGTTGGTCTTCATGATGGTGTGCCAGTCGGCATCCTGGTATTCGTGCAGCGGCCCCCGAATTTGCATGCCGGCGTTGTTGATCAGGATATCGATAGGCCCAACGGCCTCGATCTGGTCCACGGCCGCACGCACGCTGTCGGCATCGGTCACGTCAAATACCGCGCTGCTGGCTGACAGTCCTTGCGCCTGCAGGGCTTGCTGCGCAGCCGTGACCTTGCTGGCGGTACGGCCATTCAAGATGACATGGGCCCCGGCTTGCGCCAGCGCCTCGGCCAGTGCCAGGCCAATGCCTGCCGATGAGCCGGTGATCAGGGCGCGACGGCCTTCAAGGTGAAAAGAGTTCAGAACTGTCATCGCGCCAACATCCATTTGAGTGGGGTCATCACCAATTCAGGAAAAGCAATCAAAGATCCCATGACCAAAATCTGTGAAAACAAGAACGGCATAACACCACGGATCACATCGTGCATGGGGATTCGCCCCACGCCGCACACCACATTGAGCACCGTGCCCACGGGCGGCGTCAGCAAGCCAATGGCGTTGTTCATGATGAACAGCACGCCAAAGTACACCGGATCGATGCCGGCTTCGCGCACCAAGGGCATGAGCACCGGCGTGAGGATCAGAACCGTCGGTGCAAAGTCGAGCGCCGTCCCCACAATCATCACCAGCAGCATCAGCATGACCATCAACAGGGTTTTGTTGTCGATGAACGGCCGCAAAATTTCAACAATTTGGGCCGGGATGTTGGCCACCGTGATCAGCCAGGCCGATACCAAGGCGGCCGCCACCAAAAACATCACCACTGAAGAGGTTTTGGCCGCCGACAGGATGATGCGGTACAAGTCCTTGACTTTGATCTCTCGGTAGATGAACAGGCCCACAAGCAAGGAATACACCACTGCCACCACCGCCGCTTCGGTGGGTGTGAAGACGCCCATTTTCATGCCGCCTATGATCACAATGGCCAACAGATAAGACCAAAATGCGTTGAGGGTCACCGAGATACGTTCTTTGAAAGGGACTTTGGCAGCGACCACGACATTGTCTTTTCGGGCCACGATCCACCAGGTCACGATCAGGGCAAAACCCATCATGAGCCCCGGAAAGATGCCCGCCATGAAGAGCTTGGAGATCGATACGCCGCCGATCACGCCAAACAGGATGAAGCCAATCGAGGGCGGGATCACAGGCGCAATGATGCCCCCCGCAGCAATCAGGCCGGCAGACCGGTCCATGCGATAACCTGCATCGCGCATCATGGGCATCATCACGGCCGCCAAGGCCGCAGTATCGGCCACGGCCGAGCCCGACAAACTGGCCATCACGATGGCGGCAAATACGGCGACATAACCCAGGCCGCCACGAAAGTGTCCGACCCAGACCATGGCCGAGTTGACGATGCGCCGGCTCATGCCGCCTGCGTTCATCAGCTCGCCAGCCAGCATGAAAAAAGGCACGGCCATCAGCGGAAAGTTGTCGGCGCCGTTGATCAGGTTCTGCGAGACGATTTGCGTGTCGAAGTTATCAAGGTGAAGCATCAATGCCACACCCGACACCAGCAGCGAAAAGGCCAGTGGCATGCCCAACGCCATGGCCGCAAGCAGGGAAACAATGAAAACAAGAACGGTCATTTGATGTCTTTTGAGGTGTGCACTGTGATGACTTCTTCGGAGTCTTGCACCTGAATCAGATCGGTCTCTTTGAATTCGCCTTTGGACAGCTTGATCAGTTTGCCGATGATCATCAAGCCCATGGCCACGCTGGTGATGTAGCCGACACCGTAAACCCAGCTCATGGGGATCTCGGTGACGGCTGAGCGGGTAGTGGCGTTGATGCCATGCTGCTTGAGAGTGCCGTAAAACATCAGGGTGCAGCAGCCCAGCATGAGCACATTGGAGAGGGCGAAAGCCACTTTTTTGCCGGACAAACTGAGTTTTCTGACCAGGGAGTCCAGGCCCAAATGCCCGTTTTCACGCATGGTGACGATCGCACCCAGGAATGTGATCCAGATGAATAAAAATCGTGACAACTCTTCCGAACTGATGATGCCGTCGTTAAAACCGTAGCGCAAAACCACATTGCCGAACACCATGATGACCATGGCCGACAACATGATGACCAGCGTGAATTCAGCCAGTCGGAAAAACAGGTCGTTGATTTTGTTCATTTTCAGTTGAAAGAATGCCCCCCTTCACAGGGGGGCGTTGTATCACTCAAACCATTACTTGGTGTCTTCAATGGCTTTCAGCAAAGCGGTGCCGCTTTTTTCGCCAAAGGTCTTGGCGATCTCGGCAGAGACGATTTTCTGGAATGGGGCCATGTCCACTTTCTCGATCACCTGCATGCCCGACTTCTTCAGGTCAGCCACCACCTTGCTTGCGTTGGAGGCGTTCAGGTTGCGTTGGTAAGTCGCGGCTTCACGGGCCGAGTCGACGATCACTTTCTGGAAGTTGGCCGGCAGGCTGTCGAACTTGGCCTTGTTCATGGCCACGACCAGGGGCGAGTAAACGTGGTTGCTGATGGTCATGTGCTTTTGCACTTCGTAAAACTTCGACGACCAGGTCACGTTGATGGGGTGCTCTTGCGCGTCAAAGGTGCCGGTTTCGAGTGCGGTGTAAAGCTCGGCAATTGGCATGGGCGAGGGGTTCATGCCCAGCAGCTTGAAGGCCTGGATGTGGTAAGGGTTGGGTGTGGAGCGGATCTTCAGGCCCTTCAAATCTTCGGGCTTGTTGACGGGACGTTTGTTGTTGGTGAACGAGCGCCAGCCGTTTTCCCAGTAGGCAAGGCCCGTCAAGCCGTGCGGGGCCAATTCGTTGAGCACGCCAGTTCCCACGGCACCATCGAGCACCTTGTAGGCGTGTTGGGCATCACGGAACACGAAGGGCAATTCCATGGCGGCCGTGTTCGGCACAATGCCGTTGAAGTTGGAGGCGCCGCTGGAAACGATGTCAATCGTGCCGCCGCGTGTGCCGTTGATCATGGCGGCGTCATTGCCCAACTGGTTGGCGGGAAAGATGGTGATTTCCACATCCCCATTGGTGCGTTGCTTGACCAGTTCGGCCAGCTTCAGGGCAGCAGCGTGTTGGCCGTCGGTGGTGTTGACGGCATGGCCCATTTTCAGGTTGAACTTGGCGGCGTAAGCGCTGGAGCCGACGGCGGCCACGAGGCAGGCGAGAAGGATGCGGGAAAGTTTCATGGTGTTGTCTCCTGGGTTAAAAATGGTGGGTCTAAAAACTCAATTGGTGGGCAGCGCGTATTCGTCCGCGCTGAAGACGGTGTGAAACACAGTGCCATCGAACATGGCGATCAAATCCTTGGACACTTCGCGGCTTTTCATGCGAACTTCCGAGGCCAGTGCAATCTCGATGGATTCGCGGGTGGGGTAGCGCACGGAAAGCACCATGCCGAAATGCGGATCGGCCACGTCGCTTTCGACCTGACGCAATACGCGCACTTCCTGTGCGCCCGGAAAGCGTGTCCAAAGGGGGACGAGTTGTTCGCGGATATAGCGGTTGAACGCGTCTTCCATGCCGGGTTTGACTTGGCCTTGAAAAAATGCACATCGGATAAACATGAGGGGGCTTTCAAAAAATCAGAGTGTTGCGGGATCGCGAGGGCGTGCAGGAAGTGGGTGTGCCTGCAGATCGAAAAGTGCCTGGTTCACCAAGTCTGCCACTGGTTCGATGATGGGCAGGCAGATGACATCGGTTTCATCGTGCTGGGGTATTTCCAGCGCTTCAAATTGACTGGTGAGCAAGCCGGGTTGCATGTAGTGGCCCACACGCTGGCTCAGGCGTTGTTCGATCAATTCAAAATCGCCCTTCAAAAATAAAAAACGCACCTCGCCCGCTTGTTGGCGAATGCGGTCGCGGTACGCCCGTTTGAGTGCCGAGCAAGCGACCACGCGACCTTGCTCTTGCGCTTGGGCCAGGTAAGCCCCGATCCGGTCCAGCCAGGGCCAGCGGTCGGCGTCTTGCAAGGCCACACCAGCACGCATCTTGGCCACGCTTTCAGGCAGATGCAGGTCATCGCCATCGACCATTTCGAGGCCCAGGCGTTCGCTCAAAGCATTTGCCATGGTTGATTTCCCGCAACCGGACACGCCCATGACGATGAGCCGCAATGTTGATGTGGACATGTTGCGTTTAAGGCTTACTTGGACAGCATGGCCATGCACTCTGGCACGGGTGTGCGCAAGGGCTGGCCCGAAATGCCGGCTTGCATGTTGGCAAAAGCCAGATCGGCCATGGCCTGACGGGTTTCGGTGGTGGCGCTGGCCATGTGCGGCGTCAGCACCACATTGCCCATGGACCAGAGCGCTTCAGGAACCTGTGGCTCGTTGGCAAACACATCGAGGCCTGCACCCGCGATGGTGCCGTTTTGCAAGGCCTGTATCAGGGCTTGCTCGTCGACCACGCTGCCACGCGCTACGTTGATCAAAAAGCCGCGGGGACCCAAAGCCTGGAGAACCTCTGCGTTGATCAGATGGTGGGTGCCTGCGCCGCCGGGCGTGATGACCACCAGGAAATCGACCTGTGCTGCAAGTGCGGCAGCCGATGCAAAGAAACGGTAGCCCGAATCCGGTTTTTCGGTGCGTGCGGTGTAGGCAATCGACATGCCGAATCCACTGGCACGTTTTGCGATCGCTTTGCCAATGCGGCCCATGCCCACGATGCCCATGCGGGCGCCTGATACCTTGCGAGCCAATGCGATCGGTCCATTGGGCCATTGGCCTGCGCGAACAAATTTGTCAGCTTGCGGGATGGTCCGACCGACCGAGAGCACCAGGCCCATGGCCAGATCGGCCACGTCATCGGTCAGCACATCGGGTGTGTGGGTCACTGGAATGCCATGTTCGATGGCGGCAGGCACATCCACGCCGTCGTAGCCCACGCCAAACACGGACACCACTTTGGCTTGAGGCAATTGCGACAACAAGCTGCGAGGCACGCTGGCTTCGCCCGTGCCCGCAACCCCCACGATCCGAGGGGCCAGCGCAGCAAAAGCAGCGGGGTCGGTCACATGGGTGCGATCGTGCACGGTGTAAATAGACTCCAATGCTTTTTGGTAGAAGGGGTGGAGTTTGGCGACAGCCAGTACATCGGGTTTCGACACTTCAATTGCTCCATTCGGAAAATAGTCATGGGACAGCGCTGTCCAATGAATTCAAAAAAAAGTTTTAACAAATATTCAAGAGAATGGCCCACAGATCAGGGTTTTCCATAAATCTGCAAAATCTTGCTGGAAAATTTTTGGATAGCGCTATCCTATCGACAGCTGAATTGAATTCTTCTCCGGATTAACCCTTGCCTTACACTGTTTTGCCCCTTCACAAAAGCGTCAAAAGCCATCGCGCGACAGGCCGCATCACCTTGAGCGATGTGGCACGCGCTGCAGGGGTCAGTCCCAGCACCGTTTCGCGTGCACTGCGCGGGGAAAGGGCGGTGGACCCAGCCCTGATTGAGCGCGTGCAAGCGGTCTCCAGCAGGCTTGGCTATGTGCCCGACCCGGCCGCCCGCGCCTTGGCCTCGCAACGCAGCAACCACGTGGCCATCTTGATTCCACTGTTGTCCAACGCCTTGTTTGTGGACTTGCTGGATGCGGCTCAAAAAACACTGCGCGCAGCAGGCTTTCAAACCCTCATGGGCGTGACCCACTACGACGCCAGCGAAGAAGAGCAATTGTTGCGCGAGCAATTGCTGCACCGTCCAGCGGGCTTGCTGGTCACGGGCCTGGACCACAACCCGGTCACACGCAAGCTCATGGAGAGCATCCAGGTGCCCTGCGTGCACCTGATGGATTTGCCCGGCAGCACCATGGCCGATCAACCGTATTGCGTAGGGTTTCAACAAGCTGAGGCGGGTGCAGCGCTGACCCGACATGTGTTGTCGACAGGGCGCAAGCGCATCGCATTTGCTGCGGCGCAACTGGACCCGCGTGTGATGCAGCGCCTGAACGGTTGGCGCAGTGCTTTGCAGGCCGCAGGCGTTTACGAGCCCACGCTGGAGTTTCTTAACCCCGCGCCATCATCGCTGGCTTTGGGTGGCGTGATGTTTGAGCAAATCATGCAGCAGCGCCCGTCCGTCGATGCCATCTTTTTTTGCAATGACGATTTGGCGCAAGGGGCTTTGATGACCGCTTTGCGCATGGGCATTGCCGTACCGTCGCAGGTGGCCATTGCTGGTTTCAACGACCTGACTGGCAGCGACCAGATGTTGCCTACGTTGACCACGGTGCGCACGCCCCGCGCCCAGATTGGCGAAGCCGCTGCACAAATGTTGCTGATGCTGATGCGGGGCGAGGCACCCCCATCCGCGCAGATCGATCTCGGCTTTGAAATTTTGCATCGCCAAAGCACCTGAGTGAACAGGTTGTCGGCACCAGCCTTAGGCTTGCCCGTGCAGCACATTGATCAGCTTTTCACCCCGGCTGAGGCGTCCAATGTTCTCGGCCAGTGTCTCTTGCCTGCGCCGCACCGTGCCCGCTGTCCAGCCCGACATGTGAGGGGTCATGAGCACATTGTCCAGAGCGGCAAAGTCGTATTGGGAGGGCGCGCATTCGGCTTGTGTGAGCGTGGGGTACTGGTACCAGGTGTCGATCACGGCACCGCCAATCCGGCGTGATGCCAGCGCGTCATAAAGCGCCTTTTCATCGATCACTGCGCCGCGGCCCACGTTCATCAATACGGCATCGGGGCGCATGGTTGCCAGCGCCTGGGCGTTGACCAGGCCCTGTGTGTTGTCGGTCAGGGGCAGGCTGACCACCACCGCATCGGCCGAGCCCATGAAGTCCTGCAGGGCATCCAGCGTCCAGCTTTGGTCAACCATGGGGTGGCGGACCGGGCTGCGGTTGGCCACATGCACCCGCATGCCAAAAGCTTTGGCACGGTGGGCCACGGTCTGGGCAATGTGTCCAAAACCCAGCAGCCCCAGGGTTTGTGTGCCCAGTTCGGTGCGCAAGGCGCCCTGGCGACCCGCCGATAAAGTCCAGCGTTGCTGGCGCAGATCTTGGTCGGCGCGCGCGAAAGGCAAATGGCGCATGAGCAAGGCTGCGATCACGTATTCTGCGATGGCATTTTCATGGCCAAAGCAGTTGGCCAGTGCGCACTGCGAAGGCAGCAGCGCGGTGTGGATGGCATCTGTGCCTGCAGCAGGGGCATGGAATAGCCGAGCATTCATGGGCCGCGGCATGCCGTCGCTCAGTTTGATGCCGATCACCACGTCGGCGCTTTCGTAATGCGACCTTTCATGGGCTTGCTCCAGGGCGTCAGAGAGGTCGAGGATCTGGTGCACAGGGTCGATGAGCTGCTCAAAGCCTGTGCGGAAGTTGGCCGCGTTCTGGCCGTGAAAAACAATTTTCAAAGGAGAGGCGTTCATGTTGTCTCAGGTCCGTTGTGGTGTGTCTGCGCACTTGCACTGCGCGCCACTATGCCAGAAGCAATTTTCAGTTCTCTGAGTTTGGTGACTGCTCAGCGACAATCAGGCCTTCATATTTGTTGCGAGATTCAAGGCCATGACCCAGCTTAAAAAAGTCGTACTCTTCACCGACACCGATGGCCGCGCCCGTTTTCGCGATGACTCTGTCGCCCTCAACGAAGGAACGCCCCAGAGCCAGTTGTCGGCGCTGATGGCTGCATCGGCTTGCCAGTTGCGACAAAGCCCGGTGGGCTTTCGCAGCAACTTTCACTGCTCGGGTCATCCGCAATGGCTTTTTGTACTGGGCGGTCAAATGGAGATTTTTCTGCAAGACGGCAGTTCACGCATTTTTGGGCCAGGTGAGTTTTTCTATTCGGCCGACACCTTGCCCGAGGGTGCGACGTTCGATGCCACGCTCCATGGCCACTGGAGCCGTCAGCTGGGCTCAGATCCGCTGGTGACCTTGTTCGTGCGCGACTGAACGGCAGGGCGGGCAGCGGTTAAAAAAAGAGCCCGCATGTGCGGGCTCTTTTGCTATTCACGGGCAAGTGCTGTTCAGCGACCGAAACCTCGGCCACCGCCACCGCCACCATAGCCGCGGTTTCCACCACCGCCACCACCGCCGCCACCACCGCCACCACCGCCACCACCGCCACCACGGCGGCGGTTGCCACTGGCCAGACTGTCGATGCTGGTACGAGTGGGGTCGGGTTGGCCGCTGGAGCGAACTGGATTGCGGTTGGGCAAATCCAGGCGTGCAAATTGGGTGGTTTTCAAGGGATCAATGTGGCGTGGCAACTCGTCGCCATCACCGTGGCGGCTGTCTTGACCGCCGCCCTGACCTCCGCGTGCCTGATTTTGGCCACGTCCTTCGGGGCGCGGGCCGTTGTGGCGGGGAGCTGGACGACCTTGCCCATCACCACGGTTGTCAAAACGCGGGTCGCCCCGTTGTTCTTGACCGCGACCGCCGCCTTCGCGACCGCCTTCGCGGCGTCCATCGCCCTGGCCTTCAAAACGCGGACCTGCCGGGCCATTGCGGCGCGACGGCGCAGGGCCATTGCGCGATGGGCGGGCAGGGCCTTGGCCCTCGCCACGCGGCTGACGCGGGCCTTGACCGCCTGCGCCACCACCCACTGCGACCTTGTTGTCGCGGATGCGTTGCATCATGTCCTGGCGCGCGGCCTTGGCCGCTGCAGCCATCACATCGCGGCCTGGTGGCTTGCCTGCGCCACCCCAAAGGGTTTGGCGACCCATGGCGATGGGCTCTGCAATTTCACCTGAGTCGGGGCCAAAGCCTTCGAGCAACTGCACCGGAATTTCTTGCTTGGTGAAGCGTTCGATGTCCATCATGAAGCCTTCTTCGTCCAGACAGACCAGGCTCACAGCTTCGCCGCTGGCGCCTGCTCGGCCGGTACGGCCAATGCGGTGCACATAGTCTTCAGAGACGTTGGGAATTTCGAAGTTCACCACGTGTGGCAAGTCTTCGATATCGATGCCGCGCGCAGCAATGTCTGTGGCCACCAGGGCGCGGATGTCGCCCAGTTTGAAACCGGCCAAAGCCTGTGTACGGGCAGTCTGGCTCTTGTTGCCGTGCAAGGCCATGGCCTTGACGCCGTTTTTGGTCAGGAAGTCGGCCACGTTGTTGGCGCCGAATTTGGTACGGGTGAAGACCAGCACCTGGCTCCAGTCGTGCTTTTGGATGATGTGCAGCAGCACGTCTTTTTTCTTGTTGCGGCCGACCGGGTGGATCACCTGTGTGATGCGTTGCACCGTGGTGTTGCTGGGCGTGACCTGGATGCTCTGGGGGTTCTTGAGCAGGTTGCTGGCCAATTCGCGGATTTCATCGCTGAAGGTGGCCGAGAACAACAAGCTTTGCTTGTCTTTTGGCACCAGGGCCAACACCTTCTTCACATCGTGGATGAAGCCCATGTCCAGCATGCGATCAGCTTCGTCAAGGACCAGCATTTCGACGCTGGACAGGTCGAGGAAGCCCTGACCCTGCAGGTCGAGCAAGCGACCGGGGGTGGCCACCAGAATGTCCACGCCACGTTTGATTTTGCTGATTTGCGGGTTCATGCCCACACCACCAAAGATCACGGTGGAATCGAGTTGCAGGTATTTGCCGTACTCACGCACCGACTCTTCGACCTGGGCTGCCAGTTCTCGGGTGGGGGTCAAAACCAAAGCGCGGATGGCTTTGCCGCCGAAGCGGTTTTTCCCGGGCTCACTCAGGCTCAGCTTGTGCAGCATCGGCAGGGTGAAGGCAGCGGTTTTGCCTGTGCCTGTTTGTGCACCCGCCAGCAAGTCTTTTCCAGCCAGAACGGCTGGAATGGCTTGTGCCTGGATAGGTGTGGGGGTTTCGTAGCCGAGCTCGCGCACAGCTTGCATGAGGGCCGGGGCCAGATTCAATTCTTCAAAGTTCATTTTTTCAGAGCGCCAAGT
This sequence comes from Limnohabitans sp. 2KL-17, assembly GCF_003063415.1. Taxonomy (GTDB): domain Bacteria; phylum Pseudomonadota; class Gammaproteobacteria; order Burkholderiales; family Burkholderiaceae_C; genus Limnohabitans_A. The sequence goes on from NZ_NESK01000017.1 coordinate 52,896, forward strand.
CCGGCGCAGGCATCGGCTCATTCAACTGCGGGTGGCAGTTACCAGTGTTGGCCGATATGTCTTACAGGGTGGGCATGGAAACCGCAGGCGCTTGTTTTGAGCATTGCCTGGGTCAGGCCCCAGCAGGAGTGCTGATGTTGCGGCAACTGGAGGCTGCAACGCGATGGATTGTCTCACAAGTCTTGCTTTGTGGATCATGGGCCAGAAGATCGGCCTTTTCCCACCAGCAACAGGGCTTGTTGCAAACAGCCTGACAAAGCCTCCGCGCTGCCAAACCAAGGCATGGGTTCAAACCCCAATTCAAACCCGGGCACGCCCCTCTTAGACTGGGTGTCACTTCTTTATTGAGCTTTCAACATGACCTACCGTCCAGACCGCCGTTCCTTTTTGCAAGCCACCGCTTGGGCTGCCGCCACTGTGGCTGCCAGCAGCCCCTTGAGCCAAGCCTGGGCCCAGACAAAGTGGCCTGCCAAACCCATCAGGATCATCGTGGCCTTTCCGCCCGGGGGCCTGACCGATGCCTTGGCACGCAGTTATGGTGAACACTTGTCCAGCAAACTGGGCGTGCCCGTGGTGATCGAGAACAAACCCGGGGCAGGGGCCATCATCGGTATCGACGCGGCCGCCAAATCGCCCGCAGACGGCTACACGCTGGTCATGAGCACCTCGGGCACTTTCTGGCAAAACCGTATTTTGTATTCCAAGCTGCCCTACAACCTCGACAAAGATTTGACGCCCGTCACCGTGTTCCCATCGGGGCCGCTGGTGGTCGGCATCAACGAGAAAATCCCGGCTACCAACATGGCCGAATTTGTGGCATGGGCCAAAAAGAACCCCACCTCCATGGGCACTTATGCGCCAGGCTCTTACCCGCACATGGTGGCCGACCAGACCAACCGCGTCCATGGCACCCAAATCCAGTCGGTGCACTACCGGGGCGAAGCCCCCATGTGGCTCGATGTGGCCTCGGGCCAGTCGCAAATCGCGGTGGGCAGTTTCCTGGCCTTCAATGCCGTGGCCTCTCGCGGTGTGCGGCCAATTGGCGTGACCGGCAGCTACCGCTCGCCCAAGCTGCCCAATGTGCCCACCCTCATGGAGCAAGGCGACACGGCCAAACTGGTCACCCTCGAAGGCGGTCTGCCATTGATGGCGCCCGGCGGGACGCCCGAAGCGGTGCTGAAACTGCTGGCCGACGAAGCCGTGGCCTGGTCCAACACCGACAAGGCCGCCAAGCTGCGCGAAACCTTTGCCATCCCCAATAAGCCCAAAAACCTGGTGGCCACGCGAAAGGACTGGGAGACTGAAGTGCCCGTCTGGATCAAACTGGCGGTGGATCTGGGGATCAAGCTGGACTGAGCCTGCTGGGGGCGCACCCACTCAAAGCCCCGGCATTGATTGAACTGCCGGGGCTTTCGTCCATTTGAACCCTAGAATGGACGACTAAGTTCTAAAAAAATGCCCGCAGCGCAATGACCCCCGAAACCAAAGCCCGAGTTCAGATTGACCAGCTATTGCAAGCCGCAGGTTGGCACGTTTGCAATGTTGACCAAGTCAACCTGCATGCGGCGCAGGGCGTGGCCATTCGGGAGTTTCCGCTCAACACTGGCCACGGCTTTGCCGATTACCTGCTGTATGTGAACGGCAAGGCCTGCGGCGTGATCGAGGCCAAAAAAGAAGGCGTTACCCTCAAAGGCGTTGAGGCGCAGTCAGAGCGTTATGCCCAGGGCCTGCCCGCTAGCTTGCCCGCTTGGCGCAGGCCCTTGCCGTTTTTGTTTGAGTCCACCGGGGTAGAAACCCAATTCACCAATGGGCTGGACCCGCAACCCCGCTCGCGCCGGGTGTTCGCTTTTTTCAGGCCCGAGCTGTTGGCGCAGTGGCTCAGCAGCGCAGCGCCTGCCTCGCCCAACTTGGTGGCCGTGGGCACCTGGCCTGCCAACGAAGAAAGCCCACCGGCCTACACACCCACCGGTACCTTTTTGGCCCGCATGCAGCACCTGCCGCAGCTGGTCACCCAATGGGGCCAGGGCGGCGCCAACTACCAGCTGTGGCCGGCGCAAATCACTGCAGTGCAAAACCTCGAAAAAAGCTTGGCCGCCAACAAACCCAAAGCCCTGATCCAAATGGCCACGGGCAGCGGCAAAACCTTTACCGCCATCAGCTTCATTTACCGTCTCATCAAGTTTGGTGGTGCGCGGCGGGTGCTGTTTTTGGTGGACCGTGGCAACCTGGGCCGTCAAACCAAAAAAGAGTTTGACCAATACGCCAGTCCCTACAACAGCTACAAGTTTGGTGAAGAGTTCATCGTGCAGCACCTGCAAGGCAGCCAGGTGGACACCAGCGCCCGCGTGGTCATTTGCACCATCCAGCGCATGTTCAGTTTGCTCAAAGGCAAAGAGCTGCCGCCCGAGGCCGACGAAGAAAGCACCGAGGGGCTGGAGAGCCTGTTCAAAGACCCCGAGCCCCTGCGCTACAACCCGGCCTTTCCCATCGAGCTGTTTGACATTGTGGTCACCGACGAAGCGCACCGCAGCATCTACAACCTGTGGCGCCAAGTGCTGGAGTATTACGACGCCTACTTGGTGGGCCTGACCGCCACGCCTAACAAACAAACCTTTGGCTTCTTCAACCAAAACCTGGTGATGGAATACGGCCACACCCAGGCCGTGGCCGATGGGGTGAACGTGAATTACGACGTGTACCGCATCCAAACCGAAGTGACCGAACGCGGTGCCAAGGTGGAAAAAGGCTTTTGGCTGGAAACCGTGGACAAAGCCACCCGCCGCAAAAGCGCTTGGCAGCTGGACGAAGACTTTGAATACGACCCCAACGAGCTCGACCGCAGCGTGCAAACGCCGGACCAAATTCGCAAAGTCATCACCACCTTTCGCGACAAGTTGCCCACCGAGATATTCCCCGGCCGCACCGAAGTGCCCAAGACGCTGATCTTTGCCAAAGACGACAACCACGCTGAAAAGATTGTGGAAATCCTGCGTGAAGAATTTGGCAAAGGCAACGAGTTTGCGCAAAAGATCACCTACCGCAGTACCCACACCAGTGGCACCAAGCCCGAAGACTTGATCAGCGCCTTTAGAAACAGCTACTTTCCGCGCGTGGCCGTGACGGTGGACATGATCGCCACCGGCACCGACATCAAGCCTGTGGAAATTGTCATGTTCATGCGCAGCGTCAAAAGCCGCAGCTTCTTTGAGCAAATGAAAGGCCGTGGCGTGCGCGTGTGCAACAGCGCCGACCTGCAAGCCGTGACGCCCGACGCCAAAGTGAAAGACCACTTTGTCATCGTTGACGCCGTGGGCGTGTGCGAGCGCGACAAAACCGACAGCCGCCCCATGGACACGAAGAAAACCGTGCCCCTGGACAAACTGCTGCAAGCCGTGAGCTTGGGCAACGTAGAAGACGAAGTGCTGAGCAGCGTGGCCGCCAGGTTGGCCCGGCTGGATAAAGACCTGAGCCCGGCCGACCACGCCAAAGTGGTGGAGATAAGCGGCGGCAAAAGCCTGCGCGACCTGGCCAGCGGCATTGTGCAAGCGCTGAATGTGGATGACGACACATCGCCCTTTGAGGCTGAGGCCAAAAAGGTGGAGGCCGCCAAACCCTTTGCCAACCCCGCGCTGCGTGCCTTGATCTTGCAACTGCGCCAAAAGGCCGACCAAGTGGTGGACATCGTCACCCAAGACGAACTGCTGCACGCCGGCTTTAGCGAAGACGCCAGCGAACGCGCCAAAGGCCTGGTGCAAAGCTTTGAAGCCTTCATTGCACAGCACAAGGACGAAATTACCGCGCTGCAAATTTTGTACAACCGCCCCAGCCGCGCCCCGCTGAGCTACAAAGACATCAAAGCCCTGGCCGATGCGCTGCACGCGCCGCCGCACCTGCTGGACGAGAGCCAGCTTTGGCAAGCCTATGCCGCGCTGAACAAAACCAAGGTGAAAGGCACCAGCCAACGCCGCCTGCTGACCGACCTGGTCAGCCTGGTGCGCTTTGCCATGCAGCAAGACAACGAACTGGTGCCCTACCCCGAGCGGGTGCAAAACAACTACAAAGCCTGGCTGGCCCAACTCGCTTCCGTTCGGGCTGAGCCTGTCGAAGCCATCTTCACCCCCGAACAACTGCACTGGCTAGAAATGATCCGCGACCACATCGCCGCGAACCTGGGCATTGAGCCCGATGACTTTGAATACGCCCCCTTCAACAGCGAAGGCGGCCTGGGCAAAGTGCACCAGCTGTTTGGTGCGGAGCTGTCGCAGGTGATTGAAGCGATGAACCGGGAGTTGGTGGCGTGAGCGGCGGGTTAATCGGGTGTTTTGCTGCCTTTGCTTTAGTAACTGACGAAATGGCAGGGACCAAGCAGGGACCAAGTAGGGACCAAGCATTTACCTCACAAAAGCACCAAGTTGGCACCAAGTCAGGCATTAAGTGGGGACCAAGTCAGACGGGCCATGAATGGGCCACAAAGGGGCCAAAGGGGCCACAAACGCCATGACTCAAATGGTTCGCCTGGGCGACGTGGCTCATATCAATCCGCGTTTCGACAAATCTTCATTGGCTGACGATGTGCCAGTGTCGTTTGTGCAAATGGCCTCGGTTGGTGCAGCTGACGGCAAGATCAATGTGTCCATTGTTCGCCCGTTTTCAGAGGTCAAGAAGGGCAGTTACACCCCATTCAAAGATGGCGATGTGCTCTTTGCCAAAGTGACCCCCTGCATGGAAAACGGCAAGATGGCCGTGGCCCGTGGGTTGAAGAATGGCGTGGGCTTTGGCTCATCCGAGTTTCATGTCTTACGCCCATCGGACCAAGTGGATGCGAAGTACCTGTATTACTTCGTGTCGTCTCAAGCCTTTCGCAAAGAAGCCGCAGGTCACATGACAGGTGCGGTGGGCTTGCGCCGTGTGCCAGCCGCTTTCTTGGCAGATGCAGAGTTACCGTTGGTGCCGCTGGATGAACAGCGCCGCATCGTCGCTGAAATCGAAAAGCAGTTTTCCCGCCTCGACGAAGCCGTCGCCAACCTCCGGCGCGTCAAAGCCAACCTCAAACGCTACAAAGCCTCCGTCCTAAAAGCCGCCGTCGAAGGCCGCCTCGTCGAAACCGAATCCAGCATCGCCCAACGCGAAGGCCGAAGCTTTGAGACAGGCGAACAGCTTTTGCAGCGGATTCTTGACGAGCGGAGGGCGAAGGGCGTAGGGATAGGAAAGTACAAAGAGCCTGCACCTTTGGACACTCAAAATTTGAAAAATCTTCCTGATGGGTGGACTTGGGCTACTGTTGAAATGGTTTGTGACGCAATCGTGGATTGTCCCCACAGCACTGCAAAGTTTCAAACGCACGGGTACCCATGCGTAGATACCACTTGGATGACTACTGAGGGGTTAGCACAAGAGCGTGCGCGGTTTGTCGACGAAGCAACTTACAACGACCGGATATCACGGCTGGCTCCAAAGACCGGTGACATAGTGTTTGCTCGCGAAGGCACTATCGGTACGGCTGTACTCATCCCTGATCGAATGGCTCCGTGTCTCGGGCAGCGCGTCATGCTATTGCGCACATCATCTGATTATTTAAATGGTTTGCTGGTTCATGTTTTGCACTCCGAAATCGTCAAGGTTCAATATCGAAGTCAAGCACTCGGTAGCACAGTGGCTCACATCAATGTGGGTGATGTAAAGCGCTTCGCAGTGCCTGTACCACCTGCAAGTGAGCAAGCCCGAATCGTTGCTGAAGTCGATCGCCACCTGTCCATCATCCGCGAAGTAGAAGCCGAAGTTGACATCAACCTTAAACGGGCGCTGGCGTTGCGGCAGGCGATATTGAGCAAGCAATTTAGCGTGTAGGGAGAAAAAATGACAAGGCAAGCGAAGTTCTATCTTGGAAGGGTACGCAAGCGTGGTGAATTAACTACGGAAAAAATTGTTGAGGCTATGCGTGAGCCCGCGACGATCGAATACCGAGGGACTCGTTACAGCTTCATCGACTTTCAATCTTTCGGTGCACCAGGACAGGAAACGGGGTTTTACGCAAAGATTGCTAAATATCGACAGGTAGGCGCAGTAGAGGTGGTCAAAGAGGAGCAGCATGCATCTGCTGCTGCAGCGGTGCCCTATTTGATTGATGTTTCCAGCCCGTTCGTATACCTACCCGGTTTTAGTGGCTTGGCATACCGCCATATCTGGAATAGTTTCCCTAGCGAGCAGTTCGAAAAGGTGTTTAGGGATCTGGTGGAAGCCAAGTATCAAAATTTCTTTGTCGGTTGCGACATAGAGCCAATTGCAGATCTGCGTACCTTTGTCTCTCGACTTTCAGGCTTGAGTGTGATCACGGAATTGCAAGCGTCTATTTTTCCTCCTAACCCATTGTTTGGTCCTTGTTGGAAATCGCTGAGTGAATACTTGCGAAAGCGCAAGCTCACAGAGGCGGTGATCAAAGAGGAAGGGCCACAGGGCATTGAAACCAAACTGCCTGAAATTGCAAAGGCTGTTCTCGCTGACTTGCCACCAGCCGACCTACTTGAATTGATGGAGCCGCTGTTAGATGGGTTGGGTGATGCGGCGTTGCTCATGGCAGCGGACGGTTACGGACGTGCGCGGGTAAAGGGGCTGGAGCATGGTCGACTAGTCATTATTCGAACCAGCGAAAACCAGAAAAGTTTCCTTTTCGAGGGTGATCCTGAGCCTAGACGACTTTTCGATCATGCATTTGAAGCGTTTCAGAAAATTAACGACGAGCGTGGCTTGGAGCATCCATGAGCCGAATCACAGATTTTTTGCGTTCTGTTTTCGTTTCGCCGGAGCTGCTCTTCGCTTTGGTGCCGCTCGCCATTTATGCATACGAACCAATGTGGGCCGATATGCTGCACAAGCCTATGAGTGATTCGGTTGGCTGGGGTCTTTCAGCAGCGGGTCTGTCGATTGGAATGCTTGCCTTTAGCTACAAGGAAGCCTTTGATCTTCTTTCGTTAAGTGGGGGGCGGAAAGTGTTGATCGAGTGGCCGGACTATCCAAAACTGAAAGTGCGAGTTTTGATTGCATTTGGATGGTGTGTGCTGGGGTCTATTGCATGTATTTGTGCAACGTGGATGGTTGCTAAGGCATTTCAGCCCTTGCTTGGAATTACGCTCTTGATCAGCGGAATTTTTTCAGCTGCGACGGCAACAGCAACTATTGCACTTGCGCGGTTTTCACTGCGCGAATTGCTTGGCGAATGATTGGAGACATTGAGTGACTCTGGGCAGAGAGACAGCGCTGCTCAGAATACACAAATTTGATTTGACATTAAGAGGATAAAAATGACAGACATAAAAATTGATTGGAAGCTACTTCTAAACGAGGGGCGTCGCAAAAAGGAGTCTCAAAGTGCAGCCTGTGCTAAACCAAAAAATAGTATGGCTGAAACACGGACTGAAATTGAGCGAGACTTTGATCGTATTCTATTTTCTACACCTGTTCGACGGCTTGCTGACAAAACACAGGTGTTCCCACTCGACAAAAATGACAGCGTCCGAACACGCCTTACGCATTCGCATGAGGTGTCAAATCTGGCCCGAAGTATCGGTTCAGCCTTAGCCTTTAATTTTGATATCGCTGAGAGTGTTAAAAATTCGAAACGGAATCTCCCAGCGTTACTCGCGTTGACTGGTCTTGCACATGATTTAGGAAACCCACCTTTTGGGCATCAAGGTGAGGGTGCAATACAAAGCTGGTTTGCAGAAAACAAAGACACCGTTTTGGAAATTTTGACAAACGAGCAACACCGCCAGGATTTCCTCAAGTTTGAAGGTAATGCGCAAGGCTTTAGGTTGTTGACGCGACTTCAGTTAATCAACGACGACTTTGGCTTAGACCTGACCCACGCTTCATTGACTGCATTGATGAAATACCCCACGCCGTCGCATCAAGTTGTTAAAAACCATGTCGCCAAGAAGAAGCATGGTTTTTTTGCTTCCGAACAACATGTGGTGGATTACGTGCATAAGGAAACTGGACTTGCACTTGGGATAAGGCATCCGCTCGCGTACGTTATGGAAGCTTGCGATGACATCGCATATGTGGTGTTAGATGCGGAGGATGCGGTCAAAAAGGGATTGGCTTCATTCTCTGACTTAATGGCTTTTCTGAATAATGCAGGCGCAGATGATCCATTGGTTCAAAAAGTCATCAAAGATAGTCAGGAGAAGCATACAGAGCATCAGAAGGCAAGCCAAAAGTTATCGCCTGCTGAGTTGAACGATGTATCAATGCAGCGTTTTCGCGTCTTTGCAATTGGGGCGATGGTCGGTTCTGCTACTGATGCTTTTAGAGAAAACGAAGCGGATTTTGTTGCAGGGACCGTAGCCGTGCCATTGCTTGAGAAAAGCACCGCTGAAACTCTTCGGAAGACGCTCAAGAATTTTTCGTTCATGCATGCATATAAGCATCGTTCAGTTCTCGAAGTTGAATTGCAGGGCTATAACGTCATTCGTGGGCTTATGGACTTCTTTTGGGCTGCTATTGTTGACCGCGAAGATCCTATGAAGCCAGAATCTGATCGGAAACGACCATTTACGAAATACGTTTATGGCCGCATCTCAGAAAACTATCGGCGAATTTTTGAAAACCCATCCTCAATAGATAGCGGATTGCCTATGCGGTACCGTGAATGCATTTTGCTTACGGACATGATTTCTGGTATGACAGACTCCTATGCGGTTAATTTATACGAAGAGTTGTTGGGTCTGAAAGGGGCATTTGATTCAAAAACCCTTTTTTCAAATGTCGTCACATGACATTCGAAAAACGCCTTCAACGCAATCTCGGTGAATATCTGGAGCGTCGAACTGTCGGGCGTCCAGAGCTGAAGCAGGCGATTGCTGAGGTTATCACTGCATTGCCCGATACGGTAATTTTTGGTGGAATGATTCGAGAGTTCGCGCTTGGAAATGCGCGTGGGTTTGTATCGGATATCGACCTGGTTTCCACAGCATCACAGCGCGAAATTTCTCTGGTAGTGGCTAAGTACCAAGCTGTTCGCAATAAATTTGGTGGGTTTCGCTTCGTAATTGAGAAGCAGCGCTTCGATGTTTGGTCGTTGTCAGACACTTGGGCTTTTCAAAGTGGGTTTGCTGTTGGGGAGACGTTCGCTGATTTGCTGACGACGAGTTTCTTCAATGTTGATGCTGCTTGTTATCACGTTGACAAAAGGGAGTTGCTGTGTTTGGCAGGATATGACGGTTGGATGCAAAGACGCATTTTGGAAATCAACCTACTGCAAAATCCACAGCCACCAAGAATGGCGCATCGTGCGCTGATTTTGATGCAGACGCGCCAACTGGGTGTTACTCGTCGTTTGGCTGAGTACATCACTACTCATATTGATGGCCAAATGCTTACGTGGATTGATCAACTGCTTGTGAATAAGCTTAGGGAATTCCTTGTTTATGATGGGCAGGATGAATTTCGTTTTTCGCCACAAGCCGAACTGGTTGTGCGATAGCAGGCTCAAAGTAAGTGTGCACTGTAATGAGCAAAAACGAATAGACCCCATGTCTCAGCTCGGCCTTTTATCTGCCCTGCAATCCAGCACCGAAGGCATCGACACCGAATTCAAGTCGGCTCGCGGTGGCATGCCCGGCAGTTTTTGGGAGTCGTATGCAGCCATGGCCAGCACCCAGGGCGGCACCATCGTGTTGGGCGTGGCTGATGCCGCGCAGCAGCGCAAGGAACTGTCATGATTGATCTCCTCAATTTACAGCGCTGGCTCCTCGCTCCCGCGGAGCATGAGCACCTTGAATTCAAGGAGGCTAAGCAGCAATACGACACCACCAAACTGCTGCGCTACTGTGTTGCGCTTGCCAATGAGGGCGGTGGTTTCATGGTGCTGGGCGTGTCTGACAAACCACCCCGGCGCGTGGTCGGCAGTCTGGCCTTTCCATCCCAAACTGATCTGAACAAAATCAAGGCGTACATCGTTGAGAAACTGCGGATTCGTGTGGATGTCGTAGAGCTTGCGCACCCAGATGGCCGGGTTCTCGTGTTTGAAGTGCCATCACGTCCAGTGGGGCAACCGCTGGACTATGAAGGCGCTTTTTTGATGCGTGCTGGCGAAGACCTGGTGCCGATGACCTCAGACTATTTGCGCCGCATTTTTGCAGAAGGCCAGCCAGACTGGTTTGTGCAGCCAGCCAAAGCAGATGCCAGCGATGACGAAGTGATTGCACTGCTGGACACGCAGACCTATTTTGAGTTGTTGACACTGCCGTATCCGACCACCCGTGATGCAGTGCTGGCGCGGTTGCAGTCGGAAGGGCTCATTGCGTCCAGCAGTGCAGGTTGGACCATTTCCAACATGGCAGCCATTTTGCTTGCCAAGCGGCTGGATGCTTTTTCGCCTGCATTGGCCCGCAAGGCTGCGCGCGTCGTTGTTTATGAAGGCACCAACAAGCTCAACACGAAAGATGACAAACCCGGCCTTCGCGGGTATGCCGTTGGCTTTGGCAGCTTAGTGGACTTTGTGCACTCTGCAGCGCCGCAAAATCGCTTTGTTGAGCAGGCCGTTCGCGAAGAGGTCAAGATGTTTCCAAAGCAGGCGCTGAGGGAGTTGATTGCCAACGCATTGGTGCACCAGGATTTTTTAGCCACGGGTGCGTCGGTGATGATTGAGCTGTACGCTGATAGGGTTGAAATTTCCAACCCTGGCCTGCCGCCGATCAAGGTGGAACGCTTCATTGATGAGTACCGCTCCCGCAATGAGCGATTGGCCGACCTGATGCGTCGCTTGGGCATCTGTGAAGAAAAAGGCAGCGGTATTGACAAGGTAATCCATGCTGCAGAGTTGTTTCAGCTTCCCGCTCCGGACTTTCGCGCAGGTGAGTCGCGCACAACTGCGCTGCTGTTTGCGCATCAAGAATTTGCGGATATGAGCAAAGGCGACCGGGTTCGGGCCTGTTACCAGCATTGTTGCTTGATGTATGTGACGAACCAACGCATGTCGAACCAGTCGCTTCGGTTGCGGTTCGGCCTGGGGGAGGATAAAACCGTGTTGACGTCGCAGGTCATCGGTGCCGCCAAGGAGGCCGGGATGATCAAAGCGGATGAATCTGAAACAACGTCTACGCGGTACGCCAGATACCTGCCGTTTTGGGCTTAGCAAGACTTCAAAAAGTGCTTAAACGCAAACCGGAACCCACTCGAGTTTTGATAAAAAAACCATTTAAATCAATGGGTTACATGCTTAAATTTAATTCTCTGGCTCACGTCGACCACCGTGGTCAGGGCGGGGTGAGTGAGTGCCGCAACAAAAGCCTGCAGCTGATGTTTCAGCTCATGGGCGGTGGTGATAAGGCGGGCTCGGGCATGGACAAAATCCGGGCGGGCTGGCGTGCGCAGCACTGGCGCTCGCCCAGGCTCGAAGAGTCTTTGCAGCCCGACCGCGTGAAGCTGGCCTTGCCCATGGTCAGCCTGATCCCCGCCGAGGTAGATCAAGCACTGCGCCAGCGCTTTGGCGACGGGTTTGCCAAGCTCGACACCACAGCGGTGCAGGCGGTGGTGACCGCTCAGGTAGAGGGCAGTGTGACCAATGCCCGCATGCAGGAAATCACCGGCGAGCATTCCAAAGACATCACCGGCGTGCTGCAAACCCTGGTGCGCGATGGCCTGCTGACGCAACAAAACCAGCGCCGGTGGGCCAGTTACCGCGTGGCGGGGGACTCCCCCCAAAGCTCCCCCCAATTACCCGGGGACTCCCGTCATTTGGGCGGTGACTCCCGTCATTTGAGCCCCGAGCTCCTGTCATTGGCAGAGCCGGCAAGACTCAAAGCCAAGTTGCCAACGGCAGAAATGCAGACTTTGGTGTTGACACTGTGCGACGCCCGATGGCTGACCACCCGTGATTTAGCGGATTTATTGAGCCGTGACCCGGAAAGCCTGCAGCGGCGAATTTTGACGGGCTTGGTCAATCAGGGTTTGCTGGAGTTACGCCATCCAGGTGTGCCCAATCGGCCAGATCAGGCGTATCGCACAGTTGTCAAAACCACAAAATGAATGCCATGATTTAAATACGAAGACTTGTCGCATTGAATTAAATGAACCGAAGGATAGCCATGACGAACAAACCACTTTTCGGTGATCTGATTGCAGCCCGCAAAGTAATGGCGGAAGAACTTAAGACAGTTGATGTGGCCGCAGATTTAACGCTGCTGCTTCATGAGTGCGGCATGTCACGTGAAGACTTGGCAAGCAAACTTGGCTGGAGCAGTGATCGTTTGTCACAAGTTCTCTCGGGTCACGAGAGCATCACTGTCCAGACCATTGCCTTTGTTGCTGGTGCGATGGGGTACGCATTCGATCTTGTGTTTCGCAAGACGGACGCGCCATCCACTTTGGGTGCCAGTGATGAAGTGCGCGCCAAACTGGCCGAGCGCCAATTGACGCCAGCAGATGTGGCAGCCGCAGTCGATTGGGCCAGGGCGTAGGCGCCCAGCGCGTGAACTCATGACCCATATGCAGAAAGATCAACCTAAGCATCCAATGCTGAAGTGTTTCCGAAATGCCCATTTTGGGTATTAGAATGCCCAATATGGGTACTTCGAAAAATCTAACCACCTCAACACCACGCGCCGCTGGCTTGGCAGACGCTTTGTTTTCGGGCACGCAGCAGCGCGTGCTGGGCTTGCTGTTTGGTCAGCCAGAGCGCAGTTTTTACGCCACCGAGTTGATCAAGCTGGCTGGCGCTGGGTCGGGTGCCGTGCAGCGCGAGCTGGCGAGCCTGTCGCAGAGCGGGCTGGTGACGGTCAAACCGGTGGGCAACCAGAAGCATTACCAAGCCAACCCGGCTTCACCCATTTATGACGAGTTGTGTGGCTTAGTGCGCAAGACCGTGGGCTTGGCCGAGCCTTTGCGTGCTGCGCTGGCGCCCTTGGCATCGCAGATCAAGGCGGCTTTTGTATATGGCTCTGTTGCGAAAAAAGAAGACACGGCCAGCAGTGACATCGACCTGATGCTGGTGAGCGACACCTTGACTTTTGGCGACACCATATTGGCGCTGCAAGCCGCTACTGAGTCGCTGGGTCGCGAGGTCAACCCGAATATCTTTACGCCGCAGGATTTCGCCAAAAGGCTGCAAGAGGGCGGTTCGTTTGTGTCCCGCGTCATGGCGCAGCCCAAGGTTTGGCTGATCGGAGAAGAGTATGACCTCACCGTTTGAAAATCTGACCGGTCCTGGCAAGCCATTGCGTGCCGAGCTACCCGACAGCAAAGAATTTGCGGGTCTTCAGCGTATGGGGCTGGCACGGCTGCAGGATGCCCAGAAAACGGGCTTGGCACTAGAGAGTCAGTTTGACTTGGCCTACAACGCAGCTCACGCCTTGTGCCTGGCGGCCTTGCGTTGGCATGGTTACCGCTCGGGCAATCGCTTTATCGTTTTTCAACTGCTACCGCACACGCTGGGCCTGGGGCCAGAGGTTTGGCGCGTGCTTTCCAAATGCCACGATGCGCGCAACCTTGGCGAGTACGAAGGCATGCTCGAAGTCGACACGCGACTCGTGGCCGATCTGATCACGGCTTGCCAGCTGGTGGCCAACAAATTGAGCGCTTTGCCGCCTTTGAATCAACCATGAACACCACCACCCACACCCTTGTCCAGAAGCTCTGGAACTATTGCAGCGTGCTGCGCGACGATGGCATGAGCTATGGCGACTATGTGGAGCAGCTCACCTATTTGCTGTTCCTCAAAATGGCCGACGAGCGAAGCCAGCCGCCTTACAACCAAACCAGCATCGTGCCCGCTGCGTATGCCTGGCCCACGCTGCTGGTGCGCGATGGCGACGATTTGTTTGATCACTACCGCCACGCGCTCGAAAAGCTGGGGCAAGAAAAGGGCACCCTTGGGCTGATCTTTGCCAAGGCGCAAAACAAGTTTCAAGACCCGGCCAAGCTGCGCCGCGTGATTGTGGATTTGATCGATGCTGAAACCTGGACGGTGTTGGGCGCCGACGTGAAGGGCGACGCCTACGAGGGCCTGCTGGAAAAGAACGCGCAAGACACCAAGAGCGGGGCGGGCCAATACTTCACGCCGCGGGCCTTGATTGCGGCCATGGTCGAGTGCATCGACCCCAAACCCGCCGAGCGCGTATGCGACCCGGCCTGCGGCACGGGTGGCTTTTTGTTCAGCGCTCACCAGCACGTGGTGGACCACAACCCCAACCTGACCAAAGATGAGAAAAAGCACCTGAAAGAAAGCGCCTTTGTGGGCTTTGAGCTGGTGCAGGCCACGGCCCGCGTGTGCGCCATGAACCTGCTGCTGCACGGCATTGGGTCTGAAAAGTCGGTGCCCGTGCGCGTGGGCGATGCGCTGGGCTCAGACCCGGGTGAGCGCTTTGAGGTGGTGCTGGCCAATCCGCCGTTTGGCAAAAAGAGCAGCACTGTGATCGTGGGCGAAGACGGCCGCACCAGCACCGAAAAAGACACCATCGAACGCGACGATTTTTGGGCGACTACCAGCAACAAGCAGCTGAACTTTGTGCAGCACATCAAAACGCTGCTGGCCATTCATGGCCGGGCGGCGGTGGTGCTGCCCGACAACGTGCTGTTTGAAGGCGGCGCGGGCGAGACCATTCGCAAAAAGTTGCTGCACGAGTGCGACCTGCACACGCTGCTGCGCCTGCCCACGGGTTTGTTTTATGCGCAAGGCGTCAAGGCGAACGTGCTGTTCTTTGACAAAAAGCCCGCATCTGAAACGCCATGGACGAAAAAGCTTTGGATTTACGACCTGCGCACCAACAAGCATTTCACGCTAAAGACCAGCCCACTGCGCCGGGCTGATTTGGACGAGTTTGTGCAGCTCTACAAGGTGGGCCAGCGCCACAAGCGGGCTGAAACTTGGAGTGCCGACAACCCCGATGGCCGCTGGCGCGCCTACAGCTATGCCGAACTGACTGCCCGCGACAAGACCAGCTTGGATATTTTTTGGCTCAAAGACGACAGCCTGGCCGACAGCGACAACCTGCCCGCCCCGGCGGTGATTGCCCAGGAAATTGTGGAAGACCTGCAGGCCGCGCTGGAACAATTCAAGCTGATCGCGGGTGATTTGGGTGCTGAAGTGGTCGAAGACGCGGTTTAATCTCGACCTATGAACAAAACAGACCAATTGAGTTTTTTGGACTTTGAGGCTGGGCGCGAGGGCCAGTCTGCTCAGCCAGCCAAAGCCAAGGCCAAGGCACTTGCGCCGGTAACGTCGGCGTCAATGTCGCCAGCAATGTCGCCGTCGACGTCGACGTCGCCGGAGTCCTCGCCTTCGCCAGCCCCACAGCCTGGCTCGCCAGCCGCAGAACACGAAGCCATGGCCCAAGCCCTGGCCCAGCACCCCGACTTTCGGGTGTTGCGCCGATTGGTGCCGCACAGTGATTACGGGCCGTTGACGGCGCAGGCCACGCAGCGCGTGATCGTGTTGGACACCGAAACCACCGGGTTGGACAGCAAGAACGAAAAGATCATCGAACTGGCCATGTTGTCGGTGTTGGTGGACAACGCCACCGGCTTGCCGGTCGGTCCGGTGACCATTTATGAGTCATTTGAAGACCCCGGCAAACCCATTCCGGCGCAGATCACCGAGATCACGGGTATTGACGACAGCATGGTGCAGGGTCAGCGCATCGATGACGCCGCCGTCATCGCGCTGGTCGAACAAGCTGACCTGATCGTGGCGCACAACGCCGGCTTTGACCGGCCCTTTGTGGAATCTCGCTTCCCGGTATTTGCGGGCAAGGCTTGGGCGTGCTCGTTCATGGGCATCGACTGGAAAAAAGAAGGCAGTGGCTCGGCCAAGCTCGAGTTTTTGGCCTCTGAGCGGGGCTGGTTTTACGACGCGCACCGGGCGCAAGTCGACTGCCATGCCTTGCTGCAGGTGTTGGCGTTGCCCTTGGCCGATGGTCAAACGGGTTTGTCGCGCCTGCTGGCCGGGGTCGGTCAGACACGCTACAAACTGAGGGCCACGGGTGCACCCTTTGAAGCCAAAGACAAGCTCAAGGCGCGCGGTTACCGCTGGGACGGCGAAGGGCGGGTCTGGTGGTGCAGCCTGCCCTCGGACGAGGGCCTGGACGCCGAGTGCGCTTGGCTCAGGGCCGAGGTGTATGGCCAGCGAAGCGCACGGGTTCAGCTGGAGGCCATGAACAGCCGGGTCCAGTTTTCCAGCCGTTCGGGCCAGTTGTCCGAACGCACACTCTGATTTTTCGCTTAAAACTTCGGCAAGCTGGGATAATGCCGGGTTGCACACACCCTGCCTGCCCTCATATGCAGGCTCAAGGTGCAGAGCGGCCACCCTTGGGGTGACTCGTCTCAGCGCATTTTTATTCAGGTTTACACATGGCTCAATACGTATTTTCGATGAACCGGGTTGGCAAGATCGTGCCGCCCAAACGGCACATTCTCAAAGACATTTCGCTGTCTTTCTTTCCGGGCGCCAAGATCGGTGTGCTGGGCACCAACGGCTCGGGCAAGTCCACTTTGCTCAAAATCATGGCTGGCATCGACAAAGAAATCGAAGGCGAAGCCATCCCCATGGCGGGCCTGAAGATCGGGTATTTGCCTCAAGAGCCCATCATGGACGCCGAGCAGACCGTGCGTGAAGCCGTCGAAAGCGGCATGGGCGAAGTCAAGGCCGCGCAGGCCCGGCTGGAAGAGGTTTACGCCGCCTACGCTGAAGAAGATGCCGACTTTGACGCCCTGGCGGCCGAGCAGGCCACGCTCGAAGCCATCATCTCCACCGCAGGCGATGCGTCCGAGCACCAACTTGAAATCGCTGCTGATGCGCTGCGCCTGCCCCCATGGGATGCTGTGATTGGCAAGTTGTCGGGCGGTGAGAAGCGCCGCGTGGCCTTGTGCCGTTTGCTGCTGTCGCGCCCTGACATGCTATTGCTCGACGAGCCGACCAACCACTTGGACGCTGAATCAGTAGACTGGCTGGAGCTTTTCTTGCAGCGTTTTTCGGGCACCGTGGTGGCCATCACCCACGACCGCTACTTTTTGGACAATGCCGCCGAATGGATTTTGGAACTCGACCGTGGCTCCGGCATTCCCTACAAGGGCAATTACTCCTCGTGGCTGGAGCAAAAAGACGCCCGTTTGGCCACTGAGCAGCGCACCGAAGATGCCCGCTCCAAGGCCATGAAGAAAGAGCTGGAGTGGGCGCGTTCCAACCCGAAGGGCCGCCAAGCCAAGAGCAAGGCCCGTCTGGCCCGCTTTGAAGAGCTGTCCGACTACGACTACCAAAAACGCAACGAGACCCAGGAAATTTTCATCCCTGTGGCCGAGCGCTTGGGCAATGAGGTGTTCGAGTTCAAGAACGTCAGCAAGTCCTTTGGCGACCGTTTGCTGATCGACAACCTGAGTTTCAAGGTGCCTGCGGGTGCCATCGTCGGCATCATCGGCCCCAACGGCGCCGGTAAATCGACGCTGTTCAAGCTGATCGCCGGCAAAGAGCAAGCGGACAGCGGTGAAGTCACCATCGGGCAGACCGTGCGCATGGCCTTTGTGGACCAGAACCGCGACGACTTGGACAACAACAAAACCGTTTGGGAAGACGTCTCGGGCGGTCTGGACATCATCAACGTCGGCAAGTTCCAGATGGCCAGTCGGGCTTATTGTGGGCGTTTTAACTTCAACGGCGGCGACCAGCAAAAGAAGGTCGGCATGTTGTCGGGCGGTGAGCGCGGCCGTCTGCACTTGGCCAAGACCCTGATCGAAGGCGGCAACGTCTTGCTGCTGGACGAGCCATCAAACGATTTGGACGTGGAAACCCTGCGCGCCTTGGAAGATGCGCTGCTGGAGTTTGCCGGCTCCATCATGGTCATCAGCCACGACCGCTGGTTCCTGGACCGCATTGCCACCCACATCCTGGCCGCTGAAGGCGATAGCCAGTGGGTGTTCTTTGACGGCAACTACCAGGAATACGAGGCCGACAAGAAGCGCCGTTTGGGTGAAGAGGGTGCCAAGCCCAAGCGCGTGCGCTTCAAAGCTTTGAAGTAAGCATCTGCTTTGCGCCATGCAGCGGGCCCCATGGGGCCCGTTGTCGTTGGGGCTGCTGACAGATGACAGATGACAGATGACAGATGCTCATTCGGCTTTGAGGCACTGTGCCCTGGCCTTGTCGGCCCACAACTGCAGGTTGGCAAACAGGTCTTTCTGACTGAAGGAGCAGCTTTCTTCGCTGAACAGGGCGCTGGCCTCAATGCGGTCCAGCAAGTTGCCCAGCACGGTGCCGAATTTTTCCGGCAAAGGCAGGCTGGCCGCGTCGCTGCGCCATTGGCGGATCATCTCGCTTTGAGGCAGCGCTCCGCGGGTACAGGCCGTCAATGAGTCGGTCATGCGGGTGAGGGTGTCAAGGGCTGTGCTCATGGCCAAGTGTCTCCTGCAAAGTCCGGAAGGGTTCCGCTTGATTTCGAAGCGACAATCATGCCCCATGAAAGCCAAATCTCTCAAACCCATGCGCCTGGAGGACATCTTGTTCAGCCAGGGTTTTGGCACCCGCCGCGTCTGCGCCGGACTGATCCAGCAAGCTTATGTGAAGGTCAACGGCGAGACCGTGACCGACTCCGGCGAATTTTTTGAACCCGAGGGCCTGCATTTCGATGTGCAAGGCACCGACTGGCCCTTTCAAGAGCATGCCTATGTGCTGCTCAACAAACCGGCTGGCACCGAGTGTTCGCAAAAGCCCTCGACCTGGCCCAGCATTTACTCTTTGTTGCCCGCGCCCTTGCGCCAGCGCCCGCAAAAAGCCGCCGTGCAGGGCGTGCAGGCGGTGGGGCGGCTCGATCAGGACACCACCGGTTTGCTGCTGCTGACCGACGATGGCCAGTTCATCCACAAGATGAGTTCACCCAAGCACCATGTGCCCAAGGTGTACGAGGTCACCACCAAGCACCCCATCACCGCCGAGATGGTGGACAAACTCCTGGCGGGTGTGGTGCTGGACGATGACCCCAAGCCCGTGAAGGCAGCCGCTTGCGAGGCGGTGGGCGAGTTGCACCTGAAGCTGACGCTGACCGAAGGCAAATACCACCAGGTCAAGCGCATGTTGGCGGCTGTGGGCAACCGGGTGGAAGGTCTGCATCGCTCGCAGATTGGCGGCTTGACGATTCCTGCCGATCTGGCGCCGGGCCAGTGGCGCTGGCTGACCGACGTCGACCTGGCTTTGCTCAAGCCCTGAAAGCAGGGCTTGGGGCTTGGGGCTTGGGGCTTGGGGCTTGGGGCTTGGGGCTTGGGGCTTGGCGCCAATGGGCTGGGCTAAAGCTTGGGAAGGCCCTGCACGAAGGCCTCAATGGCTTGCGTGACTGCCTCGGCCTGATCCCGGTGCGGGGAGTGGCCGCATTGGGGCAGTTTCAGCAACTGCGCTTGTGGCACGCGCGCTGCTATGTCGTCAAGCTGGGCCATGGTGCCGTAAAGGTCGCCTTCGCCCTGAATGGCCAAAAGAGGGGCTTGGATGGTGCGCAATTCATCGCGGATGTCAAACGCGCGAAAGGCTTGGCTGAGCCACACGTCGTTCCATTGCCAGAACGCGCAGTCCACATCGGCGTGGTAGGGGGTCAGGCGCTGGCGCAGGGGGCCGTTTTTATAAGCGTCTTTGGCGGCTGCGATCGCCTTCACCGAGATGTCTTCGACCACCACATGCGGCGCCATGACCACGCAGCCGGCCACGTCAAACCTGCTGGCGTGGATCAGCGCGATGGTGCCGCCGTCCGAGTGACCGATCAGCACGGGCTTCGCAATGCCCAGAGTCTGCAGCAGTGCAGGCAAGACTTCAAGGGCTTCACGGTGCATGTAATCGGGCAACAAGCGGCCATGTCGTTGGCCCGCCGTTTGCCCGCAAGGGCCTCGCACATCGGGCACCGGGTCAGATTGGCCGTAACCCTGCCTGGAATAGACCAGCCCCGCACAACCCAAGCGTTCGCACAACTGGGCGGGCCATTCGCGCCACATGGCGATGCTGCCCAAACCCTCATGCAGGAACACCAGCGTGTGCGCGGTCTTGGCGTGAGGCGGTCGTGGCCAGTGCAAGACTTCCAACGCGAGGTGCTCAAGCTTGATTTTTGTGGTGTGTGAGGGGGACATCCGATTTCCTGAAAGGAGGCGATTACACTTGAATGTGATTTTGAAAGCGTTTTTGTGATTTATCTGCGTTCTGTGATTCGATTTTTAATTTTCGCTGTTTGGGGGCTCCAGTCCTTCGGTGCCTTTGCACAATCTCCGGCCCCTGTTTTCGTGCTCAATTCCCTGGATGGCAATGTCAGCGTGATTGATCCTGTCACCTGGACAGAAAAAAAGCGAATCCCGACGGGCAAGGAACCCCACCATTTGTACCTCACGCCGGACGAAAAGTCGGTCATTGTGGCCAATGCCATGGGCGATTCACTGACTTTCATTGACCCTCGAACCGCCCAGGTCCAGCGCACGGTGACGGGCATTCTTGACCCGTATCACCTCCGGTTTTCACCCGACATGAAGTGGTTGGTGATCGCAGCCAACCGGCTGAACCATGTGGACATTTACCGCTGGGACGGACAAAACGCCACCCTCGCCAAGCGCATTCCGACCGGCAAAACCCCGAGCCACCTGTGGATCGACAGCCACAGCAAGACCGCCTGGGTTTCGATGCAGGACAGCAATGAGCTCGTGGCCATCGATCTGGGCACCCAGGCCCTGAAGTCACGTACCCCCGTCGGTTCGGTGCCTGCGGACGTGTTTGGAACGCCTGACGACAAGTTTTTGCTGGTGGGTCTGACCGGCAGTGACGGTGTCGAGGTGTATGACATCGGCGGTGCACAGCCCAAGCTGGTCAAAATGATTCCCACAGGCAAGGGTGCGCACGCTTTTCGGGCACTGGGCGACAAGCGACACGTGATGGTCAGCAACCGTGTGACCAACTCGATCAGCCAGATTGATTACGCCAACATGACGGTGGTGGCCGAATTTCCAGGCCCATCAGGCCCAGATTGCATGGACATCACCGCCGATGGCAAATATATTTTGGTGGCCTCACGCTGGGCCAGAAGACTCACGGTGATCGACATCGCCACGCGCAAAGTGGTGCGGCAGGTCCGGGTGGGTAAATCGCCCCATGGTGTTTGGACACTGGACCATGCGCCCCGCCAGTGACTGGCTTTGCACGCTGATCGGTGCCACGCTGTGGGCTGGCAGCTTGCCACTGGCGGCCGCTCCCTGCACAAAACCTGTTTATCTGACGTTTGACACCGGCCACATGGAAGTGGCCCCGCTGATCGCCGAGGTGCTGGCACGGCAGCAAGTCCAAGTCACATTTTTTGCAGCCAACGAAAAAACCCGACAAGGCGACGGCACGCTGGGCCAGTATTGGGCGCCGTGGTGGCAGGCGCGCGCTGCCGAAGGCCATGTCTTTGCCTCGCACACCTGGGACCACGCCTATTGGCGTGCCGATGTGCAAGAAGGCGGCGTGCAAAAATTCCAAATCCGACCCAGCGCGGGGGCGCAGGCGGGCCAAACCTTCACCTGGACAGCGCAAGACTATTGCGACAGCCTGCGTCAGGCGGCGCAGCGCTTGCAGGCCATGACCGGACAGGCACCGTTGCCGCTGTTTCGCGCCCCTGGCGGCAAAACTTCTCCCCGTCTGATCGAGGCAGCCCGTCAATGCGGCTTTGCCCATGTGGGCTGGGCCGATGCCGGTTTTTTAGGCGACGAATTACCCAGCGGCACCTACCCCAATGCGCAGTTGCTCAAACAGTCACTGCAGCGCATCCGTTCCGGTGACATTCTCATGGCGCACCTGGGCATCTGGTCACGGCAAGCCCCTTGGGCCCCGGCCGTGCTGGAGCCGCTCATCGTGGGCCTGAAGGCGCGTGGCCTGTGCTTTGCCACCTTGCGCGAACACCCGGCCTACCGCGACTGGATTCGACAGCAACCCCTGCAGCTGCCGGTTTTGCCCGATCCGCGAAAATGAAGCCATGGACGTGCTGATCGACTTTTTTGAAGGCTTGCAGGCGACACTTTACGAGGTCGTGGTTCAGCCCATCGCCTTTGCCGCAGGGCAGGGCAATTTGCTCGAAAAAGCCTACGAGGGCACGGGCTGGGTGGTGGTAGGTCTGTTGCAACTGGCGGTGATGATGGTGGTGATTGGCCCAATGCAGCGGCGCTGGCCAGTGGAGTCGATCACCGACCCGAGGACAGTGCGGGCCGATGTGGTCTACACCCTGATCCACCGCCTGGGCTTGTTCAAACTGCTGATGTTTTTCACGCTCGACTATCTATTTGAGCAAGGTCTGGGCAGCTTGCGCGCCATGGGCCTGGCCACACTTCACCTCGACGGTCTGTGGCCTGGAGTGACCGATCTGGCGCTGGTCAGTTTTGTGATCTACCTGGTCTTGTTCGACTTCGTGCACTACTGGATTCACCGGGCACAGCACCAGTCCAATACTTGGTGGGCTTTGCATTCGCTGCACCACGCGCAGCGGCAAATGACCATGTGGTCTGACAACCGAAACCATCTGCTCGATGACATGGTGACCAGCCTGATCTTGTCGGCTGTGGCGGTGCTGATTGGCGTCGGTCCGGGGCAATTTGTGGCCTTGGTGGCGATCAGCCAACTGAGTGAAAATTTTCAGCATGCCAACGTGCGGATCTGGTTTGGCCGCATCGGTGAACGCGTGTGGGTCAGTCCACGCTTTCACCGCAGACACCACAGCATCGGCATTGGCCACGAAAGTCAAAGCAAAGGCCGTGTGGTTTTGGGGGGGTGCAACTTCGGCGTGCTCCTGCCTTGGTGGGACGTGCTGTTTGGCACCGCCGATTTTCAGCAACGCTATGACCCGACCGGTGTGCGCGATCAGGTGGAGCAGGGGCGCGATTACGGGTTGGGCTTTTGGGCCCAGCAGCGGCTGGGCTTGCTGCGGCTCATTCGGCGGGCCTGAGGCCCCGGCATGGCTGCACACCATTAGCCAAGAGGCGTTGCACTGTTAAGCTTTCCCCCATGAAATTATTGATTGATTCGTTTTGGCGTGCGGTGATGTATTGCCTGTACCCCCGGGTGATTGGCTTGTCGATTTTGCCGCTGGTGCTGATCGTGGCCATGTCCTGGTTGCTGGGTTATTTGTATTGGGACATCGCCATCGCTTTGGTGCGGTCCTGGCTGGACGCATCGAGTTGGCTGGACCTGGTGTGGCGTTGGCTGGAAGGAGTTGGCTTGCCCGACCTCAAGACCGTTGTGGCCCCTTTGTTGGTGATCTTTTCGGTCACCCCGCTGGTCGTTGTGTCGTGTTTGCTGGCGGTGTCTTTTTTGATGACGCCCTCCTTGACCCGCTTGGTGGCCGACCGTCGGTTTGCGGGCCTGCAGCGCAAGCACGGCGGCAGTTTGGTGCTCAGTTTGTGGTGGACTTTTTCATCCTTGCTGCTGGCGCTGGGCGCTTTGTTGCTGACCTTGCCCATGTGGCTGGTGCCGCCCTTGGCCATGCTGCTGCCCGCCCTGATTTGGGGCTGGCTGACTTACCGTGTCATGGCCTTCGATGTGCTGGCCGAGTTTGCCAGCGCCGATGAGCGCCATACCCTGATGGCTCGCCACCGCATGAGCTTGCTGGGCATGGGTGTGGTCACGGGCCTCATGGGCGCCGCGCCCAGCCTGGTGTGGGCCTCAGGGGCCTTGTTCGCAGCTGCTTTTGTGATTCTGGTGCCTGTGGCCATCTGGATCTACACCCTGGTGTTTGCTTTTTCATCGCTGTGGTTTGCCCATTTCGCTCTGGCTGCTTTGCAGGACATGCGCGATGAACCACAGCCCGCCGTGACGGACCATGTTTTGCCCGTGCAGCCCCATTCACCCCACGCTGTAGCCCGCTTGGGCGAAGGCCCAAGTGACAAGGCCCAAAGCGTGACCGATGTCGAGTACCGGCCCATCCTCTGAACCATTTGCAGAAAGCTCTTCAGCATGACCCCCAAATTTGGCCTCATCATCATTGGCGACGAAATCATGTCGGGCAAGCGTTCAGACAAGCACATGCCCAAAGTCATCGAGTTGATGTCGGCACGTGGCCTTGACCTGGCATGGGCCGAATATGTGGGCGATTCGCCCGATCGCATCACCGCGACCTTGAAGCGTGCCTTTGATTCTGCCGAAGTGGTGTTCAGTTGCGGCGGCATCGGGGCCACCCCCGACGACCACACCCGCCAATGCGCTGCACGTGCCCTGGGTGTGCCCCTGGCCTTGCATCCCCAGGCCAAGCTGCTCATCCAGGAGAGGATGCAAGACACCGCCAAAGAGCAAGGCGTGGCCTACGAGCCAGACCGTCCTGACAACATCCACCGGCTCAACATGGGCGTGTTCCCCGAAGGCGCGGCCATCATTCGCAACCCCTACAACAAGATTCCCGGTTTCAGTTGTCGGGGGCAGGGCGGCGCAGCGGTGCATTTTGTGCCCGGCTTCCCGGTCATGGCCTGGCCCATGATCGAATCCGTGCTGGACGCCCATTACAGCGCCCACTTTCGCCAAAATGCGTATGTCGAAAAGTCGGTGATCGTCCTGGGGGCCATGGAAGCCACGCTGACGCCACTGATGGAGTCCATCGAAGCCACTCACCCAGGCGTGAAGGTTTTCAGTTTGCCCAGTGTGGACCACCCGCAGTGGGGCCGCCATATCGAGTTGGGCGTCAAGGGTGAGCCCGCCGATGCTGAGCTGGCCTACCTCGACTTGCGCCAAGGACTGAAGGCGTTTCAGCTGACGTACGGCCCCGAATTGGTGCGTTGATTGATTTATCACCAATATGGTGCAAAATTGCACAATGCAGGTGCGAAGATCCTTTGGGGATTTTGAAGGCTTGGGCCTTATACAGCGGTCAGAAATGCCGGCGGCATGAATTTCGTGACCGACCAAGTGGTCTGCCCAGTGATTTTTTACGCTTGAAACAGGTCAAGTCGTCCGGCTCAAGGCACAATCTTGGGCTGTTCAGCTTCGGTTGACTGGGCCAAAGTTGGCACAGAAACTGCAGAACCTGAGAGTACGCTTTTTAACCCCCCTTTCCATTCAGGAGAATTTGATGGCCAAGACCGTCGCAGACGTGATGAAGATGGTGAAAGAGAACGAAGTCAAGTTCGTTGACTTCCGTTTCACCGATACCCGTGGCAAATGGCAGCACATCACTGCGCCCGTGTCGCAGTTTGACGAGAGCAAGTTCGAAGACGGTCAAGCCTTCGATGGTTCTTCTATCGCCGGCTGGAAGGGCATTGAAGCATCCGACATGTTGCTGATCCCCGATGCCAACAGCGCCATCATCGACCCCTTCTTTGAAGAAGTCACCCTGGTCCTGATCTGCGACGTGATTGAGCCGACAGACGGCAAAGCGTACGAGCGTGACCCACGCTCCATTGCCAAGCGTGCCGAGACTTACCTCAAGCAATCCGGTCTGGGCGACACAGCTTACTTTGGTCCTGAGCCAGAATTCTTCTTGTTTGACGAAGTGCGCTGGAGCACAGAGCCAAATAACACTTTTTACGCCATCGACGAAGCCGAAGCCCCATGGAACAGCGGCACCAAGCTCGAAGGCGGTAACCGTGGTCACCGCAACCGCGTCAAAGGGGGCTACTTTCCGGTTCCTCCCGTTGACAGCACGCATGACATGCGCAGCGAAATGTCCCTGATTCTCGAATCAGTGGGCATCCCGGTCGAAGTACACCACCACGAAGTGGCTGGTGCAGGCCAGTGCGAAATCGGCACCCGGTTCTCTACTTTGGTCGAACGCGCTGACTGGACACTGCTGCAAAAGTACGTCATTCACAACGTGGCCAACGCCTACGGCAAGACCGCCACCTTCATGCCCAAGCCTTACGCTGGCGACAACGGTTCCGGCATGCACGTTCACCAGTCCATCTGGAAAGATGGCAAGAACCTGTTCGCAGGCAATGGCTATGCTGGCTTGTCTGAATTCGCCTTGTACTACATTGGCGGCATCATCAAGCACGCCCGTGCCCTGAACGCGATCACCAACCCCGGCACCAACAGCTACAAGCGTCTGGTTCCACACTACGAAGCACCGGTCAAATTGGCTTATTCAGCCAAGAACCGCTCGGCTTCTATCCGTATACCCAATGTGGCCAGCGACAAAGGTCGCCGTGTGGAAGCCCGTTTCCCTGATCCACTGATGAACCCTTACCTGGGCTTTGCGGCCTTGTTGATGGCGGGTCTTGACGGTATCGAAAACAAGATTCACCCCGGTGAAGCTGCGACCAAAGACCTGTACCACTTGCCGCCTGAAGAAGACAAGTTGGTGCCAACCGTTTGCTCCAGCCTGGACCAGGCCTTGGACGCACTCAATGCAGACCGTGCTTTCCTGACCAAGGGTGGCGTGTTCACCGACTCTTGGATCGACGCCTACATCGACCTGAAAATGTTGGAAGTCAACCGCAACCGCGTGGAAGTTTCGCCGGTTGAGTACGACATGTACTACTCGCTGTAAGCGGGCATGCATGGCATTGCACAGCTTGGTGCAATCCAGAAAAAGGACGGCTGTGGCTGTCCTTTTTTTCTGCTTCAATGTCATTTTGGTTTTGCACCATCCAGCCAGCACCGGAGTCGGAACATGAGGCGGCAATCACTCAATGGGGAAGCTTTTTTGACCGTTGCAAGGCGTACGGCAGGACTCGGCTTGCTTGGCTTGGGCCTGTGTTTGAGCGTCCTGGCCCAAGAGGTCGTTTACCGGTGCGGCCAGGAATACACCAATGCCCCACGGGACATCACCCAGTGCGAGCGTCTGCCGCAGCAAGCCGTGACGGTTATCCCTGGCCTTCGCCCACAGACTGCTCGCCAAGCAATGGGTTCAGATACACCTGCTCTTGCCCCTGCTTTGGCCCCTGTTATGGATGAGTCACGCGTCAAATCTGAGCCCGCACAAGCAGCAACAGTCCAGCAAAGTGAGCGGGATGTTCAGGCGCGCACCATTTTGGCTCAAGAGCTGGAGCGGATGCAGAAACAGCACCAAGCCTTGGTTCAGGCGTACATGCAAGGGGAGCCTGCCAAGTTGATTGCCGAAGCTTCTGCGCCCCAGAAATACCTGGAGCGTGTGGCCGCGATCAAGGCAGCCATCGAACGAACCGAACGCGACATCGACAGCGTGCAACGCGAGTTGGCACGTCGACCGATGGCCTTGAAAGCCGTGAAGCCATGAATACGCCAGTGACCCGATTCCATTCCTTTGATCTGCTGGCCACGCCCGTGGCGGTCATGCAGGGCCAAGGCCGTGTGCAGTTTGTCAATGCGGCCCTGGAGGACGCCTTGGGCATGTCCCGGCGCACGCTGTTTGACACGCACCTGCCCGATTACTTTATGGACCCCCAGCCACTGATCATGGCCTTGGCAGGGGCGCAGTCCAACGAATTTGCAGCCTTGCGCTTTGAAGCCCAGTTGCGCCGATTGCACCACGAAGACCCCTTGCCTGTGCATGTCATCGTGGCCCCGTCCGACCAGCCTGACGAAGTGATCGTGGAGCTCTTGCCTGTGGAGCAGCAAACCCGGCAAGAGCGTGAAGAGCGCTTGCTGGAACAGGCCCAGGCCAACAAGGAGTTGATTCGCAACCTGGCCCACGAGATCAAGAACCCCCTGGGCGGTATCCGTGGTTCGGCGCAATTGCTGGAAATGGAGCTCGACAGCAAGGAACTGACCGAATACACCCAGGTCATCATCCGCGAGGCGGACCGGCTGCAAACCCTGGTCGACCGCTTGCTGGCCCCCCACCGTCGCCCGCATGTGGTGGGTGACGTGAACATTCATGAGGTGTGTGAGCGGGTGCGGGCCCTGATTTTGGCCGAGTTCCCCAAAGGTCTGAAGGTTGTGCGCGACTACGACATCTCGATCCCCGAGTTTCGTGGCGACCGTGAGCAACTGATCCAGGCGGTGCTGAACATCGCGCACAACGCTGCCCAGGCCTTGCAAGAACGCATCGCGCAGGGCGATGGCCAAATTTTGCTCAAAAGCCGAATCTTGAGGCAAGTCACGTTTGGCAAGCAGCGTTATCGCCTGGCATTGGAATTGCATGTATCAGACAACGGGCCTGGTGTTCCAGACTCGATCAAGGACCGCATTTTCTTTCCGTTGATTTCGGGGCGCGAAGGCGGCTCCGGCCTGGGGCTTACATTGGCGCAAACCTTTGTCCAGCAGCACCACGGCATGATCGAGTGTGACAGCGAGCCCGGCCGTACGGACTTCAAGATATTGATTCCGTTGCCATGAGAACCACAGAAAGTGCCACGTTGATGAAGCCAATCTGGATCGTAGACGATGACCAATCCATTCGCTTTGTGCTTGAAAAAGCACTGTTGCGTGAAGGCCTGCCCACCCGCAGCTTCACCAACCCGCGCGAGGTCCTGAGGGCGCTGGAGGCAGAGGGTGAAGGGGAGGGTCCGCAGGTGCTGGTCAGCGACATCCGCATGCCGGGTGGATCGGGTCTGGATTTGCTCACAGCCATCAAGCAGCGCATGCCCGGTTTGCCGGTCATCATCATGACGGCTTTTTCTGATCTGGACAGCGCCGTATCGGCGTTTCAGAGCGGCGCATTCGAATATTTGCCCAAACCGTTTGACCTGCCCAAGGCCGTCGAGCTGATCCGTCGCGCGGTGGGCGAAAGCCAGCGTGAAGACGTGGCCGAAGAAAAAATGGCCGATGCACCCGAGATGCTCGGTCAAGCCCCAGCCATGCAAGACGTGTTTCGTGGCATCGGCCGCCTGGCCCAAAGCCATGTCACGGTGCTCATCACGGGGGAGTCGGGGTCGGGCAAAGAGTTGGTGGCACACGCGCTGCACAAACACTCGCCCCGTGCCAACCAGCCCTTTGTGGCCATCAACACCGCAGCCATTCCGAAAGACCTGCTGGAGAGTGAGCTGTTTGGCCACGAGCGCGGCGCTTTTACCGGCGCGCAAGCCTCGCGCAGGGGCCGCTTTGAGCAGGCCGACGGCGGCACGCTGTTTCTGGACGAAATCGGCGACATGCCCTTTGATTTGCAGACCCGTTTGCTGCGTGTTTTGTCCGACGGCAACTTCTACCGCGTGGGCGGGCACAGCGCTGTCAAGGCCAATGTGCGCGTCATCGCAGCCACCCACCAGGACCTGGAGCAACGCGTCAAGGAAGGCGTATTTCGCGAAGACCTTTACCACCGCCTGAACGTGATCCGTTTGCGTTTGCCCGCACTGCGCGAACGCCGCGAAGATGTGCCCATGCTGGCGCGTTATTTTCTGCAACGCAGTGCGCAGCAATTGGGCGTGGAGCCCAAGCGCATCTCCGAAGCTGCGCTGGAGCGCTTGAGCCATTTCCAGTTTCCTGGCAATGTGCGCCAGCTGGAAAACATCTGTCACTGGTTGACCGTGATGGCGCCCGCTCAAGTGATCGAGGTCAAGGATTTGCCGCCCGAAGTGCTGGACAGCCGCACCAGCGCTGCACCGGCTGGCGGGCCAACAACTTTCACCGCTCTCTCGTCGGGTGCTGGTACTCCAGTGAACCTGCCGGGTGGCACTGTACCGGTTACGCATGCCGATTCAGAGGATACGGCTTATCAGTCAGGGCTTGTGTCTTCGGCGGCCGAGCACGCACTGGCTACAGGTCTGCTGCCCATGGCAGCATCCTCAACGTGGCAGACAGGTCTGGAACAAGAGGCCCTGGTCTTGCTGAATGGGGGCCAAACCGATGTCTGGGATGTGTTGTCACGCCGCTTCGAGACCAGCCTGATTCAAGCCGCACTGGCCACCACCCGGGGGCGTCGCATCGAAGCGGCTCAAAAGTTGGGCATTGGCCGCAACACCATCACACGCAAAATTCAGGAACTGGGCATCGACGACTGAGCCTTGAAAAAGCGGGCGTAGAAAGACTGAGCGATGGGCGCGGGCGGTGGTTTGCCACCGCATCTGCGAGCAGCAGGCCCGCTCAGCCCCCGATCAGTTCTTGCGGGCCACCCAAAAGGTGGCGCCTTCGGGGCCGTAGTGTTCGGCGTGGGGTTCTTCGCGTGCCACGCTGAATTCGTCACCCGGGGTGAGGTAGCGCTTTTGCGTGCCGATGCTCAGCCACATCTGCCCCGCCGTCACCCGAACTTTCACAGCAAACGGGTGGGTGTGGGTGTCCAGCACCAAGTCGGGCGCCCAGATGCGCTCCAGCACTTCGTCAAAACCCTCGGCCAGGGCTTGCTGCTTGAATGTTTCAAAAGACATTTGAGGCATCTCCTTGAATGCACCATACGGCGCGTTGGCTGACCAATCTGTGGGTGCAGAAAACGCCATGGGTTCATCGGTGAAAGGGTGAGGGAACGCCAACGATTGTGCATGCAACAACAAACGTGGGCAAAGCGCCCGCACTGCAGCAGGGGCATACAGGGCATCGCCCAGCATGGGGTGGCCAATGCTTTGCAAATGCACACGCAACTGGTGGGTTCGGCCTGTGACGGGCTCCAGCTCGACCAGGGTGGCCGTGTTGCTGCTTTGTAGGGCTCGCCAGCGGGTGCGGCTGGGTTTGCCGTCAGGGTGAACGATGTGGATCGGCCTGCGCTCCCAGTCCAGCAGGATGGGGCCTTCGATGGTCCGCCAGCCTTCTTCGTCGCTTTCTACGTCTTGCTGGCTTTGCAGGACTTGCCCCGCCACCACCGCGATGTAGCGCTTGTGCACCTGGCGTGTTTCAAACAGGCGGCTCATGCGCCGCTGTGCTTCTATGCCCCGTGCCATGACCAGCAGGCCCGAGGTGTCCTGGTCAAGCCGGTGTACGACCAGCGCTTCAGGGTAAGTGGCCTGCACGCGGCTGGCCAGACAGTCTTGTTTGTCCGGGCCGCGTCCGGGCACCGACAGCAGGCCGCTGGGTTTTTCCAGCACCAGCAGGTGTTCGTCTTCGTGGATCGGGGTCATGTGGGCAACATCATTCAGCCCACCGAGGCGGCAGCTTGGTCAAGTACCACATCGGACAAAGGCCGTGCCACACAGGGCAGCACCAGACCCTCGGCTTTTTCTTCAGCCGACAGACCAGGCCACTCAATGGTGTAGGTCACCTGGCCGCTGAGCAGCCGGCAAATGCAGGTGCGGCAGGTGCCGTTGCGGCATGAGCTGGGCAACTGCACCCGAGACATCTCTGCCGCTTCGAGCAGGGACAGGTCGCCTTCGACGTCGTATTGCAAGCCGGCCGGCATCACCTTTACAGTGAAGATCTGGAAGTTTTCAGGCATGGTGGGGCGTGCAGGCGGGGCTGAACGCCCAGTCGATCGGTTTACTTGTCTTTGACTTTGCCGCGTGGCGCCACAAAGGTGGCTGGTGGCATGGGGCGGTCCGATGTGAACGTCTTGGGTGGGGACGTGTCTTTCTTTGGCTTCTTGGCCATTTTGTTGCTGCGTTGTTCGCCTTTGGCCATGGTCGTTTCCTTGCTGAGCATCCCGACTTGGGAAACACAGATGTTAAAGCACAAAGCCGCAGAATTTGCGGCTTTGTCCTCGATTGGGTGCCTTGAGGGCTTGCCGCCTAAGCGGCAGCCGGCATCACTTCACTTCGGTCACAAATTGTGCCGTTGGGCGGCGGACCTTTTTCAGGTTTGCCAACCAGTCGCCTTCAGCGGCGCGGTAACCCAGGGGAACCAGCACCACACTGCGCAAGCCGCGCGCCGACAAGCCCAAAATTTCGTCCACGGCCTTGGGGTCAAAGCCTTCCATGGGCGTGGCGTCCACTTCTTCAAAGGCGGCCGCAATCAGGGCTGCGCCCAAGCCAATGTAGGCTTGGCGGGCAGCGTGCTCGAAGTTCACTTGCGGATCGCGAGCGGGGTAGGACTTCAGCAACATCTGGCGGTAGTTTTCCCAACCTTCGTTGGAGCCACCGCGCTGTTCGTTGGTCATGTCAAACATCATGTTGATGCGCTCGGCCGTGTAGTTGTCCCAGGCCGCAAACACCAGCAGGTGCGAGCCATCGGTGATCTGGCCCTGGCCCCAGGCTTTGGGCTTGATCTGCTCGCGCACGGCGGGGTTGGTGACCACAATGATTTCAAATGGCTGCAGGCCGCTGGAGGTAGGGGCCAGGCGGGCAGCTTCGACGATGAGGTCCACTTTTTGTTGTGGCACGACCTTGGTCGGGTCCATTTTTTTGGTGGCGTAGCGCCATTGCAGCTTGCTCAGCAATTCAGACATGCGGGTTTCCTGTTGTGGTTTTGTAAGTGCTTGATTGTGTCTGAAACCCCATGCCCCCAGCTTTGCGCTGGCTCATGCCGTGATTACTTTCCAGCTGCCGGTGGACAGGTCATCCAGGTTGTAAGGCCCCACGGCGGTGCGGATCAAGCGCAGGGTGGGCAAGCCCACGGCAGCCGTCATGCGCCGCACCTGGCGGTTGCGTCCCTCGCGAATCACCAGTTCCAGCCATGATGTGGGAATGCTTTGCCGTTCACGGATCGGCGGGTCTCGCGGCCACAAGCTGGCAGGCGGTGCCATGGCACGGGCGCGGGCCGGCAGTGTGGGGCCATCGTTCAGCGTCACCCCTCGGCTCAGTTCGGCCAGCGCTTTGTCATCGACCACACCTTCGACCTGCACCAGGTAGGTTTTTTCCATCTTGAAGCGCGGGTCTGCAATGCGGGCTTGCATCTGGCCGTCGTCGGTCAGCAGCAGCAAGCCTTCGCTGTCAGCGTCCAGCCGCCCTGCCACATACACGCCGGGCAGGTCGATGAAGTCCTTGAGTCCGCGCCAACGCCCCTCGGGTGTGAATTGGCTGAGCACGCCATAGGGTTTGTTGAAACGGATCAGCATGGTGGTGTCTGGGTGGGTGCGTAGCGGGCCGCAGCGTGCTTGAAAAATCAAGGTCAAAGGCCAGGGCGTGAGCGTATCAGGTCGTGGGGCCAAGCCAGGCGTGCCTTGGCTGTCGGTTAGCATCGCCCGCATGAGTAACCAATATGAATGCCTGAAAAGTGCTGACCTGTATGCCGAAGCTTTTGGCATCGCCCCCCCGGAGGTCTTGCTGGGCAAAGAGGTCTGGCCCCGCCAACCAGGCTTTTTCATTCGCAAAGCCGAGCCAACCAACACCGCCCCCGCCGAGCCTGCAGACCCGGCCTTGGCCGACACCGAATTGACTGCCCCATTGCCAGCGCCCGTGCCGCTGGTCATGGAGCTGGCCCAAGGCCAATTCGGTTTGGTGCCCACCTGGGTCAAGTCGGCTTCAGACGCCAAACTCCGTTCGACCAAGCTGGCTGTCACGCGTTACGAAACCATGAGCACCGCCACGCCCACGCGAAACGCCTGGCTCAAAGGCCAGCGCTGCATCATTCCCATGCAGGCATTTATTGAAGAAGACTGGCGCAGCGGCAAAGCCGTGCCTACGCGCATCGCCCGGGTGGATGGCAAACCCATGGGCGTGGCAGGCCTGTGGGAGCGTTGGACCCAAGGCAGCGAAGAAATCATCAGTTACACCCTGCTCTCGGTGAATGCCAACAGCCACGCCCTGATGAACCGCTATGGACAAAACGGCAACGAAAAGCGCATGCCCGCCATCCTGAACGAAGGCGCTTATGGTGCCTGGCTCAGCGCTCCACTGGAAAAAGCCCGCGAGTTCATGCGCGCTTATCCGACCAACTTGTTGTTGGCCAATCCGGTGCAGAAAAAGTAAGTCGGGTGGGTGGGTTCAGGCGCTTAGAACGACCGCTAAATTGGCCTGCGCCAGCGTTCTAAAACCTTCTGAAATGCGGCCATCGGCGGCTGCCTTTTGCCAGAACTGCGCCGCCAGCGCTTTGGCCTGGGGCCACACCTTGAGGGTGGTGATGTGATGGGCAGCCATAGGTGGGTTGCTTATCTGTGGCGATGTACCCAAATTGGGTTGGTTCACACCCATTTTGGGTATTTGGTAAGGGCGAGCTATGGATATCAAGGCCGCTGCGGTTGGGTACGCGCTTATTTGGCCTGTATCAGTTCCAGCTGGTCTTTGAGTTTGGGCAGTGCAGTTTGAAGAGTATCCCAAACCACGGCAAGGTCTATGTCGAAATAACCATGTGCAATGCGGTTGCGCATGCCGCGCATGCTTCGCCATGGAATCTCAGCATGCTCTTCGGCAAATTCTGGGTGCTGGTCCATGATCTTTTTCGCCGCTTCACACAACACAATCAAGCTCATCACCACCGCCTGCTGGGTGCGCTTGTCTTGCTCGAAATCGGGCTGCGCCAAGCCACCAGTGCGTCAGCAATCGCTTGGCGCATATGGCCCAAGTAATCGGGCAAACGGTTGATCGTCATAGCGGGCGGGCTTGTTGCACCAACGCATCCCGAAACTTGGCGGGTAGGTCTTTGGGCGTTAGCACATCGATGGACACGCCCAACAAGGTTTGCAACTCGTCTTGCAAGCCACCCAAGTCAAACAGCGTGGTCCCGGGCAGCGGGTCAACCAACAAATCCAAGTCGCTCCCCTCAATGTCATCGCCGTGTAAAGCCGACCCAAACACGCGCGGGTTCGCCACGCGATAACGGGCTGCGGCTTCGCAGACGGCGTCTCGGTGTTGATGCAAAGCTTGGGATGGGCGCATGAGATGTAGTTTAAAGCGATTGACCAGCGCTGCCTATCAAAGAGAGGCAGCCAACAAGAGGGCAACGAAAACCCCGACCTCGCTTCACTCAAAAAAGCCAGCTCCTCGTGCGTGGACTCACTGTGCATATAGCCCGTAAGTAAGCAAAAAGCCAAGTTGACTTAGAATGTACAGAATTCTGCAATGTCATAGGAGTCGGTCATGGGTTTTTCTGCCAGCGATGTCGTGCCATTCACGCACGCACGCGCCCATCTGTCCGAGCTGGCCGACCAGGCCAAGGCCGGGGCAGAGAAGATCATCACCAAAAACGGCGAGAGCTATGTTGCGCTGATCGACTCTGACCGGCTGGACTATTACCACCGGCTGGAGCGCGAACGCATTCACCTGCTGTTGATCGACGACGCCAAGCGCGGCCTGGCCGACATCACCGCAGGCCGCACGTTTGAAGCAGACGCTGCCCTTGCCCAGCTGCAACAGCGGCGCAAGACCGCCATCAAACTCCCTATCAAGCAACGTGGCTGACCAGCTGTACCGGGTCGAGCTGACCCCCAGCTTCTTGGAGCGCCTTGAATCCATTGAGGCGTTTTTGGTGGAAGCCGATGCGGGCTTTGCGTTCGATGACTTGCTGGCCGAGATTCGCGCCACCGTCATCCCCAACCTGCGGCGCTTTCCGCGCATCGGGCGGCGCTACTTGGCCAACCCACCCCAGTCCTCCGAGGCGCTGGCGCTGCTGGCGGCCATGCCTGCGGGTGCGCCAGATGCGCTGCGTGAATACCTGCACGGCGATTACCTGATGCTCTACGCAGCCATGGAAGCCCAAGAGACGGTGGTCCTGCTGACCATTTGGCACCACCGGCAACTCTCTTGACTTTGCGCGGCTGTGGCCTTGAGCACCACCCGTAACACCCCCGATTCACTCCAAACAACGACAAGGTTTCAGCATGACGAGCATCCCCGACAAGTTCGACGCCGACAGCAAAATCAAGCTGTTTGAATCGCAGCACATTCGCAGCGAATGGGATGCCGAGGCTGAGAAATGGTGGTTTTCGGTGCTGGATGTGGTGGCTGTGCTGACAGACCAGCCCGACTACAAGAAGGTGCGGAACTACTGGAAGTGGCTCAAAAACAAGCTGATCGCCGAGGGCAGTCAGTTGGTTAGTGCCACTAACCAACTGAAACTGCCCGCCGCCGACGGCAAAAAATACCTGACCGATGTGGTCCACACCGAGCAAATCTTGCGGCTCATCCAGTCCATCCCCAGCAAGCGGGCCGAGCCTTTCAAGCTCTGGCTGGCCGAAGTAGGCAGCCAGCGCCTGGACCAGCTGCAAGACCCGGAGCTGAGCATCGAGCAGGCCATGCGCGACTACAAGCGTCTGGGCTACACAGACAACTGGATCAACCAGCGCCTCAAGAGCATCGAAATCCGCAAAGAGCTGACCGACGAGTGGAAAAAGCACGGCTTGCAGGAAGGGCCACAGTTCGCCTTTTTGACCGACGTGATTTACAAAACCTGGGCCGACAAAACCGCCAAGGAATACAAGCAGCACAAGGGCCTGAAGAAAGAAAACCTGCGCGACAACATGACCAACAAAGAGTTGATCATGAGCATGCTGGCCGAGCTGTCTACCAAAGAAATTTCAGAAGCCGTGCAGCCGCAAACGCTGGACGACCACGAAGACGTGGCCAAGCGCGGTGGCGGCGTGGCCCGGCAGGCGCGGCTGAAGCTTGAGGCGGAGACGGGCAAAAAGCTGGTCAGCCCGCAAAACGCCAAGCAGTTGCGTGCCTTGGCGCAGGCCTCAAGCAAAAAAGCAGGAGGCAAGCCATGAACACGCACAAGTTCACCGTGCGCTAAGGGCTTTCAGCGCTGTCCGCCCAAGAGGGGTGGCTTAAAACCCCGACCCCGGCTCGCTCAAAAAAGCCAGTTCCTCGGGCGAAGACTCGCGGCCAAGCAGGGCGTTGCGGTGGGGGTAGCGGCCGAAGCGGTCGATGATGGCCTTGTGCTTTAGCTCGAAGCGCAGGGTGTCTTCCATGCCTGGCTGAGCAAACAGGATGACGGCTTGCGCGTGCACCAGGGCGGACTCGCTGTGCATGTAGGGCATGTAGGCAAAGACGCGCTGCGCCAAGGGCAGGCTGCGGTCTTGCCCACTGGCCACCAGCTCTTGCGCCAGCGCCAAGGCCAGCGCGTCCTGCGCAAAGGATTGGGGCGTGTCGCGGTAAACGTTGCGCGAGAACTGGTCCAGCACCAAGACCTCGGCCAAGCGCCCCTCGGGCGTGGCGCGCCAGGCAAATAACTCACACCTCGCTGCTGCCTCCAGCGTGGCACCGAAGCGGGTGCGAATGGCTTCGTCCAAGGCGGCATCTTTGGCGAAGTGGTGCTTGGGGGTTAGGTCGGTGAACCAGAAATGGAGGATGGGGTGGGGTTGCATGGTAGGCCGGACTCAGGTGTGTTTGAAAATAAACGGAATTTCTTCAGTCAAACTCTTGAGAATCTATAGACACCCTTGACACTCGAAGCGAAGTAACCTCCGGGTGATCCAGCATTTTTTAACTCGATGAACACTTGCTCAGGTACATCAAAATACTGATAACGTGTCCCGTTATTGAACTCGACCTGTAAAGTTTGACTGTCTTCATCGTAGCCAACTGCCGCAATATTTGAGGACGATATGGTGATCATTTCCATTATTTACTCCTTGAGTATCACTTTTGCTATCCGCGGATTTTGGGCGCGCCATGCTTCAACTAATTCTTTATAGTTGGGGTTGGATTCCATATTGATTCCCCACCCACCTGGATTTTGAGATGCGTCTTCTGAAACTTCATCGAAAACTATTGGATCTTGGCTATCTGGTCTCCGATCTATGGGGGGCGGTTCTATCGTAGTTCTCATTGGCAATTTCACTGCTTCACCCAAAATAATCGCTTCACCAGTTCGCAGAATGGGTAGCATCCCTGTCAAGCCATCTAGGTTGTCAGATAAGGCTGCAGTTATGTGACCTCGGTCGGTGCTGTTTGTGAGCCTTAGCAGGCTGCTGAAATACCCCATTCGCGAGCGCAATTTCGCCCCGCATGGTTTTGATTTTTTTGATTTTCCTTTCGCATTCTGATATTCCCTTCGTTTTTTGTTCGCCTTGGCCCACTTGTAAGCCCAT
>NZ_NESK01000018.1 GCF_003063415.1 Limnohabitans sp. 2KL-17
GGCTTACAAGTGGGCCAAGGCGAACAAAAAACGAAGGGAATATCAGAATGCGAAAGGAAAATCAAAAAAATCAAAACCATGCGGGGCGAAATTGCGCTCGCGAATGGGGTATTTCAGCAGCCTGTTAAGAAAAAAACCGCTCCTTGTGAGCGGTTTTTTTGTGGGTGCCCGGTGACAGTAAGGCGGGTGTGGGTCAGCTGGAAGGAAAGAACCACAGCAGGGCGGCGGTCATGACCGCATATCGGCCGAATTTGCCAATGGCCATGTAAATGGCACAAGGCCAAAACGGCAGTTTGAGCCAACCGGCCACGGCGCAGATCGGGTCGCCCACCACGGGCAGCCATGACAACAGACAGGCTTTGGGTCCGAGTTTTTCAAGCCATTTCAAGGCCCGCCTGTCCGTGCTTGATTGCCGCCAGCGGTCCACCGCTTGGTGCGTGCCCCAACCCATCCACCAACTGAGCATGCCGCCCAGGGTGTTGCCCACGGTGGCCACCCCTATGGCCGACCAAAACAACTCCGGGTTGATTTTGACCAGGCCAAAGACTGCCGGCTCGGAGCCCATGGGCAGCAAGGTGGCTGAAATGAAGGACACCACAAACACGGTGCTCAGCCCGTGCTGTGGCAAGGCCAGCCATTGGAGCAATTGAT
This sequence comes from Limnohabitans sp. 2KL-17, assembly GCF_003063415.1. Lineage (GTDB taxonomy): Bacteria > Pseudomonadota > Gammaproteobacteria > Burkholderiales > Burkholderiaceae_C > Limnohabitans_A. The sequence goes on from NZ_NESK01000018.1 coordinate 652, forward strand.
TGAGCCAAATTTCCATTCAGGCAGTGTAATGACGGGCGCAGCGCGGATGACCGAAAAAAATGGCTGACCAACAGTTTTATTTGAAAGAAAATAATTTTGTTAAATTTATTAATTTATTGCAAAGTAAAAAATAAAACAAAGTAAATATTTTTATGATATAAAGAATTTCAAAATATTTATTGATTTCCAACCAAATTAGGCAATCCAATGACAAGCGCGGCACCAAGGCAACTGAGGCGGTGGAGATGGGCACTGTTGGCATTGACCATTCATGGCACTTATGCCAGCGCTGCGGGTATTGATGACTTTCTGGACATGTCCCTGGAGGAGTTGGTGGATTACCGCATGATGTCCATGTCGCGCAAAGAGCAGCGGGTGGCTGACATGGCTGCTGCGGCCTACGTGATTTCGTCTGAAGAGATCCGCCGCTCGGGGGCGCAGTCGATTCCTGAGGCGCTTCGCTTGGTTCCCGGCCTGAATGTGGCGCAAATTTCGGGCGACCGCTGGGCGGTCAGTTCGCGGGGCTTCAACGAGCGTCTGTCCAACAAACTTTTAATCCAGGTGGATGGCCGTAGCATTTATTCGCCGATTTTTTCAGGCGTGCTGTGGGAAACCCAGGACACCGTGATGGAGGACATCGAGCGCATTGAGGTGATTCGAGGACCGGGTGCCGCTTTGTGGGGCACCAACGCCATGAATGGTGTGATTAACATCGTCACGCGTTCGGCTGCAGCTAGCCAAGGCAGTGTTTTGAATGTCGCTGCTACCAATGGGGGAGGGGCTTTTGCGTCCCTCACCCATGGCGGAATTTTGGCGCAGGGCGGGCACTTCAAAATTTTTGGCAAAAGCAGCCGCACCGGAGCCTCACCCGAAAGGGATACGGGTGTGGTCGGCTCCGATGCTGCCCGGCAAAACCGTTTGGGCATTCGTGTGGAGCCGGATCTGGACCGCGGCGAGCTCAGCTTCAAGGCGGAGGCTTACCAAAGCAAATCCAGCGATGTGTGGGGTTTTCCTTCTTTGCCCGCATTCAGCGACAAGCCTTTTCCAAAGTTTACTCAGCCTTCGTACCGCCGTGATGCCTCGCTGTCGCAAGCCAGCGAGGGACTGGTCTTGCAGGGGCGATACAGCTGGCGGGGATCGCATGAGTTGGACAATACATTGCATGTCTCGATGGACCAAGAGAAAACCAGCCACACCGGGTTGTGGGGCACTGGCACTGGGCCGGGTTTACCGCTAGGCGAAGCGCCTCGTGTTCAGCGAGCTGGGGGCTCCAAAACTGAAATTGATTTGGACTTTCAGCAGCGTCGCAAGGGCCAGGTGCACGACATCATCTGGGGCCTTAACCTGCGTCACATCATTGATGATTTGTACCTACCTGCCACGCCTTATGTGTTGACCGAAGGCAAAAGCCAGCGCGTGAACTACAGCGCTTTCGTGCACGATGAAATCAATGTGGTGCCAGACCGTTTCAAGCTGATTGTGGGCTCCAAGTTTGAAAAAGATGGCTTGACGGGTCATAACATTCAACCCAATGTGCGCGCGCTTTACACGCCCAGTGCGAACGAGGCGTTTTGGGGTGCTATTTCGAACAGTGCACGTTCTTTGCGGCGTTTCGAGAGCTTCGCCATGGTGGATGTGCTGGCGCGAGATGCTCACGACTTCATTCCGTTCATACCACCCAATCAGTTGACGGCCGTGACGCAGATATCCCCGTTGGCGAATGCTCGCCCAGTGGCTGAAAAAGCGTGGAGTCTGGAGGCGGGTTGGCGCAAGCAATTTTCCAATTTCTTGAGTGTCGATATGGCTGTTTTTGTCACCGACTACAGCCAGTTGCGGGGTGCTCGTCTGGCCGGCAACTTGGCGGATGTCATGCCGCCTTTGGGGCCTTTGATGGAGTGCATTGGCAACCCACAAAACCTGCCAGGCACATGCTATTTTACCATAAAGGGCTACAACAGCAACCAAGACAAGGCACGCTCCTATGGTGGCGAGTGGTCGCTGGAGTGGCACCCCAAGCCCTGGTGGACTGTGCAGACATCCTACAGCTACTTGCGCGTAAAAGGGCAGCGTTCAGGTGATGACCTGGGTGACTTACTGGTCAGGGTGTTTGAAAACTCAGCACCACGTCATCAGTTGTCCCTGGTCAACAACTTTAGCTTGCGCAGCGATTTGAACCTAAATGTGCGTTTGCGTCACAATTCGGACACAAGGCACTTGGAGCAAATCAGCGGTGACTTGACACGCTTACCCCCCTATACCGGGCTGGACATGCGCTTGGCGTGGAAGGCGGGACGACAAACCGAGGTTTCCTTGTTGGGGCGCAATTTGCTGAAGGATCGACACTCCGAATTCATCAGCAGCTTTCCTGTTTCGCGGGCCTACGATGTGCAACGCAGCTTGACGCTGCAGTTGGTCAGTCGTTTTTGAAGGACATGAGCATGCGCATGTCCCTTTCATCTTTGACGGTTTGGCTCAAAAATTTGAGCCTAAAGGCGCGTGCTGGCGTCGCTCGCTCGCTGGCCTCGTGCGTTGCACTCTCTGTCGGCGTAGCCTTGCCCGCTGCGGCTCAAGGCACCAGCCCAACGGTGGACCGAGTCAAGGCGGCCTATGTGTACAACTTTGCCAAATTTGTAGAGTTGCCTGGGGCGGAGGAAATGCCCATCCGGCTTTGTGTGGTGGGTAAAGACGATCCGAATGGCCGCATGGTCAGCTTGAACCAGCGTATCGCCCAAAAGCGTGAAATCCAGGTGCGCAAAGATGTGGCACTGGATCAACTCAAGGATTGCGCCATGGTTTTTGTCGGGGCTGCCGACAACCGCCTGCTGCCTGCGGTGGTCAAGCAACTGGGCAATGCATCGGTTTTGTTGATCAGCGATGATCGCCAAGCGGTCGACCGAGGCGCGCATTTGGGCCTGTTGTACAACGACGACCGGGTCGAATTTGAAGTGAACCTGCTTAGTTTGCAAAGATCCAATTTGCGCGCCAGCAGCCAAATGCTTAAGTTGGCGCGTACTGTGGTCCGTTAAAAGGTTGTCGTATGCTGCCATTTATGAATTGGCGTCGTGAAATACTGCAAGACGTACCGCTGAGAGAAAAGCTCAACCAAATTCTGGCGCTAGGCATTTGGAGCGTGCTGTTGCTGTTTTTCTTGGTGACCACCTTGTGGCATGCCTCGCAAACCTTATATGCCATCCAAGCCGAGGCCAAAAGCCTTGCCGAGTTGGCCGCTGAAAGCAATGCTGCAGCGCTGAGTTTTGACGACCGTGCAGGCGCTCAAAAACAGCTGGAGATTTTCCGCCATATCCAAAAAGTTGAAACGGTGAACATTTACACCGGTGCAGCCCGTCCTACGGATTTTGCCTATTACTCCGTGCGTACAGACGGTGTGAGAGACCCCGCGCCGCCCAGCGACATGCTGCTGGGACACTCAAGGGGACAACTAAGTTGGAACAGTTTTGCAATCGGCATGCCCATTTTGCAAGACGGTGAAAAAATTGGTTTCGTGTTGGTGCAGACCCGACTCGACTCTTTTTGGTGGGGCATTGCCATTAATTTGCTGGTGGCCGCACTGGCCATGTGGCTAGCCTATGTCTTGGTGCGCCAGTTCATGGGTCAGCTGATCTCGGTGATCATCCACCCTGTATTGGATTTAGCCGAGGTGATGCGCCGAATCACCAGCGTACACGACTACAGTCAACGAGCCGAGCGGCGAAGCCATGATGAGATTGGTGAACTGGTGGCGGGCTTTAACAGCATGCTGGACCAGATTGAGCAAAAGGACAGAGCGCTGGAGCAATATAGCCAGCAGTTGGAGACCGAGGTGCAAGCCCGCACAGCCGAGTTGCAGTTGGCTAAAGAGCACGCCGATGCCGCCAACCAAGCCAAGAGCCAGTTCCTGGCGAACATGAGCCATGAAATTCGCACACCGCTCAATGGCTTGATTGGGGTGTCTGAGTTGCTTGACTCCACCCAACCGACCGAGCAACAGAAAAAACTCATCAGCATGATCACGACGTCTTCGTCCACGCTGATGCACCTGATCAACGATATTCTCGACTTTTCCAAGATTGAGGCGGGCATGCTGCATCTGGAAAAAGTGCCCTTCAGCCCAGAGCACGCCGTGCGCCAAGTGTGCGCCCTGTTTGCCAGTCATGCGCAAGACAAAGGTTTGAAGTTGGTGCTCGCGCCGTGTCCTGAAACGCTGCCATGGATGCTGGTGGGCGACCCACACCGTTTCATTCAGGTGAGCAGCAACCTGATCTCGAATGCCATCAAGTTCACCAGTCATGGGCAAATCAGTGTGCGCCTGAGTTCTACCTTCCAAGCTGACGGCAAGGCACGTTTGCGCTGCACCGTGCGTGACACAGGTATCGGCATCAGCGCTGAGGAGGGTCAGCGCCTGTTCAGCGCCTTTGCCCAAGCCGATGTGTCCATGGCCAGACGCTATGGTGGCAGTGGTTTGGGTTTGGTCATTTCGCGGCAATTGGCCACGCTTATGGGGGGGCAGATGGGTTTCAGCAGCGAACCTGGTCAAGGTTCTAGCTTTTGGTTTGAGATCTGTGGTGAGCCACTCAAAGACTTGCCCATGCACAAAAGCGCCAATGCGTCCACCTTGCCCTTGGACTTGGCTTGCACGGTTCTCGTCGCAGAGGACAATGATGTGAATCGTGAAATTTTGGTCACCATTTTGCGCAATGCAGGTTGCCAAGTTTTGCAGGCACGAAATGGCTTGGAAGCGGTGGCCATGAGCGCCAACGAGCCACACGATATTGTACTAATGGATGTGCAAATGCCAGAGCTGGACGGCATTGCCGCCACGAGCCAGATTCGTGCCCGTGAGCAGTCCCTGGGGCAAGCCCGCAAACCTATCTTGGCGCTGACGGCCAACGCCGTGACCGACGACAAAGTCAATTGTCTGGCCGCTGGCATGGACGACTACCTCACTAAACCCTTCATGCGCCGACAAATTCTGGATTTGATAGGCAAGTGGTTGCAGCGCCAACCTGCCTGATCAGTTCAGGTGGCTTGCTTAAAGCCTGCTAAAACAGCCACCTCAGTTGGGATAGCCAAGATCCTCGAATGCTCGCTCCACAAGGGCTTGTGCTCAGTGGCCTTAGCAGTAGTAGCGTGCTTCCATCCCAGGTGCTGAAATTTTAAGCAACTACAATTGTTCATCCTTTTAGTTCAACCTCTCCGCACCCCTTCCGACTAACATGCAGATTGGCCCTCACCTTTTGCCCAACAACTTGTTTGTTGCCCCCATGGCGGGGGTGACAGACCGGCCTTTCCGCCAGCTGTGCAGACAGTTTGGGGCAGGCTATGCTGTGAGCGAGATGGTGACCTCGCGCCCGGACCTGTGGGATTCACTCAAAACATCGCGGCGTGCCAACCACGATGGTGAGCCTGGCCCGATTGCGGTGCAAATCGCGGGCACTGAGGCGCAGATGATGGCCGATGCGGCGCGTTACAACATCGACCGGGGTGCCCAGATCATCGACATCAACATGGGTTGCCCGGCCAAGAAGGTTTGCAACAAATGGGCCGGATCGGCCCTGATGCAAGACGAACCCCTGGCGCTGCAGATCATTCAGGCGGTGGTCGATGCCGCCTTACCGCACGGGGTGCCCGTCACCCTGAAAATGCGCACCGGCTGGTGCGAGACCGAAAAAAACGCCTTGAGCTTGGCCCGCGCTGCAGAGTCTGCCGGGGTGCAGATGGTCACGGTGCATGGCCGCACCCGCGAGCAGGGTTACAAAGGCCTGGCCGAATACGACACCGTTGCCGCCGTCAAAGCCGCTTTGAGCATCCCGGTGGTGGCCAATGGCGACATCGATTCCCCCGAAAAAGCCCGCGACGTGTTGAGGTTCACGGGGGCTGATGCCGTGATGATCGGCCGTGCTGCACAAGGCAGCCCCTGGATCTTTCGCGAGATCGGCCATTTTTTAGCCACAGGCGAACACTTGGCCCCGCCTTTGGTGGCTGAAGTGCTCCGAGCTCTGCTGGAACACCTGCAAGACCACTACGGCCTTTATGGCGAATTCACCGGTGTGCGTTCGGCGCGCAAACACATCGGCTGGTATGTGCGCACGCTGTCTGGCGGTGATGCATTCAGAGAACACATGAACACGCTGGAGACGGCCAATCAGCAACTGACTGCTGTGGCCACTTACCTGGACGGCCTGGCCAGCCAGATGGACCGATTGCCGCAGCGCGTTGAAGCCTGCACAGATTTAGAGACCATGCCATGAGCGAACCCCAATCCATTGAAAACTGCATCCGTGACAACCTGGAAATTTATTTCCGCGACCTGGATGGCACCGACCCGACAGGCTTGTACGACATGCTGGTCAAGCTGGTTGAAAAACCGCTGCTCGATGTGGTGATGAGCCAATCGGGCCAAAACCAGTCGCGTGCCGCAGAATGGCTGGGCCTGAACCGCAACACCTTGCGCAAGAAGTTGCTGGAACACGAGCTGTTGAAATGAAAATTGAGCGGCCATGCCTTGTCTGACCCCCATGAATACCTGCCGGAACTGTGAACCCCGGCCAGCCTTGAATACCCCTGAATTTTGAAGAAAGCTTTTTATGCGCGCCCTCATCTCCGTCTCCGACAAAACCGGCATTGTCGATCTGGCCAAAGAACTGCATGCCCTGGGCGTGGGCCTGATCTCCACTGGCGGCACGGCCAAACTGCTGGCCGAGCAAGGCCTGCCCGTGACCGAGGTGACCGAAGTCACCGGTTTCCCGGAAATGCTGGACGGCCGTGTCAAAACCTTGCACCCCAAAGTACACGGTGGCCTGTTGGCGCGCCGCGACACGCCAGAGCACATGGCGGCTTTGAAGGCACATGGCATTGACACCATCGATTTGTTGATCGTGAATTTGTACCCGTTTGAAGCCACCGTGGCCAAGCCCGGCTGTACCCTGGCCGACGCGATCGAGAACATCGACATTGGCGGACCCGCCATGGTGCGCTCTGCCGCCAAGAACTGGCAAGACGTGGGCATCGTCACCGACGCCAGCCAATACCCAGCCGTGATCGCCGAACTGAAAGCCAGCGGCAAGTTGAGCGACAAGCTGCGCTTTGCCCTGTCGGTGGCTGCCTTCAACCGCATCGGCCAATACGACGGCGCGATCAGCAACTACCTCTCCAGCGTCAACTTCGAAGCCGAGAAGCTGAGCGAAAGCTATGTGCCTGAGCGTGCCCAATTCAGTGGTCAGTTCAATGAGCAATACGTGAAAGTGCAAGACCTGCGCTACGGCGAAAACAGCCACCAGCAAGCCGCTTGGTACCGCGACTTGGCTCCTGCTGCAGGCTCGCTTGCCACCGGTGTTCAGCTGCAAGGCAAAGAGTTGAGCTACAACAACATTGCCGATGCCGACGCGGCGTGGGAATGCGTGAAGAGCTTTGACGGCACAGCTTGTGTGATCGTCAAACACGCCAACCCCTGCGGCGTGGCCGTGGGCATTACCGCTTTGGAGGCTTACAGCAAAGCCTTTCAGACCGACCCCACCAGCGCTTTCGGCGGCATCATCGCCTTCAACCGCCCCGTGGACAAAGCCGCAGCCGAAGCCGTGAGCAAGCAATTCGTCGAAGTGCTGATGGCCCCCGACTTCAGCGCCGAAGCGCTGGAAGTGTTCAAGAGCAAAGTGAATGTGCGCTTGATGAAAATCGCACTGCCCGCCCATTACGGTCAGGTGCGCAACGCGCTGGAAACCAAACGCGTCGGCTCGGGCCTGTTGCTGCAAAGCGCCGACAACCACGAACTGGCGCTGACCGATCTGAAGATCGTCACCGTCAAACAACCCACGCCTGAAGAGTTGAACGATTTGCTTTTCGCCTGGAAAGTGGCCAAGTTCGTCAAATCCAACGCCATTGTGTTCTGCAAAAACGGCATGACCATGGGTGTGGGCGCAGGGCAGATGAGCCGCCTCGATTCAGCCCGCATCGCCAGCATCAAGGCCGAAGCGGCCAAGCTCAGCCTGAAAAACACCGTGGTCGCCAGCGACGCCTTTTTCCCCTTCCGCGATGGCCTGGATGTGGTGGTCGATGCGGGTGCCAATTGCGTCATCCAACCAGGTGGCTCCATGCGTGATCAAGAGGTGATCGATGCCGCCAACGAACATGGCGTGGCCATGGTCTTTTCTGGCGTGCGCCACTTTCGTCATTGATGACCTGTTTGATAGGACTGTTTTGAACTTTGAAACCCTCGGCCTGACCCCCGCGCTGTTACGCGCCGTGGGTGACATGGGCTTGTACGCCCCCACCCCCATCCAGGCGGAGGCGATTCCTGCTGCCTTGAAATCTGCCGATGTGTGGGCGACCGCCCCCACCGGCTCGGGCAAAACGCTGGCCTTTGCACTGCCGTTGTTGCAGCAATTGCTGGCTGCGCCGCGTCAGACCAACTTTCGCCGCCCGGTGCGCACGCTGGTGCTGGTTCCCACGCGTGAGCTGGCGGTACAAGTGGGTAATGTATTAGCCAATCTGGCTTACCAATTGCCGCAGTCCCTCAAGGTGATCACTGTGTTTGGCGGCGTCTCGGTCAACCCGCAAATGATGGCGTTGCGTGGCGGTGCCGACATCGTGGTGGCCACGCCCGGCCGCTTGCTCGACTTGCTCGACCAGAACGCCGTGCGCCTGGTCGATGTGCAGCACTTGGTGCTGGACGAGGCCGACCGCCTGCTGGACCTGGGCTTTGCCGACGAGTTGCAGCGTGTGCTGGCGCTGTTGCCGCCCAAGCGCCAGACCTTGCTTTTTTCGGCCACTTTTGCCCCCGAGGTGGAAGCCCTGGCGGCCAAACTGCTGCACAACCTGATGCGCATCACCGTCGAGGCCTTTGAGGGCCACAAACCCGACATCACCCAGCGCGCCATCGCCGTAGACGAGAAAAGCCGCACGGCCCTGTTGCGTCACTTGATCAAAGAGAACGGCTGGAAGCAGGTTTTGGTGTTCGTGGCCACGCGCTATGCGTGCGAGCATGTGGCGGACAAACTCTACAAAGCGGGCGTGTTCGCCACGCCCTTCCATGGCGAGATGAGCCAAGGCGCACGCCAAGAAGTCTTGAGTGAGTTCAAAGCCGGTCGCTGGGACGTCGTGGTCACCACCGACTTGGCCTCACGCGGCATCGACATTGCCATGTTGCCCGTGGTCGTCAACTACGATCTGCCACGTTCGGCCACCGATTACACACACCGTATTGGACGAACTGGCCGTGCCGGTGCGCATGGCGATGCAGTGAGTTTCGTCACCGCCGCTGCATTGGCACACTGGCAGCTGATCCAAAAACGCGAAAGCCTGGAACTCGCTTTGGAGCAAATCCTGGGCTTTGAGCCAACCGAAACCCCGCCACCCCCGTCGCCTGGCAACGGCGGCGTCAAGGGCTCAAGGCTCAGCAAGAAAGACAAGTTGCGGGCTTTGACTGCGGCACAAACCACGCCAAAGTGAAGGCTGCAGAGGGTGTTGAAATCACGCCCGACGTGATCGGGCGTTCATTGCGGATTGCCAGAGTGGCCAACACCTCAGGCGGTTGAAAATCAGTTGTGTTCGGGATCTTCGAAGTGGTCTTCAGCACCACTTGGGTCTTGCGCCTTGAGCACGCGCACGCCGTGCTTGCTCATGATTTCCACATACACCGAGGGGGCGCTTGTCTTGGCCACAGCGTCCACGGCTTCCACGACGCCACTCACGCGCACCACTTCGGCGGTGTCTGCGCTCAGGCCCACTTTGCAATCAAAGTCCCAAAAGTCCACGCCTTTGGGCAAGGCGCGGTTGCGTTCACGCTTGAAGTATTTGCGGATCTCATGCTTGACGGCTTCAAGCACACGGTCGTTGTGCTTGCCTTCGGCTTGCAGGAGGAAGTTCTTTTTCATGGGGGTCCTTGGGGATCGGGCAAGCGCCCGGTCCGGACGTGAATGCAGGTGCGCATTATCGCCGGTTTGGCCAATGCCTTTTGGGCCGCCGGGGTGAAATTTCCCCACTGGCGCAGGCTCGTTTGTCTTGCTGTTTTCTGCCAATCAAGCTGGAGGTGCTGGCCAATGACCGGCGGGTTTGCCGTAAGGGTTTCAGTCCTTGAAGCGAAACTTGAGCTGAAAACTGACGGCGCCATAAAGCCTGTCTTTGAGAGGAGGCACCAATGCCACGTTGAGTCCCCATTGCCCATTTTCGAGGCTCGCCGTCGGAATGAGCGCAGGAAACCAGCCACCGTTGAATGCTTTGGGGTAACCGTTGAAGGCCCCGCCCACGACCCCGATTTTTACCGGGCCCAAGTGCCAGGGCTGGTAATAGGCGCCCACATAGCTGGAATGGGCGTTGTCGCTGTTGATGAAGCGCCCAGCGGTGGCGCTCCAGGCGTCATCCAGTTTGTATTCAAAGCCCAGCCCCGGGTTGGCATTGCGCAGGCCTTTGTGGGTGTCAAAGTGGGCCGAATAAAACCCGGCGTTGACCCACAACCGGCTGGCATCCCACTCTGCACTGGCGGGCATGCTCAGGCAGGCCAGACTGGTGCAGACCAGGCGGTTCCAGATCTGAAAAGTCAGGCGTTTCATGCGTCAGGTCAGAGGGTTTTGAGCACGCCAGCCGCCACACGCACCGTCTCGGCGATGTCGGCTTCGGTGTGGGCGGCACTCACGAAACCGGCTTCGTACAAGGCGGGTGCGATGTAGACGCCGCCGTCCAGCAGGCCGTGAAACAGCTTGTTGAATTTGGGGCTGTCGCTGGTCATGACCTTGGCGTAGTTTTGCGGTAACTCGGGCAGCAAAAAGAAGCCGAACATGCCGCCTTGGCAATCGCCCACAAAGGGCACGCCCGCCGCAGCGGCAGCGCCAGTCAGGCCATCGACCAGGCTTTGGGTGCGGGCGCTCAGGGCATCCCAAAAACCGGGTTTGGCGATTTCGCGCAGGGTGGCCAAGCCGCAAGCCGTGGCGACCGGGTTGCCACTCAAGGTGCCTGCCTGGTAAACCGGGCCGGTGGGTGCCAACTGGGTCATGATGGCGCGGGGGCCACCAAAGGCGGCCAGTGGCATGCCGCCGCCGATGACCTTGCCCAGCACCGTCATGTCCGGCTTGAAGCCGGGAATCAAGCCTGCATAGACGCTTTGGGCGCTGCCCAAAGCGACACGGAAACCGGACATGACTTCGTCAAACACCAGCAAGGCGCCGTGTTGGCTGCACAGTTCGCGGCAGCGTTTCATGAAGGGCACGCTGGCCCGGACAAAGTTCATGTTGCCCGCGATCGGTTCGATCATGACGCAGGCCAGTTCCTTGCCGTGCAAGGCAAAGGTTTCTTCCAGTTGAGCGATGTTGTTGTACTCGAGTACCAGGGTGTCACGCACCACCTCGGGTGGCACGCCTGCGCTGGTGGGGTTGCCAAAGGTGGCCAGGCCAGATCCGGCCTTGACCAGCAGGGCATCGGCGTGGCCGTGGTAACAGCCTTCAAATTTGATGAACTTGCTACGGCCTGTGGCACCGCGTGCCAGGCGCAGCGCACTCATGCCCGCTTCGGTGCCTGAGCTGACCAGGCGCACCATCTCCATGGAGGGCACATGCTTCAGAATTTCTTCAGCCAGTTCGATTTCGCGCTCGGTTGGGGCGCCGAAAGAGAAGCCGTCCAGGGCGGCTTTTTGCACCGCTTCGAGCACGGCAGGATGGCCGTGTCCCAGGATCATTGGGCCCCAGGAGCCGATGTAGTCGATGTATTTCTGGCCGTTGGCGTCCCAGAAATAAGCGCCCTGTGCACGCTGTACAAAGCGGGGTGTGCCACCGACGGCGCGAAAAGCGCGAACGGGGGAATTCACACCACCAGGGATCACTTGGGCTGCGCGGTCAAAGAGGGTTTGGTTGCGGTCTGTCATGGGTGTTGTCTCGGGCTTCAATGCTTGGTTTCGTTGAAAGGCACTTCAAAGTAGTCAGCGCCGGGGTGCACTTCCGGGCCTGCATCAGCGTCGGTGTCTTCGTCGTCAGGCAGCGCCCAGAAAAGGCGGTCCGGAATGACCTGGCCCATGCCGGGACGAAAGCCTTCGTCCAGACAACGGTCCAGGTAATGGAGGGCTTCGTTGGCGGCTTCGGGCAGGTCCATCCCCGTGGCCAGCAAGGCGGCAAGCGCAGCGGTGAGGGTGTCTCCCGCGCCTGCAAATACGGCTTCTATGCGTTCAAATTTTTCGTGGCTGAGCACGGTCTCTGGTGAGGCCAGCGCATTGTCAATGTGCTGATCGGGCAAAGGCAGGCCGGTCACCAGGGTGTAGGGCACACCCAGCTCAGCGGCGGCTTTGGCGATGTCGCGTGGGCCGGGGTTGCGCTCGCCCGTCCATTCAGGCAGCAACCAGCGGCGCAAGGTGCTGTGATGCCCCACCAGCACGCTGGTTTGGGGCAACAGCAGTTCCCTGAAAGCGTCCAGATAAGCGTCGATCTTGTCGTCTTCCCACCAGGACAGGTTGGGCATGTAGGCCACCAGGGGTACGCCGTCGTAATCGTCGGCCAGCTCGGCAATGGTGGCCAGGCTTTCGGGACTTCCGACAAACCCGACCTTGATGACCTGGACGGGCACATCTTCGGCTACGGCCCGGGCTTGGTCATTCACCGCCTCTTCGTCGAGGGGGTAGAAGTCGGTGATGCCGCTGGTGTCCCGCACATAGGCGCCCGTGCAAACGGGCAAGCAATGAGCACCCACCGAGGCCATGGCGGTGGCATCACACGTCAATCCACCAGCACCGCTGGGGTCGTTGGCATTGAAGGAAAGCACGCAGGCCAGGCCCGCAAATTCTTCGGCCTCAAGGGCGTCGGTTTCAGTCAGGGATTCGGGGTGATGGTCGGTCATGGGATGCGAATTGCAGGGGGCTTCAGAAGGTCTTCAGCGGGGCGCAAAATCTGTCGAAGTTTTGCAGCACGATACAATCATTTCATTCTATTCGACTCTCTGATTGCGACAATGTGATGGAACATAAAACCTGGATGTGCCTGATTTGCGGCTGGATTTACGACGAAGCCACAGGCGACCCCGAGCATGGCATTGCGCCCGGCACCAAGTGGGAAGACGTGCCCATGAACTGGACTTGCCCGGAGTGCGCAGCCCGCAAGGAAGACTTCGAGATGGTGGCGATCTGATCCGGATGCACACCGGATGTCGCCCGAGCCGTCTTATTCAGACGGCTTTTTCTTGACCACCGCATACCGGGCCAGGGTTTTGTCGCGGGCTTCTGCGTGGTCAACGATGGGTGCGGGATAGGTTTTGCCGATCACCACGGATGCTGCCTGCAACTCTAGGGGTTTGGCCAACCAGGGGGCGTGCAGGCCTTTGTCGGACAGTCCCGCCAGCTCGGGGGCATAGCGGCGAATGAACTTGCCTTCGGGGTCAAATCGTTCGCTTTGGCTGATGGGGTTAAAGATCCGGAAATAAGGCTGGGCGTCACAACCGCTGGAGCTGGCCCATTGCCACCCGCCATTGTTGGCCGACAGGTCAAAATCGTTCAGATGCTCGGCAAAGTAGCGCTCGCCCCAGCGCCAGTCAATGCCCAGGTCTTTCACCAAAAAGCTCGCCACAACCATCCGCAGACGATTGTGCATGTATCCCGTCTGGTTGATCTGCCGCATGGCCGCATCCACCAAGGGGTAGCCCGTGCGGGCCTGGCACCATGCATCAAACAGTTTGTGGGCATGCGGGCCATGCTCCCAACGGATGGCGTCGTAATCGGGCTTGAAGCTTTGCCCTTGGCCCACATGCGCAAAATTGTGCAGCACCTGCACATAAAAGTCGCGCCAGATCAGCTCGGACAGCCAGACACTTGCGCCAGGGCTGCCTGCCAGCATGCGGGGGTAGGCTGCTCGTGCCAGTTCTCGGATAGAGACCGTACCAAAGCGCAAATGCACGCTCAAGTAGCTCGGGCCTTTGACCGCCGGGAAGTTGCGGGTTTCTTCGTACTGGTCAATTCGGGTCAAAAATTCTTGCAGCAGGGCCTGGCCACCCGATTCTCCGGTTGGAATTTTGAGGGTTTGGAGGTTGGTGGGCTCAAAACCAATGTCTTGCAGGCTCGGGACCGGGTGGGCCAAATCGTCAGGTCGGGGGGCCAGGCGTGAGGCCAGGTGGGCCACCGGGTGGGCCTGCAAGTCCTCAGGGGTGACTTTTTTCAGCCAGGCATTTTTGTAAGGCGTGAACACGCTGAAGGGCTTGGCCATTTGGGTCAGCACTTCGTTGCGCTCGAACACCACATGGTCCTTGAAGGTGTGCAACACGATGCCATGGTCGGCCAGATGTCCGCGCACCTGAATGTCACGCGCCAGCGCCAGTGGTTCGTCATCGTGGTTGGCAAATACCGCCTGGGCCTGGACGTGCTGAGCCAATTTGACGATCTTGTCTTTGGCCACGCCGTGGCGCACGATCAGGCCCCCCTGTGGGTGGCCTGCCAGTTCGCGCAATTGGGCATCCACTTCGACCAGGGATTCGCGAATGAACTCAACCCGGCGATCGGCTCGGGGCAGTTTGTCCAGAATGTCGGTGTCAAACACGAACGCCACATGCACCCGCTGGCAGTGTTTCAGGGCTTGGTGCAGGGCCGCATGGTCGCTCACGCGCAGATCGCGTCGGAGCCAGACCAGGCCACAAGAAAAAGGGGTTTCCATCAAGGTTTGCCGGGTTGGATCAATCAATGCACTCTTGGACTCGCCCGCAGGGACGGGGCCGCTAAAATCGGGGGATGACAGATTGTGACTCCATTGACCTCAAGCATCATTTTCTGATTGCCATGCCCGGGTTGGAAGATGAGACATTCGCTGGCAGCGTCATTTATATGTGTGAGCACGGACCTCGCGGCGCCATGGGCTTGATCATCAACAAACCGGCAGACATCAGCATGCGTCTGTTGTTTGACAAGGTGGATTTGCGCCTGCGCCGGGAAGATCTGGTGGAAAACCTGGTGGGCCAGGGTGGCCCGATACAAACCGAACGCGGCTTTGTCTTGCACGATCCGCTGCGCATGGACAAGCCTGAACAGGATGGGGGCTCAATTTACGCTTCTACCCTCATTGTGCCGGGTGGGCTGGAAATGACCACCTCCCGCGATGTGCTGGAAGCCCTGTCTTCCGGGGCGGGGCCGCGCCGGGTACTGGTTACTTTGGGGTACTCGTCCTGGGGTGAAGGGCAGCTTGAATCCGAATTGAGTGAAAACACCTGGCTCACGGTGCCGGCTTCTGTCGATGTGATTTTTGACGTGCCCATGGCCGAGCGCTATGAGCGTGCGCTGGATTTGTTGGGGCTCAAAAGCTGGATGCTTTCCCCAGATGCGGGGCACGCATGAGCGCAGGGCCTGTCGAGGTGGTGCCGGTATCGCAGCAAACCTTCCTGGCTTTTGACTACGGCCTCAAGCGAACAGGCGTGGCCATGGGCAATCGTTTGCTGAAATCCGCCACCCCGCAAGGGACGATTGCTGCCGAAGGCGATGCCCGGTTTGAGCTGATCGCCAAACGCATCAAGGAGTGGCAGCCCGATGCGCTGGTGATCGGCGTGCCCACCCATCCCGACGGCGGCGAACACGAAAACACCCTGCGTGCCCGCAAGTTTGGCCGCCAGTTGCGAGGCCGCTTTGGTCTTGCCGTGTACGAGGTGGACGAGCGCTACACCACGACCGAAGCCCTTTCCAATGGCGCCAAAGACGCCGATGCGGCAGCAGCAGCGATCATTCTTGACCAATTTTTGAGGAGCCTGCCATGAGTGCTTTGGCGTTGGATGCAGAAGCCCTGTACAAGGAGCTTTTGCGTGGCGTGCGCAGTTTATGCAAAGCCGATACCCGTTTGGTGGGCATCACCTCCGGGGGGGCCTGGTTGGCTGAGCGACTGCATCGCGACCTCGGCCTGCCGGGTGAATCAGGCCGTGTGTCTTCGGTCATGCACCGCGACGATTACGCCCAGCGCGGTCTGTCGGCAGGCGGTCAGACCCACTTGCCCTTTGAGGTCGATGGGGCTGACATTGTGCTGCTGGACGATGTGCTCTACACCGGGCGAACCATCCGGGCAGTGATCAATGAGATTTTTGACTACGGCCGCCCCGCCCGCGTGCAGTTGGCTGTTCTGGTGGACCGGGGCGGGCGCCAGTTGCCGGTGGAGGCAGACTTTGCCGCTGCCCGAGTAGCCCTGCCTGAAACCCAATCGCTGGCGCTGGCCCGCGATGCATCGGGTACTTTCAGTTTTGAAGTGGAGAACAAGGCCTGAACCGGGCGAGGACACCATGCTCTACAAACGCAACAACCCCCAACTCAACAAGAACGGTGAACTGATTCACCTGCTGTCCACGGAAGGCCTGTCCAAAGACATCCTCACGCACATCCTCGACACGGCGGCCAGCTTCGTCAGCGTGCAGGAGCGAGAGGTGAAAAAAGTCCCTCTTTTGCGCGGCAAGAGCGTCTTTAACCTGTTCTTTGAAAACAGCACCCGCACCCGCACCACCTTTGACATCGCTGCCACCCGCTTGTCGGCCGATGTGTACACCCTCGACATCGCTCGGTCTTCGGCCAGCAAAGGGGAGTCGCTGCTCGACACGATCGCCAACTTGTCGGCCATGGCGGCGGATATTTTTGTGGTTCGTCACAGCGAGTCGGGCGCACCGTATTTGATCGCGCAACATGTAGCGCCCCATGTCCATGTCGTCAACGCCGGTGACGGACGCCACGCACATCCCACCCAGGGGCTGCTGGACATGTACACCATCCGGCACTACAAAAAAGACTTTTCCAACCTCACGGTGGCCATTGTGGGCGACGTGCTTCACTCCCGCGTGGCCCGCTCGGACATCCATGCGCTGACCACGCTGGGTTGTGCCGAAGTTCGCGTGGTCGGCCCCAAGACCTTGGTGCCTGCCGACATGGGACAAATGGGCGTACGGGTCTTCAACAACCTGGAAGAAGGCATCAAGGGCTGTGATGTGGTGATCATGTTGCGTCTGCAAAATGAACGCATGACGGGCGCGCTGTTGCCATCCAGCCAGGAATACTTCAAGAGCTTTGGCCTGACGCCCGAAAAACTGCAGCTGGCCAAGCCCGATGCCATCGTGATGCACCCCGGCCCAATCAACCGGGGCGTGGAGATTGACTCTGCTGTTGTCGATGGGCAGCAAAGCGTGATCTTGCCGCAGGTGACTTTTGGCATCGCTGTGCGCATGGCGGTGATGAGCATCGTCGCAGGCAACGAGGCATAAGGAAAAAACATGAACCCCCACGCCCCCCTCTTTGTTTATTCACTGCTCCGCAAAATGGCCCTGAGCGCCCTGAGCGCCCTGAGTCAGCCTGGTGGAGTGCAGCCATGAAAATCCTCATTCAAAACGGCAGGGTGATTGACCCCGCAAATGGCATTGACCAAACAGCGGATGTGGCGATTGCCGCCGGACGCATTGTGGCGGTGGGCCAGGTGCCTGTCGACTTCACACCCAACCGCACAATCGATGCGACAGGTGCCATCGTGGCCCCTGGCCTGGTGGACTTGGCGACTCGCCTGCGCGAGCCTGGTCAGGAGCACGCCGGCATGCTGGAAAGCGAAATGGCCGCTGCCGTGGCGGGCGGTGTGACCAGCCTGGTCTGCTCGCCCGACACAGAGCCGGTGCTTGACGAGCCGGGCTTGGTCGAAATGCTGCGCCACCGCGCCGAAAAGTTGCACCTGGCACGCGTGCTGCCTTTGGGCGCACTCACCTTGGGCTTGCGTGGAGAAGTGCTGACCGAAATGGGGCAGCTCACCGCCGCCGGTTGCGTGGGTTTTAGCCAAGCCGAAGTGCCGATTCCCAGTACACAGGTGCTGCAGCGCGCTTTGCAATACGCCAGCACCTTTGGCTACACCGTCTGGTTGCGTCCGCAAGAGCTCCATCTGGGCAAAGGCGTGGCAGCCAGCGGCCCGCTGGCCACGCGCATGGGCTTGTCCAGCGTGTCGGTGGCCGCCGAGACAATTGCGCTGCACACCATTTTTGAGCTGGTGCGCAGCACCCGCGCCCGTGTACACCTTTGCCGCATCAGCAGTGCTCAGGGGGTGGATCTGGTACGCCAGGCCAAAGCCGAAGACTTGCCGGTGACCGCCGATGTGAGCATCAATTCGCTGCACTTGACAGACGCCGACATGGGCTATTTCGACAGCCGCGCCCGTCTTCTGCCCGTGCTTCGTCAGCAGCGCGACCGCGACGCCCTGCGTGCCGGTCTGGCCGATGGCACGCTGGACGCCCTGGTGTCTGACCATACCCCGGTCGATGCCGATGCCAAGGCTTTGCCGTTTGCCGAAGCCGAGCCTGGTGCCACGGGCATGGAACTGCTCTGGAGCCTGGCCCTCAAGTGGGGGCAGGATGCCGGGTTGCCTTTGACGCAAGTGATTTCACGCGTCACCGCAGCCCCGGTCCGGGTGCTGGGCACCGCTCTGGGCAGCTTGCAAGGCTCGGCGGGGCAATTGGCGGTGGGTGGTTTGGCCGATGTGTGCGTACTGTCCGATCAAGGCCATTGGCTCGTCACCGACGCGTCTTTGCGCAGTCAGGGCAAAAGCACGCCGTTTTCGGGCTACGAGTTGCCAGGACGTGTGCTGGCCACGGTCGTCGGTGGCAACGTGGCATTTGAAGCGCGCTGACCGGTGGTTATTTTGACTTTTTGTGAGCGTGGACACCCTGCGCGCAATCAGCTGGTGAGCCGGATGGGCTTGTCATTTGGTTGCAGGGTGGCCTGCGAGACGACATGCGCACACTGATCGCTCTGTGGAAATTGCTGCGCGGACTATGGCATATCCTCATCGGCATGTGGACGATTTATGCCAGGTTTCCCCGGTGGTCCCCTGAGCAACGCGAGATGCGCGTGCAGGCCTGGGCCTTGCAGTTTTTGGCCTTATGGGACATCCACCTCAAGGTGCTGGGAAGGCCTGTTTCCAATGGCCCGGCCCTCATCGTGGCCAACCACATTTCATGGCTGGATATTTCGGTGATTCATGCGGCGCGGCATTGCCGTTTTGTCTCCAAGTCCGATATCCGTGACTGGCCGTTGGTGGGCATGCTGGCCACGGGCGCTGGCACCCTCTACATTGAACGCACCAGCCGCAAAGACGCCCTTCGCATGGTCAAGGACATGGCAGACGCCATGAAGAATGGCGATGTGGTGGCAGTGTTCCCTGAAGGCACCACCAGCGATGGGCGAGACTTGCTGCCCTTTCACGCCAATCTGATCCAGTCGGCTATTCAAGCCGAGGCGCCCGTGCAGCCCATGTCGCTTCAATTCCTGGATGCCCGAAGTGGTGAGCCGAGTTTTGCGCCTTGCTATATTGGTGAGGACACATTGGTCGGCTCCATCTGGCGCACCCTCACTGCGCCCAGGATCACGGCCGTGGTTCATTTTGGGGTGCCGCAACTCGCCCAAGGGAGGGATCGCCGAGTTTGGGCGCATGATTTGCGTGAGGCTGTGATCCGCCTTCGCGACGACAAGAACTGAGTGGCGGCAACTGATTCCAGCGTTGCGGGGCTGGGTTTCGAATTGCCCTTCAGGCCAATCACTCCTTCAGCAAATACGACGGGCAATTTTCTGGATGGGTGAAGTCGCTTCAATGTTCAGCCACTCATGCAACATGCCTTGGCGACTCACAACCTGACCAGTGAGCATCGGACCTGTGTAGTAAGTCAAATGCATCACCCGAGCCATCTTCAATTTGCAGTTGAGTTGAATCTGGGAATGGGTGGACAAGTACGCCTTGCCATCGCCCGTACTTT
Organism: Limnohabitans sp. 2KL-17; assembly: GCF_003063415.1. Classification (GTDB taxonomy): domain Bacteria; phylum Pseudomonadota; class Gammaproteobacteria; order Burkholderiales; family Burkholderiaceae_C; genus Limnohabitans_A. Next base: position 20,350 of record NZ_NESK01000018.1, read on the forward strand.
GGGGTTTCTTGTAATCCAGGGCGGTCCAGACCCATTTCCGGCCGTCTTCTTCAGTGATGGATTTGGGGTCAATGTAAAACAAACCCAAGTCGTTGAGCGTGACGGCCTCCCACTTGGTGCTGGCATTGGCCACTGAGCACATGACACAGATCAAGCCAATGAAAGCACAAAGGGCTGTTTTTCGCAGTTTCATGGCGCTCAATCTGATTTGTCGAATGAAACAGGGGGCAACGTCAAATGCATGTGGGGCGCTTGAGCACGCATGAGCAAATTGATATGAAGAGTTGTCAGGTTCTGCGATTGAGCAGTTCTGAGGCCAGCACCACCATGGCTTGCCTGTATGCATTGTCTGGCAGTTGCATGGCCGCATCGATGGCGCGTTGGGCCTCAGAGGCTGCTGCGTTTCGGGTGGCCTCCAGTGCGCCTGTGTCGCGCACGATGGTTACGATGTCGGCCAATCGGGTGATGCTGCCAGTTTCTATGGCTTCACGCACGGTCTGCCTTTGTGCCTCGCTGCCCAGTTGCATGGCCAAAATCAAGGGCAGGGTGGCTTTGCCCTCGCGCAAGTCATCACCCAGGTTCTTGCCCATTTCAACGGCATTGCCATCGTAATCGAGCACATCGTCGATCACCTGAAAAGCTGTGCCCAAGGCCTGACCGTAGTCGGCGCAAGCGTTTTGAATGGAGGCAGGACTGCCTGCCAAAATTGCACCCAGGCGTGCACTAGCCTCAAAAAGTTTGGCTGTTTTGGAGCGGATCACACGCAAATAGCCGTCTTCGTCAAGCGAGGCATCGTGCATGTTCATCAACTGCAGTACTTCGCCTTCGGCAATCACGTTCGTGGCATCGGCCAAGGTTTGCATGACCTGCATGTTGTCAGCATCAACCATCATCTGGAAAGCGCGCGAGTACATGAAATCACCGACAAGCACGCTGGCCGGGTTGCCAAAACTTTCGTTGGCAGTGGGTTTGCCGCGCCTGAGGGTCGACTCGTCCACCACATCGTCGTGCAGCAAGGTCGCAGTGTGTATGAATTCGACCACGGCAGCGAGATTGTGCTTTTGTGCACCCTTGTAGCCCAGAGCCCCACAAGTTAAAAGCAACAAGACCGGGCGCAGACGTTTGCCGCCGGCCGAAATGATGTATTTGGCCACCTCACCCACCAAAGGGACGCCCGAATCGAGTCGCTTGGCGATGACGCGGTCTACCTCGGCCATATCGGGCGACACGAGTTCAAGAACGGCGGCGGTGCTGTTTTCGTAAGCAGACAACTTGATGTATCCGGCTGGGTGGCCGGCCAGGGCCGAGTCGAAAGAAGGCAATATTGGGCGCATTGCGGTGCGGGCTCATTATAGTGACCGCATAACAAGCACCCCTGTCGCCCCCCTTTAAGGCTGCTGTTGGCTGCAGCCAATTGCCTGGCAGGGCATGTCGTGCTAAAATTTCAGGCTCCTTGGGGATTAGCCCTTGGAAACTTCCATCCAAAGAGGTCATTTATGTACGCGGTCATAAAAACCGGCGGCAAACAGTATCGTGTTGTCGCTGGCGAAAAAATTAAAGTAGAACAGATTGCTGCGGACGTTGGCCAGGAAATCGTGATTGATCAGGTTTTAGCTGTCGGTATCGGCGCTGAACTCAAGATTGGCACGCCCCTGGTGTCCGGCGCCACAGTCAAAGCCACAGTTTTGGCGCATGGCAAGCACGACAAAGTGCACATCTTCAAGATGCGCCGTCGCAAGCACTATCAGAAACGTCAGGGTCACCGCCAGCAGTTCACCGAACTGCAAATCGGCGCGATCTCTGCCTGAGGAGAATAGGTCATGGCACAGAAAAAAGGCGGCGGCTCTACGCGCAACGGTCGTGATTCCAAGCCAAAGATGCTTGGCGTTAAGGCTTTCGGTGGTGAATTGATCAGCGCTGGCTCGATCATCGTTCGTCAACGTGGTACCAAGTTCCATGCTGGCAACAATGTCGGCATCGGCAAAGACCACACTTTGTTTGCCCTGGTTGACGGCCATGTGTCGTTTTCCACCAAAGGCGAGCTCAGCAAGCACATGGTGAACGTGACCAAGGCTGTCTAAGCCTGTCTCGTCCATGGCGAAGAGGAGCCCCGCAAGACGGGGCTTTTTGCATTTTGGCCCGCTTGTGTTTTGACGGCGGACCCCAAGCTACACTGGAAATCACATGAAGTTCGTTGACGAAGCCTATATTGACATCTCCGCAGGTGACGGCGGGAACGGCTGCGTCTCGTTCCGCCACGAGAAATACAAGGAGTTTGGTGGTCCCAATGGGGGTGACGGCGGTCGGGGTGGACATGTCTTTGCCTTCGCCGATATCAACCTGAATACGTTGGTTGATTTCCGTTACTCACGCCGTCACGACGCCAAGCGTGGCCAGCATGGCATGGGCTCCGACATGTTTGGTGCAGCGGGTGACGACGTCACCCTGAAAATGCCTGTGGGCACCATCATCACCGATGCCGAAACGGGCGAAGTGCTCTACGAATTGCTGGAGCCTGGCGAAACCATCATGATCGCCAAGGGTGGCGACGGTGGTTTTGGCAATATGCGCTTCAAAAGCGCCATCAACCGCGCGCCACGCCAAAAAACACCCGGCTGGCTGGGGGAAAAGAAAGAGCTAAAGCTTGAATTGAAAGTGCTGGCCGATGTGGGCCTCTTGGGCATGCCCAACGCTGGCAAGTCCACTTTCATCGCTGCTGTCTCCAACGCCCGGCCCAAGATCGCCGATTACCCCTTTACCACCTTGCACCCGAATTTGGGCGTGGTTCGTGTGGGCCCTGAGCAAAGCTTTGTGGTGGCCGATGTGCCGGGTCTGATTGAGGGTGCCTCTGAAGGTGCTGGCTTGGGGCACTTGTTCTTGCGCCATTTGCAGCGCACCCGCTTGTTACTGCACGTGGTTGACTTTGCACCGTTTGACGACAACGTTGACCCAGTGCAGCAAGCCAAGGCCATCGTGGCCGAACTCAAAAAATACGATCCGGGCCTGTACAACAAGCCACGCTGGTTGGTGCTCAATAAGCTGGACATGGTGCCCGCTGAAGAGCGCGAGGCTCGCGTGAAGGATTTCATCAAGCGCATGCGCTACAAAGGCCCGGTCTTCCAGATTTCGGCCTTGACGCGAGAAGGTTGCGAGCCCCTGATCAAGGAAATCTACAAGCACATCCGGGCCCAGCAAATCATTGAACAAGGCGTTGTGGACATTGACCCTCGTTTCAAGGAGCAAGACAAGCCACAAGCGCCTGATGCCGATGATCCGCGATTCAAAACACCGTCTTCTGAGCCCAACGACGCCTAGCATCCACCCCTGCGACTTGCTGTCCAACAGCAAAGTAAACCCCCAAGCATGACCACCCCTGCCGTTTCCAATCTCTTGCGTGACGCCCGCCGCATCGTTGTCAAAGTGGGTTCCAGCCTGGTGACCAACGAAGGTCGCGGTCTGGATGAAGAAGCGATCGGCGAATGGTGCCGACAGATGGCCTTGCTCAGCGCTGAAGGCAAAGAGGTGGTCATGGTGTCCAGTGGTGCCATTGCCGAAGGCATGAAACGCCTGGGATGGGCCACGCGTCCCAGTGAGGTGCCAGCCTTGCAAGCTGCGGCCGCCGTGGGCCAGATGGGCTTGGCACAAGTGTACGAAACCAAGCTGCGTGAAAACGGCATGGGCAGCGCCCAGGTGTTGCTGACACATGCCGATCTGGCTGATCGCGAGCGTTACCTCAATGCCCGGTCCACCTTGCTGACCTTGCTGCAACACCGCGTTTTACCGGTCATCAACGAAAACGATACGGTCGTCAACGACGAGATCAAGTTCGGTGACAACGACACATTGGGTGCCCTAGTGGCCAACTTGATCGAGGCAGACCTGCTGATCATCCTCACCGATCAAAAAGGTCTCTACACCGCGGATCCCCGCAAAGACCCCTCAGCCACGTTTGTGCACGAAGCCCGCGCAGGCGATGTGGCACTTGAAGCCATGGCCGGTGGGGCTGGTTCCAGCATTGGCAAGGGCGGCATGATCACAAAAATCCTCGCGGCCAAACGGGCCGCGGGCTCGGGCGCTTCCACTGTGATCGCCTGGGGCCGTGAGCCGGATGCGCTGCTGCGCTTGAGTCAGGGTGACAACATGGGCACCTTGCTGGTGGCCCAAACGGCTAAACAGCAAGCCCGCAAGCAATGGATGGCCGATCACCTTCAGTTGCGTGGGTCGGTCACGGTCGATGCCGGGGCTGCACATAAAGTGTTGACTGAAGGCAAGAGCTTGCTGCCCATTGGCATGAACGGTGTAGCCGGGGATTTTTCACGCGGGGATGTCATCGCCATTCGGGATGAACAAGGGGCAGAAATCGCTCGCGGCTTGGCCAATTACGCCAGCGCCGAAGCCCGATTGTTATGCCGAAAGCCCTCGCACGAATACGAAGCTTTGCTGGGCTACACCGCCGAGCCCGAAATGGTGCATCGGGACAACCTGATTTTGACCCGCTGACCGCCAGGCTTGCACGCACAAGCCTGACTGGCTTCAGCCTTGTGGATTCGGATCGAAGCTGGCCCCGGGCGGAAGCTCCATGTGCAAGGGGGGCTCCATTTCCAAGGACCCGTTGTCAGGGTCTAGGCCTTCGCGAAGGCTTCGACTGCCACCGCGCAAATAGCGGTTTTGCCTTTCTTGGCGCGGCAAAAACCTGGCCAACTCGGTCAGTGCCATTTCGTACACACCGCGTTTGAACTCGACCACCACATCGAGTGGCACCCAGTAGTCGTTCCAACGCCAAGCGTCGAACTCGGGGTGGTCAGTGGCGCGCAAGTTCAGATGGTGGTCGTGCCCCATCAATTGCAGCAGATACCAGATCTGTTTCTGGCCTTTGTAAAAACCCCGAGCATCCCTGCGGATGAAGCGGTCTGGCACTTCATAGCGCAACCAGTCACGGGTTCGGGCCACGATGCGCACATGCTCCGGTTGGAGACCCACTTCTTCATGCAGTTCACGGAACATAGCTTGCTCAGGACTTTCGCCCCGGTCAATGCCACCTTGCGGAAACTGCCAGCTGTGGGTTCGTATGCGTTTGCCCCAGAAAACCTGGTTTCTCTGGTTGAGCAGAATGATGCCGACGTTCGGCCTAAAGCCTTCACGGTCAAGCATAATCAACCCCAAATTTTTAAATTGTGTTCATTATGCACGCCACATTGGCGCTCGCTCTTGGATGTTTCCCTGATTCCCCTGTTTTGTTAGCGTGCCGCGATGAAAGCTTCCCAATTCCTCATTTCCACCCTCAAAGAAGCGCCGGCTGATGCCGAAGTCGCCAGCCACAAATTGATGACGCGTGCAGGGCTGATCAAGAAGTTGGGCGCTGGCATTTACAACTACATGCCGATGGGTTTGCGCGTGATTCGCAAGGTCGAAGCCATCGTGCGCGAAGAGATGAACCGCGCTGGCGCCATCGAGATGACCATGCCCGTGGTTCAGCCCGCGGAGCTGTGGCAGGAAACAGGGCGTTTTGAAAAGATGGGCCCTGAGTTGTTGCGCATCAAAGACCGTCATGGCCGCGATTTTGTGATCCAGCCGACCAGCGAGGAAGTGGTCACCGACGTGGTGCGCCAGGAAGTGCGCAGCTACAAGCAACTGCCTAAGAATTTTTACCAGATTCAGACCAAATTCCGGGATGAACGACGGCCCCGTTTTGGCCTGATGCGAGGCCGTGAATTCACCATGAAAGACGCGTACAGCTTTGACCGCGACATGCTCAGTGCCAAGGCAAGCTACCAGGTGATGGCAGGTGCATACCGCAAAATTTTTGATCGCTTCGGCTTGACCTACCGTGCCGTAGCTGCCGACAGCGGTGCTATCGGGGGGGACCTGAGCGAAGAATTTCAGGTGATCGCCGCGACCGGCGAAGACGCCATCGTGTATTGCCCCAGCAGCAACTATGCCGCCAACATGGAAAAGGCTGAGGCTCTTGCCCCCAGCCAGCGAAGGGGTGCTGCAACCCAGGCACTGACAAAAACAGCGACCCCCGGTAAAAGCACCTGCGAAGACGTTGCCACCTTGCTCAACGTGCCGCTGTCCTCCACTGTCAAGTCGCTGGTGCTGGCCACCGATCAGCTGAACGCGCAGGGCGAGATCGTCAAATCTCAAGTGTGGCTGCTGCTGCTGCGCGGTGACCACGACATGAACGAAGTCAAGGTCGGCAAGCTGCCTGGCATGGAGGGGGGCTTTCGCTTTGCCACCCTGACCGAGATCGAAGACCACTTTGGCTGTAAGCCCGGCTACCTGGGTCCGCTGGATTTGAAAAAACCCGTCCACACCGTGGCTGATCGTGATGTGGCCGTCATGGCCGACTGGATTTGCGGTGCCAACGAAGAAGGCTTCCACACCACGGGCGTGAACTGGGGCCGGGACTTGCCCGAACCGGCGTTGGTCGTCGACCTGCGCAACGTGGTGGCGGGTGACCAATCGCCAGACGGTCAAGGTGAGCTGGCGATTGAGCGCGGCATTGAAGTGGGCCATGTCTTTTACCTGGGCACCAAATACTCCAAGGCCATGAACGCTACCTTCTTGGACGAGAACGGCAAACCCCAGTTCTTGGAGATGGGTTGCTATGGCATCGGCATCACCCGCTTGCCCGCCGCTGCCATTGAGCAAAATCACGACGAACGCGGCATCATCTGGCCCGATGCGATTGCGCCATTCACAGCTGTGATCTGCCCCATCGGCATGGACCGCAGCGAAGCCGTGAAGGCCGAGGCCGAACGCATTTACGCCGCCTTGCTGGCCGATGGCGTGGACGTCATCCTGGATGACCGGGGTGAGCGCCCTGGCGCGATGTTTGCTGATTGGGAATTGATCGGGGTACCGCACCGCATCACTATCGGAGACAAGGGGCTCAAGGATGGCCTGATCGAATACCAGCACCGGCGCGATTCAGAAGCGACCAAGGTGGCTGTTTCGGCCATTCTGGCGCACATCAAAACCCGCATGGCCGCCTGATTCGCGTTGGGGCATGTCGGCTTTCGTCGCCCTTCATTTTGAACCGATTACCCGCCGCCAAGCGTTGCAGCGACTGGCAAAAAGCGCCTTGCTGGGCACAGGCCTCAGCGTTTTGCCTTTCACGTCAGTTCATGCGGGCACACAAGTCGAAGAGCAATTGTCAACTGCTGTGCGCACCGCCCTCAGCGCGGCAGTCGCTGGTGACGCACCGCCAGAGCCGGTGCTGACCACCCCCTCCGATCAGCAGGCCTATGCCCGATGGCTTGCAGCCACTGGCCAGGGGCTGGTTCGTTTTCAGCGGAACCCCGTTGAGCGGCAAGAGTTCTTGCAAACCCTTTGGTACGAGGCACGCCGGGCAGGTCTGTCTTTGTCACTGGTGTTAGGTTTGGTTCAGGTTGAAAGCGCGTTTCGCAAACACGCTGTGTCGTCTGCAGGGGCTATGGGTTTCATGCAGGTCATGCCATTTTGGGCGCGCTCCATTGGTGATGGCGATCAGAGCCGACTGTTTCACATGCAAACCAATTTGCGTTTCGGGTGCGTGATCTTGCGGCATTACCTTGACCGTGAGCGCGGTGATCTGTTTCTTGGGCTTGGGCGTTACAACGGCTCCCGGGGCCAAGCCGCGTATCCCGATGCCGTGCTGAAGGCGCAGCGGGCTTGGCTACACGGGGTGGATTGAGTCAGTCTCGGGTGGCGTGGCGTTGCACGCACGCGATGTAGGCCTCGCCATCGGGCATGCGGCCGGCGCGTTGGCTTTCGTGAACCATTCGGCCCAGACATTCCATGGTCTGGTGGTGTGCATCGTGCAGTGAGTTGAGTTTGTGGGTGAGCAACTCCACCGCTTGGCGAATGCCACGGGGTTGGTCAATGCTGCATTGCTCGCTGATGGACAGGTGCATCGACAAGTGCAGAAAAGGGTTTTCCTGGTTCGGATCGGCTTTGTGCATGCTGGCCAGAGCGGCATCGACATCGGCCAGTTCAGCGTGGTATTCGGGGTGCTCGTTGATCCATTGGCTGACGAGCATTTCCATGGGTTCCAGAGTGGCTTCCGTGCGGGCTTTGGCGTAGACACCGCAAAAAAAACGCCGCACATCGGCTTGGGAGGGTTGAATCAGCATGGGGTGGATTGTCTCTTAAGTACAGCTGTTTTAAGCAGTGAGAGGCCGGGGTCTGGGGCCAAGGCTCAGAGGCGCTTCGCTTTGCCACATCGCCCTGGCCCCAGACCCCGGTCCTTCACATGGTTTGATGGATGGCGCCGCCGTCACGCCTTGCTGCCAGACGCCATGCTCTGAATTCAGAAGCAGGCGTACTTCAACTTCAATGCTGGCCCTAGAATACAAAAGAGCACCTAAATTTCATGCAATATAATGCATAAAGACAACCTTCACGAAACGACCAACATGAACCAAGCCTACATTTGCGACGCGATCCGTACCCCTTTTGGCCGTTACGGCGGTGCTTTGAGCAGCGTTCGCACCGACGATCTGGGCGCGGTGCCCTTGCGCGCACTGATGGCCCGCAACCCGAAAGTGGACTGGGCCGCCGTGACCGATGTGCTGTATGGCTGCGCCAACCAGGCCGGTGAAGACAACCGCAATGTGGCGCACATGAGCAGCCTGCTGGCAGGTTTGCCCATCGATGTGCCGGGCGGCACCATCAACCGACTTTGCGGTTCGGGCCTGGACGCCATTGGCACCGCCGCCCGCGCCATCAAGGCGGGGGAAGCCGGGCTGATGATTGCCGGTGGCGTGGAAAGCATGAGCCGCGCCCCGTTTGTCATGCCCAAAGCCGAAAGCGCCTTCAGCCGCGCCAATGCGGTCTACGACACCACCATCGGCTGGCGTTTTGTCAACAAGTTGATGAAGGCGCAATACGGCGTGGACTCGATGCCCGAGACCGCAGAAAACGTGGCAACCGACTACAAGATCGAGCGCGAAGCGCAAGACCTGATGGCCTACAACAGCCAATTGCGCGCCGTCGCCGCGATCAAGGCGGGTCACCTGGCGCGCGAAATCGTGGGTGTGAGCATTCCCCAGAAAAAGGGCGACGCCGTCCTCGTGGACACCGACGAACACCCGCGTGAAACCAGCCTCGAAGCGCTGGCCAAGCTCAAAGGTGTGGTGCGCCCTGATGGCACCGTGACCGCAGGCAATGCCTCGGGTGTGAACGATGGCGCGTGTGCCTTGCTGCTGGCAAGTGAAACCGAAGCGGCGAAAAACGGCCTCACGCCCAAAGCGCGTGTGGTGGGCATGGCCACTGCGGGTGTGGCCCCGCGTGTCATGGGCATTGGCCCTGCACCGGCCACGCTCAAGGTGCTGGCCCAAACAGGCTTGACCATCGACCACATGGACGTGATCGAGCTGAACGAAGCCTTTGCGGCACAAGGCCTGGCCGTGATGCGCATGCTGGGACTGAAAGACGACGACGCCCGTGTGAACGCCTGGGGCGGCGCCATCGCCTTGGGGCACCCGTTGGGTGCCTCGGGTGCCCGCTTGGTCACCACCGCCATCAACCGCCTGCAACAAACATCCGGCCGCTACGCACTGTGCACCATGTGCATTGGTGTGGGTCAGGGCATTGCACTGATCATCGAGCGCGTTTGACGCATGCCCCCGTGATCAAGCCCAGGGTGACAAAGGCTCTGGCCACCAGCCCCTTCGGGGGCTTTTTTGTGCCTGCTGCCATTCTTGCGCGCTGACTTCGATGTCCATGCGCAGCAGTGCAGCACCCATGGCTTTGCCCAGGTTGTCCAGCCGCAGATTGCGTGCGCCGCCACCTTGAAGAGCGCCTTCCAGCACGAATTTCATGGCCAGGATGTTGGGCAACGCCCAGGCTTGCACCTTGCCCGGCAGCCAGGGGTCAAAGTGGGCTTGTACTTTGTCTGCTGTGACTTCGCGTTCAATGATCCGATAGCCGTCTTCGTTCCAGGCGAACAGGCCAAAGTCCACCCAGTCGGCTTTGTCACCGCTGCGGGCGTGGGCCAGGTGGGCCAGGGGCATGCGCAAGAGGCTTGGGTTTAGGGTGTTCATGTGTTGAGTTCCAGAATTTCAAGGCGGGCCTGAACCCTGTTGCGAGGAATCAGTGTGGGCCAGATACCCAGCAATTCGCTGCTGCTGTTCATGCCCTGAAAGCCACAGGTGTAGGCCGGCCCGCTCAGGGCCATCCAGGGAAAGAGGCGACCAAAACCATCGGCCGCCGCTTTGACTTGTGTGCGCAAGGCCATGCGAACCCAGATCTCTGCGCGCTCATTCAGTTCTGTGGCTGAAGGCAATTGGGCCAGCGGGCCGTGCGCCGAATTGAGGCCCGGATACTCCACAAAAAGTTCGTCAAAAGGCAACTTTCGCTCCTTGAGTTGGCAGCGGATCATGGCCTCCGCGGCGTGCACTTTGTCCCAGGCGTCGGGCCATGAAAAGCCCCAACTGACCTCCGCCTTGAAGCCATCTTTGAAGCCCGCCACCGCCTTCAACTGGTCGCCAGGGCGCGCGCCTTTGGCCCCAGTCAAGCGCACCCGGTGATGGCCTTCATCGGTCAATGCGATTTGGCCCATGTCCAGCACCACGTCGGGCGACAGGTAAGCGTGTGGGTTGTGCACCTCGTAGAGAAGTTGCTGGCGGACCGTGTCAAAGTTAACCAGGCCACCCGTGTCCGGTGCTTTGGTCAGGATGGCCGTGCCATCGGCCTGTACCTCGGCAATCGGGTAGCCAATGTGGGCCAGATCGGGGATGGCTTGCCAGCTGCCCTGGCTGCCAAAATTGCCACCGCTGCCCTGGCCCGAGCATTCCAGCAAGTGGCCCACCGCCAGACCTTGGGCCAAGCGGTTGAAATCTTCAGACGTGCTGGCATCGCCCAGCTTCCAGCCCAGGCCGTGCACCAGCGGCCCCAAAAACAGCGCTGCATCGGCCACTCGCCCGGTGATCACGATGTCAGCCCCCTGGTCCAACGCATCCACGATGGGTTGCGCCCCCAAGTAGGCGTTGCCAAACACCAGACGCTCGCGCACGCTGCTCATGTCTGCACCGTTCATCATGTGGTCAAACCGTGTGCCTGCGTCTTGTAAAAGGGGTAGTACGTCATCTCCCGACACCACCGCGATGTGCGGGTGCCAGCCAGCGCCTGCCAGAGCATTGCGCACCGCCAAGGCGGCGCCCATCGAGTTCAGGCCGCCTGCGTTGCACACAAACCGAACGCCGCGTGGCTGCATCAGCGGCCACAGGCGCAAGAGCATGGGCACCACATCGCGGGCATAGCCCAGCGACGGGTCGCGTTGGCGGTCTTTTTGAAGAATGGCCAGCGTGAGCTCGGCCAGGTGGTCGCTGGCGATGAACTGGACTTGGCCGCGCTCGATGCTGGCGACCACGGGCTCCCAGTTATCGCCGTAAAAACCGAGGCCGGAACCGATGCGAATGGCATTTGTCATGCGGGGATATTGAAGCCTTGTGTTTGAGTTTGAATGGGGGACAACCCCTAGGGAAAGTCTCGTGTAAGACATACATAATCGCACGGTCGTTCGCAAATGCTTTTGCCCAGGCTCGAAGCCCATGGCAAAGCCAATGCGGACTTTGGCAAGACAATAAAAACACAGAGGAGACGGGCGTGCAATTGCTGCAACTGCTGATCAGCGGTGTGGCCCAGGGCTGTATTTACGGACTCATTGCCCTGGGTTTCGTGCTGATTTACAAGGCCACCGAAACGGTGAGCTTTGCCCAGGGTGACCTGATGATGGTGGGGGCCTTTTCGGGTCTGGCCGCCATGATGCTGCTGGGCTTTCCTTTTTGGTTGTCAGTGCCTGCCGCCATCGTGGCCATGGGCGTTTTCGGTGTCTTGCTGGAGCGCATGGTGATTCGCCCCATACTCGGGCAGCCTGCGTTTTCCATTGTCATGCTGACTATTGGCGTGGGGTATGTACTGCGCGGCCTGATCACCATGATCCCCGATGTCGGAACCGACACCCACACCATGCCTGTGCCTTATGCAGGACAGGTTTTGCGCTTGGGTAGTCTGGTGATTGCTGCCGAGCAAATGGTGGTGATCGGCGCCACTGGCATTTTGTGTCTGGGTTTGTTTGCCATGTTCAAGTACAGCAAGTTGGGCGTTGCCATGCAAGCCGCATCGCAAAACCAGCTGGCCGCTTATTACATGGGCATTCCGGTCAAGCAAATCAATGGCTTGGTCTGGGGCTTGGCGGCGGGTGTGGCTGCGGTAGCAGGTCTGCTGCTGGCGCCCATCACCTTTGTGCACGCCAACATGGGCTTTATTGGACTTAAGGCTTTTCCGGCCGCTGTGGTCGGCGGTTTTGGAAGCTTGCTTGGCGCCATCGTGGGCGGTCTGGTGATTGGCATTGTCGAGTCGTTTTCGGGCTTTTACTTGCCCGAAGGTTTTAAAGACATTGCGCCCTACATCGTGGTGTTGCTCATGCTGGTGCTCAAGCCCAATGGCTTGTTCGGCGAGCAACTGCGCAAGAAAGTCTGAGGCCCCGACATGCGTTTCATTTTCAAGACCGAATACAACCAGGACATTATCCTGGCCAAGCACGGTGGCCATGTGTTCTGGTACAGCTTGCTGGGGCTTTTCCTGGTGGCCGCACCCTGGGTTGTTGCGGAATACTGGCTGGCCCAACTGACCTTCGTGCTGATTTATGCGGTGGTGGGCCTGGGCCTCATGCTGCTGGCCGGCTTTACCGGTTTATTCTCCTTGGGCCATGCCGCCTTTTTGGGTGTGGGGGCTTACACCCAAGGCGTTATGGTGAACGCTGGTGTGCCGTTTCCGCTGGCCTTGTTGTGTGCGGGCTTGTTCTCGGCCATTGCGGGGGTCATCGTCGGTTTGCCTGCACTGCGTGTCAAAGGCATTTACCTGGGCATGGCCACGCTGGCCTTTGGCTTCATTGTCGAAGAGGGCATGGCCCGCTGGGAGCATGTCACGGGTGGCAATGCGGGCCTGATGGTCGGCTACCCCAAACTGGGTGGCTGGACCCTGGACACCACCGAAGAGTTCTATTTTCTTTGCCTTGTTGTCGCAGTGGGTGCCACATTGGCCATCGTGAATTTGCTGCGTTCGTCCACCGGGCGGGCATTTGTGGCGATCCGCGATTCCGAAATCTCGGCCCAGAGCATGGGCATCCACCTGGCACGCTATAAGACGCTGTCTTTTGCCTTGTCGGCTGCTTTGGCCGGCATTGGCGGGGCGCTCTATGCCCACAAGATCCAGTTTCTTTCACCTGAGCAGTTCAGCATCATCCAGTCGATCGACTTGTTGCTGATGGTGGTGATCGGTGGTCTGGGGTCCATCCATGGGGCTTTCCTGGGGGCCATTTTCCTGATCGTCATGCCCCAACTTATTTCCATGGGCAAAGACTTTTTGCCCGCAGCCATTGGCGGAGCCGCCGGTTTGCAGGGCACGGTTTACGGCATGGTGTTGATCGCCTTTGTGTTGTTTGAACCGATGGGCTTGTACGGGCGTTGGCTCAAGGTGCGCACCTGGTTCCAGCTCTTCCCGTTCTATCGCCGTGGCCTGTTCAAGCGCCAGAAATCATTCCAGAAATCGGACCGTCTGAAATGAACGCAGACATCCTTTTATCCGCTCAAGACCTGAGCGTCCGTTTTGGCGGTGTGCTGGCTGTGAACAAGGTCAGCTTTGACGTCAAGCGCGGCGAAGTTTTCACCCTCATCGGCCCCAACGGCGCCGGCAAGACCACGGTGTTCAACTTGATCAGTCGCATTTACACCCCCACCACCGGGGTGATTGACTACGCTGGCCCCAAGGGCACATTGCGCCTGACGGATGAACTGCCGCATCAGATCGCCGGCTTGGGAATTGCGCGCACCTTTCAGAACATCGAGCTGTTCGAGCACGCCACGGTGCTGCAAAACCTCTTGATCGGTCGCCACACCCACCGCAAGACCGGTTTGTGGAGTGAGATTTTTTTCACGGCCAAAACCCGTTCAGCCGAAATCGAGGCGCGCGAAAAAGTGGAGCAAATCATTGATTTTCTTGACTTGCAACACCATCGCGACTCGATGGTGGCGGGCTTGCCTTATGGCGTGCGCAAAGTCGTGGAGTTGGCCCGGGCCTTGTGCACCGATCCCCAATTGCTCTTGCTTGATGAACCCTCATCGGGCCTGAACGTCGAGGAAACCGAAGACATGGCTTTCTGGATTTCGGACATCAAGAACGAGCTCGGCATCACCGTGCTCATGGTGGAGCACGACATGAGCCTGGTCTCCAAAGTGTCGGACCGCGTGCTGGCCATGAGCCAGGGTGAAGAACTCGCTACCGGCACGCCCAGCCAAGTGCAAAGCGACCCGGGTGTCATCGAGGCCTATTTGGGCTCGGTGGACGATGTGTCCAGCCTGCGCCGCGAAAACTACGTGGCTGGAGGCGCAGCATGAGCGCCGCCACACAAAATTTGAACGACAGCCCGGCAGGGGCGGCAGAAGTGTCTGGGGCAACAGATAGCGTGATGCTGAAATTGCTCAACGTGGAAAGCGCTTACGGTCCGATCAAAGCGATTCGAGGTGTCAGCCTGCAGGTTCGCAAGGGTGAAATCGCCACGGTGCTGGGTTCCAACGGGGCGGGCAAAACCACCATCCTCAAAACCATCAGCGGCATCATCGACCCGCGCAAGGGCTCGATCGAGTTCAAGGGCAAAAGCATCACCGCGCAAGACCCCGCCATCATTGTGCAAAGTGGCCTGATGCACGTGCCTGAAGGCCGCGAGGTGTTTCCTTTGCTGTCGATTCGCGACAACCTGCTCATGGGCGCCTTCACGCGCGACGACCGCGATGGCGTGGCGCGTGACATGGAAGCCGTGTTCAATTACTTCCCCATCCTGCGTGAGCGCACGGCCCAAGACGCCGGTTTACTCTCGGGTGGCCAGCAACAAATGCTGGCCATCAGCCGGGCCTTGATGGCCAACCCGGACCTGATCTTGTTGGACGAGCCCAGCTTGGGCCTCAGCCCCAAGCTCACCAAGGAAATCTTCGAGATCGTGGTGCGCATCAACCGCGAGCGTGGCACCACCATCTTGCTGGTTGAGCAAAACGCCAACATGGCACTCAATGCTTCGGACTACGGCTACGTGCTCGAAAACGGCCGCATCGTGATGGAAGACATCTGTGCCCGTTTGCGTGAAAAAGAGGACATCAAGGAGTTCTACCTGGGGCTCAAGGAAGAGGGCGTGCGTGCCGATCGCCGCTGGAAAAAGAAGAAAACCTGGAGATAAGACATGAGCCAACTCTGGGACACCTCCGGCATTGCGCCGCAAAAAAACATCGTCATGGCGGGCGAGACCATCCCCGCCATCTTCTGGAATGCTGTGGCCGTCCGTGGCCCGAATGTATGGATGCGCCAAAAAGACTTTGGCATCTGGCGCAGTTGGACCTGGGACCAAACCGCCCAGGCCGTGCGCGAGATCGGCCATGGGCTGATGGCGCTGGGCTTTGAGGCCCGACACACCGCCTCGATTCTGGCCAATACCAACATCGAGTGGGTGCTGTGCGACCTGGCCGTGCTGAGCGCTGGTGGTGTATCCAACGGCATTTACCCGACCGATGCCGCAGAGCAAGTGCATTACCTCTGCGAAGACTCGGCCACCCGGGTTCTTTTTGTCGAAGACGATGAGCAACTCGACAAGGCCTTGGCCGTTCGCGACAGCTTGCCCTTGCTGAGCAAGATCGTTGTGTTTGACATGGACGGCTTGCGCGACTTTCACGACCCACAGGTCATCAGCCTGAAAGACCTGCGCGCCCTGGGGCGCGAACACGCCAAGGCCCATCCCCACCTGCTGGCGCAGCGCGTAGCCCAATGCAAGCCCGAAGATCTGGCCATCCTGGTCTACACCTCGGGCACGACCGGCAGACCCAAGGGTGGCATGCACAGCCACCATGGCCTGGTTTACACCGTGCGCGGTTACAACACCCTTATCGCCCGAGACGAACGCGACGAATGCATGTGCTTTTTGCCCCTGTGCCACATCGCAGAGCGCATGGGGGGTGAGTATTTTTCCCTGTACACCGGTGCCAAACTCAACTTTGTCGAGAACCCCGAAACCGTGCCTGAAAACGTTCGCGAGATCGCGCCCACTGTTTTCACGGCGGTGCCCCGCGTCTGGGAAAAGTTTTACTCGGGCGTCATGATCGCCCTTAAAGAAGCGGGCGGCCTGCAGCAAGCCATTTATGGCTGGTCCATCGGTGTGGGCCATCAGGTGGCCGAGTTGGTGCTCAAAGGCCAGCCCGTGCCTGCCAGCCTCAAGCTTCGCTTTTATCTGGCACGTTTGCTGGCGCTGAACAATGTCCGAAAGATGATCGGCATCCACCGTGCGAGGTTTCTGGTCACGGGTGCCGCGCCCATCTCGCCCGAGTTGGTGCGTTGGTAC
Source organism: Limnohabitans sp. 2KL-17 (assembly GCF_003063415.1). Lineage (GTDB taxonomy): Bacteria > Pseudomonadota > Gammaproteobacteria > Burkholderiales > Burkholderiaceae_C > Limnohabitans_A. The sequence goes on from NZ_NESK01000018.1 coordinate 36,716, forward strand.
TTGGCACTGGGCCTGCCCATGCTGGAAGTGTGGGGCATGACCGAGACCTGTGGTGCCGCCACAGGTGTTCCCGCTGACCGCATCAAACCCGGATCGATCGGACCTGCCGCCGAATTCAACGAAGTGCGCCTGGACCCGGTGACCGGCGAAATTCTGGTGCGGGGCCCCAATGTTTTCATGGGCTATCTGAACTTGCCTGAAAAGACCGCCGAAACAATTGATGCCGACGGCTGGTTGCACACGGGGGATGTGGGCGTGGTGGACGAGGAAGGGTTTTTCCGCATCACCGATCGCATGAAAGACATCATCATCACGGCTGGGGGAAAGAACATTACCCCGAGCGAACTCGAAAACGAATTGAAATTCTCGCCTTACATCACCGATGCGGTGGTCATTGGCGACAAAAGGGCGTATCTGACCGTGATCATCATGATCGACCAGGAAAACGTGGAGAAATACGCACAGGACAACGATGTGCCTTTTTCCAACTACGCCAGCCTGACTCACAGCGCCGAGGTGCAAAACTTGATACAGGCCGAGATCGACCGTGTCAACAAGAAATTTGCACGGGTTGAGCAGATCAAGAAATTTTGGCTGCTCGATACACAATTGACAGCCGAAGACGAAGAACTGACACCGACCATGAAGCTCAAGCGCAAATTGGTCGAAAACAAATACGCGCCTCAGATTGAGGCCATGTACCGCTGAACCATTACCCTTTACTACAACAGGAGACCTGCAACATGAAAATCAAACTCAGCCTCGTCGCTGCTGCTTTGGCCTTGACCGCTGGCGCGGTCATGGCCCAAACGCAAGGCGTGACCAAAAACGAAGTCGTGCTCGGCTCCATCCAAGATTTGTCTGGCCCTCTGGCCGGATTTGGCAAGCAAGTTCGCCTGGGCATGATGCTGCGTGTGGACGAAGCCAACGAGCAAGGTGGCATCAATGGCCGCAAGTTCAAGTTGCTGGTCGAAGATTCGGCTTATGACCCGCGCCGCGCCGTCTTGGCCGCGCAAAAATTGGTCAACCAAGACAAAATTTTTGCCATGATTGGTCATATCGGCACGGCACAAAATATGGCGGCCATGCCTGTCCAGTTCCAGAAGAACGTGATCAACTTCTTCCCGGTGACGGCAGCGCGCGAAATGTACGACCCTTTTCACAAGCTCAAGTACTCATTTGCGGCCACCTACTTTGACCAGATGCGCGTGGGCGTGCCCATGCTCGTCAAGGAAAAAAATGCCAAACAAATTTGCGCGATGTACCAGGACGATGAATTCGGTCTGGAAGTCTTCCGGGGCGCCGAGGCGGGCCTGAAAGCAGCAGGACTGCAGTTCGCTGAAGTCACCACCTACAAGCGCGGCGCGACCGACTTCTCATCGCAAATGCAAAAACTGGCATCGTCCAAGTGCGATTTCGTGGTGATGGGCACCATCATCCGTGAAACCATTGGCGGCATTGGCACCGCTCGTCGCTTGGGATTCAACCCAACCTTCATTGGATCGAGCGCGTCCTACACCGACCTGATCCACAAGCTTGGTGGCCCTGCCATGAACGGCTTTTACGCCACCATGTCGGTGCAGCACCCCTACCTGGACGAAGCAGCGCAGCCGATCCGTTTCTGGGCCAACAAATACAAGACCAAGTTCAACGAAGACCCTACAGTGTTCTCGGTATATGGCTACAACGCCATCGATGCTTTCTTGCGTGCCATCGAAAAATCAGGTGCAAATCTGACCACCGAGAGCATCATCAAGGCCATGGACACCATGGTCATTCCGCCCGACATGTTTGGCAGCGCTGAAATGACTTTCAGCCCCACCAAGCGTTTGGGCAGCAATGCCTCGCGCATGTCGCAGATTACCGATGGTCGCTGGAAGGTGACATCGGCTTACTTCACCGACACCAAGTAAAGCCTGCAACGCAAGCTGCTTGAATCAAACCGCCAGCACCTGCAAAGGTCTGGCGGTTTTTTCATGGTTATCTGAACCTCTTTACAAGGGCGTTTCGGCATGGAACCATTGGGCACTTGAGGCGGCTCGGCCGTCGTTGCGTCACTGGCGATGGCCATGCCGCACACGACTCATATTCAAGCTTGGGCCATGTACTTCGCAACATTACCTGCCAGAGCGAGAAGCACCACAGGATGCCGTCAGTTCACCTATGACTGCTTCGCAGCGCCTTGCCCAGACGCATCGAATATTCCGTAAATCCAGTTTAAAACTCTTGTTTTTCGAGAATGAAACTAGGTTTAATTCAGTAAAAATAGAGGTCATTAAGCCCTGCTGATTGTGAAATCTTAAAAAAAAGGCTTGTGTGCTGGCTTCTGAAAAGTCTGGCTTGTCCCCTGTTATTGATTGATTTGAAAAGAGGTATTTCATGGAAACCATTGCGCCCCTGTGGCTCTGGCTTACTTTTGTGGTGATTGTTCTGGTGTCGCTGTTCGTCGATTTCGTGGTGCTCAAAAAGCAGGGTGCCCACGATATCGGGGTCAAGGAGGCCTTGAACTGGTCATTGATCTGGATTGCTTTGAGCTTTTTGTTCAATGGCCTCTTCTGGTGGGCCATCAAGGACGCCACGGGTTCTGTCGACATGGCGAACACCAAGGCACTGGAGTTTCTGACGGGCTATCTGATCGAAAAATCTCTGGCGGTGGACAACATCTTTGTTTTCCTGATGATCTTCACGTATTTTGCCGTCCCGACGAATTTCCAGAAGCGGGTTCTGATGATCGGCATCATTGGTGCGATCGTTTTGCGCACCCTGATGATCCTGGTGGGTGGGTGGCTGTTGGCCGAATTCCACTGGGTGTTGTATGTGTTTGGTGCCTTCCTGATCCTCACCGGTGTGAAGATGTGGTGGGCGGCCGGCAAGGAGCCTGATTTGGATGACAACCCGGCGCTCAAACTGCTGCGCAGGCTCTTACCAGTGAGTAAGAATTACGATGGCGAGAAGTTCTGGACCATCGAAAACGGCCAGAAAATCGCCACGCCCCTGTTCATGGTGATTTGTCTGATCGCACTGACCGATGTGATTTTTGCGGTCGACTCGATTCCAGCGATTTTCGCCATCACCAACGATCCGTTCATTGTTCTGACCAGCAACGTGTTTGCCATCCTGGGCTTGCGAGCCATGTACTTTTTGTTGGCTGCAGTGGCCAACAAGTTTCACCTGTTGAACTATGGCCTGGCTGTGATCTTGGTGTTCATTGGAACCAAGATGTGTCTGATCGATGTCTTCAAAATTCCTGTAGGCATCTCTTTGGGTGTGGTGGTCGGCATCCTGGCTGCGACCATGTTGCTGAGTGTGCGGTCTGCCAAGGCCTGAGGCGCTGGCCCAAGGACACCTCTCTGGCTTGCCGCCAGGGAGACTGCCCTGCTTTCAGCCTCCTGTGTCAGAGGCCTGCAGCAGCCGCTGCACCAGCGGGTGTTGCACTTTCTTTTCGGTGCCGATGGCGAAGAAACTTTCCTTCACACCCTCGCAGGGGCCCAGTCGCTGAACATCGTAGTGCGCCAGCAGCTCGTCGTGCACCCATTCGGCAGCCGGGAACACGCCCATGCCGCTTTCGCCAAAAGTCTTGAGCAAGGCGCTGTCTTCAAACTCGCCCACGATGCGCGGGCGGATGCCGTGCTGTTCAAACCAGTGGTCAATTCGAATGCGCACTGAGGTGTGGGCCGTGGGCAAAAGGACAGGCACATCGGCCAGACTGGCGGGAAACTTCTTTTTGGCCAATTTGACCAGTGCTGCGCTGCCATACCAGGACACGGCAGACGAGCCCAGTGCATGGTTGTAGAGCTTGATATTGGCATGGCTTGGCGCAGGACGATCGGACAACACCACATCCAGGCGGTGTAAGGCCAGGTCGCCCAGCAGGTCGTCGAACTCGCCCTCATGACACAGCAAGCGCAAGTTGGGCTCGGCCATCACGGGCTGCATCAGGCGGCGCACCACCAGTTTGGGCAGACCATCGGAAATGCCGGTCGCCAGCCGGACCGTAGGCGAACTCGCGGCATCGCGCACTTTGGACGGCAAGTCCTCACCGAGCTGAAAGATCTGATCGGCCTGCTGCATGGCAGCCAGCCCTGCATCGGTCAACACCAGCCCCCGGCCGGCGGGTTTTAGCAAGGCGTATCCCAGCGAGCGCTCCAGTTCACGCACCTGCGCACTCACCGTCTGCACCGCCATGTCCAGTTTGTCGGCCGCCCGGGTAATGCCGCCTTCCTTGGCCACAACCCAAAAATAGTAGAGGTGTTTGTAATTAAAGGTGGTTCTCATGATCGATTTTTAGGGATGGTTAATCCGAAATTATCTGCTTTTTCAGAAGATCAAGGGGATGTATCTTTGCATCTCATTTCAATTGAAACCCATGTTGCGTCTGTCCAAAATCAAAGGAAACACCATGAAGTGCCCTACCTGCAACGATGCCCCCCTGGTCATGGCCGAGCGCCAAGGGGTTGAAATCGATTACTGCCCCGCTTGCCGAGGCATCTGGCTCGACCGCGGTGAGCTGGACAAACTGCTCGACCGCGCTGCAGCGGCTGCAAGCGTTCAGCCTGTTCAGGCTGTGCGGCCCGGACAAGGCACAACGCGCTCATCGGGCCAGGGTGAGGGGCACTACGGCTACAGCGATCGTGACGCTTACAAACGCAAAAAATCCTGGCTGCATGAAATTTTTGACTGATGTTTTGACACCCCCATGACGAGCTTCACCGATCCCGCCATATTGTTCTTTGTTTTTGGCATGCTGGCCGGATCGTTGAAGTCCAATCTGGAAATTCCCCAGCCCATTTCCCGTTTTTTGTCACTTTATTTGCTGATGACGCTGGGCCTCAAGGGCGGCTTTGCACTCGCGCAATCTGGCTTGACCAGTGATGTGGTCATCAGTCTGGCTGCCGCTCTGGGCATGGCTTGCATCGTGCCCTTGATCGGCTATGGGGTGTTGTGCCGATTTTTGTCCGGTTTTGACGCCGCAGCCATTGCCGCAACCTATGGCTCAGTGAGTGCTGTGACCTTCATCACGGCTTCCCAGCACCTGGACAACCAGGGCGTAGCGTTTGGCGGGCACATGGCCGCCGCCATGGCCCTCATGGAATCACCCGCCATCGTTTTCGCAGTGGTCATGGCCAACCATGTGCGCCGGCGCATCAACTTGAACGGCAACCTGACGGATGCCAGTGTGGGTGCCCACGTTACCGGCAACCCACCTTTGAGCCGAATCCTGCATGAGGCACTGACCGATGGCGCACAGTTACTTTTGCTGGGCGCCATGCTGATCGGTCTTTTGACGGGTGAATCGGGTCGGGCAGCGATGAAGCCGTTTTCTGTTGACCTTTTCAAAGGCATGCTGGCTTTCTTTCTGCTCGACATGGGCCTGCTGGCGGCACGCAACATGGGCCAACTCAAGGGCCAATCGCCTTGGCTGGTGGTCTATGCCGTGCTGGGGCCCTTGGTGCATGCGGGCCTGGCCTTGTTGTTGGCGTGGCTCTTGGGCATGGCGGCAGGTGATGCGGCCTTGCTGATGGTGTTGTCGGCCAGTGCGTCTTACATCGCGGTGCCCGCTGTCATTCGCCACGCCATTCCCGAAGCCAGCCCGTCTCTTTACTTTGGCATGTCGCTGGGGCTGACGTTCCCCTTCAACATCTTGTTGGGAATACCGCTTTATTTGCATTTTGCGCAAAAGTTTTTGGGATGATTTGTCAGATCCCCAGTTGTTTGGCGGCCAGCTCTTTCATGATCTCTTCTGCCCCACCACCGATCATCATCACCTTGACCTCGCGGTAAATCCGTTCGCTCACCGTGCCACGCATGAAACCCATGCCGCCCAAAATTTGTACGGCGGCATCGGCACAAAACTGCATGGTTTGTGTGGCGTGATTCTTCAGAAGACAAACTTCAGCCACCCAGGCGGCGCCGCATTGGTTAGCGTCGGCTTGTCGAGTCACGGCATCGACCCAAGCCTGGGTCGATGAGATGCGCATCTGCATGTCCATCATCTTGTGGCGAATTACCTGGCGATCGATCAGGGCGGCGCCAAAGGTCTGGCGTTGACGGCTCCAAGACAAGGCTTCGTCGAAGCAGGCTTGGGCAAAGCCCAGCGCCATGGCAGACATGGCCAGCCGCTCGCCATTGAAGTTGCCCGTGATCATTTTGAAACCTGAGCCCTCGTCGCCGATGCGCCAGCGCTGTGGGACACGCACGTTGTCAAAATGCAGGTGCGCGGTGTCCGAACTGTGCCAGCCCATTTTGTGAAGTCGCGTGCGGGAGATGCCAGGGGTGTTTCCGGGCACAACGACCATCGAAATGCCGCTGGCCCCTTTGCTGGCTGGGTCGGTGCGTACCGCCAGGGTGATCCAGTCGGCGCGCAGCCCCGAGGTGATGAAAATTTTCTCGCCGTTGATCACGTAGTCTGATCCGTCGGCGACGGCCGTGGTGCGCAGGCTGGCGACGTCGGAGCCACCGCCCGGCTCGGTAATGGCCAGCGCCGCAATGCTTTCGCCGCGCAACACTGGGGGCACCACTTCGGCTTGCAGTTCGGTACTGCCATGCGCCATGACGGGCGGCAGGCCGATGTTGTGTGAAAACAGGCTGGCCATCACGCCGCCGCTGCCGCCATAGCGCGCCATGCTTTGCGACATGGCGTTGCGTGCGCGCCAGGGAGCGGGTGTGCCGCCCAGGTGTTCGGGGTAGCCCAGACCCAGCAGGCCCAAACTGGCGGCCTGGGTGTACAAGCTGCGGTCGATCTCGCCAGCTGCTTCCCAGGCAGACACGTTAGGCGCGATGGCCTGCCGTGCAAAGCGCTCGACGGTGGTCTGCAGGCTTTGCAGGTCTTCGGCTGTGAATGCGGTGGAAATATCAGGGGTTTTCATTCGGCGTCCTGCCATTTCACCAATACCTGACCGGGGCCCACTTGCTGGCCTGCCGATACCAGAACGCTTTGCACCACGGCATCGCGGGGCGCTGTCAGGGTGTGTTCGAGTTTCATGGATTCGATGACCAGCAAGGCATCGCCTTGCTTCACACAGTCGCCTTCGCGCACATGCAGCGCGATCAGTTTGCCGTTGAACGGGGCACGCAGCAGGGTCGCCGTTTGCGCGTTGGGGCCGGTGTCGGGGGCGCTGTGTGTTTGGTCGGTCAACCACAGTTCACAGCTTTGAACACCTTCCAGCTGAACATGCCAGCGGTCTGGCGATCTGCTTGTGCGGGCCGCACGGGTTTGCCAGCGCAAGCCGTTCAGGGTGATGTTCAAAGCGTGTTCCGCCACAGCTGTGTGAAATTCGGGCGGGTGATTTTTGGCAATTGGTGTGACGGGCACCTGTTCAATCCGTGCCAGATGCGTGGCATCCGCCTGGCGCACCTGTACCTGAGCTTGTCCCAGCTCCAGCACCACCGCTTGCCAAGTCTGAGTCTGCCCTGCAAAGCCCATGCGAAGCGGGCGTTCAAATGGGCTGGCCATGTGCTGTGCGGGGGGGTGTTGTGCGTACAGCACCGCCAGCGCAGCCGCAGTCTGTGCATCAGGGGTGGCTGGCAATCGCGCACGAATGGCGTCAGCGTGATCGGCCAGAAAAGGGATCAAGGCCTCACCCGCCACAAACACCGGGTGCTGCAAACACGCGGCCAAAAATGCCCGGTTGGTGGGCAAGCCCAGCACGGCTGTCTGCTGCAGGCCGGCACTCAGGCGGTCAATGGCTTCGCCACGAGTGGGCGCATGAGCGATCAGCTTGCCCAGCATGGCGTCGTAATGTGGCGTGACTTCGGCACCGGTGTGCAAGGCATGGTCAAAGCGCAGTTCTTCATCTAGCGCAGGCGGCGCAAAGTGCTTGACCGTACCGGTTTGCGGTGTGAAGTGTTCGTCTTCGGCACACAGGCGCACCTCAATGGCGTGGCCTTGCAGGCGCACATCGGCTTGCACCAGTGGCAGTGGCTCGCCGCGGGCAATTCGCAGTTGCCACTCGACCAGATCGAGCCCCGTGCACATTTCAGTCACCGGGTGTTCCACCTGCAACCGCGTGTTCACCTCCATCAGGTAAAAAGCTGAGCCTTCTGATGTGTTGTCCAGCAGAAATTCCACCGTGCCTGCGCCCACATAGCCCGCTGACCGGGTCAGCGCGATAGCAGCTTGCCCGAGTTGTTCGCGCAGCGCGGGCGACACAGCCGGGCTGGGCGACTCTTCGATGATTTTCTGATGGCGTCGCTGCGCCGAGCAATCGCGCTCACCCAGGTGAATGCAATGCCCATGGGCATCGGCCATGATCTGCACCTCGATGTGTCGGGGGCGCAGCAAGGCGCGTTCCAGCAGCAAGTCACCATGGCCAAAGCCAGCCAGTGCTTCTGACCTGGCACTGTGCAATGCAGGCAACAACTGCAGCATGTCGGTGACCAGTCGCATGCCTCGGCCGCCGCCACCGGCCACCGCTTTCACCATGAGCGGCAGACCCAGTTGCTGCGCTTGTGCGCTAAAGGCTGCATCGCTCTGGTCAGCGCCTAAATAGCCTGGCAGACAAGGTACACCTTGGGCCAGTGCCAGCGCCTTCGCAGCCGATTTGTTGCCCAGCGTCCTAATGGACTGGGGCGGCGGGCCCACCCAGGTCAGGCCCGCATCCAGCACCGCTTGGGCAAAGTCGGCGTTCTCACTCAAGAAACCGTAGCCCGGGTGTACCGCATCGGCCCCTGTGGCGTGTGCGGCCTGCAGTAATTTTTCGATGCGTAAATACGAGTCGGCTGACAAGGCCCCGCCCAGGGCGTAGGCGGTATCTGCCTCTTGCACATGCAGGGCGTGGCGGTCAATGTCTGAATACACCGCCACCGTTTGAATGCCCATGTCTCGGGCGGTGCGCACCACGCGGCGGGCAATCTCGCCACGGTTGGCGATCAGCAGGCGGGTCAGTGGGCGGCTCATATTTGTCCCTTGGGGCGTTGGCCCCATGGCGCAGGCTGTTTGCTGGCAAACGCGGACAGTCCTTGCGCCGCTTCAGTGCTGCGCAAACTTTGGGAAAAAGCTTGAGCCGCCGCATCGCGCAAATCAGGCATGGGACTGCGCAACATGCGCAGAAGTTTTTTGGTGTTGGCCACCGCACCGGGGGCTGCACGCAGCAGCCGCTGCAAAGTGGCTTGCCAGGCAGTTTCGTTGCTCAGCTCGATCACTTCGTGCACCAAGCCCATGGCATGTGCTTGCTCAGCGCTGTAGCTCAAACCTTGCAACAGGCATTGGCGTGCAGCGTTCTCGCCCAGGCGTTGCCACACAAAGGGTGCAATCTGGGCAGGGGGAAGACCCAGTGTGACTTCGGGTGTGCCCAGTACCGACCGCGCTGTGGCCACCACATGGTCGGCGCAACACACCAGACCGAATCCGCCGCCCATCGCTGCACCATCGACACGGCAAACCAGCAACTGGGGCAGGGCGCAAAGGGCGTGCAGCAAGTCACCAAAGCTTCTGTTCATGGCCAGCAGCGGATCGGTTTGCCCCGCTTGCAGGGGTTGGCCGATCAGCTTGGCAAAGCCACCCAGACTGCCCCCTGCGCAAAAGGCACCCCCCGCACCGGTCAGCACCACGATGCGCAAAGAGGCGTCTTGCCCAGCCCGCACACAGGCCTGCAGCAGACTGTCCACCATGGCATCGTTCAGGGCATTGCGCGAGGCTGGCTCGTTCAAGGTCCAGGTCTCGACGGCCCCTTGGCGGTCGATCAGCAAATGCGTCGGGCTCATTTCAAAGGCCGTTTGGCAATGCCCATGGTCTTGGCCAGGATGCCCAGCATCACTTCGTCGGCACCGCCGCCAATCGAGGCCAGACGCCCATCGCGGTACATGCGCGATACCTTGTTCTCCCAGGTGAAGCCCATGCCGCCCCAGAACTGCAGGCAGGTATCAGGCACCACGCGGTTCAGCCGACCGGCCTTGAGTTTGGCCATGGTGGCCCATTCGGTCACGTCTTCGCCTGCAATGTAGTGTTCGCACGCCATGTAGGTCAGGGCGCGCAGGCTCTCCACATCCGCCTTCAATTCGGCCAACTTGAACTGCACCCATTGCTGGTCGGCCAGGGTCGATCCGAAGAGCTTGCGCTCTTGCGCCCATTCCACCGTCCACTGGATGCAGTTGCTCAGGCTTTGCAGGCAGCTGGCCGCGCACCACAAGCGTTCTTCTTGAAACTGCTGCATCTGGTAGATGAAGCCCTGGCCTTCAGCACCGATGCGGTAACGCTGGGGCACCCGCACCTCGTCAAAATAAATCAGCCCAGTGTCGCTGCTGTTCATGCCGATCTTCCGGATCTTTTTGCCCACCTCAATGCCCGGCAGCAGTTTGCCGTTTTCTCGCATGGGCACCATGACCAGGCTTTTGTTTTTATGGATGGGGCCCTCACCCGTATTGACCAACATGCACATCCAGTCGGCTTGCAAGCTGTTGGTGATCCACATCTTCTGACCACTGATGACATAGTCGTCACCGTTCTTGCGGGCCACCGTCTTGATGCCTGCGACATCGCTGCCCGCTCCCGGTTCGCTCACGCCGATACAGCCCACCATGTCGCCGGCAATGGCCGGGGCCAGAAACTGCGCCCGCAATTCATCGCTGCCAAAGCGGGCCAGTGCGGGTGTGGCCATGTCGGTTTGCACGCCAATGGCCATGGGCACACCACCGCAGTCAATGTGCCCCAGCGCCTCGGCCATGGCCAGGCTGTACGAATAATCCAGCCCCGCACCGCCAAAGGCTTCGGGCTTGGTCAAACCCAGCAGGCCTAGTTGGCCCATTTTTTTGAAGACCTCGTGCGCCGGGAAGATCTCAGCTGCTTCCCACTCGTCCACATGCGGATTGATCTCGGATTCGATGAAGCGTTTGAGTGTGTTCTGGATTTCGCGGTGTTCGTGGGTGAATTGCATGGCTTGTCTCCTTGGGGTTGGCGTTACATGCGTGCCACGCCAAACGGCATGGCACGGGGCTTGCGGGTGGCGCTTTCAGCGCAGGTGTCCAGGCAAAAAGACAGCACAGCGCGGGTTTCGCGTGGATCGATCACGCCATCGTCCAGCCCCAGACCGCTGCTGTAAAACGCATCGGCTTGCGCTTCAAACAAGGCCACGATCTTGTCGAACTGGGCCTGCATTTTTTCGGGGTCAGGCGTGATGCCTTTGCGTGCCATGCCCGCTTCGGCCACGATCTGCATGGTTTGGGCAGCTTGCTCGCCACCCATCACGGCTGTTTTGGCACCCGGCCAGCTGAACAAAAATCGCGGTGCGTAGCCCCGGCCGCACATGCCGTAGTTGCCCGCACCAAACGATGCGCCGCATTGAATGGTGATTTGCGGCACGGTGGCGTGGGTCACCGCCTGGATCATCTTGGCGCCGTGTTTGATCATGCCGCCTTGCTCGCTGTCTTTGCCCACCATGTAGCCAGTGGTGTTTTGCAAATACACGATTGGGTGGCCCAACTGGCACATCCACTGGATGAAGTGCGTGGCCTTGTTGGCCCCGGCCACATCAATCGGTCCGTTGTTGCTGATGAGGCCCACCGCATGCCCGCCGATGCGGGCTTGCGCGCAAACCGTGGCTGCGCCATACAGGGATTTGAATTCCAGAAAGTCCGAGTCGTCGACCAGCCGCAACATGACCTCGCGCATGTCGATGGGTTCGCGGTGGTGGGCAGGCATCAGGCCCAGCAGTTCTTCGGGGTCGTGGCGTGGCGGTTTGGCGTCTCTTTCCGCGCCGGATGCGAAAGTGTTGACCGCCCAGTTCCAGCGTGCCACCACATCGCGCGCGGTGCCCAGTGCGTGGCGATCGTCTTCGCACAGGTATTCGCCCAAGCCCGACAGGCTGGTGTGCATCTCGGCGCCACCCAGCTCTTCTTCGCTGGCGATCTCGCCTGTGGCAGCCTTCAACAAGGGTGGGCCAGCCAGAAACGCGCGGGATCTGCCGCGCACCATGATGACGGTGTCGCTCAGGCCTGGCATGTAGGCCCCGCCAGCGGTGCCCGAGCCGTGTTGCACCGTGAGCACGGGCAGGCCCGCTGCTGACAAGCGTGCCAGATTGCGAAAAATGGCACCCCCCAGTACAAAACCTTCGACCTTGTACTGCATCAGGTTGGCTCCGGCGCTTTCAACCAGGTGCACAAAGGGCAGTTTGTTTTCCAGGGCGATTTCCTGCACACGCAGGATTTTTTCGAGGCCTCGGGCCTGTATGGCGCCGGCCTCAATGCCCGAATCACTGGCCACCACCATGCAGCGCACGCCTTCGACAAAGCCGATGCCCGCGATCATGCCGCCGCCTGGAATTGAATGGGCCAGGTCTGGCGTGTCTTGCAAAAACCCCGCCAGTGCGCACAGCGGCAAAAACGGTGCACCAGGGTCCAGCAACAAGGCCACGCGTTCATGTGGCAGCAATTGCCCACGCTTGTCAAACACCGGTTTGGAGCGGGCAGAGGCCTCTGCGGCACGCGCTTGCAGCGCTTGCCACTGCGCCAGACGGGCCAGTCCCGCCTCGCGCCTTTGCACGGCCAAAGTGCTGTGGGTGTTCCAGGTGGATTCAAATTTCATTGGAAAACCTTGGGTGTGACGGCGCGGTGAAAGCCGTCAAAGGGCTTGACCGCATCGCGTTGTTGCACATCGGTCTTGGCCACCGCTTGCTGCCAGCCCATGCGCATCTGGGGACGGGCACCGTCCACACGCAGCACGCTGCCACTGATGAAACTGGCCGCAGGCGAGAGTAAAAAAACGATGGCTGCCGAGGTTTCAGCCTCGTTGCCGAATCGGCCTTGAGGCACGGTTTGGCGCATCTCGCGCAGCATGGGCCCTGCCTCAGGTGGGTAATGGTCCATGCCGCTGCTGGCGATGTAGCCCGGCGCCACGGCGTTCACGCGCACGCCGTGGGTGGCCCACTCCAGTGCGGCAGTTTCTGTGAAGCTGACCATGCCTGCTCGTGCTGCACCGCTGTGGCCCATGCCAGGCATCGAGCCCCACATGTCGGCCACGATGCTGACCACCACGCCGCCGTGTGCATTCATGCTTTGGTTGAAGCACTCACGCGCCACCAGAAAACCACCAGTGAGGTTGGTGTCGATGACGGCCTGCCAGCCTTTGGCGCTGGTGCTGGCCAGCGGCGAGATGTATTGCCCACCTGCGTTGTTGACCAAGCCGTGGATGCGGCCGTGTTGCTGCACCACTTCGGCGACCATGGCTTTGACATCCTCTTCGCGTCGGATGTCGGTACTGTGCCAGCTGGCCAGCCCCCCGTCGCTGGTGATCTCCTGCGCGGTGGTGTTCAGTTTGTCGGGGTTGCGGCCCACCAGCACCACGTGCGCACCCAGGCTGGCCAGTTCGTGCGCGGTGCAGCGGCCAATGCCCGAGCCGCCACCTGTGACCATGAGCACTTGTCCGCTCAGCAGTGCAGGGGCGAATGCTGAGCGGTAATGCGTTTTCGGGGTGGTGGTGGTGGTGCTCATGGGGTGTCTCTCAAAAACAAGGCCAGTGCAGCCTCGGTCAATTCGTCAAGCGATGCACGTCGGGATTTTTGGCCTGCCCTGCTCGGGGAAGGTGGTGCGTACCACTGCACTGCCCAATTCAAAGCCCCAAAAATCATCAGTCGTGCCAGACCCACCGGAGCCTGCAGCTGGCCGCTGTCGTGCAGGGCTTGCAGCACGGGCGTCCAGGCGGCTTCGTAATCGTCCTTGATTTGTGTGATGGTCTGGCGCTGCGCGTCGTTGAGCGAGCGCCATTCGTACAGCATCACCGGGATGAAATCGCTGTCGGGGCCCAGCAGCACATCGAACTGGTTGCGGATCAGCACGCGCAGACGGTCGCGGTCAGTTTGTTGCGTGCTCAACATGCCGCAGGCTGTGCGCTGGCGTTCAGTGGCCTGTTTCATGCCCTCCACCATCACAGCCAGCAGCAGGTCTTGTTTGTTGCCAAAGTGGTAGAAGGGCGAGCCTGGTTGCATGCTCACCCGTGCTGCAATTTCTCGGGTGCTGGTGGCGTCGTAGCCCTTGCGGTGAAACAACTCTGCTGCAGCCGAAATCAGCGCCTGTCGACGATTGCCATCGTCACGCTCGTTTTCTGTCTTTTTGGGGCGTCCGCGCGCGCGTTTGGGTTCTGCCAGTTCAGTCATGTCTGCTCATCGCCCTGTCAGCCCCATGTCACGCGAAATCACTTCTTTCATGATCTCGTTGGTGCCGCCATAGATGCGTTGCACGCGGGCGTCGGCATAGGCGCGGGTGATGGGGTATTCCCACATGTAGCCGTAGCCACCGTGCAGCTGCACGCATTCGTCCATCACCTTGCATTGCAGGTCCGAGCACCAGTACTTGGCCATGCTGGCCGTGGCCGTGTCGAGTTGGTTGCCAAGGATCAGCTCACAGCATTTGTCGACAAACACGCGGGCTACTTGCACCTCGGTCTGCAATTCGGCCAGGGTGTAGCGTGTGTTTTGGTAATTGGCGACCGACTGTCCAAAAACCTTGCGGTCTTTCACGTACTGCACCGTCCAGTCGATAGCCGCTTGCGCAGCGGCAATGCCGCCAATGGCGATTTGCAGGCGCTCCCAGGGCAGTTGCTCCATCAGGCAGATGAAGCCCTTGCCCTGCATGGCCGTGCCGCCCAGCAGTTGGTCGGCACTGACTTGGACGTTGTCAAAGAACAGCTCCGAGGTGTCTTGCGCCTTCAGCCCCAACTTCTTCAATCGTTTGCCCTTTTCAAAGCCGGGCGTGCCGCGCTCGATCAAAAACAGGCTGGTGCCTTTGGCCCCTGCAGCTGGGTCGGTTTTGGCCACCAAGATCACCAGGTCGGCATGCCAGCCGTTGGTGATGAAGGTCTTGCTGCCGTTGATGAGGTAAGTGCCATCGGGCTGCAGCAAAGCGCTGGTCTTCACGCCTTGCAGATCAGAGCCTGCTGCCGGTTCACTCATGGCAATCGCGCCCACCATTTCGCCACTGACCAGCTTGGGCAGGTACTTTTTCTTTTGCGCGTCGGTGCCGTAATGCAGGATGTAAGGCGCCACGATCTCACTGTGCAAGCCGTAGCCAATGCCGGTGAATCCAGCGCGTGAAAGCTCTTCCATCTGCACCACCGAGTACAGCTTGTCGGCGCCCGATCCCCCATAGGCCTCAGGTAGGGTCATGCACAAAAAGCCGTTCTCACCAGCTTTGTTCCAGACGGCGCGATCGACATAGCCTTGCTCTTCCCAGGCTTCGTGGTGGGGGGCGATTTCCTTGTCCATGAAGCGGCGAAAGCTGTCGCGAAACGCTTCGTGGTCGGTGGAGAAAAGTGTGCGTTCAATCATGGGTGTCACCTTCAAGACTTGGGGGTTTATTTATGCAAAGCGTTTGCTTGGTAAAAGTCTATACTGAATGCCGAATCCCGCAACACAGGGCAAACCCCCTGATGACCCCCAGGAGACATTCATGAGCGAAGCATTTGTATACGACGCTATCCGGACACCGCGTGGCAAGGGCAAAAAAGACGGCAGCCTGCACGAGGTCAAACCCATCAGTCTGCTGGCAGGTGTGTTGCATGAATTGCAAAGCCGCAACCAACTGGACACCGCCGCGGTGGACGATGTGGTCATGGGCGTGGTTTCGCCGATTGGTGAGCAAGGCTCGGTGATCCCGAAAGTGGCCGCACTGGCTGCGGGCTGGGACTGGCGCTGTTCGGGTGTTCAGATCAACCGCTTTTGTGCCTCAGGCTTGGAGGCGGTCAACATGGCTGCCATGAAGGTGCGCAGCGGCTGGGAAGACTTGGTGGTGGCCGGGGGCCTGGAGAGCATGAGCCGCGTGCCGATCGGATCGGACGGCGGTGCCTGGGCGCAAGACCCCGAGACCCACAGCGCCACGCTGTTCGTGCCGCAAGGCATCGGGGCCGACCTGATCGCTACGATGAGCGGCTTCTGCCGCCGCGATGTGGACGCCTTTGCGGTGGAATCTCAAAAACGCGCCACAGCCGCGCGTGCAGCAGGCTACTTTGACGGCTCTGTGGTGCCGGTCAGAGACAAACTGGGACAGATCATTCTGGCGCAAGACGAATTCATAAAACCCGCCACCACGGTGGAAACCTTGGGCGGCCTCAAGCCCTCGTTTGAACAGCTCGGTGCCATGGGCTTTGACGCGGTGGCCTTGCAGCGCTACCCGCAGGTCGAGCGCATCCACCATGTGCACCACGCAGGCAACTCGTCGGGCATTGTGGACGGCGCTGCGGCGGTGTTGATCGGCAGCGAAGCCGCCGGAAAAATCCACGGCCTGAAACCCCGCGCACGCATCGTGGCGGCGGCCTTGTCGGGGGCAGACCCGACCATCATGCTCACAGGCCCCATGCCGGCAGCGCGCAAGGCTTTGGCCAAAGCCGGGCTGACGATTGACCAGATTGACCTGTTCGAGATCAACGAAGCTTTTGCAGCTGTGCCCATGAAATTCATGCAGGAGATGCATGTGCCGCACGACAAGGTCAATGTGAACGGCGGCGCGATCGCCATGGGCCACCCCTTGGGCGCTACAGGCGCGATGATTTTGGGCATCCTGATTGACGAGTTGCACCGTCGAAAGTTGCGCTACGGCCTGGCCACTTTGTGTGTGGGCGGCGGCATGGGCATTGCCACCATCGTTGAACGCGTTTGACCAGGGAGACACCCAATGATTTTGAAAACACTGCGCTACGAACTGGCCGACGGCATCGCCACCATCACCTTTGACGAGCAGGGCTCGCCCGTCAACACCATGTGTCTGCAATGGCAGGGCGATCTGGCCCAAGCTGCCGAGCAAGCGGCCAAAGACAAAGCTGCTTTGACAGGCATCGTGTTGGCCTCGGCCAAAACCTCTTTCTTTGCAGGGGCTAATCTGAAGGGCGTGATGCGCTCGCAAGCTTCGGATGGCCCACGCATTTTTGCCGAGATCGAACGCATCAAGAAAAGCTTTCGAACCCTCGAAACACTGGGCGTTCCTGTGGTCAGCTGCCTGAATGGCTCGGCGCTGGGCGGTGGTTGGGAAGTGGCACTGATCGGACACCACCTCATCGCCACCCGAAACCCCAAAACCCAGTTTGGTTTGCCCGAAGTCACGCTGGGTTTGATTCCGGGTGGTGGCGGCATCACCAAGATGACCCGCGTGCTGGGCCTTCTGGCAGCACAGCCCTATGTGCTCGAGAGCCAATTGTTTGGCCCCGAAGAAGCCGTCAAGTTGGGCCTGGTGCATGAGTTGGTCGACAGCGATGAGCAGCTTCGAACCCGTGCGTTGGCTTACATCGCTGCAGCGCAAGGCCAGCCTGAAGCGTCCCAGCATGTGTGGGACCGCAAGGACTACAAGATGCCCGGCGGCACACCCAGCAACCCGAAATTAGCGGGCATGCTGAGCGTGGCCCCGGCAGTGCTCAAGCAAAAAACACGCGGCTTGTATCCCGCAACTGAAGCAGCACTGGCTGCCATGGTCGAAGGTGCGATGGTGGACTTCGACACTGCCATGCGCATCGAAAGCCGTTACCTGGCGGGTCTGATGACCAGTCAGGTGGCGCGCAACATGATCAACACCTTTTTCTTCAACATGAACAGCATCAAGGGTGGTCACAGCCGCCCCCAAGCTGTGCCACGGTACAAGCCAAAAAAGGTCGGTATTTTGGGCGCGGGCATGATGGGCTCGGGCATCGCCTACTCACAAGCCAGCAGGGGCATTGCCTCTGTGTTGAAAGACGTGAGTCTGGAAGCTGCGGAAAAAGGCAAAGCCTACAGCCAGAAACTCACTCAAAAGCGCGTGGACAAAGGCCGCATGGCCGCAGACAAGCAGCAGGCGCTGTTGTCGCTCATTCAGCCCACGGCGAGTGCTGCTGACCTAAAGGGCTGCGACCTGATCATCGAGGCCGTTTTTGAAAACCGCGAACTCAAGGCCAAGGTCACGCAAGAGGCCGAGCCCATGCTGGCTGAGGGCGGGTTTTTTGCCAGCAACACCTCTACCTTGCCCATCGGTGGTTTGGCCCAAGCCAGTACCAGGCCCGACAAATTTGTGGGCATCCATTTCTTCAGCCCGGTCGACAAGATGAAGCTGGTGGAGATCATTCGCGGTGCACAGACCGAT
Source organism: Limnohabitans sp. 2KL-17 (assembly GCF_003063415.1). Lineage (GTDB taxonomy): Bacteria > Pseudomonadota > Gammaproteobacteria > Burkholderiales > Burkholderiaceae_C > Limnohabitans_A. The sequence goes on from NZ_NESK01000018.1 coordinate 54,743, forward strand.
GACGAGACCATCGCCCGTGCGTACGACTATGTGCAGGCGCTGGGCAAGCTGCCGATCGTGGTGAACGACTCGCGAGGCTTCTACACCAGCCGCACCTTTGGTACTTTTGTCATGGAAGGCGCGGCCATGCTGGGCGAAGGCATCCCTGCGCCTGTGATCGAGAACCTGGCCATGCAAGTGGGCATGCCCGTAGGGCCGCTGGCCGTGCTGGATGAAACCGCCTTGTCTTTGTCGGTGCATGTGCTGGACCAGACCCGGGACGACTTTGCCAAGGAGGGCAAAACATACCAGGCCACGCCAGGCGAATTGTTGGTGGAGCGCATGGTCAAAGAAATCAAACGCGCGGGCCGTGCCGCAGGCGGCGGTTTTTATGACTATCCCGCTGGCCAGAAAAAACAGTTGTGGCCAGAACTCAAAACCCGTTTCGAGAAAGCAGATGCGCATTACAAGCTGCAAGACATCAAGGACCGACTGTTGTATCGACAGGCCGTGGAGACCGCACGTTGCCTGCAAGAAGGTGTGCTGACCTCGGTCCACGACGGCAACATTGGCTCGATCTTCGGCATTGGTTTTCCGGCGTGGACAGGTGGCGCCTTGCAATTCATCTACGCCCAGGGGGTGGATGCTTTCGCCAAACGCTGCGCTGAACTGGCGGCGCAATATGGTGCGGGGTTTGCACTGACGGCGGATGTTATTGCGAGCTTGAAGCAGCATCAGCCCGTGTATTGAAGCCAGTGCAAGGAGCGAGCACCCATAACGCACTCAAATTCATCAGCCTGTTGTTTTGTGTGCTTTCGCACAGCGTCACAGCATCGAATGGCGTGAAAATTCATGCGTGATTCTGAGAAATTGGTGTAGCCATCCGAAATGTGATGGGCGCGCACCTTGTCATGAATGGTGGCGTGGCGATGAAATCATTTTGTGTGGTGCTGCTTTGCGGGTTCATGGGCACATGCCAAGCCAATGATGGTTGGAGCAGCGAGTTGAGCCACGCCACGGGTGGCGCATTGTTGGCGGGCGCGATCACGCGCGTTTACGATGATTCTGAAAATCGTGCTTGGATCGGTTTTGCCGTCAGCAGCGCAGGCATTGTGCTTTCAGAAAGCTACCAGATCTCACAGGGTGCCAAACGCTCGAGCTCTTACCTGGACATGGCATCCCACATTGCAGGGGCCGCTTTGGGCGCATGGTGGATGGACAAATACGGGCTCACGCCTGTCATTGGCCGCCATTCCGTGGGCTTGGTGATGCGCCGGCAGTTTTAGCTGCTGTGATGGCCCGGCTTCAAACCGCCGTCAAACAGCCTTGACCCGCACCCCACCGATCACCCCGCCCACCAGCAGCGCAATGCCTGCAAGGGTGAGTGGTTCCGGCCATTGGCCGCGTAGCCAAAAAGCGTAGCCCAGCGCAGCCAGGGTTTCAAACACGATGAGTTGCCCGGCCAGAGCAGTGGGTAAGCGCTGGCTGGCGGCGTTCCAGCACAGCGTGCCCAGCCAGGATGCGAACAGGCCGATGGCCACCATGAGGCCGATGAATTCGAGCGGCCGTGGGCCCAGCGGCATGGGCAGCGGGTCGTTGGTTGCGCTCGTCCACAACCAGAAAGCGGCATAGCCCAGCAGGGCCAGCGGCAAGGTGGCCAGGCCTTGCGCCGTGGCCCACACGCGGGGGTTGCGGTCGGGGTGGCCGCGCAGCCAGTCGGCATTTTTAAGCGGATACCAAGTCCAGCAAACCACAGCGCCTATGGCCAGCACCGCGCCCGTGATGTATCGCGTGGTATCGGCATGGGGGTTTTGCAGCAACGCCGTCCACTCCACGTGGTTGACGCAGGCAATGCCCAGCAAAATGAGTGCAAGCGGTGGTGCGAGTTTCAGCCAAGGAAAACGCCCGTCGCGCTGATGGTTGAGCAAGTTGGCTGCTATGGCGATCACCACCGGCAGCGTGCCAATGATCATGGTGGGCAAGGCGCCTCCGGCACGCTGGATGGCACTGGCCAGAAACAGGTAATAAAGCACGTTGCCAATCGCTGCCAGCTTGAGTGCCGCCAGCCAGTCTGAACGGGTCAGGCGCAGGATGTCGGCGCGATCCACAAAGGCCAGTGGCAAGGCGATGAGGCCAAAAGCAAGGTATCGGCCAAATGTGTGCAGCGCAGCGGGGTATTCGGGCAGCATCAGCGGACCGACAAACACCAGTCCCCACATCATCCCGGCGGCCAGGGAAAAGAAGACGCCGCCCCACATGGCGGTTGCGTTTTTGGGCATAGGGTTTGTAGGCGCAGTTATGTGGCTTGAGACGCGGGCAACTGCCAGTTGCGCCAAATCGCCAGGGGATGCAGGAGCAAGTTATCGCCCCAGGATTGAATCAGGTACATGCTAGGGATTATAAGTGGTGTCTCGGCCGTCGCTCATCTGGCCAGCCAGACCTTTTGGTAACGCCCCTGCGGATCGTGGTCCTGGGTTTGTTTGGCAGGGTTGAATCGCCGGCCCTGACGCGGGTCGGTGCCACGGCCAGAGACATACAGCCAGTTGCCCTGGTTGCTGTACACATCAAAGTCCACCAGCTGCGATTCAAACCAGGCTGCGCCGGAGCGCCAGTCGCATGCCAGGTCGTGCACCAAATAGCTGGCCACTATCTGACGCATGCGGTTGGAGGTATAGCCCGTGCTGGCCAGCTCTCGCATGCCAGCATCCACGATGGGCTCGCCGGTGTTGCCATCGCACCAGCGTTGAAAGTCTTTGGGAAAGTGCGAGGGTCGGGCAAGCTCTGACAAGCCCCGGGCCGCGTAAAGCTGGCGGCCGTGTTGCAGGTGTAAAAATCTGAAGTTGTCACGCCAAAGCAACTCAAACCAAAGCCAATAAGTGCCGTCGTTGGCGCCGTGTTGCTGCTCATACGCCTGCAATGCCGCCCAGATCGTGCGCACTGACAATGCACCCGTGGCCAGCCATGGCGACCAGTGGGTGCTGGTGTACCGGCCTTGCAAGGCATTGCGGGTTTGCTTGTACCGATCGGGCCAGGGGGGCGTCAGGTAGCTTTGCAAATGGGCCAAAGCGCTGGTTTCGCCGCCTTGGCAACGGGGGAGGTGGTAGGGGAAATTTGACCGATCATCCGAGCCCAAGGTCTGGTCCACCTGGAGCAGGGCCCGGGGGTTGTCGGTCCATCCTGGCAGGGCGTTGAGCGGGGCCAGTTCAGGCGGGGGCGGCAAAAGGCTGGGCGCTGCCAGCGGTGCCAGGGGCAGCACACCTGCCGCTTCAATGCGCTGGCGAAACGCAGTGAAGACTTGCGGCATATCGAGCACGCTGAAGGGCAGTTTTTCGGGTTCCAGCAAGCTCGACTGCCACACGGTGTTTACCGTGAAGCCTGAGGCCCGCAAGGCTTGCACCTGGGCTTGTTCTGCGGGGGCGGCAATGTCTTCGCAAAAGATGGCTTGCGCCTGCACCCGCCTGGCGCACTCGGCCAAAGCCTCATGGGCAGGGCCATGCAGCAAGACCAATTGTTGGCCCAGGGCTTGCAGCGATGCGATCAGGTCTTGCAGGCTGTCGGCCACAAATCGTCTGCGGTGTGCACCCATGCGCCGAAAGCCCCAGGCCGTGGGTTCGTCTTGCACGGGGTCGTGGTTGTACACCAGCAGCAAGCGATCTGCTTGTTGCGCCGCTTGCAGCAATGCGCGTGGGTCATGCAGGCGCAAGTCGCTTCGAAACCAGAAAATCGTGGTGCGCATGGTATTAAAAATCAAAGCCCAGTTGCTGGCTGGTTGGGGTGTTGGATGCAGAGGACTTGATCGCTTTTTTGCGGCTGGTTTGGGGGGCGTCGCTGTCGCGTGTGAATACGTCGCGTTGGTGCCCGCTGCCGTGTTTGCGAGAGGCGTGTTTCTCGACAATGGCTTTTTTGCCGGCTTTCACACCAGGTTCAGCCCGGCGCGCATGCAGTGTGGCTTTGGAGGTGCGGGTGGCCTGGGCCAAATCCACTACGGGCATGGGAACGTCGGCATCCGGCTCACAGCCCACGGTCAGTCCGCACTGGCGCTGCACTTCGGTGGGCATGCGCCAGGGCTCAAACAGCCAGGCATCGGGTACGCGCCGCATGTGCGGTAACCAGCGGCGCACAAAGATTCCTTTGGGGTCATGGTCTTGCGCTTGCTTGACTGGGTTGTACACCCGGGTGGTGTTGATGCCAGTGGTGCCCGATTGCATTTGAAGCTGGCTCCAGTGGATGCCGGGTTCGTAGTCTAGAAACTGGGTGGCCAGCCACTGGCCCACGGGCCGCCAGTCGAGCCACAACGGGTAAGCCGCCACCGACACCAGCATGGCCCGCATGCGAAAGTTGAGCCAGCCCGTTTCGCGCAGCATGACCACACAGGCGTCCACCATGGGCCAGCCTGTGCGTGCCGAGATCAGGGCTTCAAAGTGCGCATCGTTCCAGCCGTCTTCTCGCAGGCCGTCATAGCCCCGGTGCATGTTGCGCCATTCGATTTCAGGCTCGCTTTCAAGTTTCTGAATGAAGTGGCAGTGCCAATACAAACGACTCATGAATCCGGTCAGCCCCGCCCTGTGCCGGTGGGCTTGTGGCGGCAACACATCCAGGGTGGCCCGAGTGCTTTGCACAACTTCGCGCAGGCTGATGCAGCCCCAAGCCAGATACGCCGAAAGGCGTGAACACGCATCGGGTGAAGACAGGGGCGACGAAATCCCGCCCCGGTACCCCAGAGCCCGCGCATTCAAAAAACTGTGCAGGGTTTCGAGTGCCAGACTTCTTCCACCATGTTGGCGCTGTGCCGGGTTGTGTTTGAGCGCATCAGGTACGGTCATGACCTCGGGGCCGCTGGGCTCAGGGGCATCGAAGAATTTCAGCGCTGGCAAAACCTCTTGCGGCTTGGCCATTTGGGCTTCCCATCGGCCTTGCCAGGTGTTGCGGTTTTTCAGGCGGCGCACCACACCAAATGGCGCGAACTCGGCCCATGTCAGCCCCACGCTTTGGCACCATGCGCCCACTTGCAGATCGCGCTCGTAGGTGAAAGCGTTGCCAGTTTCCATGTGCGAGACCAGTTCGGCAAAAGGTGCATCCAGATGCAGCGATGCCAGCACTTCTAGGGCTGACCCTGTGCGCACCTGCAAGCTGCCACCCAAGGCGCGCAATTCGGTGTGCAGTTCAGCCAACGATTCGCTCACAAATTCAAAGTGCTGCAAAGCCGCATCGGGCTGCGCCCACAGACCTGGCTCAACAATGTAGAGGCACAGCACTGGCCCCTGGTTGGCAGCATGCACCAGCGCCGCGTGGTCGTGCAGGCGCAGGTCGCGTTTGAACCAGACCACTCTGTAAGTCACAACCCTGTCCTTGATGCGGTGAATGCGTAGCGGTTGCCTTCAATGGGCACGCAATGCAACAAAGCCCGGGGCAGATCCGGCGCCTGTTGGCGCAGATACCTGCGAACAAAGTCAGCGGCTAGCCAAGGCGCTGTAGAACCACTCCAAACGGCATTTTCCTGAATATTCCAATCGCCATGCGTCTGGCGTAACACCACGATGCTGGGGTTCAAGGTTTTGAAAGCCACTTCGGCAATGGCCCATTCGGCTTGCGTGTGCAGTTCAAGCAATGTGGCTTCCAAGGAGTCAGGCAGGCTGTGTTGTTGGATGGTGTGCAGAATTGCCGTGGCCTTGGTGGGTGTGGCGATGTCGTCGTGCACCGGGCGGCAGTCTTGGTGGAGTTGCCGCCAGTGCTCGGCTATCCAGCCTTTGGGGTCAAACTGCTGCCCGTTGACCTCCAGCAGGGTTCCGTTGTCGTGTCCAACCCAGTCGAAGTGGCTGTCGATGATCAGGACGCCGAGCACCCCCAGCAGGGTGGCGGCAACATGGCGTTTCATGTGCTGATTTTTTTGTTGAAAGAATCAAACACTTTCTGCCAATGAAATGCCTTCGTGGGTGGCAACCATGAGCAGTGCCTTTTCAAACAAGGCTCTGGCTGAAGCGGCCATGGTGTTCAGCTGCCGGTGCAGTTCGGCATCCTTGGGGCTTTCGTTCAGGCAATCGCGGCTGTAGTCTTCAAATTGAGCCAGTTGACCAATGAGTTCGGCCACGTGTCGAGGGCATTCGCACATCACCTGGCTCGGGATGTTGGCCACTCGCTGCAGAACGACATCTGAAAATTGGCGGGAGGGAATCGGCGTGGCTAAACTCTCCACCACCCACGTTGGGGCATAAAGCGAAGGCCGTGCACTCTGAATGATGGTTGTCAGGCCCAGGTCGTTCAGGGGTTCACGGTGCACCAAAAAAGATGCACGGCCCAGCCTGGCGATGGCGTTCAATTGCCCAAAGCTGTAAAGCACCACGGTTTGGCGCGCGGCCAACTGTTGAGACAAGGCCAAAATCTGATCAGCGATGCTGTCGTTCAAGCCATTCACCGACACCATCAATACATCAGGGGCTTGGTCCAGTTGCGCGCCACTCGCTTCGGCAAGATCGGGCCAGACCCGCTGGATGTGCAGGGCTTGCCCGAGTCTTGCCGAGCTGAATGTTTCAGACTGCAGGCGACTGGCCAGACTGGCCAGACTGGCACCGATCACCACCCATGCGCCATTGGCCAGAGCCGGCTGCTGAGCTGGCGAGCTCGCAATGCTTGTGACTGTGTTCAGAAGTTGTTTCAATTGCGCGGCGGACAAACCCGCAATCAGACTGATGCCATGTCCTTGGCCCGTGAGTGACTTCAGCAAAGTGGCTTTTTGCAAATCATCTTCGTTGTACAGCCTGTGATGCCCTTGGGTGGTGGTGGGCGAAAAAGCGTTGTAGCGCGTTTGCCAGACGCGCAGGGTAGGCACTGGCACGCCGCTGAGCTTGGAAACCACGCCGATGCGATAAAGCACCTGACTTTTTAAGAGGGTATTTGTCATTGTCTTGTTTATGTATTGAGTAGATATTTTACGGTATAAATAGAAATTTTAAGAAAATAAATAGGTTATGAATGGATTTTTATGGTTTAAACCATACAATGTCCATTCAAATGTGGAGCAAATAATGATCCTGAAGAAAACAGCCAAGGCCGTCGATATTGCGGTTTTCATTACTTCACGCTCAGCGATAGAGCCTGTGACGACAGAAGAGATTGCTTCGGGTTTGGGGCTGTCATCCTCATACACCGAGTCAATACTCAAAGAGCTACGCGAAGCAGGTTTGATCCGTGCCCACCGCGGTCCGGGTGGGGGCTATCAAATTCGTGGCAACCCTGAAGACATCAGCTTGTGGGATGTGGTGAAACACTTTGAAGTGGTGCACAGCTTTGACGAGGTGTACCCTGACAACTCACACCCTATGAAAGTGCTGGAGTCTGAAATTCAGCGTCACCTCCAAGAAGCCTTGGCATCGCAAACCCTGGACGATGTGGCTGTTCCCTTCATGCCACGTGGCGCCAGCGTGTCGTCCATGCTGGGCCAATTTCGCCTTAAACCGATGCCTGCACTCTTCATACCGAAGGCGCCAAACTCTGTTTTCCAACTGAGCATGATGCTTTAACCATGCCGATGGGCAGATACCCATCGGTGGACGCAAACACACCTTAAGGTCAGTGTTCATGGGCCACAGTCCGGTCTAGCATCACCGGGTGACTATTTTTCGCCACACCTTTCCCGTTGATACCCCACGGCCAGGCCCCATGCTGGACCGCTGGGCCCATACACAGTTATCGCCGTTCACGAGAGGGGTATCGACAGCGTCCTTGCGCATGGCGTTTGACGATTGGATCACCCATTTGTCACTGAATCCTGCTGAACAACTCAAGTTGCTTCAGTTGGCTGTGCAAAGCATGCAGCAGCTTTCCAACTACGCGTTCCAAGCCAAAAAAAAAGATTGCAAACCGTGCATAGAACCGATGGTGCACGACACCCGTTTTTCGCACCCGAGCTGGCAAGCTTGGCCATTCAATGCCATCAGCCAGTCGTTTTTGTTGACACAGCAATGGTGGCATGAGGCCACCACCGGGGTGCGAGGCGTATCGCCGCACCACGAGTCAGTGGTCAATTTCACAGCCAGGCAATGCCTTGACATGTTGTCTCCAGCCAATTTTGTGATGACGAATCCCGAGGTGCTGGAACGTACGGAAAAAACCATGGGGGGCAACTTGCGTCAGGGCTTTGTGAATTGGCTTGAAGACACTCAACGCTGGCAGTCAGGTCAGCCTCCCAAAGGTGCTGAAGCCTTTCAGGTGGGGCGCAACGTGGCCATCACGCCGGGTCAAGTGATTTACCGCAACCACTTGATCGAGTTGATTCAGTTCACCCCCGTCACCCCTCAGGTGAGACCCGAGCCTGTGCTGATCGTGCCGTCGTGGATCATGAAATACTACATTCTTGATTTATCACCTCACAACTCGTTGATCAAGTACCTGGTGGATAACGGGCATACCGTGTTTGCCATGTCCTGGGCCAACCCAGATGCCGATGACCGTGACCTGGACATGGACGATTATTTGCGAATGGGTGTGATGGACGCGTTAGAGGTGGTGTGCGCTGTGGTGCCCAGACACAAAGTGCATGCGGTTGGGTATTGTCTGGGCGGTACGCTGCTGGCCATCGCTGCAGCAGCCATGGGCAGAGATGCTGACGACCGATTGGCCAGCATGACTTTGCTGGCTGCACAAACCGATTTCTCCGAGCCCGGTGAGCTTGAATTGTTCATTGACGACAGCCAGGTGGCACATCTTGAGGACATCATGTGGGATCGGGGTTATCTGGACAGCACCCAGTTGGCGGGTGCATTCCAGTGGATGAATTCAAACGACCTGATCTGGTCGCGCTTGCTCAAGGATTATTTGCTGGGTGAGCGAACGCCCATGACTGACCTGATGGCCTGGAACGCCGACGGCACCCGCTTGCCCTACCGCATGCATGCTGAGTATTTAAGGCGAATGTTTTTAAAAAATGACCTGGCCAGTGGGCGTTACCGTGCATGCGGCAAACCAGTGGCATTGACCGCGATTCAATGTCCGATTTATGGCATTGGCACGGTGCGCGACCATGTGTCGCCTTGGCGGTCGGTGCACAAGTTGCACCTGCTGACGAATGTGGACACCACCTTTTTATTGACGTCTGGTGGCCACAACGTGGGCATCGTCAACCCGCCAGGTGTGCCTGGGCGAAGCTACCAAGTGCTGACCCGTTTGCACGATGGCCCCTATCTGGAACCCGATGCCTGGTTGCAGGCTGCAGCCCAATACGAAGGCTCCTGGTGGACGCATTGGCTGGCTTGGCTGCAAGCCCACTCGGGTGAGTCCGGTCCTCTGCCAGCCATGGGAGCACCCGACATGGGCTTGTCGTCTTTGTGCAAAGCACCAGGGCAATATGTTCTGGAAAAATAAGGTGCAAATACATGGACAAAATCATCCATCCATTTCGTGAACTTTTTGCACAGCTGGGTTTGCCCAGTGACGTTGCAAGCATTACGAAGTTCATCCAGGTTCACAGTCCCTTGCCGGGACACATTGCGCTGCCAGATGCCGATTTCTGGACGCCTGCTCAAGCCGATTTTTTACGCGAAACGTTGCAGGAAGATGCCGAATGGGCCAATCAAGTGGACCAATTGAGCGAGGCCTTGAGGGCCAACTGACACGCTGTATCCAATGGTCGCCTAAGTTGGGGTGGTGGGTGCTCACGGCGCATTGACCAGACTTTTTTCGCCTGAGTCCAAAAGCAATTTTTTGACTGGCTGAAACGCTTATGAATCGGTTTGGGCAAATAACTGAGAGGAAGGGTTCACGCTGCTTTAAAGCTTGGGCAGTCAAGTCTCAAAGTAGACCGTGTCATAAAAACTTAACGCCATCTACTTTTTGATGTCATCGTTCCTTTGGATCATTGCGCCATTGATCTGAAGGAGAAATGGTCATGAAAGAGTTGTCAAACCCCACGTTTTCATTGACGCCTGTCAACTTACCCGCAGGACCACTTCATTCAGCGCAAGGCCATCCCTCTGTGGATTTTTTGCCGCGTCGCACTCAAGGGGCCATTGAGGTCACTTGGGCAAAACATCAAGATGAAGTGCGTGAAGCCCAGAAATTGAGATTTGACGTTTTTGGTACGGAAATGGGCGCACGTCTTTCCACCAAACTGCCTGGCCATGACATCGACCTGTTTGACGATTACTGTGAGCATCTGTTGGTGCGTCACAGTGCATCGGGCATGGTGATCGGGACTTACCGCGTCTTGACACCCGAGCAGGCACAACGCGTTGGCAGCACATACAGCGACACCGAATTTGATTTGACCCGCCTGCGCAGTATGCGAAAACGCATGGTGGAACTGGGTCGAAGCTGCGTGCATGCCGAGCACCGACAGGGTGGCGTCATCATGGCTTTGTGGGGGGCCTTGTTCGAATTCATGGACCGCAACCGTCTTGACACCATGATCGGTTGCGCCAGTATTCCGATGCTGCACAACGGAGTGATCAATGGGAACGCGGCGGCCAGCATGTGGCGTCAACTTCGGCAGACCCACTTGGCAGACATTCAACACCATGTGCGTCCACGTTTGCCGTTGCCGATTGATTTGATGGACCATGACTTGACGATCGAGCCACCGGCACTGATCAAGGGGTATTTGAGGTTGGGTGCCAAGGTTTTGGGGGCGCCGGCTTGGGACCCTGATTTCAACACGGCCGACTTGCCGATGATGATGCGTACCGCCGACTTGCCTGCACGTTACCGCAAGCATTTTTCAGCCGGTACCAAATGATGGCAGGGCACAAAGCACCGCCATGCAATGCCCTTTTCAAGACCTCGTACGCAGGCATGGATGAGACCTTGGTGACTGAAGTCACTGCATTTGAAGGACGACAACAAACTGACGATGACGATGACTCTTCGGCGGATGGAAATCGCCTGCGGGCTATTTTCATATCAGACTTGCACATCGGAACGCCTGGTTTTCAGGCAGAGGCCTTGCTCGATTTTTTGAAACACCACCCCAGCGATATGTTGTACTTGGTGGGCGACATCGTGGATGGTTGGCAGTTGCGCAGGCGTTGGTTCTGGCCACAAAGTCACAACGATGTGGTGCAAAAATTGCTGCGCAGGGCGCGCAAGGGCTGCCGTGTCATTTATGTGCCGGGTAACCACGACGAATTTGCCCGGCATTTTGTGGGTCACGCTTTCGGTGGTGTGGAAGTGCTGCACGAAGCGGCTCACACCACAGCCAAAGGCCTCAGATTGTGGGTGGTGCATGGTGATTATTTTGACGGTGTGATCCAGTGTGCCAAATGGCTTGCCTATGTGGGCGACTGGCTTTACGAATTGACCCTGAAGGTGAACCGGCACCTCAACAGCTTCAGGGCGCGCATCGGACTGGATGACTGGTCTTTGTCGGCCTTCCTCAAGCACAAGGTCAAAAAAGCCGTCAATTTCATCAGTGATTTTGAAGTAGCCGTGGCGCAAGAGGCACAACGGCGTGGATTTGATGGTGTGGTTTGCGGTCACATTCACCATGCCGAAATTCGCGATGTCAATGGCATTCTTTATTGCAATGATGGCGACTGGGTGGAGAGTCGAACAGCCCTTGTGGAGCATGCGGATGGGCGCCTGGAGATCATCAGGTGGGGTGCCAAAAATTTGCCATTAAAACGAGCTGCTGACCTTGTGGCGGTGGCCGCATGAAGTTGGCGCTCATTACCGATGCCTGGCACCCTCAGGTCAATGGGGTGGTTACCACTTTGCACGAGTTGGTGCAAGCTCTTGGGCCTTTGGGTGTGGATGTGTCTGTGGTGCATCCCGGTCTTTTCAAAAACCGGAGCTGCCCAGGCTATGCGGGCATCGACTTGGCGGTAAGGCCCTACAAATCTCTGGCGGCAATGCTCGATGCACTGCAGCCTGACGCTGTGCACATTGCGACAGAAGGTCCCTTGGGTTGGGCGGCTCGAAAACATTGCCTCAAAATGGGTTGGCCATTCACCACCGCTTTCCACACCAAATTTCCGGAAATTCTCAAGGCAGCATTGCGTGTGCCTTTGTTTTTGGGTTACGGCTTGTTTCGCTACTTTCATGGCCCGTCTTCGGGCGTGATGGTGCCAACGCAAGGCGTACTCGATATGCTGAAAAGCCGCGGGTTCAAGTCGCTCAAACCTTGGACGCACGGCGTTGACTTGTCTTTGTTTGCACACCATGCAAAACCGCTCGACATACCTGAGTTGGAAGACTTACCCCGCCCCTTTTCGTTGTTTGTGGGGCGGGTTTCTTACGAAAAGAACATCGACGCTTTTTTGGACTTGAAACTTTCAGGTACAAAAATTGTATGTGGCGTCGGCCCCCTGGAGGCGCAACTCAAGGCGCGATATCCAGATGTGCTGTGGATGGGTGTTTTGCCACGCCAGCATCTTGCAAGGGTCTATGCCGCAGCCGATGTGTTTGTGTTTCCCTCCCGAAACGAAACATTTGGCCTGGTCATGCTGGAGGCCATGGCCTGCGGCACGCCTGTAGCTGCCTACCCGGTAGACGGGCCTTTGCAAGTGCTTGGGGATGGGAAGGGGCATGCGGTCGGTGGTGTTTTGTCGGAAGACTTGCACACTGCAGTGTTGCAGTCCTTGTTGGTTGACCGGATCGAGGCACGTCTGCGCGCTGAAAATTTTGGTTGGCCCAAGACCGTTGAGCTTTTTGTATCGAACTTGGTGTCGGTCCGCATTGGGTCATGAAGGGAAGCTTTGATTAATAAGCTTGTCATCAAATTGACACGGTAGCTTCTTATACTGACAGTTCAATTCATTCAGACAATGCCATGGTTCACAAAAAAGTCGAAACTTCATCTGCAGACGACCGCCATGTCTTGCTGGACAGGGATCTGAGTATCCTGGCTTTCAACGAGCGTGTGCTCGATTGGGCCCACCGCCCTGAAGTGCCTGTTCTTGAGCGTTTGCGCTACCTGTGCATCGTGTCATCCAATCTTGATGAATTCTTTGAGGTGCGTGCCGAGCCGCATGTGATGGGCAGTTTGCAGGGCTTGAAAGCAGGTCCGTACACACAAGAAAGCCTGATCGCCATTGCCGAAAAAACCAGCACCATGGTGGCTCGCCAATACGCGCTGTACAACGACGATTTGCTGCCCACTTTGCAACGCAAGGGTTTTCGCATCCTGTCGCACGGCGAACGCAATGCGGCGCAGCGGCAATGGGTGAGAAGTTATTTTCAGCGTGAAGTGCAGCCTTTACTGCTCCCTGTCGGTTTGGACCCTGCGCATCCTTTTCCGCAGGTGGCCAACAAGTCCCTGAACTTTATCGTCCAGTTGTCGGGCAAAGACGCTTTCGGGCGGTCGAACGAGATTGCCATTGTCAAGGTTCCCCGTGTCTTGCCCCGGCTGATTCCCCTGCCTGCCAGGGTGTGTGACGGCACCACCGCATTTGTCATGCTGTCCAGTGTGATTCGGGCGCACCTCGCTGAATTGTTTCCAGGGCGTGAAGTGGGCCAGTTTTCTCAATTTCGTGTCACGCGCCATTCTGAATTGGCAGTGGATGAAGACGAAATTGCGAATTTGCGGATGGCCTTGCGACAAGGCCTGCAGCATCGGCATTACGGTCAAGCCGTGCGGCTCGAAGTGTCGGCCAATTGCTCCCCCCGATTGATGGAGTTTTTGCGCAAGGAGTTCCAACTGCCTGAGCATGCGGTATTTCGGGTCAATGGGCCGGTCAATCTGGTGCGCCTGATGCAACTGATTGATTTGATCGCTGCGCCTGATTTGCTGTTCCCACCTTACGAGGCCAGTTTTCCTGCGCAATTGCCGCAACATGGGTCGGTGTTTGCGCGGCTCAAAGAGGGTGACGTGATGATTCACCACCCTTTTGAGAGTTTTGATGGCGTGCTGGCGTTCTTGCGCGAGGCGGTCATGGACCCGAATGTGCTGGCCATCAAGCAGACGATATACCGCGCGGGCAGCGATCCAACCATGATGGATTTGCTGCGTGAGGCAGTGCGCCGGGGCAAAGAAGTCACTGCGGTGGTGGAGCTGAAGGCGCGCTTTGATGAAGAGGCCAACATCAACTGGGCTGAACAGCTGGAGGCGATTGGTGTGCAGGTGGTTTATGGCATCGTCGGCCTCAAGACCCACGCCAAGATGCTGCTGATCACTCGCCGCGAAGGGCGGTATCTGCGACGTTATGGCCATTTGTCGACAGGCAATTACAACCGCCGAACCGCATCGCTGTACACCGACATCAGCTACCTCACAGCGGATGCAGACATCACTGCCGACATGGATCAGTTGTTCAGCCATCTGGCCAGCCAGAGTCGGTTGCCCAAAATGAAACGTTTGTTGGTGGCGCCTTTTCAGTTGCATGACGATATGCAAAGGCGTATTGCAGCAGTGGGAGATGCTGCGGCGCGTGGTGCAGTTGGCCGCATTGTCATCAAGATGAACGCCTTGACCGATTTGCCTTTGATCGAGGCCTTGCTGGAAGCGGGGCAAAAAGGGGCAAAAATTGACTTGATCGTGCGGGGGGCTTGCATGTTGCCCGCACGTGTCGCGGGATTGAGCGAAAACATCCGGGTACGCTCGGTCATCGGCCGCTTTCTGGAGCATTCCCGGGTGTTTTATTTTTGCGCTGACCAGGACGAATCACTGTATTTGTCGAGTGCCGATTGGATGAGCAGAAATATGACGCGCAGGATCGAGTTGGCCTGGCCTGTGCTCGATCCGGTTTTGCGCCAGCGCATCATCGATGAATGTCTGACAGCCTATTTGCACGATGGCCGCGACGCCTGGGAACTGGCAGCAGACGGTCAATATCACCGGGTCGGCTTGACTGCACCTGGTCACGGCGCTCAAAGTGCCCTGATGCAACGCTACGGCGCCGCCACAAGCCAGGATTGAATGCGATGGATTTGATGTTGTGGCGCCATGCCGAAGCCCATGATGAAGAGCTTGCTGAAGAAGACATGCAAAGGGCCTTGACGCCCCGTGGGCGCCGACAAGCCGAACGCATGGCGGTCTGGCTTGAAAGCCAGTTGCCCCAAGGTACCCGCATCCTGAGTAGCCCTGCCGTCAGGGCTGAGCAAACAGTTCGGGCCTTGGGCCGGAAATACAAGGTGCGCGATGCCTTGTCGCCCGGTGCATCGGTCCAGGATGTTCTGGAAACAGCGGGCTGGCCCAACGCCAAGTACCCCGTTTTGCTGGTGGGGCATCAGCCGGCGCTGGGGGGTGTCATTGCCCAATTGTTGGAAATGCCCACAGCAGCATGTGCCATTCGCAAAGGGGCTGTTTGGTGGTTGCGCAACCGCACTCGGGAAGGCGCAAACCACACTGTTTTGCTGGCTGTCACCTCGCCAGAGCGTTTGTGAAATGGCTCAGTCCTTGGCAGGTCGTCCGGTCTTGATGGTCGGAACGCTGGCCAAGGCTTTCTTGAATAAGGCGTCTGGCATGCTGGCGAGTGCCTGCAAGCCCGCGCGGATGAGCTCGCTTTTCTTGATCTCGACGCTCAGGCCCAAGGCGCGTTTTTTCATTTCGCTGATTTGCAAAAGTTCATTTTTTGGAATGGTGAAACTGTCACGAACCACTTTGACTTTTTTATCCTTCAAGGGTTTGGCAGGCGCAGCAGCTGGTTTTTTGACAACAGGCTTTTGAGGCGCAGTGCGTGTGGTTTTGGCAGGGGCTTTGACAGCCGTTGACTTGGCTGTTTTGGAAACGAGTGCTTTGACTGGAGAAGCGACAGTCAGTGGCTTTTTGCGTTGTGGCGTCTTGGCCACTTTGCCTGGTGTTGGGGCTGCTGTTGACTTTTTCAGGGCGCCTGAACGAGGCCTTTTTTTACTGGGGGTGTTGGTTTGGGTGTCCACAGGGGAGGATGCTTTTGAAGCACTTTGTGTCAAGTTCATGGTGGTTAAAACTCAAAAAATAACGGTGCATACAGTTTATACCGTTGTGATGAACATGACAAGACATTGGCGTGATGCCATCTTTGCCCGCCGATCACATTGAAATACAAGATGCAACGTGTATTTGATGGTTCAGATCACTGAAACATGCAAGGTCCAGTCCGTTTTTTGCCAGGCGGCTTTTTCTTCCCGTAGCAAGTGCGCCGACTGAGGCCAAAGTTCAGCCCACGCGCTGTTGATTTTCAGGTGCGCAGTGCGTCGCAATGAATCACACGCCATGTTCAGGCCCGACAGGTCGGGGTCTCGCCGTGCGTGACACAAAATGACTGCGAGCCGCAGAGCCATGAGCTGTTGCACAAAGCTGGCGTCCTCCATTTCGGATTCGAGTTTGCGCAATTTTCCCCGGTGGCCAAGTACCAATTGGCTCAGGCGGTGCAACTCGTTCAGGGTGAAGCCAGGCAGGTCGGTGTTGTCCAGAATATAAGCGCCGTGCTTGTGGTAATCACTGTGTGAGATGCGCATGCCGGTTTCGTGCAGCTGACAAGCCCAATGCAGTTTTTGCAAATAACGCTGGCGTTCTCCTATGGGGGCATCCCGTGTGCTGGGGATTAATGCCTCCAGAAGGTTTTGGGCTGTTCGTGAAACCCGCTCGGCCTGCAACTTGTCGGTGCCAAAACGTTGTGCCAGCCAGTCCACCATGGACGACCGAACATCCTGAATACCTTCTCGGTCGATCAAGTCATACAGTGCGCCATGCCTGAGTGCGCCTTGTGCGGGGTGCATGACATCGATTTGCAGCAAATCAAAGACTGCCTGCAACACCGCCAATCCCCCTCCAATGACGGGTTTACGGTCTTCTTTGACCCCTTCAAGTCGCAGGTTGTCCAATTTCTGGGCTTTGACCAAGCGGTCTTTCAGCCAGGCGAGACCTTCACGCGTGATTTGATCTGCAGGCCAACCGGAGGCGCTCAATATGTCTGACACGGCCCCCACGGTGCCAGACGAGCCGTAGCATTTGTCCCAATGGCTGTTGTTGAACAGGCCATGGGCTTCGTCGAGGACCGCCTTGGCCCCGATTTCAGCCGCTTTGAAGGCCTGCAATGTCCACAAACCGTCCGGAAAATACTTCATCGACCAGCCCACGCTGCCCACCCGGTAAGACGCCAAGGTGCTGGCAATTTCGCGCTGGCCCAAAATCATTTCGGTGGAGCGCCCCCCAATATCGATCACCATACGACGCTCATCTGACTGAGGCAAGAGGTGCGAAACCCCCAGATAAATCAAGCGGGCCTCTTCTCTGCCCGCGATCACCTCAATCGGAAAGCCCAGGATGCGTTTGGCTGTGCTCAGGAAGACATCGCGGTTGCGTGCCTCGCGCAGGGTTTGTGTCGCCACGGCACGCACTTGGTTGGGCTTGAAGCCGGCGATGCGCTCACCAAAGCGTGCCAGGCAATCCCAGCCTCTTTCCATGGCTTCTTGGGTCAGGTTTCGTTCTGCGTCCAGGCCGTTGCCTTGGCGCACGGTCTCCTTGATGTACTCCACCCGCCGCAGTTGTCCTGCATCCATTTGGCCAATTTCGAGTCGAAAACTGTTGGAGCCCAGGTCAATGGCAGCGTAAAGGGACTTGGTTTGCATGCAGAAAATGTTGTTGGCAGGAAAGATTCAGATTATGTGACGGTGGTGTGAAGTTTTGATGACGCCAATGCAAATTGTCAGGCTTGTGGCCCTCATGAAATGTCATACCCAACGCGGGACAGTTTTTGAACCTATGCAGCCGGCACACCACTTTCAGCAATTGGCGGTGTCGCCGATTACAACAGGCATGTCATCGCAGGGCATGCCCTGGCAGCAATGCGCGGTCAAAAAGTCCATCAGGCTTCGCATGGCGCCGAGGTCAGCGCGGTAGCGCAAAAATCGGCCTTCGCGTTGCACGCTGACCAAGGCCGCGTGGTGCAATTCTTTGAGGTGAAACGAGAGCGTGTTGGCTGGCACATCCAGCGCCACAGAAAGTTGGCCGGGCTGAATGCCCTCAGGGCCGGCACCGACGATGGCCCTGAACACTTTCAGACGCGAGCTTTGCGCCAAAGCAGCCAGGGCCTTGACAGCCACGTCTTCGTCCATGACGTTGAAAAGAGAAATGGGGTTCATGGTGTGGTCTCTGATGTGGGCGTATGCGTAAGCAAGCCCATGGGTAAACGCAGCGTGGCCAGCCAGCACAAGAGCAGCATCAGCGCCGAGCCCAGCAGCGCATACATCAGCCCACCCCACTGGTAGAGCAAGCCCGAGAGCAAGGTGCCCATAAACCGCCCCAGCGCATTGGCTGCGTAATAAAAGCCCACGTCTTCAGCTGATTTTTCGGAGCCTGCGTAGGCCAGCACCAAATAGCTGTGTACCGACGAGTTGATGGCAAAGGCAAAGCCGAACAGGCTCAGCCCTCCCACCACCCACCACTGCAGCTGTGGCACATCCAGGTACATGGCTGCGGCGATGCCCAGCGGAATGAGCGTGAGTACAGCGGACCACCACCTTGCCGCAGGCACTTCACTGCTCAGGCCATCGGCACTGCGTCTAACCAGTTGCGGGGCCAGGGCCTGCACCAAGCCGTAGCCAATCGTCCAGGCTGCCAAAAAGCCACCCACCATGGTGAAGGTCCAGCCCACCGAGTACAAAAATACCGGAACGCCCACCACAAACCACACATCACGCGCGCCAAACAAAGCCACGCGAGCGGCCGCCAATGCGTTGATGCCTGGGTTTTTGGCAAACAGCTCTTTCGCAGAGCCCGAAGGTTTGCTCTTGCCCATCATGGGTGGCAAGCTGGTGACCACGCCCACCAGCACCAAAGTCAAGAGGCCTGACATCGCCCAAAGTGAGCCCTGAAAACCCAAGGTCTCCAACAGCAACCCGCCCAAGAAAAAGCCAAAGCCTTTCATGGCGTTTTTGCTGCCCGTGAACCAGGCCACCCACTTGAAGAGTTGCCCGTTGCTTTGGTCTTTGGCTTGTGCCTGTGTGATCTTGATGGCCGACTTGCTCGCGGTTTTGGTCAGGTCTTTGGCCACCCCGCACACGCCTTGCGCCAACACCACCCAAGCTACCGACATGGCGGCTGTCCAATCGGGCTGCAGGGCCGAGAGCAATCCCAAGCCGATGATCTGTGTGACCAGGCCCACGGTGAGCATGCGGGCAATGCCAAAGCGGGTGGCCAGCCAGCCGCCGATCAGGTTGGCCAGAACGCCCGCGCCTTCGTAGAGCAAGAACAAAAAGGCCAGCGTAAAGGGCGAATAGCCGAGCTTGTAAAAGTGCAGCAGCACCAACATGCGCAAAGCGCCATCGGTCAGGGTGAAGCCCCAATAGGCGGCAGTAACGATGCCGTAATGGCGTTCTGCAGCATTCATCTCAGATGCCCACCTCGTGCATGTGGCAAGCCAGATCCACCATGCGGCAGGCATAGCCCATTTCATTGTCGTACCAAGCGTAGATCTTCAGCATCGTGCCATCGGTCACCAGGGTCGACAGCGCATCCACAATGGCGCTGCGTGTGTCGCGGGCGTAGTCCACGCTGACTAGAGGGCGCGTTTCGTAGCCCAGAATTCCGGCCAGCGGGCCTTGGGCTGCGGCAGCAAACAAGGCGTTGACTTCTTCGGCGCTGATTTCGCGTTTCATCTCGAACACGCAATCGGTCAGTGAGGCGTTGAGCACTGGGGCACGCACCGCGTGGCCATTGAGCTTGTCCTTGAGGTCGGGGTAAATCAAAGCAATAGCCGTGGCGCTGCCGGTGGTGGTGGGGGCCAAGCTGACCATGGCGCTGCGGGCGCGGCGCAGGTCTTTGTGCGGCGCGTCGACCACCAAGTTGGTGTTGGTTGGGTCGTGGATGGTGGTGATCTGGCCGTGTCGGATGCCAATGGCTTCGTGTACGACTTTGACCACCGGAGCCAGGCAGTTGGTAGTGCACGATGCAGCCGTGACGATGCGGTCTTTGGCAGGGTTGTATTGCGTGTGGTTGATGCCAACCACGATGTTCAGCACATCGCCGACCTTCACGGGAGCGGCCACGATGACACGCTTGGCGCCCCGGTCCAGGTGGCCTTGAATCGTTTCAGGGGTCAAAAACTTCCCGGTGCACTCCAGCACCAGGTCTACGCCCAAGTCGCCCCAAGGAATATCGGCTGGGTTGGCGTGCGGAGAAAAGCCCAAGCTGCGCTCCCCGATTTGGATTCGGCGGTCACCCTCGGCCTCGATGCGTTCGCGCCACTTGCCTTGAACGCTGTCAAACGCCAACAAATGCGCGGTGGCCGCTGCGCCACCCTTGAGTTCGTTCAGGTGTACCACTTCCAGGCGGTTGCCTGCGCGCGGGTCATCTTGTTGGCGCTCAGCAGCGCCCATGGCCGCACGCAAGGCCAAACGGCCAATTCGGCCCATGCCGTTGATACCGACTTTCATGGCTTGTCTTTCAATGGTTCTGGAAATGTGATGGTCTGGACTGTGCCATGAATTTGTGACGGTTGAATGACAAGCCCGCCGTTGCCTCACCGGTGCTGGCATGTCTTTAAAGTTTTAAAATTGCGCCATCAAAATGTCACGGACAAGACCTGAAATGGTACTTTTCCACTTGGAGTTCTTTGATGTCCCACCACGATCACGACCCCGTCTTCAACACCTCTGGAAACCCCCATTTCCAGGATGTCTTGGCCCAATCCTTGCAAAACCCGGCACGTCGTGGTCTGTTGCGCGGTGGTTTGGGTTTGGCGGGCTTGGCCATGCTGCCCGGATGTGCCACCTTGACTGCGGGCCTGGCTGCTTCGCCATCTGCTTTGGGTTTTGCTGCCGTTGAGAAAAGCCTGCTGGACAACGTGATGCTGCCACCCGGCTACCAGTACAGCGTGTTGCACGCCACGGGCGATGCGCTCGATTCAGCCTTGGCCGCTTACTCCAACAAAGGCCTGGAGTCAGACGATTGGTCGCGCAGGGTGGGTGATCACCACGATGGCATGGACATTTATTACATCGATGCCAATGGCCGGTACTCCGAAAAGGAAACTGCGCGTGCCGTGCTGTGCGTGAACCACGAAAGCTCGGCCGACTCGCATTTCTTGCACCCGAATGGCCAGACTTCCAACAAGGTCAGTGGCAAAAAATTCACCCAGTTTGGGGACTGGGATTTGGGCGCCCGCCCTGAGCTGGAAGTGCTCAAAGAGATCAACCTGCATGGCGTGAGTGTGGTCGAAATTGTCAAGAGCCCGCAAGGTTGGCGCATTCAGCAAGACTCACCGCTGAACCGCCGCATCACGCCGCAAACGCCAGTGCGCATCAGCGGTCCACGCGCTCACATCGCGCAAATTCGCGGCTTCATGACCACCCGTTGGGACACGGCTGGGGCCATGTCCCGTGGCACGCTGAACAATTGCGGCCATGGCAAAACGCCTTGGGGCACTTATTTGGGCTGTGAAGAAAACTGGGCTTATTACTTTCAAACCACAGCGGGTGGTTCGGCTTTCTCAGCCAAAGAAATGGCTTCGCTCAAGCGTTATGGCGTGGCCTCTGCGGCCCCGGTGGCAGGCGTGGCAAAGGCCGCAGGGCAAGGCTGGCACACCGTGTCGGGCACAGACGACCGCTTTTCGCGTTGGAATTTGGCGGCAGTGGGCGCTACTGCTGAAAAAGATTTCCGCAACGAAGCCAACACTTTTGGGTTCAACGTCGAGATTGACCCCTTGGCCCCCAACGCCACACCCGCCAAGCGCGTGGCCATGGGCCGCTTTGCGCACGAAGCGGCCGTGTGCGGTGTGCCAAAAGCTGGCGAACCCTTGGCGTTTTACATAGGCTGCGATTCGCGCAACGAGTACATCTACAAGTTTGTGACCACCGCCCTGTGGGACCCACGCGATGTCGGTGGCGGCTTGGTGGCCGGTGACAAATACCTGAGTGAAGGCAAGCTTTACGCTGCCCGTTTTGACGCTTCGGGCCAGGGTGAGTGGTTGGAGTTGACGATGGCTGACCCGCGCATTGCCAATCACAGTGCTTACAAATTTGCCAACCAAGGTGATGTGTTGGTCAATGCACGTTATGCGGCCGATGCTGTGGGAGCCACCAAAATGGACCGTCCGGAGTGGGGTGCTGTCAACCACCGCAACGGCGAGATCTATTTCGCATTGACCAACAACAGCGCCGCCAATCGAACGCCTGCCAAAACCGACCTAGCCAACCCGCGTGCTTACATGGACATGGACGGCGTGAAAAGCATGGGCAACCCCAACGGCCACATCATCCGCTTCAAAGAGTCAGGCCATCAAGCCTCAGCCAAATCCTTTGCCTGGGACATCTTTGTGTTTGGCGCAGAAGAAGACTCAGGCGATGTCAACTTGTCGGGCTTGACTGCCAAAAATGCCTTTTCTTCACCCGATGGCCTGTGGTTCAGCAAGGCCACTGGCATTTGCTGGATCCAGACGGACGACGGCGCTTTCACGGATGAAACCAACTGCATGATGCTGGCCGCCATTCCTGGCCAGGTGGGTGACGGCGGCAAAGTCACCGTTAAAAACAAGATGGTGGTGGGCGGTGTCGAGCAAACCGGCACGCAAGAAACCTTCTTGGGTGCGGCTTTGGGAGAGGCCAAACTGCGCCGCTTCCTGGTGGCCCCAAAGGGCGCAGAGGTGACGGGCATCACCGAAACCCCTGATGGCCGAACTTTGTTTGTCAACATCCAGCACCCTGGCGAATTGTCCAAGCCCCAGTCTTCAGGCGGTGCCCCACAGAGTGTGTGGCCTGGCAACCAAGGCTACGGCGTGGCCGGTCGCCCACGTTCAGCCACCATCGTGATCACCCGCAAAGACGGCGGTTTGATCGGTTTGTAAGCCCAAAAAGCGCACGCATCGGTGCGACTGCGTGCGCTGCCTCACTGAACACGCCTTCGGGCGTGTTTTTTTAATCTGCATTTGGCTCTTTTGACATCGTTTTGTCACAATGGCTGATTAAAGTCGAATCAGTCCCCACGAAAGACCTCTCGGGCGACTTCGTACCCATACCCCTAAACAGGAGTTCACATGTTGAAATTGAAATCTTTAGCAGCTGCCATTGGCCTGAGCGCTGTCGCAGCGGCCAGCTTTGCTGCTGACATCACCGGCGCAGGCGCGACTTTCCCGTTCCCTATTTATGCCAAGTGGGCTGAGGGCTACAAAGCCGCCACCGGCACCGGCATGAACTACCAGTCCATCGGTTCTTCAGGCGGTATCAAGCAAATCCGCGCCAAGACCGTGACTTTTGGTGCGACCGATGCCCCCGTCAAAGGTGAAGACCTTGACAAAGACGCCATGGTCCAGTTCCCCGCCATCATCGGCGGCACAGTTCCCGTGATTAACCTGGATGGTTTCAAGCCAGGCGAATTGCGCGTGACGGGTACCGTCATGGCCGAGATGTTCATGGGCAAAATCAGCAAGTGGAACGACCCCAAGTTTGCCGCTTTGAACCCTGGTAAAAACTTGCCCAACGAGATCATCACCGTGGTGCACCGCGCCGACGGTTCGGGCACCACCTTCAACTGGACCGACTACCTGACCGCTGTCAGCAAAGAGTGGGCTGACACAGTGGGCAAGGGCGCTGCGGTCAAGTGGCCAGCTTCTACATCGGTGGGTGGCAAGGGCAACGAAGGTGTTGCAGCCAACGTGAACCGCATCAAAGGTTCTTTGGGCTATGTGGAATACGCCTACGTGAAAAAGAACAAGATGAACTTCATGCAAATCCAGAACGCCGACGGCAAGTACGTCAGCCCTGATGACGCCACCTTTGCGGCGGCCGCAGCCAGTGCCGACTGGTTCAGCGTGCCGGGCATGGGCGTGTCCATGGTCAATGCCAAAGGCGCCAACAGCTGGCCCGTCAGCACGGCTTCTTTCATCTTGATGTACACAAACCCAGCCGATAAAGCTGCTTCTGCTGAAGCCCTCAAGTTCTTTGACTGGTCCTTCAAAAATGGCAAGAAAATGGCAGCCGACCTGGATTACGTGCCTTTGCCAGACAGCTTGACCGATCAGATCCGTTCCAAAGTCTGGTCAAAAATCCAGAAGTAATTCAGGCTTCGGTCTGCCATCCGTCGGTTGTCATCCAACGACCGACGGATTTCTTGTTTAATTGGATGCTCTTTGTTTGATCGGTCAAGACATGCAATCCCCTCCCTCCAGTGCGGACAGCACCAGCCACATGCTGAGCGTGGTCAAGCGGCAGCGTTTGCAAGACCTGTTGTTTCACCGCCTGACACAGCTGTTTTCACTATTGGTTCTGGTGGCTTTGGCTGGGATCATCGTGTCCTTGTTCATCAATGCCTGGCCTACCTTTGCCAAGTTTGGCGCGCGCTTCATTTGGTATGTGGAATGGGACATCATCAACGAAGAGTTTGGTGCAGCGATTGCGATTGTTGGCACGCTGGCCAGCGCGGGCATTGCCATGTTGGTGGCGGTGCCCCTCGCCTTTGGCATTGCCGTGTTTTTGACTGAAACCTGCCCCGTCTGGTTGCGCCGACCCTTAGGCACTGCCATCGAGTTACTGGCAGCGGTGCCATCGATCATTTATGGCATGTTTGGCTTGTTCGTGTTTGCCCCCATTTTTGCCGATTACATCCAGGTACCGCTGCGCGATGTGCTTGGCGGTATGCCGCTGATCGGGTTTTTGTTTGGTGGAGCACCCAACGGCATGGGCATTTTGGCCGCCGGTATCGTGTTGGCCTTTATGGTCTTGCCGTTTGTGGCCGCTGTGATGCGTGACGTGTTCGAAATTACCCCCCCCATCTTGCGTGAATCGGCTTATGGCCTGGGTTGCACGACCTGGGAAGTGGTGCGCAAGATTGTGTTGCCTTACACCCAAAAAGGCGTTATCGGCGGCATCATGCTGGGTTTGGGCCGGGCACTGGGTGAGACCATGGCGGTGACCTTTGTGATTGGCAATGCCAACCGCATGCCCACTTCGCTTTTCTCGCCGGGTACATCGATTGCCTCCACACTCGCCAATGAGTTTGGTGAGGCCGATGACTTCCATATTTCCTCACTTTTCGCGCTCGGCTTTTTGTTGTTCGTGATCACTTTCGTGGTCTTGGCCTTCGCCAAAATCATGATCAACCGGGCTGAAAAAGCCAAGGGGTTCTGACATGGCGATGAACATGAATGAAGCTTTGTACCGCCGTCGCCGTTTGGCCAATGCTTGGGGCATGGTCACTTCCATGCTGGCCATGGGCATGGGCTTGGCGGTGTTGTTGTGGATCTTGGTGGTGTTGTTTTCTAACGGTTTTGCCGCGCTGGATTGGAACTTGCTGACACAAGACACGCCCGCACCTGGAACAGAAGGTGGCGGGCTGCGCAACGCCATTGTGGGCAGTTTGATGATGGTGGGGCTCACTGTATTGGTGGCCACACCTGTGGGTATTTTGGCGGGTATTTACCTGACTGAGTACGGTGATCAAAGCAAAACGGCCGAACTCACACGTTTTGTGACCGACATCATGCTGTCGGCACCGTCGATCGTGATCGGCTTGTTTGTGTATGCCATTGCCGTGGCCACCTTGGGCACTTTTTCTGGCTACGCGGGCAGTCTGGCACTGGCCTTGATTGCTGTGCCTGTGATCATGCGAACGACTGAAAACATGCTCCGATTGGTGCCTGGTAGTTTGCGTGAAGCTGCCTTTGCACTGGGCGCACCGCGTTGGAAGGTGTCGCTGTCGGTCACGCTGCGTGCGGCCAAAAGTGGGGTGATCACCGGTTTGTTATTGGCTGTTGCCCGCATCAGCGGAGAGACCGCGCCATTGCTTTTCACGGCGCTGAATAACCAGTTCTTCAATGCCGACATGTCCAAGCCAATGGCCAACTTGCCTGTGGTGATTTTCCAATTCGCCATGAGCCCGTATGAGAACTGGATTCGTCTGGCTTGGGCGGGTGCCTTGTTGGTCACCTTGGCTGTTTTGGTGCTCAATATTTTGGCCCGTGTATTTTTCAGGGACAAGCAGTCGGTTTGATGCCGTCTGACCCCAAGCCTCCCGATTTTTCAATTTGCATTCACAGGAATCCACATGCCTGACAAGACACCGACCCGAAACGCACTGGAAGTGCGCAACCTTGACTTTTATTACGGCAAGTTCAAAGGCCTGAAAAATGTCAACCTCGACATCGCTGAGCATCGCGTGACGGCTTTTATTGGCCCTTCCGGTTGCGGCAAGTCCACCTTGCTGCGCACGCTCAACCGCATGTACAGCCTGTACCCGGGTCAACGCGCTGAAGGTGAGATCAAGTTTTATGGTCAAAACATTCTGGCCAAAGGCCAGGACCTGAACTTGCTGCGTGCTCAAATTGGCATGGTGTTCCAAAAGCCCACACCTTTCCCGATGTCGATCTACGACAACATCGCTTTTGGGGTGCGCTTGTACGAAAACCTCAGCCGTGCCGACATGGACGATCGCGTAGAGTCGGCCTTGACCAAGGCAGCCATATGGAACGAAGTCAAAGACAAACTCGGCCAAAGCGGCTTGTCACTTTCGGGTGGCCAGCAGCAGCGTTTGTGCATTGCACGCACCGTAGCTGTCAAGCCCAAAGTCATCTTGCTGGACGAACCCACCTCGGCACTTGACCCTATCTCGACCGCCAAGGTGGAAGAGTTGGTGAGCGAGTTGAAAAAAGAATACACCGTGGCCATCGTGACGCACAACATGCAGCAGGCTGCGCGAGTGTCGGACTTCACTGCCTACATGTATCTGGGCGAACTGGTCGAATTTGGTCAGACCGAGCAGATTTTCATGAAGCCTGCCCGTCAGGAAACCGAAGATTACATCACCGGCCGTTTTGGCTGATCAGGAGAAGAACCATGGAAAAACATATTTCAAGTCAATTCGACGCCGACCTAACCAACGTGTCATCCCGTGTTTTGGAACTGGGTGGTTTGGTGGAGTCTCAAACACGCCACGCCGTCTACGCTTTGGCCCAATTCAGTTCGGAAGTTGCTGACCAGGTCATTGCCACCGAAAAGCAAGTCAACACCTTGGAAGTTGAGATTGACGCCGAGTTGGCCACCATCATTGCCCGTCGACAGCCGACTGCGCGTGACTTGCGCTTGCTGATGGCGATCTCCAAGATCACCGGCAACCTCGAGCGCGCTGGTGATGAAGCCGATCGGATTGCCCGAATGGTTAAAAAAATTCTGGAGCAAGGCAGCCCTCGCAACCTTCCTTCTTCGGAATTACGGATCGCTTCAGACCTGGCCTCGGGGTTACTGCGCAAGGCATTGGACGCATTTGCGCGGCTCGATGTGAACACGGCCTTGGTGATTTTGAAGGAAGACGATCTGATCGACGCTGAATTCAATGGTTTTGTCCGCAAGTTGATCACTTACATGATGGAAGACCCCCGTACCATCTCGGCCAGTCTGGATTTGCTGTTTGTGGCCAAGGCGATTGAGCGCATCGGTGACCATGCCAAGAACATCGCCGAATTTGTGATTTATGTCGTCAAAGGTTCTGATGTCCGCCACACAGCGCTGACTGAAATTGAAAAAGCGGTGAGATGAAAAGTTTGCCGAGAATTTTGATCGTTGAGGACGAGGCGCCTATCGCCGAACTGATTTCGGTCAATTTGCGGCACAACGGATTTCAACCAGTCTGGGCCATGGACTCTGAGTCTGCTCAACGTGAGTTGGATGAAATATTGCCCGATGTGATTTTGCTCGACTGGATGCTGCCCGGTGAAAGTGGCTTGAAATTGGCGCGGCGCTGGAGAAATTCGGCACGGACCAAGGCCGTACCTATCTTGATGCTCACTGCACGTGGCGATGAGGCGGATCGGGTCGCTGGCTTGGATGCCGGAGCCGACGATTACATTGTCAAACCCTTCTCGCCGCGCGAATTGCTGGCCCGAATACGGGCTGTGCTGCGACGAAGGGTTCCTGAGTCTGTGGGTGGGGCCGTTAAGATTGGAGAACTGCAGTTAGACGCTGATACCTACCGTGTCAGTTGGCAAGACAAGCCGATCAAAGTGGGTCCTACTGAATTCAAGCTGTTGCAGTATTTAATGAGACATCCCGAACGTGTTCACACGCGCGGCATGTTGCTTGACAAAATTTGGGGTGACCACGTTTACATTGAAGAGCGTACCGTGGATGTGCATGTCAAACGCCTGCGCGAGTCTCTGGGTGGTGCTGGCACTATGATCGAAACCGTTCGAGGTGCAGGTTACCGCATGACCGGAACGCCCTCCAATTAAGGGTTTTTGAATGTTGGTTCCGATACTTGAACTTGTTTTTGCCGGGGTGGTCGTGGCTTTGCCGGTTTGGTGGTGGGCTGGCTTGACCCAGGCGGTATTCGCTGCCCTGATTGCGGTGTTTGTCTACGCCATTGTCCTGATTTGGAAAACACACCGCATTGAACAGTGGTTGTCGCAATCTGACTTGCACAGTCCTGTGCCTTGGAGGGGTGTTTGGGCAGAGATTGCTCAGCGGGTTCAGCGCTTGCTGCGCCATAGGGAAACGCAAACCAACATGGCCGAGCAGCGTTTGCAGTATTTTTTGCAAGCCATCCAAGCCTCTCCCAACGGCGTGACTTTGTTGGACGCACAAGGTCGCATTGAATGGTGTAACTCCACGGCATCCAGTCACTTGGGCATGGATGTCAGCCGGGATTTGAAACAACACATTGTTCATTTGGTTCGCGACCCTGTTTTTGCCAAATACATTGCTGCAAATGATCACACTGCAGAAGCGGTGATTGACGGCCGTGCCAGTTCATTGACACAAACCCCCAAGTTGTCGGTGCAACTCCATATGTATGGAGAAGGACAACAGTTGTTGCTCACACGAGACATCACATCGGTCACTTTGGCCGATGCAATGCGCCGAGATTTTGTGGCCAACGTGTCTCATGAAATTCGAACGCCGCTGACCGTGCTTGCTGGGTTTGTTGAAACAATGCAATCGATCCCTTTGCCACCTGAAGAGCAGCAGCGGTATCTGCATTTGATGGCAGTTCAGGCAGACCGCATGCAAAGTTTGGTGGCTGACTTATTGACCTTGTCCCAGCTGGAAGGCAGTCTGCCTCCTGGTTTACATGAAAAAGTGAACCTGCCGGACCTGATGAGCAGTGTGG
The DNA here is from genome assembly GCF_003063415.1 of Limnohabitans sp. 2KL-17. GTDB lineage: Bacteria > Pseudomonadota > Gammaproteobacteria > Burkholderiales > Burkholderiaceae_C > Limnohabitans_A. The sequence continues at coordinate 83,661 of NZ_NESK01000018.1, forward strand.
CTGCAGATGCGCAGGCGCTGTCTTCGGTGCTTTCGGGGCTCGAAGGCGAACAGGGGGGATTGCTGCATGATTTGGTATTTGAACCCGTGCCGCATTGGACTTTGTTGGGTGTGCGCTCAGAATTGCTAAGCGCCATTACCAATCTGGTCAGCAATGCCGTTCGTTACACACCGCCAGGGGGTTTGATTCGTGTTGGCTGGTCTCGCACCGCCGAAGGCGCAATTTTCTCAGTGAGTGACACAGGCCCAGGTATTGCGCCTGAGCATCTGCCGCGTTTATCGGAAAGGTTTTACCGCGTGGATCGCAGCCGATCGCGGGAAACGGGTGGCACTGGCTTGGGCTTGGCCATTGCCAAGCATGTGGTGCAACGCCACGGCGGTGAGCTACGCATCCAAAGCCAAGTAGGCCAAGGCTCTACATTCATGCTGGTTTTGCCTGCAGCACGCATTGAACTGTTGTCGGATTGACCCATCCCCGAACTGTTGCAGTGTCATTGGAGTTTTTCGGATCTGGCGTCACCTTTTGACTGACTGGCCTTAAGCCGGATTTCATCTCGGGTCTTTAACCTTCATTTATCCATGAAAGGTTGATCCTGTGAAGAACCCTGTCAAATACCAAAAAATTGTCGCTCATGCCGCTGTGCTGGCTGGATTGTCGATTCTGCAAGCTTGTGGTGGAGGAAGTGGGTCCTCCGAAAATCCTTCAAATCTCAGCAGCAGCGACAACCCGGGTGGGGTGGCTACTTACGCTGGCGTCCAAACCAGTTATCTGGGCACGATCACTGGCCTGGGCTCCATCGTTGTCAATGGTGTTCGTTTTGAGACCACGTCGGCCACTGTCATGGACAGTGACGAGCTGTATGGATTGGTCGAGTACTCCAGTCCCCTTGCTTTGGGTATGACCGTGGCTTTGCACGGCAGTGCAGATGAAGCCCAAAGCCTGGGAAGTGCCAGCAAGATTCGCCTGCTGGGTGGGGTGCGCGGAACGGTCAGTGCCTTTGTCTCAGGCCAAGCCATGACCATTGGTGGACAAACGGTCACATTGAATGCCAGCACCCTTTATGCCGATGCGACAGGGCAATCGTTTACGCCACAGGCAGGAAGCTATGTCAATGTCTACGGCGTCATGCAAGCTGACAACAGCTTTTTGGCAACCCGTGTGGTGAGTGTCAGTGCGACCAATTTCAGCTTCGATGCCGCATGGCGTGGCCAATCGAGCGCGCCTGTCAGTGCTGTCTCAGGTATCACTTTGAGTCTCAGTACAGGACCTTCCAGTTTCTCTGTTTGTCCTGTGGTCAGTTGCACCCTTGAGCCTGCTGGCGCTGATTTGACAGGTTTGCATGCTGTGCGTGTGTTGGCCTTGGATGACAGTCAACGCTCTGGCAGCAGCCTGATAGCCACCAAAATCCAGGTGCTGGATGCCACGCAAGTGTTGAATTGGGCTGGTGGCGCATCCGGTCAGACCAAGATCAAAGGGGTGGCCACTACAGACGGTACGCAATGGGCCATTGGTGGCGTTCCTGTGCTTTCGAATGGAGCGTCTTGGACGCCTGGGAAATTTTATGAAGTCCGCGGCGCTCTCACCAATGGTGTGTTGTCTGTGACGCGCTCGGAGCAAGAGGGTCAGGAGTCGTACCGTTCGATCACCGCCGGGGGCAGCACAAGCCATTACAGCAACGAGTTGTTCGGCTCCGTGAGCAATTTGCAGGGCAACACCATGACGGTGCAAGGCACTACAGTGGATGTCAGTCAAGCCTATTTTGAGCGGGGTTCGTTGGTCACTTTGACCAATGGTGCCTACGTGGAGATCAAGGGTGTCATGACTGGCGGTGTTCTGCTGGCCAGCAAGGTGGACAGCAAAACCAGCACTGTTGCCGGTCAAGGGACTCGATTCGAGGTGTATGGCATGGTCAGCAACTGGTCCGCTTCTGGTTTCTCCCTGGCCTCGGGCAATACGGTCTACAACGCCGTTCTGGGTAGCCAAACACGCATTGATCAGGAGCACGGCCAGCTGGCCAATGGGCGTTTTTTTGAAGTCAAGGGTTACATGAGTGGCGCTGATTTTGTGGCGCTCAAAATGGAGGTCAAATCGGCGGGTGGCCACCGTGCTTACTGAGCGAATCGCTGTTGCCACATTGCTGCTGTTGGGTATGGCGTTCGGGCCCCAGGCCTTGGCCAGTTCCCCCCAAGCCGAATTACAGCGATGGCAGCAAGCGGCAGGGCAGCCGGGCAATGCCGCGCGTGGACAGGCTTTTTTCACACAACGCCTTGGTGGGGAATGGTCATGTGCATCGTGCCATGGCGACCCCCCCACCCGTGACAGCAAACACGCATCAACGGGCAAGAAGATCGCAGCCATGGCCCCAGCCTTCAATGCCGAGCGCTTGACCGACAGCGCCAAGGTCGAAAAATGGTTCAAGCGCAACTGCAAAGATGTGTTGTCGCGGGAGTGCACTGCCATTGAAAAGGTCGATGTACTGGCTTATCTGATGGGCTTGAAATGATGCATTCAGTCTTTTTAAAACTTTCAGCCTGGACTGCACTTGTGTATTTCTTTGCATTGCCCGTCTGGGCCGATGGGCGGCTCATGCCCGCGCAGGTGCCACCTGTGTACAAACAAGAGTGCGCGGCGTGTCACATGGCTTATCCGCCAGGCATGTTGCCGGCGGCTTCATGGCAACGCATCATGCTGGGCTTGGATAAGCATTACGGCAGTGATGCATCGATGGCGCCGGAGCAGGTCCAGCAAGTGTCTGTTTGGCTCAAGGCCAACGCGGGGACTTACAAGCGTGTGCGCGAAGAGCCCCCACAAGACCGCATCACCCGGTCGGCCTGGTTTGCCCGCAAGCACAGGGAAGTGGACTCAGCGGTCTGGAAGCGAGTCAGTGTCAAGAGCGCTGCGCAATGCGAGGCTTGCCATACCCAGGCTGAGAACGGAAATTTTGACGAGCATCAAGTGCGAATTCCACGCTGAACGCTTGGGATGCCTGCAATCGCTCACGCAAATGGAAAATTTCAAATGATTTCGAATACTTCTTCAACAGCCCTCACCCATCAGGGCACCCCTGCGCCAACCCGGCGCACGGTGGACGCGTTAAGGCTACGCTGAACAAGCCAACGAATTCAGCGATATGTTGCTAGTTGATTGCATGATGCGAGATGTGATGGGCGAAGCGGCCCAATTTCGGCCCGTATTTCTGGCCTTTTCACGCCAGACACGCGCATTGCGCGCTCTGAAGACGCACTCATGCCATGCGGCGTCCACGCGCTAAGTAGATGTTGGCCAGACCCAAGGCCACGAACGAGCGCGTGGCGTTCTTGGCCAGGCCGCGATAGCGCACCTTGGTGAAGCCCCACAGCCGCTTGACCACTGCGAAGACGTGCTCCACCCGGGCGCGTACCTTGGACTTGTTGCGATTCTTCGAGCGCAGGGCCGGGTCAACCTCACCTCCCTTGCGCACCCGCTGGTTGGTGAAGTCGTTCGCATGTGGTGCCTTGGATGCGATCAGTGCCTTC